>NZ_PGLR01000003.1 GCF_002803095.1 Pseudomonas sp. ZH-FAD | reverse complement strand
TGCGTCGCTGCGCTCCGACTGCCCGGCCGGATGGCCGTGGAACAGGTGGCCAGATGGCCCTGGAATGCCTGGCCAGATGAGAGCGGACTGGGTGGCCGGATGGCGTGGAATCCGCACTATGAGCTGCATCTGCACCTGCAGACCATGAACGGCGAGGCCGAAGGCCCCGTGCAGTTGCTACTGGCGCTGGACGATGAAGACCCGGCCCGTGTGCTGGGGTTTGCCCTGTATCTGCCAAGCCCGGACGATGCTGCCGCCTGCACCCTCGCCTATCTGGCTGTAGATGCCGCACACCGCCGTAAGGGCATCGGCCACGCACTGCTGCAACGCGTGCTAGCGCATCGTCCGCACCTGGAGCTGGCCTGCGTGGCAGCCAAGGTGCCGCTGTTCGAGGCCCTGGGCTTGCAGGTGCTGGCCGCTCAGGGTGCGCTGGTGGTGATGAGCAGCCGCGACTACCGCTCCAGCGGCATGGTCGCGGTCGCCGACCTGGCGCCGGTGTTTGCCTCCACTGAGGTCAGGCAGATTCACGCTTACCTGCTCAAGCAGCACGGCCAGCGCGCCATGCAACAGGCAGAAAAACAGCGTGACGCGCACCTCGACACGCTCGCCCTTCAGGCTCAGCAGTTGGTCGACGAGCGCCTGCCTTCACGCGCATTGCATTGACTGGATCAGCAATGCCCGCTCCTTCTTGAAAAGCTGCCGGGCTTCATCCTCGATCTTTTGCAGATCCATGGCTTCCACTCTCGCTTGTATACCGGCAAATCGTGTCACGGACGCTTAGCGGGTGCTGCGGCTGCGGCCCCTTAGAACAGTCGTCACACCGAACACAACCCACCCGGCACCGCCATGATCCACTCCCGCACCGCGAGAATGGTCGGGTCATTTATGCGTCTCTCCGGGTACACCAGAAAGAATGGCTTGCCTTCCATTTCCGGGCCGAAGGGCTGCACCAGTCGTCCCTCTCTCAGCTCATCCTCGATCAGTTGCCGGCTCATCAGCGCCACGCCCTGGGCGCCGACGGCCGCCGAAACGGCGTGGGTTTCGTCGGAGAACACCAACCCGGCACTGACATCCAGCCCCGGCACCTGAGCCTGTTTCTGCCAGACGGCCCAGTCCATCGGCGAGGAGATCGCTGCCTGGTTACGAAAGTGAATCAGCGTATGCCTGGGTAGGTCTGCGGCGTCGTGCAGGCCCAGCAACGGGCTGCAGGCCGGGACGAAGGTGTTGTCGAAGAGCTTCTCGGCCACCAGGCCGGGCCAGCGACCGTCGCCGTAGCGAATGGCGATATCTGCCGTGACGCCATCGAGCGCCACCGGTTCGTGCGAGGCGTGGATACGCAGGTCGATATTGGGGTGGGAGTCGCGCAGCATGCATACCCAGGACAGCAGCCAGCGCACGGCCACTGCCGGCGTGGTGCTGAGGGTAATGGCCTGTCGGCTGGGCGTCGCGCTGAGGCGTTCGACCGCGGCGCCGATGCTGTCGAAGGCGCTTTCCAGCACCTGCTGCAGTTCACGCCCGGCCATGGTCAGTTCCAGCTGACGCGGCTTGCGCACGAACAGCGCGACACCGAGGGATTCTTCCAGTGCGCGAATCTGGTGACTGATCGCTGTGGCGGTAACGGAAAGTTCTTCCGCGGCCTGCTTGGCGCTTTCGTGGCGTGCCGCCGCCTCGAAGGCGCGCAAGGCGGAAAGCGGAGGGAGTCGGCGCCGGCTCATGCCTGAATTTTCCTCATCCGTTGCGAAAAATATTGATCGTTTGTCGCCCGCCTGGGGCGACCCTAGCCTGAGTCTGCTGCTAATCACAGATGAATTCAAATTCAATCAGGAGACTCATCATGACCCATATTCTGCATCTCGACGCCAGCGCCCGCCCCGGCCTCGCCGGCAAGGATCAGCACGGTTCGCACAGCCGCAATCTCAGCCATCGTTTCATCAGCCAGTGGCAAACGCGCCGCCCGCAAGACGTCGTCACCTACCGCGACATCGGCCAGAATCCGCCCTCGATCATCAACCATGACTGGATCGCCTCATCCTTCACGCCCGAGCCGAAACGCGAGGCCTGGATGCACGACACCCTGGCCGAAAGCGATCGCCTGGTGGATGAATTGATCGCCGCCGACGTGCTGGTGATCGGCACGCCGCTGTACAACTTCGGCATGCCCGCCGCGCTCAAGGCTTGGGTCGATCAGGTGGTTCGCCCCGGCCGTACGGTGGATGTGGATGAAAGCAACCCGCTCGATCCCTATGTACCCAGGCTGGCCGACCGGCCGCGCCATGCGGTGATCCTCACGGCCCGCGGCGGCGTCGGTTTCGATGCGGGCGGAGAGATGGCGCATATGAACCATCTGGAGCCGAACCTGATCACTGCGCTCGGTTTCATCAGCATCACTCGCGTGCACCAGATCGCCATCGAAGGTCAGGAAGTCGGCGGTGAACTGCTTGCCGAATCCGTCAAACAGGCCTTGGGCAAGGTCGATGCGCTGGTGGCCGAGCTGCAGCGTTCATTGCAAGCCGAGCGCGTCAAAGAGCCGGCGTAAGACAATGGCCAGGCCGAGGATGACGCTGCCTCGCCTCAGCGTTTGGTGCAGGCAAACAGCGCGTTGCCGGAGCTGCCATCCCACGGCGCCAGGCGTTGATAGTCGTGCTCCAGCACCTGCACCTCGAAGTACGGCGCCAGCAGGCTCTGCAGCTCGGCGAAGTCCACCGCCACCATCGGGTGCTCGTCATGCCAGACCTCGGTCTGCTCGGCGACGCTGCGTTCGATGCGCAGGCGCAGCGCCTGCTGTTCGCCTTCACCGCGGTAGTACCAGCCGGAGCTGAAGCGGAACTGCCCTTCGCCATGCTGCGCGCTGTGGGAAGCGAACGAGGCATTGTCGATGCGCTGCTTGTCCACCGCGTTGAAGCAGAAAACACCGCCAGCCGCCAGGGCGCCGTGCACGCTGGCGATACAGGCCTTGAGCCGTTCGATGCTGGCGCTGTAGTGGATGGAGTAGAGAAAGCAGGTGATCAGGTCCAGCGGCTCGTCGACCTGAAAACCGCACATGTCCTGCTGGGCAAAGCGTGCCTCGGGGCAGCGCTGGGCAGCGCGGTCGAGCATCGGCTGGTTGATGTCCAGGCCGCTGCTGACATAGCCGGCATCGAGAAAATGGCGCACATGCGGGCCGGTACCACAGGCCAGATCGAGGTGGCGCTTGCCGCCGTTGCCGAACAGCTGTTGCAGGCGCTGCACGCAATGACTCTGCGCGGCGTAGTCGATGTCTGCGCACATCAGATCGTAGTAACCCGACAGGTCGGTATAGAGGGCATTGCCGGACATGATGACAGGGGCGCGAGGACGAAGGGCGCGCATCATAGCTCAGGCCGCGAATGGGCAAAATCACTATCGCTGCCGTCGCTATGCCGGCGGTCTGGTCGAGCTCGACGCTAACCATGAACGGGCCCCAGCGACGTTTATGAAACAGCTGGAAGCCTTCTATCGCGGGGCTTTCGCCAGCTATCAGCCGCATCGATGTTCACCATCAAGCCAATGAAGTTCTCTGAAAAAATCCAGTGCGTAACATCTGCTCCATACCCAACCACAACCCCCTGGAGCACCACATCATGAAACGCCAACTCATCCTCAGCTTTGCTTTCTCCGTACTGGCAGCCAACGTATTTGCCGCTTCTTCCGCTCAACCTGTAGTCGCAGAAGGTGGCTCTGATCGCCTGATCGAAAACCGCGTCGCCGAAGGTGGCTCGGACCGTCTGATCGAAAACCGTGTTGCCGAAGGTGGCTCTGATCGCCTGATCGAAAACCGCGTTGCCGAAGGTGGCTCTGATCGCCTGATCGAGAACCGCGTTGCCGAAGGTGGTTCTGACCGTCTGATCGAAAACCGTGTTGCCGAAGGTGGCTCTGATCGCCTGATCGAAAACCGTGTTGCCGAAGGTGGTTCCGACCGTCTGATCGAGAACCGTGTTGCCGAAGGTGGCTCTGATCGTCTGATCGAAAACCGCGTTGCCGAAAGTGGCTCTGATCGTCTGATCGAAAACCGCGTCGCCGAAGGTGGCTCTGATCGCCTGATCGAAAACCGCGTCGCCGAAGGTGGCTCTGACCGTCTGATCGAAAACCGTGTTGCCGAAGGTGGCTCCGATCGTCTGATCGAAAACCGTGTTGCCGAAGGTGGCTCCGATCGCCTGATCGAAAACCGCACCGCCTGACACCTTCCCTATGACCTGATCGAGAACGTCGTATGACTCGATGGCAAGCGCAGCCCCACAAGGCCGGCCTGATAAGCCGGCCTTGGTTTTTTCAGAAATAGAAATCCCCGCGCACTGCGCGAATGAGCAGCCCCGTGTCGACTCCAGGCAATCGACCGCCCCGCCCCCGCTCTATGGTGAACGCCCCTTTGATCACTCACCGGAGCGCCCCATGGCCAACAAACCGATCACCGTTCTGCGCGATACCCAGCCGATGCCCGTCGTCGATGCCTGCAAGTGGGAGCGCATCGAAGGTGACCCGCACACCGTCAACCTCAATGCCTACACCTCCGAAGACGGCAGCAAGATCATGGGCACCTGGATCTGCACGCCCGGCAAGTGGCGCGTGGAGTACGTGAAGTGGGAGTACTGCCACTTCCAGGAAGGCTACTGCATCATCACCCCGGACGGCATGGAGGCGATTCACCTCAAGGCCGGCGACATCTTCGTGGTCGAACCCGGCATGAAAGGCACCTGGGAAGTGGTGGAAACGGTGCGCAAGTACTTCGTGTTCGCCTGACGCTGAGCTGACAGCGGCGCACCGGCTTGAAAAGCGCAGGAACTTGGCCTATTCAAAACGGTCAGTGCTGCGCCGCCGACCTGGCGGTTCCCTCATCACGGACGGCCCACAAGGCCTTTCAGCAAGGAATCATCATGAACCGACTCAAACTGCCGCTGCTCTCCCTCGCCTGCGCCCTGCCGCTGGCCGCCTGCGCCGCCACCCCGGAGGCGCTCAAGCCCTACCCCGCCGCTGCCGACGGCTATAACCGCCATGTGATCGAGCTGCCAGCGCAAAGCAATGAAGCCGAGCACAAGGTAGAGATCATCGCCGGCAAGACCCTGGAAGTAGATTGCAACCAGCAACGCCTGGGCGGTCAGTGGCAGGAAAAGACCGTGGAAGGCTGGGGCTACAGCTACTACGAACTGGGCCAGGTCGGCCCGGCCACGAGCACGCTGATGGCCTGCCCGGACGGCAGCCGCAAGCAGGCCTTCGTGCGCGTTGGCGGTGAGCCGCAACTGGTGCGCTACAACAGCAAGCTACCACTGGTGATCTACGCGCCGAAGGATGTCGAAGTGCGCTACCGCGTGTGGTCTGCAGCGGCCGAAACCAGCACCGCACCGCGTCAATAAGCCCTCCCCGACATGCCAGCCCCTCGGGGCTGGTGTTTCAATCGGGTAACACCCATGAAAAAGGCTCTAGATAGCGGTTATGGGACTGGCTGCAGCGATAGGCACAGCTATGCTCAAGGAGCACTTTTCATCAGCCATCACTGCAGCGTTCGTACGTATCGGAGTTGCCATGGACATAGAGAGTCTGTTCGCCCAACTGCACACCCTGCCCAGCATTCCCAAGGTTGCGCAGGATCTGATCCAACAGTTCGACAACCCTGCCTCCAGCCTGGAAAGCGTGGCGCGCAATATCGAGCGCGACCCGGTCATCGCCGCCAAGGTGCTGCGCCTGGCCAACTCGCCACGTTTTCGCGGGGCCCGTGAAGCGGTGAGCGTCGAGGACGCCGCCATGCGCCTGGGCTTCAACACCCTGCGCACGCTGGTGCTGGCCTCGGCGATGACGGGCGCGTTTCAGGTCGATACCGGTTTCGACCTCAAGGGTTTCTGGATTCGCAGCTTTCGCGTCGCCAGTATCGCCCGCAGCCTGGCCAAGCAACTGAAGCTGGACACCGACGCCGCCTTCACCTGCGGCATGATGCACAACATCGGCGAATTGCTGATCCAGACCGGCGCGCCGGATTTCGCCCGGCGCATGAACCGTCATCCGAAACGTGAAGCCGCGGCCCACGCCGCCGAGGAAACCCTGCAACTGGGCTTCGGCTACCCGGAAGTGGGCGCTGAACTGGCGCGCCGCTGGCAGTTGCCTGCGCTTATCCAGCACGCAATCGCCTATCAGGCACGTCCGACTCAGGCGCCCAGTGACGGCCGCTACGCGCGCCTGGTCGCACAATCGGTGATCGTCGCGGAAACCATCGAGCTGGAGGGCGTCAGCGAACAGGCACGGCAGAGCCTGGAAGGCCCATTATTCGAGGAAGTCGACCTGAACAAGCTGTTCGAAGCCTTGCCAGCGGTGCTGGAGGCGGACAAGGCGTTTGCCGAACTGCTGGGCTGAACACAGAGCCTGCTCAAAGTCCTGCGAGCCAGAGCTTTGAGCAGGTTCCTGGATGCGGCCCTGGAAACACCAGGTTATCTGCCTCGAGTCAGCGCCGGGCAAACCTTGAGGCAATCCTTGCCGGAAGGAAATTGACAAGCACGACTGACTCCAGCCTGATCCTTAGCCTGGCTTCTTGCCGGAGTCAGCATTGGCCGCGATGGCCAGCGCCATGACGACCTCTCGCACGACCTTGCGCTGCGCAGCAGGCAGAGCCAGAAAGGCCTCGATCACCTCACGTTCCTGATAGAACTTGGGATCTTCCCAACGGCCACGCTGCTCGCGTACGGCGGCACCGGCCTGTGCGCCAAAGCGCAGTACCTGCGGTTCGATACGCAGCCACTCGGCAAGCACCTGCAATTTGTCCTGCGACGGTATCGCCTCGCCACGCAACCAGCGGGAAACCGCCTGAAAGGTCACGGAACGGCCCCAGTAACGCGAATTGAACTCGCGCTCGAGCACGGCGGGGCGATCTGGATATCCAGCCGCAATCATGGCGCTACGCAGGCGCTGGGCGAATTCGGTTTTTTCGGTCATGGACGCGGACGTTAAATTCCGCTTCCATGCTTGATTGAACAGTCAGTTGTATATTAAATGAAATTCATGGTTTCATCGCATTCGACAGGCCGTTGTTTCATGCACTAGGGAGGGCGCCATGACCAGTCCGATCAACCCCATCTTCGAAGACATTCGTCTCACCGTGCAGCGCGCCGCCGACGGTCGTTTCTGGTTCGTCGCGCAAGCCGTTTGCCAGGCCCTGGAACTGGCCGACGAACAAGCCGCCCTGCTGCTTCACTGTCGACCGGAGGGCATTCTTTTCGGCAACGAGGAAACGCCTCAAGCCATGATCGACCTGGAGAACCTGCTACGCCTGAGCCTGAGCAGCACCAGCCCACGCGCTGAACGTCTGCGCAACTGGCTCTGCCAAGTCCTGCTGCCGCACCTGTTCAGCAGCTCCAGCCTGCCCAGCTATCGACAGCTGAACACGGCAAACAAACGCCTGCGCGTACTCAAGTGGCACGACGACTGGTGGATGTCGATGAATGACGTGATGCAGGTTTTCGGCACCCGGCCGGAGCTGTTGGCGATGAGCGAAGACCCATACTGCAGTTGAGCACGACAGCGGGGCTCGCTCGCCAGGCATGCTGATAGCGACCGGTCAGCGCATGCAGCACTGCTTGTATTTCTTGCCGCTGCCGCAGCTGCATGGGTCGTTGCGCCCGACCTTGGTCTCTTCGCGGCGAACCGGCAGCAGCGGGTCCAGGTTCTGCTGCCAGTACTCGTAAAGCTCGACGGCGGCCGGTTCCAGCATCGCTGTGCTGGCGTCGTATTCGGCATCGGTCATGGCCTTGAGCGTCTCGCTGCCACTTTCGTCGCCGTGCAGAGTGATCAGCGCCAGGGCCGCCTGCGCCGACTCGGGCAGCGCGTGCTCCAGCCAACCGGCAACCGCCGCACCGCGCAGGTAACCCGCACACCACTCGGAGACGATCAGCTTTTCGCCCTTGCCGTTGTTGTCAGCCAGGAAGATCGCCTCATAGTCATCTGGCTCCTCGCTGAGCATGTAGGCCGCCTCGCTCATCAGCTCGACGGCCAGCTTCATGAAACGCTCACCATCCTTGTCGCTCGGCCATTGCGGCGGCTGGTCGGCCCAGATCGCCGAATACCAGACGGCAGGCGCGACCTGGCGCGGGGCGGAGACGATGGCGGCGAAATAACCGTCCAGCTCGCTGGCGGACAGGATCGAGTCATCGTTGCCGTACTTGAGCAGCCACTGATCGAGCTTCTCCAACCCTCTGTTGTCCATCGCCACGCCTCCGCCTGAAAAAGGCCGCTACTGTACCGCCATCGGTGCGTATTACCAGCCGTCCGGCATCTGGCGAGTGCCCACAAGCCGTCAGCCCGGTACAATGCGCGCCTTGCCCGTGTGCCAGCCTGATAAAAGAAAACACCATGTCCTTGCCCAAGAACCACCTGGAACTGCTCAGCCCTGCGCGTGACGTCGAGATCGCTCGCGAGGCCATTCTGCATGGCGCCGACGCCGTCTATATCGGCGGCCCGAGCTTCGGCGCGCGGCACAATGCCTGCAACGAAGTGAGCGATATCGCCAGACTGGTGGAGTTCGCCCGCCACTATCACGCGCGGGTGTTCACCACGATCAACACCATCCTGCATGACGATGAGCTGGAGCCGGCGCGCGCGCTGATCCACCAGCTCTACGACGCGGGCGTGGATGCGCTGATCGTGCAGGACATGGGGGTGATGGAGCTGGACATTCCGCCTATCGAGCTGCATGCCAGCACCCAGACCGACATCCGCACCCTTGAGCGGGCCAAGTTTCTCGACCAGGCCGGCTTCTCCCAGCTGGTGCTGGCACGCGAGCTGAATCTGCAGGAAATCCGCCAGATCGCCGATGCCACAGACGCGGCCATCGAATTCTTCATCCACGGCGCGCTGTGCGTGGCCTTCTCTGGCCAGTGCAACATCTCCCATGCGCAAACCGGGCGCAGCGCCAACCGTGGCGACTGCTCGCAGGCCTGTCGCCTGCCCTACACCCTCAAGGATGAAAAAGGCGGCGTGATCGCCTACGAAAAACACCTGCTGTCGATGAAAGACAACAACCAGAGCGCCAACCTGCGCGCCCTGGTCGAGGCCGGCGTGCGTTCGTTCAAGATCGAGGGCCGCTACAAGGATGTGGCCTACGTGAAGAACATCACCGCCCACTACCGCCGCGAACTCGACGCCATTCTCGAGGATCGCCCGGACCTGGCCCGCGCCTCCAGTGGCCGTACCGCGCACTTCTTCGTGCCCGATCCGGACAAGACCTTCCACCGTGGCAGCACCGATTACTTCGTCACCGAGCGCAAGGTGGACATCGGCGCCTTCGACTCGCCGACCTTCACTGGCTTGCCCGTCGGCCATGTCGAGAAAGTGAACAAGCGCGACCTGATCGCCATCACCCACGAGCCGCTGTCCAACGGCGACGGCCTCAACGTGCTGGTCAAGCGCGAGGTGGTGGGTTTCCGCGCCAATATCGCCGAGCTGAAAGGTGAGTTCGAGGAAGACGGCGAGAAGCGCTATCGCTACCGCGTCGAGCCCAACGAGATGCCCGAGGGTCTGTTCCGTCTGCGCCCGAATCATCCGCTCTCGCGCAACCTCGACCACAACTGGCAGCAGGCGCTGCAACGCACCAGCGCCGAACGCCGTATCGGCGTCAGCTGGAAGGCCGAGCTGCGCGAGGACGCACTCAAACTCACCGCCACCAGTGAAGAAGGCATCAGCGTCGACGTCGCCCTGCCCGGCCCGTTCGGTGTTGCCAACAAGCCGGAACAGGCGCTCGATGGCCTGCGCGATCTGCTCACCCAGCTCGGCACCACCATCTACCACGCCCAGAGCGTGACGCTGGATGCCCCGCAGGCGTTCTTCGTGCCCAATTCGCAGCTCAAGGCGCTGCGCCGCGACGCCATCGAAGCACTGACCGCAGCGCGCGTCGCTGCCCATCCACGCGGCAGCCGCAAGGCCGAAACCGACCCGGCGCCGGTGTACCCGGAGTCGCACCTGTCGTTCCTCTACAACGTCTACAACCAGAAGGCGCGCGACTTCTACCATCGCCATGGCGTGCAGCTGATCGATGCGGCCTACGAGGCCCACGAGGAAACCGGCGAAGTGCCGGTGATGATCACCAAGCACTGCCTGCGCTTCTCCTTCAACCTGTGCCCCAAGCAGGCCAAGGGCGTCACCGGCGTTCGCACCAAGGTGGCGCCGATGCAACTGGTACACGGCGATGAGGTGCTGACCCTGAAGTTCGACTGCAAGCCGTGCGAGATGCACGTGATCGGCAAGATGAAGGGCCACATCCTCGACCTGCCGCAGCCGGGCAGCGCCGCGACCCAGGTGGTCGGCCACATCAGCCCGGACGACCTGCTCAAGACCATTCGCCAGAAGCCGGGTTACAGCCACTGAGCCCAGCCTCGCCTGTTCCCGGTAGCCCGGATGCAATCCGGGGGCATGCGCCTGTATGTCCCGGATTGCATCCGGGCTACAACAACAATCGCCAGCAAGCTGGCTCCTACGGATCGCGAACTAGACCCGCGCCGCGCTCGCCGGGCTGAGCATCTCGATCTCGCGAATCTCGAAATCACGACGCAGGTAGTCCATGCGCTGGTCATGGAACTCGCGCATGTGCGGCAGCGCCGTGTGCTCGGCCAGCGCCTCCCGCGATGCCCAGACCTCGTAGAAGATGAACAGAGTCGGGTCCTGGGCGTCACGCAGCATGTGATATTCGATGCAGCCGGGCTCGGCGCGGCTGGGTTCGACGTAAGCACGGAACAGTTGCTCGAAGGCCTCGGCCTGCTCGGGTCTGGTGTGGGCGTGAAGGATGAAGCCGTACATGGGTGCAAGCGCCTCGATGCGGGAAGATGCCTCACCTTAACGCAGCATTCGAAGATCCTTTCATGAATTTCAGTCAACAATTATTTGACCGCTTCGGGGTGTTTCGCACGCGCAGGGCCCGATAACCTGCGGCCACATTTTTGGAGAAACCCCATGAAAAAGATCCTCCTGCTCAACGGCGGCAAAGCGTTCGCCCACTCCCACGGCCAGTACAACAGCACCCTGCACGACGCAGCGGTGGCCTTCCTCGACCGCGCCGGCTTCGACGTCAAGACCACCTTCATCGACGGCGGCTACGACGTGGAAGAAGAAGTACAGAAATTCCTCTGGGCCGATGTGGTGATCTACCAGATGCCCGGCTGGTGGATGGGCGCACCCTGGACGGTGAAGAAGTATCTGGACGAGGTGTTCACCGCCGGCCACGGCAGCCTTTATGCCAACGACGGCCGTACCCGCTCCGACGCCTCGCAGAAGTACGGCAGCGGTGGGCTGATCCAGGGCAAGCAGTACATGCTGTCGCTGACCTGGAACGCCCCGGTACAGGCCTTCGAAGACCCGACCGATTTCTTCGAAGGCAAAGGCGTGGACGCGGTGTACTTCCCCTTCCACAAGGCCAACGAATTCCTCGGCATGACTGGTCTGCCCACCTTCATCTGCAACGACGTGATGAAGGTGCCGAACATCGAGCAGGACGTGGCACGCTACGAGCAGCACCTGGCCCAGGTGTTCGGCGTCAACTGAAGCCAGCGCTCACTCATTGCCCGCCGAACAACGCCGTCCAGTAGATGCCGGCGTCGCTCTGCGGGTCGTTGGCATAGGCAGCGCCTAGCTCGCTGAACTCCGGGTTCATGATATTGGCGCAGTGCCCGGAGCTGGCCAGCCAGCCCTCGACCACCTTGGCGGTGGTATCCAGCGCAGCGGCGATGTTCTCGCCGACCTTGGTACCGCTGTAACCCGCCAGTTCCGCGCGGTCACCCGGCGTCAGGCCGTCACGCCCCTGGTGGGAAAAGAAGTTGCCGTTGGCCATGGCTCGGCTGTGGCTCTCGGCGGCGCTACCCAGTTCGGCATTCCATACCAGCGGCGCGGTGGCAGCGAAGCGCTGGTCACCACATTGACGCGCCTCGGCACGGGCAGAGTTGATCAGCAAGAGCAGACTTTCCCCCTCGGTCTGCCAGGTTTGCAGGCGCCCGCTGAGCAGCGGCCGTGCCAGCACGATGCGCCAGTCGCGATCCTGCTGACTGACGCCGATGTCGATGAACTGCGGATCGAGCAGCACACGGCAGAAACTCTCGCTCAATGCCTGCATGGCCGCCTGCGCATTGCGCGGTCCGGAGAGCGTGATGGCCTGTACGTTGACCAACGGGTAACCGGCCGCGCTCAGCGAATCCTGCAGATCCCTGGTGCCGTTGGCAGGCAGGATCAGGCGTGGGTCGTTGGTCAACGGTGGCAGTGGCTCGGAGGCCTGCACGCCACAGCGTTGCACCTCGCTGCGATAGCTGTTGATCGTCTCGATCAGCGCAAGGTCCTCAGCGGCCTGGGCCGCGCCCCATATGCCCATCAGCAGCAGCGCCAGCAGGCAGCGTTGCCATCCCCATTTGTCCATTGTTGTTGTCATACCGTCCTCTCCCAACTAACGTCGTGATTCTGACGCAATTCCCGGCGCAGGATCATGGCCGACCCCATCGAATGCCCGCGTACACTGGCATCGCGGCCGAACGGCAGGGTTCCTGCATGAAGCCATCTGCCATCATCGAACAATATACGCACTTGCCTCTCCCGCTCGAGAACACTGATGCCCGGTTACTTCGCCAAAAACGAACAACATCGTCGCCTGGTCCTCAAAGCCTTGCTATGGATCACCTTGAGCGGTGGTTTGTTCTTCTCCGTGGTCAATCTGCTGCACGACAACTGGCTGCTGGCCAGCCTGGAGATCGGCTATGCCGCAGTGTCGCTGTATCTGCTGACCATCGTCGACCAAACGCGCAACCTGCAGCTATTGACCGCGGTTTACCTGCTGCCGTTCTTCAGCATCATGATTTTGGCGCTGGCTCAGACCCACACCAGCTTCGCGGTGTTCGCCTGGATACAGTCGATTCCGATCATCTGCTACCTGCTGTTGGGGTTACGCCTGGGCATGTATGGCTCGGTGCTGTTCGTCGGCATCGGCCTGTTCGTCTTCAGCCGGCGGTTTTCTTCCGATCAATTGCTGCAAAACGTCGAGATCATCGCCAATCTAGGCCTCGCCAGTCTGGCGGTGATGATCTTTGCGCACATCTACGAACGCAGCCGCCTTCTCAACGAGCAGCGCCTGACCGATCAGGCAACCACCGATTCCCTGACCGGCCTGCCAAACCGGCTGAAGCTGGCCGAGGTATTCGAGCGTGAGCGTGCCCACGCGCAGCGCAATGGCACGCCGCTTTCGCTGGTATTCGTCGATATCGATCACTTCAAACAGATCAACGACCGCTTCGGCCACGAGGTCGGCGACCGCGCCCTGGTTCACTTCGCCACGGTGCTGGCGCAGCGTTTACGGGTCACTGATCTGTTCTGCCGCCTGGGCGGTGAGGAATTTGCCGTGCTGCTGCCAGGCAGCAAGGCGACGCAAGCGCGAGAAATCGCCGAGAGCCTGCGCGAACGCCTGGCTGCACAGCCGCTGGCGGTGGATGAGACCACGCTACACATGACGCTGAGCGCCGGGGTGGCCTGCTTCGGGGTGGACGGGCAATCACTGGACGAGCTGATGCTGGCGGCGGACAGGCGCACCTACGCGGCCAAGCGCGCCGGGCGCAACCGGGTGATTACCCGAGAGGACGTAGAGCCCGCTCTGGGCTGAACGGGTGCGAATCAGACGTAGATGCTGACCCCGCCCTTTTCCTGCAACCACTGACGGTAGGTCTCCAGCGAGTCGGTCTGCTTGTCGCCGTTGTGGCCGGAGATGCGCACACTGCCATCCATGCCGGCGTCCACCATCTTCTGTACCTGCGCCAGCAGTGTGGCGGCATCGTCGCGATCGAGTTGCATCACATCCGGCAATTGGATCACCGAAGGCGTCGCAGGCTGACCGTCGCCACTGCCCTGCACCGTGTTGCTGGGCTGCGCCGCGCCGCCATGCATCGCACGCAGCAGCCCGCCCTCACTGCGCGCCACCACCTGCTTGGCGAAACGCCTCAGGTCGGCCAGCGGGTCCTGAGTGGCCTGGTCGCCTGCTTCGCCACTGGCCGCACTCGAGCGATTGTTGAGCTGACTGCCGTAGTAACTGAGCATGGCAGGCGTGCTGTTGTTGATACTGGTCATGAGACCTCCGCGAAATCCGTTCGCCTCATGCGAAGCAGATTCCGGGCCAGCCGCTGCAGGCCAGTCACTACGCGGGCTGCACACACATTCGCGGCAGCGATTTGCCACCGCGGGGCAAGGTTTTGCCTGTGCCGGTCACCCCAGCAGATCGACCATCACCGCATTGCTGTAGATCAGGCAGCCATCCTCGGCGCTGTAACCGACCAGATGAAACTGGCCACGCCCCTCCTCGCCGCCGAGGTACACGCGCCATTTGCATTCGCTCAGCGGGCCGAAGCCGTCGGGCATGACCAGCTCCAGTGTCTGCATGTCGGCGTCGATCATCGTGTCTCTGAGCCCGCTGCGTTGCAGCTGCTCCTCGGCCTGTTCCAGGCGCAGGTGCTCGGCCTCGCTGACATAGAACTGCAGGGTCCCGATAGGGATGGATTTGCTGTCATTGTCGGCCTTGCGCCAACCGTCGATGCTCAGGGTGTTCATCTGCAAGCCTCCTCAGTGAAACCCGAGTTCAGGGCACATGCCCACTTACAGAAGATGGGACAAGCCAGACGCCAAGGCGACTCCTGACGAATGGACGAACGGCCGACCGTTTGCTTGTCGAGGCGATTGCGCTAGGCTCTGCACCTTCATTGATAGGAGGTACTCCCATGGCCCGCGCCACTGCCCGCCACATCCTGGTTGCCAGCGAAGACAAGTGCAACGAACTGAAAGCCGCCATCGAAGGTGGTGCCGACTTCGCCCAACTGGCCAAAGACAATTCCTCCTGCCCGTCCGGCCGCAGCGGCGGCGACCTGGGCTCGTTCGGCCCGGGTCAGATGGTCAAGGAATTCGACACCGTGGTCTTCAGCGCGCCGGTCGGCGTGGTGCAGGGCCCGGTGAAGACCCAGTTCGGTTATCACCTGCTGGAAGTCACCAGCCGTCAGGACTGATCGTGCACGACGGAAGGGCCGCCAGTGCGGCCCTTCTGTTTTCCCAAGCCTTTTCAGCTCCCTGTAGTAGGGCTCTGGGTTTCACCATGAAACGTGGTATTCGGCTCGCGTCCATTCTCCTGGTATTCATCTGCCTGTCGCTGGCGTTGCTGACCGCCTGGCAGGTCTGGTTCTCGCGTGAACGCGCGCTGCAAGAGCTGAACGTGGCCAACCTCAACCTGGCCCAGGCGCTGGACAACTACACGGAAGGGGTCATTCGCCAGTCGGAACTGGTGCTGATCGACTTGGCCGAGCGCATGCAACACAACGGCCCGGCCGTGCACGAACAAGAACGCCTGCAGGCACTGCTGCAGCAGCAGAGTGAAGTGCTTGGGTTGGCCAATGCCATCGTCATCTACGACGAACAGGGCGACCGCCTGCTGGCATCGACCCAGCCGCCAGGACACAATCTCAACGCCGCCGATCGCGCATTCTTCATCCATCATCGCAACGATCCCTCCACCGGCACCTTCATCGGCCCCACCATCAAGAGCCGTATTACCGGTGACTGGGTCTTCACCGTCAGCCGTCGTCTGAACGATGGTGAGGGTCGTTTCGCCGGCGTGGTGGCCGTGACGCTAGGCGTCGAGCACTTTCTGAGCTTCTTCGGCAGCCTGGATCTCGGCAAACACGGCTCGATGAGCCTCTCCACCGGCGACGCCAAACTGCTGTTTCGCCAGCCATTCCGTGAGCAGGATGTCGGCCTGGACTGGTCCGACTCACCCATCCTGCAACAGCTGCGCAAACAACGCGAAGGCACCACCGTACAGACCTCACGCATCGATGGTGTCGAGCGTGTCTATGCCTTTCGCCGCAACGATCGCCTGCCGCTGATCACCGTCGTCGCACTCGGCCGCGAGGAAGCCTTGGCAGCCTGGCGCCGCAACGCCGAACTGTTCACCGCGCTGATCATGCTGTTGCTGGCTGCCGTGAGCATCATTGGCCAATACCTGATCGTCGATATCCGCCGTCGCTCGCGCGCCGAGGCGCAGCTGCTCAACGCCCGCGAGGAACTCCTTGATGCCAACGCCCGGCTGGAGGTCCTCGCCTCACAGGATGGTCTGACCGATCTGGCCAACCGCCGCAGCTTCGACCAGACCCTGGAAATGGAAATTCGCCGCGCGCAGCGTCGCGGCTCCTCCCTGTCACTGCTGCTGTTCGATATCGATATGTTCAAGCGTTACAACGACCACTACGGTCATGTAGCCGGTGATGACTGTCTACGTGCCGTGGCAGAGGTGCTCAAGCAGTGCGTACGCCGGCCCGGCGATCTGGCCGCCCGTTATGGCGGCGAGGAGCTGGCAGTAATCCTGCCGAACACCACACTTGAAGGGGCTGAAGCCGTCGCCCAAAGCTTCATGCAGAGCTTGGAACAGCGCGACCTGGAGCACCAGGCAAGTCCCTTCGCGAGGGTCACGGTGAGTGCCGGCGTGGCCAACCTGACGGCAGATCAGCGGGACAGCACGAGGCAGGCACTGGCGCTAATCGAGGCGGCCGATCAAGCGCTTTATCGGGCCAAGAACAATGGTCGCAATCGGCTGGAAAGTGCTGGAGTGCATGCTTAACAGCAGAGGTGACAAGGCTCGTGAAGCGGTTCAGCATCGCTTCGACGTCTCTGCCTCGGATGAATGGCCACAATGAGCAACAGCACCCAGCACCCGCTGCAACACCTCGCCCAGAACCTGCTTGGCAAGGCAATCCACGAACTCGAGCCGGAAGAGAGCCATGTGCTCGAACAGATTCGCCAGCGCCGCCCCATCAGCCGTGACGTCGCCGATGCCTCGGATGAGCAGTCGAGCTTCGGCGAGCGGCTGTCGGACAAGGTCGCCGCAGTCGGTGGCTCCTGGACCTTCATCATCTGTTTTTCGCTGACCATGCTCGGCTGGATGCTGCTCAACACCGACGTGCTGTCGCACTTCGGCATGGCCTTCGACCCCTACCCTTACATCTTCCTCAACCTGATGCTGTCGACCGTGGCGGCCATCCAGGCGCCGATCATCATGATGAGCCAGAACCGCCAGGCGACGAAGGATCGTCTGGCTGCACGCCTGGATTTCGAGGTGAACCTGCGCGCCGAACTGGAAATCATGCGCCTGCACGAGAAGATCGACCAACGCATCCAGCAACGCCTGGATCAGATCCTCGAACGCCTGCCGGAGCAGCGCCCGCAAGACTGAGCCAGTTGTTGCAGGGTGCCCCGTATGCACCAGGGCTTCGGGCAGTATCGGGTCACGATTCAGCGCCCTAAGGCAGCGTCGCCTCGCGGCGACGCCAACCATCGAGCAGGCGCCCGCCCCAGACATTGATCAGCAGCCCGGCCATGACCAGCGCCGCGCCGACCATCTGCAAGCCGCCGAGACGTTCGCCCAGCAGCAGCGCCGAGGAGCTGATGCCCACCACCGGCACCAGCAGCGAGAACGGTGCCACCTGGCTGGCCGGGTAACGCGACAGCAGGCGGCTCCACAACCCGTAACCGAGAATGGTGGCGCCGAATGCCAGGTAGGCCAGCACCAGCAACGAGTCCAGGCTGAAGGTACGCAGCGACTGGCTGATCAGCTCCGGCCCTTCCAGCCACAGCGACAGGGCCAGAAATGGCAGCGGTGGTATCAGGCTGCCCCAGACCACCAGGCCGACCAGATTGACCTTGCCCAGCTTGCGCGTGACCACGTTGCCCAGCGCCCACATCGAGGCCGCGGCGATGGTCAGGGCGAAGCCCGCCAGGGTCATCGCCTGCCCGCCCTGCAGACCGATCAACACCAGGCCGCTGGCTGCCACCAGCAGGCCGAACAGGTTGCTGCCGCGCAGCCGCTCACCGAGAAACAGGGCGGCGAAGAACAGGGTGAAGAACGCCTGCGACTGCAGCACCAGCGACGCCAGGCCAGCCGGCATGCCGACGTACATGGCATAGAAGAGAAAGGCGAACTGCCCCACTGAAATGGTCATGCCATAGGCCAGCATCCAGCGCAGCGGCACCTGCGGGCGACGCACGAAGAGGATCGCCGGAAAGGCCGCGAGCATGAAGCGCAGAGCGCCCATCAGCATCGGCGGCATGCCGTGCAGGCCGACTTTGATTACCACGAAGTTCAGCCCCCAGACGACGATCACCAGCAGCGCCAGCAGCAGATCCTTGGGTGTCATGAGCACGAACCTCGGGTTGAGTGAGCCGGCATTAGAGCAGCCTCAACCCGCAGCAGACAGACACAGAGGCCGAGGAAAAAAGCCACACAGACACTGGTGGCTGCTAACCTGCGCGCTTTTGTAGCGTTACGCCAAGCCCATGACTCTGCACGATTTCCTTCTGTTCGCCTTGCCCGCGGTGTTTCTCACCGGGCTGTCCAAGGGTGGCTTTGGCGGCGCCCTGGGCGGCATCGCCGTGCCGTTGCTGGCCCTGGCCACTTCGCCGAAACAGGCGGTCGCGGTCATGCTGCCGATTCTCTGTCTGGCCGATGTGGTGGGCCTGAAGGCCTACTGGGGCAAGTGGGATATGGCCAACCTCAAGGTCATGCTGCCGGGCGCGGTGATCGGCATCGCCATCGGCTCGATGACCTTCGGTTTGTTCGACGAACGCGCCATCGGCCTGCTGATCGGCGCCATCGCCATCACCTTCGTCGGGCTCGGTCTGGTGCTTGGCAACCAGGCGCCACGCCCATTGCACAAAGGGCGCGGCACACTGCTGTCGAGCCTGGCCGGCTTCACCAGCTTCGTCGCCCACGCTGGCGGCCCGCCGGTGATGATGCACCTGCTGCCGCAGCAGCTGGACAAGGTGCGCTTCGTCGCCACCATCAACCTGTTCTTCCTGCTGACCAACGCCGCCAAGCTGTTCCCCTACGCGGCGCTGGGCCAGTTCACCCAGGAAAATCTGCTGCTGAGCCTGATGCTCGCACCTATAGTCCCGCTGGGTGTATGGAGCGGCCTGTGGCTGCAGTCACGAGTCAACCACCTGTGGTTCTACCGTATCGCGCGGCTGGGCATTCTCATGGCGGGTGTGCAGTTGATCTGGCGTTACCTCTGACGCCTGCTAAGGCTTTGTACGAAAAGTCGTCGAGCGATGGTCAGGCAAGGCGAACCCCCTCGAAGAACGCACTGGGCTCGCATGCGAGTTTACGTGTTGTAAATGAGCATTCTGAGAGGGGGTTCAACGCAGCATCACCGAGCGCAGGCACTTTTCGTACAATGCCTAAGGCTGCAACCCCAGCAGTTCGCGTAACTCACGCGCGGTGGGCATGCGCGCCGACACGCCGCTGTTGAAGTCGAAGGACTTGGCGCTGGCCAGCGGCCCGACGATCACCGGATCGAAGCCGGCATCGGTCACCAGACGCGCTGCCACCTCCAGCGCCGCCTCGTCATCCGCGGCCAGCGGGATGGCCAGTTTCTCGCCGCTACGGTGGGCCTGGCTGCGCAGGTTGTGCGCGGAGATGGCGTTGAACGCGCGCACCAGGCGCACGCCCGGCAGAAACTGCTGCGAAGCCAACCCGGCGCCCATCTCGACCGCCTCTTCGGCCATCGGACCATCGCGACCCGGTCGTGGATTGCCGGCGTCCAGCACCACCTTGCCGGCCAGCTCAGTGGCGTAGTCGCGACCGACCTGCGGCGTCGCGCCATAGGGCACCGCCAACATGATCACCTCGCCAAAAGCCGCCGCCTCACGCGGGGTGCCGACGCGGGCACGCTCGCCCAGCTCATCGGCCAGCGGCTGCAGACGTTCGGGGTTGCGCGAGGAAATCATCACCTCATGCCCGGCTTCGACCCACAGCCGCGCCAGTGGGCTGCCGATGTTGCCGGTGCCGATGATGCCGATGCGCAAGGCTTCCGCCTGCACCAGCGCCGGGGCGCCGCCCAACAGCACAAGCAGGCCGAGCGCGGCGGCGAAACGGTGAAGTAAACGGGGCATGCTGAGTTCCTCGAGCGAATGACGACGAAGAGCAAGCATAGAAAAACCAGACACAATGACGAGCAACGATTCGCAACAGGGTGTTGCCCGCCAGCTATGCTTGAAAGGCGATACCGCATTGCAGTCGGCTGCAGGAGCCGAGGAGGTGGCAGTGACCCGAACGCATCCCCCAGTCAATGACCTACTTCCCGGAGACACGAGCATGAGCAAAAGCATGGATTCACACAAAGAAGGCAAGAAGAAGCCGCTGAAAACGGCGCACGAGAAACGCATGGCCAAGCGCGAGAAGAAGCACGGCCAGACCCTGCTCGGCAGTCACTCGCCGACCGCCTGAGCCCCTGCCTGCCGGCGCAGCCTCGCTGCGTCGGCACTCCCCTGGCGCAAAAACACCATCCGGGAAATTGCGCGTGCCGCCAGCGCCGCAAGGCACTAGAATCCGCAGCCTAAGTGATCGTCCGGCCGCCCCTGCGCGCCGCGACACCCTCTCACCTATCGGCCAGGAGACCCCAGATGGGCGCCCAGTGGAAAGCCAAACCCAAAGAAGCCGCCGCCAATGCCCGAGGCAAGATCTTCGGCAAGCTGGTGAAGGAAATCATGCTCGCCGCGCGTAACGGCGCCGACCCGGACATGAACCCCAAGCTGCGCCTGGCCGTGCACCAGGCCAAGAAAGCCTCGATGCCCAAGGACACCCTGGATCGCGCCATCAAGAAAGGCGCGGGGCTGTCCGGTGAGGTGGTCAACTACGAGCGTACCCAGTACGAGGGCTTCGCTCCGCATCAGGTGCCGGTGATCGTCGAGTGCCTGACCGACAACGTCAACCGCACCGTCGCCGAGATTCGCGTGCTGTTCCGCAAGGGCCAGCTCGGCGCCTCCGGCTCGGTCAGCTGGGACTTCGACCACGTTGGCCTGATCGAAGCCACCACCGAAGATGGCGCCGACCCGGAACTGGCCGCCATCGAAGCCGGCGCGCAGGACTTCGTGCCCGATGACGAGGGCTCGACCCTGTTCATCACCGATCCGACCGACCTCGACGCCGTGTGCAAGGCGCTGCCGGAACAGGGTTTCACCGTCAACTCGGCCAAGCTCGGCTACCGTCCGAAAAACCCGGTAAGCAGCCTGACACCGGAGCAGATGGAAGAGGTCGAAGCCTTCCTCGAGGCCATCGACGGCCATGATGACGTGCAAAACGTCTATGTCGGCCTGGCCGGCTGACGCTCATTGGGCGCCCTGAACCGGCGCCCCTATCAGGCAAGGCTTCAGCCCCTGTAGGAGCCCCGCCCCGGGGCGAAGCTTTGCAACTTGCGTTGTCCGGGTTCGCCAGAGACGCAATCAGTACAGTGCTTACCCCATGCCAACCACCCTGCATATCGCTGCTGCCTGCCTATTCGATGAACAAGGCCGCCTGCTGCTCGTGCGCAAGCGCAATACCCGATTCTTCATGCTGCCCGGCGGCAAACGTGAAGCGGGCGAAGACGCACTGTCGGCGCTCGAGCGTGAGCTGCTCGAAGAGCTCGAATTACAACTGGGCGCAGACGCCCTGCAACCGCTCGGTCAGTTCCAGGCGCCCGCGGCCAACGAGGCCGATACCTGGGTGCAGGCAGACATCTATCGCGCCGCCCTGCCCCACGCGGTGCAGCCGGCCGCCGAGCTGGAAGAGCTGCGCTGGCTCGACACCACCCTGCCCCTGCCCGATGACCTGGCACCGCTGCTGCGTGAACAGGTGCTGCCGGCTCTGCAATGCCTGCCGTCCCTGTAGGACCGTCGCCTGCGACATCAAGAACGGCTCCCGGCCGTTTCTTGATCCACGACAACGCAGGTGACAACGCCAGCGATTAGGCTGCGTCGATAAACAGAACCATTCGCCTTGCCTGCAAACCCCACAGGAAACGAGGTTTGCCATGAGTATCACGTCCGCCCAGATCTGCCAGGCCGCCGACCAGTTGCAGGGCTTCGTCGGCTACAACGCCAAGACCGAGCAGTACCTGCTGCGTTTTTCCGAAGACAGCTTCGGTCTCGACGTACCCGCCGACACCATAACGCCTACCTGCGAATACGTCTGGCACGCTGACGACGGCGAGCTGATGCGCCTGGATCGCCAGCGTCTGGCCTGGCTGCAGGAGCAACGCATCGATGACCGGGTCAACCTCAGCGAGCCGCTGCGCGTCTATCTGCGTCGCAGCGACTTGCCGGAGATCCGTGCCGAGCGGCGTCGCCTGACGCCGGCCTGAGATTCAGCGAGTTTCGGGGCATTCGGTGCGCACGGCGCACCCTACGGCAGAGTCGCGTCAAACGTCACCGTACGGCAACCACCCGTAGGGTGCGCCGTGCGCACCAACCCGCGTATACCTCAACCCAATAAGCGCATCGAGACGGCGCCAAGACCCAAGCCGATCAGCAGCAATACGACTCCGCCCAGCCACAGCTTGCCCGCACTGTTCGCCGGTGGCGCGGCAACGGGCGCGGGTTTGGCCTGAGCCGCACGCAGCGGATTGGCCGCCGCCGGCGCTGCCTTGGCGCTGGCACGCGCCGGCTGCGGCACAGGGGCGATCTGCGTGGCGCCACCGCCAGCCGCCTTGGCAGCCAACGCAGGCGGCAGGTCCGCCACGCGCATGAACTGGGTGGCATCCTCGTCGGGCGCATCACTCACGTTCACCTTCGGCCCGATCACCAGCAGCGTCACCGTGCCCATCTTCAACTGATCGCCCGGCTGCAGTACGGCGGTCCTGACCTTCTGCTGGTTGACCAGTACACCGTTGGCCGAGGCAAGATCCTTGACCTCCAACACGTCGTCCTTGAGAAAGAACTCGCAATGCCGGCGCGACAGCTCCAGATCGCTGAAGCACAGCTCGCACTTGCTCGAACGGCCGAAGGTCATCGAACCGTGGATATGAAACTTGCGCCCCTGGTGCTCGCCCTGGATCACCTGCAGAAACCAGCGCGGCGCGGCAGCCTCGGGCCGGGCCGCGCTCTTCGCCGGGTCGACCAGTTGCAGCTCGACGGCGCCCAGGCGCAGGCGATCCCCGTCACGCAGCTGAAAGCGTGTACCGACGCGCTGGTCGTTGACCCAGGTGGCGCCCTGACCTGCATCGCTCAGGTAGTAGTAGCCGTGATCCTGGCGGATCTCGGCGTGGAAGCTGGCGATTCCGGCATCGCCAAGCACCAGCTGATTGCGGCTGTCCTGACCGATGGTCAGGCGTTCGTCGGTCAGCCAGACCGGCGCTTGGCGGTTATCCAGGAACTGCAGTCTGAGCATCGTGGTCGCCTCGGGTCAGTCGAATAGGTTGTTCAGCAAGCGCTTGATCGGGTTCTGCTGGGCCGGCTGCGCGCTGCGCGGGCGGCTCGCCGCCTGACGCACGCGCTGCTCGTGGCTGTCATAGAGGGCCAGCAGCCGTTCGTTGTCGGGCTCGGCCTCGAGGCCCTGCTTGATCTGTTCCAGCGCCAGGTTGTATTCGCGCCGTGCATAGGCGGCCTCGCTCTGGTCGATGAAACGCTGCGCCACCCGGTTGATGCCAGCCAGGGCCAGTAGGTTGTCCGGTTCCCAGCCAAGCACCTGGCGGAAGTAATGCACCGCGCTGTCGTCCTCCGGCAGGATCAGCAAACCCTCACCGAGGCGTTGCTCGGCCAGGTCGAGATATTGCTGGATACGTGCCTGCAGCACGCGCTGCAGACCATCGTTAGCCTGCTGGTTGCCCTCGTCCAGGGCCAGCGTCTGGCGAAAATAGTAGTCGGCGTTGTCTTGCGCCGGGGTCAGCAGGTGCCCCTCGCTCAAGCGCGTTTCAGCCAGGGCGAGCAACCCGGCGATGCGCTGCTGCAGCTGCCAGTAGTAGCCACCTGCGCTACCCACGGCTAGCAATAGCAGGCCAAGCACGGCCCAGGGCAGCCAGCGCCGCCGGGAGGGACGAGGCGGCAGGCTGACAGCCGAGCTCAGACGGGTCTGGTCCTGATCGGCGTCCTGCAGCTCATCGAGGCTGGCCAGCAGCACGTGGCAGTCGGCGAAGCGATCTTCCGGGTCCTTGGCCAGCATGCGGTCGAGTAACCACTGCAGCTCGCCCAGCGACTCCGGAAGCGGCGGCGCCTCTAGCTGCAATTGATTCATCAGGGTCTGGGTGTAGTTGCCGCCGCGAAAGGGGTTATGCCCGCTGAGCATCTCCAGCAGGATCACGCCCAGGCTGTAGATGTCGCTGCGTGCGTCCAGCGCCTGACACTGCGCCTGCTCGGGGCTGCTGTAGGCCGGGCTGCCGACGGCAATGCCGGACTGGGTCAATTCGCTGTCGAGCTGCAGCTCCTTGGCCACGCCAAAGTCGCTGAGCACGGCGGTGCCATCGTCGCGAAAGAGGATGTTGCCGGGCTTGATGTCGCGGTGCACCAGGCCCTTGTCGTGTACCAGTGCCAGGGCGCTGGCGATCTGCCGGACGATACGCAGCGCACGCGCCGGCTCCAGGCGCTGGCCTTTGTACTGGGCCAGATCACCGCCCGCCAGGTACTCCATGGCGAGAAAATGGCGGCCGTCGTCCAGTTGGTCGATACGGTAGATGGTGATGATCGAAGGATGCTGCAGGGAGGCGACGGTATGGCCTTCCTTGATGAAGCGCTGGGTGAAGGCTGCGTCCTCGCGGTGCAGCAGCACCTTGAGCGCCACCTGGCGCTGCAGCGCCTGTTCGGTAGCCAGATAGACCTCGGCCATGCCGCCTTTGCCCAGGCGGTGATGAATGCTGTAACCGGGTACGCTGATGGAAGGCTGACTCATGCGGCTCGACTGGCGCTCAGGGTTGAAGGGATTTGAACAGCTTGCGCAGCAGGCCGGGGGTCGGCGCTTCGCGGGGTTCGGTCGTCGGGCCAAGGCCCAGGACGATGCAGCTGATATTGTCTCTGCCGCCATGGCTATTTGCCAGCCCCACCAGTTGCTCGACCATCGCCTCCAGCGTGTCCGCTTCGGCGCAACAGCGCTGGATGGCAGCGTCGTCCAGCTCGTTGGTCAGCCCGTCGCTGCACAGCAGCAGCAGTTCGTCCGGCGCCAGTCGGCCCCGCAGCAGACCGACTTCAGGCGCCTGCCCGACCTGCCCCAGGCACTGCAGAATCACGTTGCGGCGCGGGTGCTCACGCGCCTCTTCTGCGCTCATCCGGCCAACGTCGACCATGGCCTGGACCCAACTGTGGTCGTGACTGAGCTGCTCGATATGTTCGCTGCCGATGCGATAGGCGCGGCTGTCGCCGACCCAGGCCAGCTCGAACTCATCCCCGTCCAGGCGCACGGCAACCAGGGTGCTGCCCATGCCCGCCTCGCCCGCAACGGGCTGGGCCGCTGCTACGATTGCCAGATGGGCGGCATGCACCGCTGCAGGCAGCTCCTCGCCCTGTTGCACGGCGCCCACCACTTCCTCCAGCGCCAGGGCACTGGCCACCTCGCCACACGCATGCCCGCCCATGCCATCAGCCAGCGCCCACAGCCCCAGATCGGGGCGGCAGGCCAGGGCATCCTCGTTGTGCGTACGTACCTGGCCGGCAACGCTCTGCGCAGCGAACACCACGGATACAGGGGAAGGCTGAGACACGCGGCGAATCCTTGGGCAAAATGCGATTGCCCATGATGCGGCGACGCGAACGGGCTGTCACCGCCCGCGAAGCCGTAAATGCGCAACCGTTAACCAAAATGCGATGGTTAAATAAGCCGCCAGATCCTTCCCGCCTGACCCCATGATCACACCGCGCTTTCGCCATCTTCCCCTGCAGTTGCGACCGCTGGTCGACAAGTTCTACCGCGACCACCGCTCGCCGATGCGCAGCCAGGCGGGGGATGAACTGTGGGTGGCGCAAAGCGCCAGCGAGATCGTCGCCGCCCTCAGCCTACGCCCGCTAGCAGGCGGGCAGTGGCTGACCGGCCTGTTCGTCGCCCCTGCGCTGCGACGCCAAGGCGTGGCGGCAGCGCTGCTCGGCCACAGCCTGGCGCTGCATCCCGAGCCCGTCTGGCTGTTCTGTCATCCCGGGCTGCGCAGCTTCTATCAGCGCCTGGGCTTCGAGGACTGTCAAAGCCTGCCGACCGAGCTGGCCGAGCGGCTGACCCGCTATCAGCGCAACAAATCGCTTGTCTCGCTGCGCATCCACTGAGCAGCCTGTCGGTCTGGGCGAAAATACTGGCACTTTGCTCAGGAATGCCCCTTGCCATTAGCGGTCAAAGCTCTGCATGCTTGTTCCATAACAACGAAAAGAAATGCTATGGCTACCCAGACCGCTCGTATGCTGAAGCGCCTGCGCAACGATTTCCAGCTATCGATCATCACCCTGATGGGGCTGTTCGGGGTTATCGGCATCTCGCCTTATGCCGTCTACCGGCTGCTAAACGGCAACTACCTGGTCGGCATCGCCGACACCGTCATCGTCTTTTCCACACTGTTCGCCGTGCTCTATGCCTGGGTCACCCGCGACACGGTCAAGCCCGGTATCTACCTGGCGGCCGTTTTCTCTGTCGGTGCCACGCTGATCGCCATCAACCTGGGGGTCAACGGCCTGTTCTGGATCTATCCGCTGATCCTCTTCAACTTCTTCATGGTCACCCCCGGCAAGGCACTGCTGGCCACTGCGCTGGTGCTGGTCAGCCTGGTCAGCTACGCCCTGCTGGTACCTGGCAGCGTGTTCGAAAGCCACTACCAGATGGTGTCGTTCCTGGTCACCTGCATGATGGCCAGCGTGCTCAGCTTCATCTTCGCCTTTCGCACTCGCAACCAGCGCGACCAACTGCAATCGCTGGCCATTCATGACCCGCTGACCGGCGCCCGCAACCGCCGGGCGATGAACGAAGAACTGAAGATCGCCATGGCCAGCCATCGCCGCCACAGCGACAGCTACGGCTTGCTGGTGATGGATCTGGATCACTTCAAGCAGATCAATGACCGCTTCGGTCATCACGTCGGCGACCAGGTGCTGGTGGCCTTCGTCGAGCTGATCAAACGCTGCTCACGCAAGGAAGATCGCTTGTTCCGCTTTGGTGGCGAGGAGTTTCTCCTGCTGCTGCCCAACACCGAGCTGACGGGCCTTCAGGTCGCGGCGCAGAACCTGCTCAGTTGGGTTGCGCAGGAGCTCAAAAGCCCAGGCGGCGCGGTGACCGTCTCCATCGGCGGCGCCATTCTGCACAGTGGCGAGCACTGGGAAAGCTGGCTGCAGCGCGCCGATGAGTGCCTGTATCGCGCCAAGAGCGAGGGGCGCAATCGCGCAGTGATCGCCGACGCCCCGAGCAGCCAAAACAAGACTGCCGCCAGCCACTAGGGTCTGCATGAAAAGTCGTCGAGCGAAGGTCAGGCAATACCGATGGCGGCCCCGCAAAAACAGGCGAAGAACGGCCGGGGTCGCGTTCGACTTTACGTGTTGTAAATGAGCATTCTGACTGGGCTCGCACACGAGCCTGTTTTTAACGCAGCATCACCGAGCGCAGGCGCTTTTCGTACAGAGCCTACGGCGTCAGCGGCTGCGCTGCTGCTGATAACTACCACTGCCGGGCTGACGCTCGATGATCAGCCCGCCCGGGTATTCGGTGCTCTGGCGGATGCCCCCACGGCTTTCGCTGGAATAGCTGCCATAACTGCTTTCCTGACGCACGCTGCCCTGCGGCAGACGCTGCCCGCCGTAGAGATTGTGCTGCTCATAGCTTGAAGAACCCGAGACGCTGCCACTGGCCCCTGGGCTGACGTAGCTCTTGGGAATGACGCGAATGGTCTGCGGCTGATCGGCGAACGCAGCACTGGCGAACGCCGTCGCCAGGATCAGGACAAGCGAGCGAATGAACATGAGCAACTCCCCTTCGAGTCAGGGCCAGACGTCACGCGCCTGAGCCGAAAATCATCATCACACCGGCTTTGACAGCAACGCGAGGGAATTTTCAGCGCTGATACGACAAAGGGTCAGCCGAAGCTGACCCTTTGCTGGAAATGGTGCCGGAGATAGGAATCGAACCTACGACCTTCGCGTTACGAGTGCGCTGCTCTACCGACTGAGCTACACCGGCGGGAAAACCTCGGCATTATGCGAGTTGCCACGCTCGCGCTCAAGTCGCTGCGACGTCAGCTGTCGAGCAGTTCGATGCGGTCGTCGTGGATTCGGATCAGACCCTGCTTGTAGAGGCCGCCGATGGCCTTCTTGAAGTTGCCCTTGCTGACCCGGAAATGCTCGGAGATCAGTTCCGGCGGGCTCTTGTCACCCAGCGCCAGCACGCCACCCTGCGCACGCAGTCGTTCGATGATCTGCTCGGCCAGGCCACTGGCGGCTTCGTGACCGATGGGCTGCAGGCTCAGGCTGATCTTGCCATCGGCACGCAGCTCCTTGATGTAGCCCTTCTCGCGCATACCGCTGCGGATGAACTTGAACAGCTCGTTCTTGTGGATCAGACCCCAGTGCTTGCCATTGATGATGGCCTTGAAGCCGAGGTCGGTACGCTCGACCACCAGCAGATCGACTTCCTGGCCGACCTGGTAGTTGGCCGGCACCTTGTCCAGGTGGCGATCAAGGCGCGCGGTGGCGGTGAGGCGACGGGTGCGTTTGTCCAGGTAGAGGTAGATGACGCAGTAGTCGCCGATCTGCAGCGGGCGCTTCTCTTCGGAATGCGGCAGCAGCAGATCCTTGGGCAGGCCCCAGTCGAAGAACAGGCCGACACGGTTGATATCCACCACCTTGAGGCTGGCGAACTCACCGAGCTGAATCTTCGGTTTCAGCGTGGTGGCGATCAGCTTGTCTTCGCTGTCGAGGTAGAGAAACACGTTGAGCCAGTCATCGACTTCGCTCGGCGTGTCCTTGGGGATGTAGCGCTTGGGCAGGAGGATTTCGCCATCCGCACCACCGTCCAGGTACAGACCGAAGTCGGTGTGCTTGACCACCTGCAAAGAATTCATCCGCCCAATCAAGGCCATCGCGTTTCACCTCACCAAAACAGCCGGCCATTCTACCCGAGTTAATCCGCGACCGGGCTGGCGTCGTAGCGAATCGACGGCCGGTCGAACGGTGGTGTAAGTGATTGGGAAACAAGCCATAAGTTGCCGCGAAAAGCTGGCCAGGCGCAGCCTTATGCTATTCACCAGGGCGATTAACCAAGCAGAAAGGGGCTGCTTGAGGCATAATGGCCGGCCGCCCTTCTGAAAGAGATCAAGGTCATGGCCACCCTGCGCGTGAAGTCCTCCTCCAGCAAAGTCAGCAAACCCGCCCCAGCCGTGGAAACCCGCGAGTCCATCGAGGCGCAGATTGCTGCCTTCCTGCAGGGCGGCGGCGAGATCCAGCAGATCGCCAAGGGCGTCAGCGGCCAGACTTACGGCGGCACTCGCCAGATCACCATCAGCAAGAAGTGATCGCGTCGGGTGCGCATCGCGCACCCAGCCCCTCCTGCTTTACCCGCTACTCGCTCGCCAGCCCCAGGCGCAGCAACTGCCCTTTCGGCGCATCCGTCAGCACGTAGATATAGCCGTCCGGCCCCTGCCGTACGTCGCGTACCCGTGCGTTCAGGGACTCCAGCAAACGCTCCTCATGCACGATCTTGTCGCCATCGAGCTGCAGTCGGATGAGCGCCTGGCCGGAAAGTGCGCCGATGAACAGGTTGTGCTGCCAGGCCGGGAAACGCTCTGCATCGTAGAAGGCCATGCCGCTGATGGCCGGTGATTTTTCCCAGACGTGATGCGGCGGCTCGGTACCAGCCACGGTTTTGCCCTTGGCCTCGGGAATCGCCAGCATCGAATAGTTGACCCCATGCGTCGCCAGCGGCCAGCCGTAGTTCTTGCCCGCTTCGGGAACGTTGATTTCGTCGCCGCCACGCGGGCCATGCTCATGGGTCCACAAGCGGCCACTCCAGGGGTTGAGCGCCGCACCCTGCTGGTTGCGATGGCCATAGGACCAGATTTCCTCACGCGCGCCGTCACGGCTGACGAAAGGGTTGTCCTCGGGGATGCGCCCGTCCGGGAAGATGCGCACCAGCTTGCCCTGCAGCTTGTCGAGGTCCTGCGCGGTGGGGCGATTGTTGTTGTCGCCCAGGGCGATGAACAGATGGCCATCGCGGTCGAACACCAACCGCGAGCCAAAGTGCGTGCCACTGGACAGCTTGGGCTGCTGGCGGAAGATCACCTCGAAGCCTTCCAACGCCGTGGCGTCAGCCGACAGCTTGCCGCGCCCGACGGCCGTACCTGCCGCGCCGTCGCCCTCCTCGGCATAGGACAGATAGACCAGGCGGTCCTCGGCGAAATCAGGCGACAGCACCACGTCGAGCAAGCCGCCCTGGCCGACGGCGAAGACCTTGGGCACGCCGCGTAGCGGCTCGGACACCTCGCCCTCGGCGCTTACCCGGCGCAAGGCACCTGGCCGCTCGCTGACCAGATAACCCTGGCCATCGGGTAGAAAGGCGACGGCCCAGGGGTTGGCCAGACCTTCGGCGACGGTGTGAACGTTCAACGGCCCCAGTTCCGAGCTCAGTTGCCGGTCTTCGGCGAAGCTGTACTGATAACCGAACAGTGCGAGCAGACCGAGGGCTGCGAGTGGTTTCAGGCGCGGCATCGTGGCGTCTCCATGCGTCAGACAGGCGGCCATAGTGCAACAGCCCCTCAGCCGTGGCAGCCCCGCAAAAGTTTCCTCAGGTTTCAGTCCTTCAGGTAGCGCTGCTCGATGCGCTGGTATTCGCCGCTCTCTCTGAGCATACGAAGGCCCTCGTCGAAACGCCGACGTTGTTCGTCCCGGCGAAAGCCGACACGGTATGGCGTCGGTGGGAAAATATCGAACCAGGCCAGTGGCTGGGTCACGTCGACCTGATCATCCACCTCGCGGTCCAGATAGCGGATGATGCGCCTGTCGCCCACCACCACATCGGTGCGGCCGCTATAGAGCAGGCGATTGCGATTGATCTGCAGCGCCTCCTCACGGTAGCGCGGATTGTTCATGGCCATGCGCTCGAACTCCGGCCCCATCAGCAGTCGCGCACGCTGGAAGGCGCTGACCGCGTACTGGCCGAGGTCGGCGATCTGCTCGATGCGATATCCGCGCTTTGCCAGCGCCACCGCCACGTTCTGGTAATGGATGTAGACGTCCGAGTAGAAAGCCTGCACGCCACTGCGCTCGTGAGTGGTGGTAATGGCGTCGATCTCGCCGCGGCGCAGCATCAGGTGCAAGCGCTCTATCGGCGCATAGTAGGCGGTCACTGCAAAACCGGCGTTGTGCGCAGCACGCTCCACCAATTCATATTCCAGGCCACGCGGCTCACCTTCGTAGACATAAGGAGGCTTGTGCGTACCAAAGCCGACATGCAGCAGCTCGGCCGCAACCGTCAGGCTCAGGCATGCCAGCATCACTCCCAGCCACCATCTGAGCATCTTCTACCCCACTATCGGTCCCGCCAGAGCATAGACGTCTGGCCGCCTTCATAACCAGAGTGGATGCCGGCCGATTCATTCCGCTTTGCCCTATCGCGGCTAGACTGGCTGCACGCATTTTGCGCCTGCCTTCAGGAGATCAAGACCATGCTTAAAGCCGAATACCAACAACGCGGCCCGGTGCCACAGGACGTGATCAGCGCGATGCCACTGCAGTTGCCGGAACCCGCTGCCGGACAAGTGCGGGTCAAGGTACTGGCTGCACCGATCAACCCGTCCGACGTGCTGACGCTGACCGGCGCCTACGGCATGTTGCCGCCCCTGCCGGCCGTGGGCGGTAACGAAGGTGTCGGCAAGGTCGAGGCGCTCGGTGAAGGCGTGAGCAACTTCAAGATCGGCCAGACCGTGCTGCTGCCGGTCGGTTGCGGTACCTGGGTCACGGCTCTTAATGCCCCTGCAGAGAAACTCATCCCGCTGCCGGATGCCGACCCGTTGCAACTGGCCATGCTTACCGTCAACCCACCCACTGCCTCGCTGCTGCTCAGCGAATTCGTCGACCTCAAGCCGGGCGACTGGGTGATCCAGAACGCCGCCAACTCCGGCGTCGGCAGCTATCTGATTCAGCTGGCCAAGCTGCGCGGTTTCAAGACCATCAACGTGGTACGCCGTGATTCGGCCATTGCCGGCGTCGAGGCCGAGGGCGGTGATCTGGTGCTGGTGGACGGCCCGGACCTGGCCAAGCGTGTGCGTGCAGCCACTGGCGGCGCCGAAGTTCGCCTGGGGATCGACGCGGTCGGCGGCGTCAGCACCGACAACCTGGCCGCAGTGCTGGCCAACGGCGGTGTACTGGTGAACTACGGCATGATGAGCGGCCAGGCCTGCCAGGTGTCGCCGGCCTCGTTCGTGTTCCGTGACGTCACCCTGCGCGGTTTCTGGCTGGCCAAGTGGTTCCAGCAGGCCAGCCCGGCGCAGCAGATGAAGGTGTTCGGCGAACTGGTGCAACTGATCGCCAGCGGCAAGCTGAAGACCCGCGTAGCGGCGACCTATGACCTGGAGCACATCAAGGACGCCGTGGCGGCAGCCGCCAGCGGCGAGCGTGACGGCAAGATTCTGCTGGTGCCCTGAGACTGACAGCGCACCCTGCCTCCGCAGTGCACCCGGCGCCCCTGCTCCCGCAGGGGCGCCATCTCTAACTGCCGCTCGCTAGCAGCATACTGCCTGCGGCGAGTACGCCCTGTGCAGGGCAGTGCCATTCGCTTGCCTCATGCGCGGCGATGAGGCGTATCGGCCAAAACAGCTCATATCTGTGGGGAATAAGGCAAAGTACTTTTTTCCGTGCTAGAACCTATGGGTTGGTCATTTCATGGCCAATGGCCAATACCCCACTGATTCGCCGGACTGTCACTGATGAAAACTAAAAAAGACGCCGTAGCCCCCGCAAAGGAAGCCACCCTGGCCGATATCGCCGATACCCTGCTGGCGCCACCCGCGCTGCCGGGACGCAGCGCTAGCGGCGAGCAGTATCTGTATTTCACCGAACGCGATATCGAGCGCATCCTCGATAACCTCGACGGCCTGCGCAACATGGTGTTCCCGCTGGGCGAGCCGCTGGACGAAGGCGAGTCGAGCCGCATCCAGCAGTTTCCCTCGGTGTGCCTGATCGGCCTTGGCCGCTGCGGCTCGAACATCGCCCTGGACGTCGCCTCCCTGGTCTACAACGCGCGCCAGTTCTATCTGGAAGAGTTTCACAGCGAAGCCACTGCCACCATCGAGCAGGCCTCGCGCCCCAGCCGCTGGATTCGCAGCAACCTGCTGCGCGCGCCGCGCAAGAGCAGCAAGCCGGTATTTCTGATCGAGCCGCTGGTGATGCTCGGCGACCTGGACAAGGACATCGCCGGGCGCATCCGCTTTTCGCGCAAGGGCGAGATGAGCGGTTTTCTCGACGATTACAGCAAGATGAAGATCATGGACCTGTCCGAGGTGCATGCCGGCGGTGCCGGCAACGCGCCGATCCTCGGTCAGTATCTGGCCAAGATCATCCTCAACAAGGACACCCAGCGCTTCTCCAACGAAGACTGGAAGTTCATCCACAGCTACCTGATCGATTCCTGCGGGATCAAGGCCAACCAGTCGCGCCTGTACTTCTATATCTTCAGCGCTGGCGGCGGCACTGGCTCGGGCATGGCCTCGGAGTTCGGCCTGGCGCAGCAGTTCGCCTACATGAGCAAGACCTTCGACAGCAAGACGCCGGACGATGGCGAGGCCGAACGCGAACGTGGTTTCGTCTTCGAACCGATCTTCACCAGCGGCATCTGCATCCTGCCGAACATTTCCGACCAGCGCAGCGAGATGTCCGAGGCCCTGCACATCAACGCCGGACGCCTGCTGTGCAAGTACCTGGCCGAAGAATGGGACTTCTCCTACAACTTCGATAACGAGCAGAACAGCGCCGAAAGCGTGATGCGCCGCATCCGCCCGTGGAACGCGATGATGCTCATTTCCAACGACATCATGCGTTACGCCGAAGAGAGCGGTGACGGCAGCATCCACAACATCGACGTGACCGCCATGGAGCGCCACGCCAACCAGTACATCTCGCAGCAGATCTTCAACATCCTCACTGCCCAGGCGGTGACCAGCGACTACGACCAGAACTACTTCCGCCGCGCCGGCATCGACATCGGCGAAACCATCCGCCTCGACGCCAACGACCTGTTCATGAGCCTGGCCGGTCCGGTGGCCGTGGCTTACGCCGAATCCGTGGTGCCCGAACAGCACACCCAGCTATCGGAAAAATTCCGTGTACTGGACAAGGAGCAAAGCCCGCCACGGCTGAACATCGACGATCTGTTCTTCCGCTCCATCGACCTGCCGCACTTCAACAAGGTCACCCAGGCCATCGAAGGCATCAGTCTGCTGCCGATCGAGTCCAAGCGCTATCGCCAGGCGCTGGAGCAGTACAAGTCCAGCGGCTACGACGCCACGCAACTGAGCGACCTGCATTTCTTCAAGAACTGCTCCTCGGTGGTGTCCATCGTCTCGCTGCCCAAGGACTACAAGCTGTCCTACATGGACCTGAACCGCCTCAAGACCCACCTCAACAACCTCTTTCCCAACACCACGCTCAAACGCTACGCACTGGTGATCGGTGCCTCGGCCAACCTGTCGCTGACCACCCTGATCGTCAAGAGCCCGTGCCTGTCGGACGACTTCCTGACCCTGATCGTCGCCTACATCAAGCGCTGCTTCGCCCGCGACCAGTACCGCTTCGACGACAGCCTGGACGATGCCATGCTCGATTTCATCGTCTCCGAGCGCTTCAACGAAGCGCAGCTCGACGCCATGCTCAACGAGCACGAAGACCCGGCAAAGATCCTCGACACCAACTGGTACGCGATCAAGCCGATGTACGAGAAGAAGTACCGCGAACTGATCCACGACACCGAGAAGTTCGTTTCGATCAATGACATCCGACTGACACGCGAAAGTGTCAAACAGGCGATCAAGTACCTGCGCGAAATCTATCGCCACCGCATCGGCAAGACCCGGGTGATCTCGCTCAACGATTACGGAAAATAGGTGGCACGGGCGTGCCTGTGCTTCACTGACTAAGGCACTCACACTGCCGCAAGGCGGGAGATGGCTATGGAAGGACTGTCGATCCGCTTTCTCGCCAACCTACCCGAGCAGGGCCAGCTCCTGCTCAATTGCGAACACGACCCCTGGCTGGTGGCACTGTCATGCGTCATCGCCAGCGTCGGCAGCCTCAGCACGCTGACCATCGCCAGGCACCTCGATAACGTGCTGAGGCGCAGCATGCGTCTGGTCTGGGGGCTGCTCGGCGGGCTGTGCCTGGCCGGCGCCATCTGGTCCATGCACTTCATCGGCATGCTGGCCTTCCAGGCGCCTGTCGCCATTCGCTATGACCTCGCCACCACCGTGCTGTCGCTGCTGGTGGCCCTGGCCGCCTCCCTCCTCGCCGTGTACTACATGGCCATGCCGCGTCCCGGCCTGAGCCGCCAGTTGCTGGCCGCCAGCATCATCGGCCTGGGTATCAGCGCCATGCACTACAGCGGTATGGCGGCGATCCGCTCGGAGGCTCAGGCCTACTACCACGGCGGCCTGTTCACCCTGTCCATCGTCATCGCCATCAGTGCCAGCTTCGCCGCGCTGCTGCTCAACCGCTACGTGCGCCACGGCTCGCAGCTTCGCCAACGCTGGATGAAGTATTCGGCGGCGCTGGTCATGGGCGCGGCGATCGCCTCGATGCACTACACCGGCATGGCCGCGCTCAACCTGGTGGTACCGGACGGCACGCCGCTGCAGTTGCGCAGCGCCGACAACAGCGTGCAACTGGTGCTGATCGTCGCCTCCATCACCTTGCTGATTCTCAGCCTGAGCCTGGCCGCAGCCTGGATCGGCCGCAAGCTCGACGACAAGGAGCGCGACCTGCAACGGGTCAATACCCTGCTGGTGCAGCTCGATCAGGCCAAGGCATCGCTGGAGCAGGTGGCGCATTTCGATCCCCTGACCGAGCTGCTCAACCGCCGCGGCTTCAACCGGGTGTTCGCCGCCACCCTGGAGGAACACGCGGTGACCGGCCGCAGCCTGGCGGTGATGTTTCTCGATGTCGATCACTTCAAACGCATCAATGACAGCCTGGGTCACGACGCTGGCGACGAGTTGCTGCGCGTGGTGGCGCAGCGCATCCGCAGTGCGTTGCGTGAGCGCGACATCATCGCGCGCTTCGGTGGCGACGAATTCTGCGTGGTCGCCAGCCTCGACAGCAACGCCGACCCACGCGCGCTGGCCGCACGCATGCTGGAGCACATGAAGGAGCCGATCAGCTTTTCCGGACGCAAGATCGTGATGACCACCAGCGTCGGCATCAGCCTGTTCCCGCAGGATGGCGGCAACGCCGACGAGTTGCTCAAGCATGCCGATCTGGCGCTGTATCAATCCAAGGGCAGCGGGCGCAACGTGGTGCATTTCTTCAATCCGCACCTGAAGCAGAAGGCCTCGTTCGAGCTGCAACTGGAAGAAGACCTGCGCCAGGCCCTGCAGCAGGACAGCGGCCTGACCCTGTTCTATCAACCGATCATCGATCTGCGCAGCGGCGCGCTGAGCAAACTCGAAGCCCTGGTACGCTGGCATCACCCGCAGCACGGCCTGCTGACACCCGAGCGCTTCATCGCCATCGCCGAAGCCAACGGTTTCATCGATCAGCTCGACAACTGGGTGCTGCGCCGCGCCTGTCTCGACCTCAACAGCCTGGATCAAATGGGTTATCCGGGGTTGAAGATCGCGGTCAACTGCTCGGCGCTGAACCTGGCCAACGATCAGTTGCCTGGCCGCATCGAGCAGTTGTTGAACGCGACGCGCTGCCCCGCTCACTGCCTGGAGCTGGAAGTGACCGAGAGCGCACTGCTAAGCAACATCAACCGCGCCATCGGCCTGCTGGAAAATATCCGCGCGCTGGGCGTCAGCCTGTCCATCGACGACTTCGGCACCGGCTATTCCTCGCTCGCCTACCTGCGCCGCCTACCGCTGGATACGCTGAAGGTCGACCGCTCCTTCATTCAGGACGTGGCCCACTCCAGTCAGGACCGCGAGATCGTCCACGCCATCATCGCCATGGCCCACGCCCTGCATCTGAAGGTCGTCGCCGAAGGCGTGGAAACCGCCGAGCAGCTGGCGTTCCTGCAGGAACGCGACTGCGATCAGGTGCAGGGCTATCTGTTCAGCAAACCGGTGCCACTGGAAGAAATCGTGGCCCGCTTCCCTCCGCATTACCGGCCACTGGAGCGGGTAGCGGCAAGGTCTTGAGCCTTCGCCCCAGAGCCAAGGCTCGCCGCTGAAGCGCCTCCTACAAGCAGCTGTGCAACCCCTGTGGGAGGGGGCTTCAGTTCCCGTAGGGTGCGCCGTGCGCACCGAGCCGAACACCAATCACCGATCCAGCCGACAACCATGCGAATCGCGGTGCGCACAGCGCACCCTACATGCGCTGTTGCCACTGCGCCAACCAACCCAGACTCGCCTGCGTGCCCGCCTCGCCGGGCTTGTATTCGGCCCCCAGCCAGCCGCCATAGCCGCTATCACGCAAAGCACTCAGCAGCGGCGGGAACGCCAGCTCGCCGCTACCTGGTGCACCGCGCCCCGGCACGTCGGCGAACTGCACATGACCGATGCGCCCGGCCAGCAGGCGCATGCCGGCGGCCACGTCCAGCCCCTGACGCGCCATATGGTAGAGGTCGTATTGCGCCGCCAGATTCGGGTGATCGACCGCACGCAGCAGCTCATCGAGATGCTCCGGCGTGTTGATCACAAAGCCCGGCATGTCGATGGGGTTGATCGCCTCGACCAGCACGCGAATACCCAGCACGGCGAAGGCCTCGGCGCTCCTGCGCAGGTTGGCGACCAGGCACGCCAGCGCCTGCTCGCGGCTCACGCCTTCGGCCAGGCGCCCTGGCAGCACGTTGATGCAGGCCGGGCGCACCATGGCGGCGTAGGTCAATGCCTCCTGCAGGGCGGCGTCGAACTCGGCCTGGCGCGCCGGCACGCTGGCCAGGCCGGGCCCGCCGCTCATCAGGTCGCCCGCCGGCACGTTGATCAGCACCAGCGGCAAACCGCTGAGCTCCAGTGTTTCCTTCAGGGCGATGGCCGGCAGCTCGTAGGGAAACTGGATCTCCACAGCATCGAACCCCGCACGCATCGCCGCCAGCACACGCTCGCGCAGCGGCAGTTCGGTGAACAGCATGGACAGGTTGGCGGCGATCTTCATGGGCATTGCTCGCGCAGCAGTTCCACCAGCGTGGCGGGGTCGCGCTCCAAGTTGCCCTGGCTGCCGTGCAGGCGCATCAGTTGCGCGGCCAGGCCGCTCATGGGCGTGGCGCTGCCCTGCTCGCGCGACAGCTTCACCGCGGTGTCGAGGTCCTTGAGCAGCGTGCGCACGTGCCACTTGATCGGCTCGAACTGGCTGGCGGCCATCTGCGGCGCGAGAATCTGCAGCGGCTTGGAATCGGCGAAGCCACCGGCCAGCGCCGGCGCGATCAGGCTGGCATCGACGCCGGAGCGCTCGGCCAGCGCCACTACCTCGGCGATCACCAGGGCGTTGCAGGCGACGATCATCTGGTTGCACACCTTGGTCACCTGCCCGGCGCCCACCTCGCCCATGCGCGTCAGACGCTGGCCCAGATGCGCCAGCACCGGACGCACGCGCTCCACGTCCTCGTCCCGGCCGCCGGCCATGATCGCCAGCGTCCCGGCCTCGGCGCCAGGCGTGCCGCCGGACACCGGCGCATCCACCCAGCGCATGCCGGTACGCGCCTCCAGTTCGGCGGCCATTTCACGGGTGGCCGCCGGTTCCAGGCTGGAGAAATCCACCAGCAACTGCCCCGGCCGCGCGCCCTCGACGATGCCACCCGGGCCGAACACCACCTCGCGCACCACCTCGGTATTGGCCAGGCAGAGCATCACCACACTGGCATCGCGGCACAGTTCGGCGGGGTTCTCCACGCGATGCGCACCCAGCTCCAGCAGCGGCGCGCACTTGTCCGGCGTGCGGTTCCAGAGCGTCAGCGGATAGCCTGCGGCGAGCAGGCGGCGGGTCATCGGCAGGCCCATCAGACCAATCCCGGCAAAGGCCAGGGCGGGCAGCGTTGCAGTCATCGATCAACTCCAGGCAGTTCGTCTTCAGCGCGCATCTTAACCCCGGAGTCAGCTGTGTGCTGCCGGGGCTGCATCGGCAGCGCCGGACCACTATACTCCGCGCGCCTTCCCCGCTATTGAACCGGAGAATCCGACATGTTCAAGAACACCCTGGCGCTCGCCGCCGGCATCGCCCTGTCCGTATCTGCTGTATTCGCGCAAGCCGCCGACGTCCTCAAGGTCTCGGCCATCCCCGACGAAGCCCCCACCGAACTGCTGCGCAAGTTCAAGCCGCTGGGCGCCTACCTGGAGCAGGAACTGGGCATGAAGGTGGAGTTCGTGCCGGTGGCCGACTACGCCGCCGTGGTCGAGGCGCTGGCCGCCGACCGTATCGACATGGCCTGGCTGGGCGGCTTCACCTTCGTCCAGGCACACCTGAAGACCGGTAACGCCGTACCTCTGGTACAGCGTGAACAGGACGCCGAGTTCACCAGCAAATTCATCACCTCCGACCCGGCGGTGAAATCGCTGCAGGACCTCAAGGGCAAGACCTTCGCGTTCGGCTCGGTGTCCTCCACCTCCGGCAGCCTGATGCCGCGCTACTTCATGCTGCAGGACGGCATCAAGCCGGAAGACTTCTTCAGCCGCGTGGCCTACTCCGGCGCCCACGACGCCACCGCTGCCTGGGTGCAGGCCGGCAAGGCCGACGGCGGCGTGCTCAACGCCTCGGTGTGGCAGAAGCTGGTCGATGGCGGCAAGGTCGACACCGACAAGGTCAAGGTCTTCGCCACCACCCCGACCTACTACGACTACAACTGGACCGTGCGCGGCAACCTCGACGCCGACCTGCAAGCGAAGATCAAGAGCGCCTTCCTCGCCCTCGACCCGGCCAAGCCGGAACAGAAGGCGATTCTCGACCTGCAGGCCGCCAGCCGCTTCATCGAAACCAAGCCCGAGAACTACGAAGGCATCGAAGAAGCCGCTCGCGCCGCTGGCCTGTTGAAGTGAGCATCGCCCTGCGTGGTGTGGGCCTGGCCCACGCCAACGGCAAGGTCGCGCTCGAAGATATCGATCTGCAGGTCAGCCCCGGTGAACGAGTGGCAATCATCGGCCCCTCGGGCGCCGGCAAGACCACCCTGCTGCGCCTGCTGGCCACCAGCCTGCAACCCACACGCGGCGAGCTCGACCTGCTGCAGCACAACCCCTGGCGTCTGGCTGCCCGCCAGCGCCAGCGTCTGCGTGCGCGCATCGGTCTGATCCACCAGGCACCGCCTTTGCCGCCGCGTCAACGCGTGGTCACCGCCGTGCTGGCCGGCAAGCTTGGCCAGTGGTCAGTGGCCAAAGGCCTGCTCAACCTGCTGCATCCGCTGGATGCCGGCGGTGCCCAGGCCGCCCTGGCACGGCTGGATATCGCCGACAAGCTCTACCAGCGTTGCGATCAGCTTTCCGGCGGTCAGTTGCAGCGCGTCGGCATCGCCCGCGTGCTGTACCAGGCGCCGGAACTGATCCTCGCCGACGAACCGGTCTCGGCCATGGACCCGGTGCTCGCCGGCCACACCCTGGCCGTGCTCAACCGCGAGGCAGCCGAGCGTGGCATGACCCTGCTGGCCAGCCTGCATGCGGTCGACCTGGCGCTGGCGCACTTCCCCCGGGTTATCGGTATTCGCGACGGGCGCATCGCCTTCGACCTGCCCACCGAACAGGTGCAACCTGCCCAGCTGAAAGCCCTGTACGCCAATGAACAGTTGCAGGCCACGCCCAGCTCACCCGTGCCGCCGCAACCGACGCATATCCCGCGATGCTGACCACCGCCCCACGCGACCCCGCCGCCCTGCCGCGCCTGCTGATCCCCCTGCTGGCGCTGCTGTTGTTGTGGCCGGGCCTGAGCCTGAGCGAGCTGGACCTGGCCGTGCTGGTCGATGGCGACAATACCCGCGCCATGGGCAACTTCCTCGCCGGTTTCTGGCCGCCTGCTCATGACGGCGAGTTCCTCGCCCTGCTCGGCCGCGCCACCCTGGAAACCCTGGCCATCGCCACCGCCGGCATGAGCCTGGCGCTGCTCATCGCCATACCCGCCGCACTAATGGCCAGCCGTGCGCTGTCGCTGTCAGCCGTGCATCGTGGTGGCCGCCCGGCCTGGTGGGCGAACCTGGCACGCTGGCCGGTGCGCGGCGTGCTGATCTTCCTGCGCAGCGTGCCGGAAATCGTCTGGGCGCTGCTGTTCGTCCGCGCCGTCGGCCTCGGCCCCACCGCCGGCGTGCTGGCCATCGCCATCACCTACGCCGGCATGCTGGGCAAGGTGTATGCGGAGATCTTCGAGTCGGTCGACGCACGCCCCACCCGCGCATTATTGGGTGCCGGCAGCAGCCGCCTGAGCGCCTTCGCCTACGGCGTGCTACCCAATGCCGCCGGGGAAATGCTCTCCTACACCGTGTACCGCTGGGAGTGCGCCATCCGCGCCTCAGTGGTGATGGGCTTCGTCGGCGCCGGCGGCCTGGGCCAGCAGATCGACCTGTCGCTGCGCATGTTCGCCGGCGGTGAAGTGGCCAGCATGCTGCTCACCTTCCTGCTGCTGGTGCTGCTGGCCGACCAGTTCAGCCGCCTGCTGCGCGCGAGGCTGACATGAGAGCCGGCAATCTGATCCTGTTCGCCGCCCTCCTCGCCGCGGTAGTTGCCTCGTTCCTCTATCTGGGCATCGACCTCGGCGTCCTGGTCGCCGGCGACAGCCTGGCGCAGATGGGCCAGTACGCCAGCGGCTTCCTGCAGCCGGACGTCTCCGCCGCGCACCTGCAGGCCATCGGCCGCGGCGCGCTGGAAACCCTGGCCATGTCCGCCATCGGCACCCTGCTCGCCGCCCTGCTCGGCCTGGCCCTGGCGCTGCCAGCTGCCGGGCGCTTCGGCGGTGTCGCCCTGCACGCCACACGCCTGCTGCTCAATGCCCTGCGCGCCATTCCCGAGCTGGTCTGGGCGGCGCTGATGGTGCTGGCCGCGGGCCTGGGCCCCAACGCCGGCACCCTGGCCCTGGCCCTGCATACTGCCGGCGTGCTCGGCCGGCTGTTCGCCGAAGCGCTGGAAAACACCCCACGCGAACCCGCCGACGCCATCCGCGAAAGCGGCGGCGGACGCATGCTCGCGTTCTGCTACGGCACACTGCCGGGCGTCTGGCCGCAACTGGTGGCGTACACCCTGTACCGCTGGGAGAACAACATCCGTATGGCCAGTGTGCTCGGCTTCGTCGGCGCCGGCGGCCTGGGGCAGATGCTCTACGTGTCGCTCAGCCTGTTCCAGGAAGCCCAGGCGGCCACAGTGATCCTGGCCATGCTGGTGCTGGTGCTGGCGGTCGATGGCCTGAGTGGCTGGGCGCGGCAGCGCTGGGTGAGCTGAGCCGATCAAAGCATCAGGCCCTGCCGGCTAGTCAGCTCGTGAAGCGCCGCCCCCATTCCGGCGCCATCGGCACAGCCGACGGAGCCGAGTAAACCGCAGCAGCATTAGGCTTCCGAGTTTTTATCCTGAGGACCCTGCCTCAGGATCGTTCCACTCGATTGTGAGGCCTCAGCCAGCCTGCAAAGGCACGCGTGGCCATGGGCATGAACAGATACACCACGAGCAGGACGATGCTCAAGGTGATGAGTACATCGCTTAACAGTGAATCGCTGAGCCAGGGAGCAAGCTGGAACAGAGGTCGCCAAAGCAGTGGCATCAGCAGGCTCAGTGGCAGAATCACCAGGAAGGTTACGCAGCTTTGTTTCCAGCGTGGCGGAGGTGCCTGGACGGGTTCCGGGACGAACCAGAAATCCTTACCTTGAGCGATCTCCAATTGGTCGCCATCGCAAAGAAGCGGTACGACCTCAGCGACTAGCTGGCGCCTTTGTTCCGAGCGAATCCAGTCTTGCAACTGCTCTAAGCTGGTGAAGCGCAGCACGCATGTGAATTGTGCCACGTCGGGTAGCCAGCTACGCATCACGTCCACCCCGAGGTGGCCGGGGCATTGGTTGGCCGTGGCGATGATGCGGCGCAACCAGGTCTCGTAGCGTGGCGCGTGATTTCGGCGTACCTGATGACGCACCACCAGGGTTACGGTTTCAGGTTGCATTTCGCTCATGGTCGACACTCTGCTCAAAGCCTTGGCCCTATCGATCCAGCGGCGCGCAACGAAGCGCGCCACTGGTCGAGTCAAGGGCCGTTCGGTCGTTATGGGGCCAGGTACTTCTCGTTCTAGCCGTGTAGCTTCGATGCGATCCGAGCAACGTGTTCGCCCTGATGACGTGCTATTTCCAGCTCACGGTCATCTGGCTGCCTGGAACCGTCGCCACCGGCAATGGTAGAGGCACCGTAGGGAGTACCTCCTCCTACCTTCGAAACATCAAACAGCGCTGGGGTGGTATAGCCGATCGGCACGATGATCATTCCGTGATGTGCCAATGTGGTCCAGGTGGAGGCAATGGTCATCTCCTGGCCACCGCCCGTTCCGGTTGAGGTAAACACGCTGGCAACCTTCCCTGCCAGAGCCCCCTTGGCCCAGAGTCCGCCAGTTCGATCGAGGAAGTTGCGCATTTGTCCGGACATGTTGCCGAAGCGCGTCGGTGTACCAAAGATGATGGCATCGAAATCGGCCAGGTCTGACGGCTGCGCCTCAGGCGCACTCTGATTCGTCTTGCCGCCTGCTGCAGCAAAGGCTTCCGGGCTCATCGTTTCAGGAACCCGTTTGATCACAACCTCCGTTCCCGGAACGCTGCGGGCACCTTCAGCGATCTTGTTCGCCATGGTCTCGATGTGGCCATACATGGAGTGATAGAGAACTAGAACTTTAGCCATTGTTATTTCCTCTGCCTAACGTGCTGTTTATAGATACGACACTGGGTTATGGGGCGCTGATTAACTCAGCAATCTCGGCAGCATGGGGACGAATCGGCCGGATGCTTGTTGGCTTACTTCTGCAAGAAATCCAATAGGTCCTCATTCAGGCGCTGCTTGTGGGTGTCGGCCAAGCCGTGTGGCGCGCCGGCATAAATAATCAGCTTAGCGCCCTTTATAAGGGCTGCCGAAGCCTTCGCCGAGGTATCCACAGGCACGATCTGGTCGTCATCACCGTGAATCACCAGAGTCGGCACGTCGAACTTCTTCAGGTCTTCACGGAAATCGGTGGCTGAAAATGCCGCGATGGAGTCATAGGTATTCTTATGGCCAGCCTGCATACCTTGTACCCAGAACGACTGGATCAGGCCCTGCGATGGGGTAGCACCGTCCCGGTTGAAGCCGAAGAAAGGGCCGGACGCGATGTCGAGATAAAGCTGGGAGCGATTGTCCACTGAGGCCTTGCGCAGGCCATCGAACACTTCCATCGGCACGCCGTTGGGATTGCTCTCGGTTTTGAGCATCAATGGTGGAACGGCCGCGACTAGCACCGCTTTTTTCACACGACTGGTGCCGTGGCGCCCGATGTAGCGAGCCACTTCACCGCCACCAGTGGAGAAACCGACCAGGGTGACGTCCTTCAGATTCAAGGTCTCAATCACGGCCGCCAGATCGTCGGCATAGTGATCCATGTCGTTGCCCTCCCAAGGCTGGCTGGAGCGGCCATGGCCACGACGGTCATGGGCGATCACCCGGTAGCCTTTATCGGCCAGAAACAGCATCTGTGCTTCCCAGCTGTCCGAGCTAAGCGGCCAGCCATGGCTGAATGTAACGACCGGGCCATTTTTCGGCCCCCAATCCTTGTAATACAGCTGCACACCATCCTCGGTCGCGATGTAGCTATTGGCATGTGCCGTGGTGACCTCGGCGAGGCTGACGTTTGCCACCAAGGTGGCGAATGCCGCGCTGGCTGCCAGGAGGATATTGGTGATTTTGCTCATTTTTGTTTCCTCGGTTTTTAGGCACTCGGAATCATTGTGTTTGAATAGCGTTACCTATACATGAACACTCATCAGGCCTGGGTTGAGCGTGATCGTTCTGATCTCGGTGAAATCCTCGATCGCAGCCACACCATTCAGACGGCCGAGGCCCGACTGCTTGCAACCGCCCTCCTCGGTGTCTTCGCCGAGTGCGCCCCACTCGTTGATCCAGACCATACCCGCCTCGATCCGGGGCGCGATCCGCAACGCTTTGGAGAGATCGCGCGTCCAGATGCTCGCTCCCAGGCCATAGATGCTGTGGTTGGCCAACGCAACGGCGTCCCGTTCCGTCGCAAACCTCTGCATGGTGACCACCGGCCCGAACGTCTCTTCCTGGACGATCGGCATCGTCGGATCGCTTACCTCCAGAAATGCGGGGCGAAAGAATGCGCCTTTCGAAAGCGGGCCTTCGTCCACCGGACCACCTCGCACAATGGCATCCGCGCCCTGCGCAATGGCGCGCTCAACCAGGTTATCGACGCGCTCGACGTTCTCGCGGTCGATCATCGGGCCCATGTCGCTGGACAGGTCTGCCGCAGGCCCGACCTTTACCGCGCGCAGGCGTTCGGCAAAGCGTTTGCGAAACTCATCGGCGATCCCTTCCTGCACGATCACCCGCTGACCCGTCACACAGAACTGGCCCGCAAACACCGTCACTGACTTTTCCAGGATGGGTAGCGCGAGATCGAGATCGGCATCGTCGAACACGATCGATGGCGTCTTACCACCGAGCTCCAGCCCAACGCGCTTGAAGTGCGGTGCGGCGCTGAGAGCGATCGCCTTGCCGGTGCCAGTGCTACCGGTAAAGCTGATGATCGGTACCTCCGGCGAGGCGACGAGATGCTTGGCGCCATCGCCAGTCTCGTCGGTAAAGACATTGATCACGCCGCGGGGCAGTGCCGTTACGTTGCTGAAGATCTGGGACAGGGTCGAGGCGGTCTGCGCGCTCTTGCCCGGCACCTTGACGATTACCGCGCAGCCGGCCGCCAACGCAGGTGCGAGTGATCGTACCGTCAGGATTATCGGGGAATTCCACGGCACGATGATTCCCGCCACGCCCATCGGCTGGCGCATCATCATCGCGATTCTGCCCGGTCTGGAGTCCACGACCCGTCCGGCCTCAGTGCGGGCGATACCGGCAAAATATCGCAGCGACGGCGCGCAGAGATCGACTTCGAAGCTGGCCTCGCGTTGAATCTTGCCGTTTTCGGTGCAGAGGATCTTGATCAGCTCGCCCCGATTGCGTTCGAACGCGTCTGCAAGGTTGTCGAGCACGCGCGCACGCAGCTTGCGATCGTGCACCCAATCGGTCTCGTGCATGGCGCGTTTCGCCGCAGCGATGGCCGCTTCGGCGGTTTCAACCCCCCCTTCGGCATAGGTACCTATGACCTCATAGGTGGCAGGGTTGATGGAACCACGGATCGTATCCGCGCCCATCCACTCGCCACCGACCCAATTCAACGCATGTCGGGAGGTGTGCGGGGTATGAATATTCATGGCTAACTCCTGCGTGTTGCCTGGTGTGAAGTATCGGGCCCTGTCCTGACGCGTAGGGAGGTCGGCAATGATGTGCTCTCCCCTCCGGGCGCCATCTGCCGGCACGCCAGGAGTGCTTTCGCTCTCCGGGATGCCGGCACAAGGCTTGGTCCTCGCGATCGAAATCGTTAATCCGCGGCCACCGTAAAGGGGGCTGCGTTCGCAGAGGTCTTCACAGTCCAGGCGCCAGACTGTCGGAAGGAGCTGGCAGACGCGTAGGTATCTTCCATGAACTGGAAATAGGTCATCTTGCCGTCACGCACCTTGGCATGGATGGAGAACGGCGAAGTGAATACCTGGTCGACTGCCACGGACCGATAGGTGAACTTACCGAAAATCGCCACATCCTCTCCGGAGGAGATTTTGGTGCTGATGGTGAAGTCTTCGATTTTCCAGTAATCCTGGACCTGCATGAACAATGAACTAAAGGCTTTCGGGCCCTTGTTTGTGCCCGTCCAAGGCAAGATTTCCCTTAACTCGGGGTTATCGAAGTTGAGCGAAACATAAGTGGCGTCGGGAGCCGCCAGCTTCTCGGCAGCTGCCTCAACTTTATCGGGCGCAGTATTGGCCAGGAACTCCATGACTACCGCAAGCGAAGCCGCAGACTGTGCTTCGCTAGTTGACTGCGCTACCACGGGAGTAACAGTCACAATGCACGCAGCGAACGTCATTGCTGCAAAAAGCGACTTGATTTTGGGGATGTTCATGAGCTTCTCCGTTTAACTACCGTTTGTGATGCATGAGATCTAGTACGTCGCCAAGTGCTGGTGAGTACTGGGCAACTGGTAGTACTTGAGCAAAGGGTATGCCATTGCCCCAGGAATTGGAGAAAACCTATATTTATCAGCTAGATAGATCAATAAAGAAAGGAATTAGAATCAAGTCTATGGTTTATCGAAGAGGGGCCGAATTTATCATTTGATAAATCACGACGGCGCATTGATTATTTGATTAATCCCACAAAAACTTGGCAATTGATCTGATCACCCGCAAAGGCAACTGAAGTCACTCAGTCACATCCTCATCAAGGATGCCGCTTTTCTTAAGACGATAAGCCAGCGCAGGTCGAGTTAACCCGAGGGTTCGAGCGGCTTGCGCAACGTTTTGCTGAGCAAGGTCCATTGCGCGTCGCATCAGCTGTTCTTCTACCGCTTCCAGGCTTATGTTTCGTTCGAAGATCTGCGTGACCCAATCGGCCGTGCTTCCTGTGTCCTCAGCCTGAACCAGCGCGCCATCGGCGTTGAGACGATCACCATGCAGAACGCCTGTCTTTGGGAAAACCGCAAAGAGCGCGTCCTGTCCTATGGTTTCATTGCTGTCAGTCAGGATGACGCCGCGCTCGATCACATTCTCCAATTCGCGGATATTTCCCGGCCAAGCGTAACTGAGACACAGCTCTAGAGCCTTGTCTGACAAACCTAGCGTGCGCTTGTGATACTGCAGATGAAACTTGCTTAGAAAGTGCTCGACCAGCACCGGCAGGTCCTCAAGCCGCTCGCGCAGCGGGGGGACCTGAACCGGAAACACATTCAGGCGGTAATAAAGATCCGCACGAAAGCGGCCCGCCTCGACCGCATCGGCGAGGCTTTCATTGGTGGCAGCAATGACTCGCACATCGACCTTGTGGGTCCGAGAGCCACCCACACGTTCGAGTTCTCCCTCTTGCAGCACCCTTAGCAAGGTCGCCTGCGCTCTGGGGGTCAGTTCTACCACTTCGTCCAGAAAGATGGTCCCGCCGCTGGCGCGCTCGAAGCGCCCCGGGCGTGTCTGATTGGCGCCGGTAAACGCCCCTTTCTCGACGCCGAACAGTTCGGCCTCGATCAAGTCCTGTGGAATGGCAGCGCAGTTCACCGCGATAAACGGTTGCTCGACGCGATCGCTGCGAAGATGGACGCTCCGTGCGATTACCTCCTTGCCGACGCCGGTTTCTCCGAGCAACAGAACCGAGATCTTGCCCTTGGCTGCCTTGTCGATCGTCTTGCAGACCGTCATGTAGGCGGGAGAGCGCCCTATGCCGTAGTACTGGCCCTCTTGCTTCTCCAGGCACGTGCGCAACGAGCTGATCTGCGATTGCAGTTCATACAGCTCCTCGATGATCGGATCGGCTTGAAAGTAGCGTCTGAACTCTGCGGCGTTCTCCCATTGCTCGGCGGGTTTGCCAATGATGATGCAGCGCTCATCGCCGCACCCGCGGCAGTTCGTTTCCTGGATGATGATTTCGCGTTTCATGAACGAAGAGCTATACGCACATGCGTAGCCCAGCAAGCACCAGCAAACGGGCTCATCCATCAAGCCCACCTCGGTCAGGCAGCTCTCGACCTCAAAGGAATCAATCCATTCAAGCTCGCAGTAGAAATGGCCGGCCTCCTGATCCACTTCCAACTGAATGGGCTGCGCATTGACCATGCCCTTCAAGGAGTGCAGCTGCGGACCAACCAGGAACATTTCCAGCTCCGGACTGTTCGGCCTCAGCTTACGGGCCATTTCGGCGTCTTTTAGTCCGGATTGGTAGCCAAGGCGCATGAAGAACCCTTTCGCGCGCTCGACGCCGAGGGTATTGATGAGTTCACGGCGGAAATTAGCCATCGCCGACACCTGCATCAGCAGCATGCGCTGCTCGCCGAACCAGATCTTGCCTTCTGTGCTTTGAAAGCGAATCTGTTCACTCAGGTCCTGAAAGTCCGAATGCTTGATCCCTGAGCTGTAGCTGATAGCCATTGCAGGATGCCTCGATTATTGTTTGAGCGGCTCGATTGATCTGTGCCACCGAATGAGAGGACCACAGCGAGTGATCGTGATATCACACGGCTCCAGTCAGTATGGATGCGTAGAGCGGGCCTGCTCCGGAGAAGCCGCCAGGGTGGCGCAGGGTTGACGGATAGCACTGGAGCCATGATCAAGGGCTGATCGACTATGCCGGCCACGGCTCAAGTCGATAGACAAGGCGAAAGCCGAGCACTACACACCCCCTCTCCCCCATTGCTTCGATTACCAGGCCAATGCCTGCTCGAGGACCGGGGTGAACGCAGTGACTGACTCTCGCACCTGCAATTTCAGGCAATCTCATAATCGTTGCTCTGAACGGTAGCCTAGCCATAAGCCTTCACCGGCCTGCCGGTAGGCCTGGTTCCACGCGCCAGACCACAGTGCGGGTTAGCCGAATAGATCCTGGCAAACACGCCACGGCGAGCGGTATGGAACGTTGGCACTGATCCTTTCGCATACAGCGCACTCAGCTGAAAAAGGATAAGTCGGAGAGCCTCTCGCCATAAGCCTGGAAAAATCGAATCGGTGTTTCGTTTTTCTCGAACGACTCACTGCCGGGATTGCGAACTGGTTGCCAGCATCTGGTCCCAGATTGGTGGGTTGCCAATCTGCTCGCTAAGGAAGCTGCTCAGTGCGTGAAGCTTGGGCGAGTTTTTTTGCGATTGACGGTAGACCACAGAAATATTGCCGCCTCGGGGGGCGTAAGGCTCCAACACCTCTATCAGCTCACCGTCCACGATGGCTTGCGCGGCCAGAAAGGTGGGCAATATAGCCAGCCCGAGACCTGCTTTTGACGCCTCCATCAGTTGATGACCACAGTTGGTGCGCATCCGGCAGCGCACACGAAATGACTCCAATGTGCCGTTCACCGGTAGCGTCCACATGCCATGTGGTTCGCGATTGACGTAGAGCAAGGCGAAATGCTGAGCAAGGTCTTGCGGTATCTGTGGCGTGCCATGTGCATTCAGATAGTCAGGGCTGGCACAGATGATATGGCGGTTGGGTGTGATGATTTTGGCCACCAGCGAAGAGTCCGGTAACTCACCAATACGCACCGCCGCATCGAAGCCCTCTTCATGCAGGTTGACGCGCCGATCGTCGAACTCGACGTCCAGGTACAACTCAGGATATTGCTTGGCAAAAGACGCCAAAAGCGGCGTCAGATATCGCATACCGAACGCCATCGGAGCTGCAATACGCAGATCTCCGCGGACACTGGACTGGGAGGTTAGAACTGCATTCTCGGCATTTTCAATGTCAGCAAGAATTCCGGTGCAATGGCGGTAAAAAACCTCACCCGACTCAGTCAGGCGAGTCTGCCGGCCACGCTCCAGCAGGATGCAGCCCAGGCGTTTCTCCAGTTGCTGAATGCGCTGGGAAACCATCGACTTGGCCGTACCCAAACGACGAGCGGCCTCGGAAATACTCCCGGTGTCCACTACAGCCACGAAAGCATGCATCTCAGATAGTTTATTCATGCTCTGATCCACAGAAATTGACTTGCATGCCTTCAAGCCTGACCGCCCGGGCGCAGCTGGCTCCGCACAATACCAGCAGAAAGCAGATTAATCGGCGGGATCAAGGGACCTCTATGGGGTTGTTCTCCGCTTACGGGAGGACAAGGAGGCTTAGCCAAGCGGCAGCTACTCATGGGCTGCGCTGGGTGGTCAGGTGGTGAAGCTCACTACCGCCTTTCAAGGTTCAAATGATGAAGCAGGAACGACTTGGTTTCTTCATAGCGCGTATGCTCCAGCCCTCCTCGAATCAAACGAGTCCCGGTCTGGCGCAACGTGCATGCTGCAAGCAAACCTCGCTGCAGCATGCAGCGCCGTGCAAACGGAGTTTATCTGCGCTGATCGTTAATCAGGCGGATACAAGTTTCTCGTAGTCAGAGAAAGGCTTGAGCGCGCAATACTGCACGTGTAGCAGATTCTCTTGAACGTAAGGCAGCGCCTCGATGTAATCACGCGCTTCCTCGAAGGTGGCGGACTCCAGCTCAAACGCTGCACCGGGACCAGCGGCCAGTCCATGAACGGCGCGAACAATACCGTCAGCGAAGCCTTGCCAAACGTGCAATACCTCCGGCTTCGCCAGTCGCTTGAAGTCCTCCGCCGCCCCATCAGCACGGCGAGTCAGAATCACGAAGGTTTTCATAACGCCCCCTCCGTTTCCAGCTGCTGCCACTGGCTTGTTTGGCCATCAGCAACGTGCGCCATTATCCCCGTCTGGCCCACGGCCACATGCGGTTTAAGCTCGTTGCGGGGCGTGTAGTCCCCACCATTTTGGGGCCGGAAGGGTATCGGCGCGTCCGTGAACAAATCCTCGAGTCGGGCGCGCCAAGCCTCTTTGGCTGCCATGGCATCTGCGGCGTTCAAGTTGCCAGTGCCGTATATGGCGAACGTCGGCAGCACATCGAACCCGGGGAAGTAGAGCGAGCCATGCGTGATCGGAAACAGCAATTGCTCAAGTGGTCCGTTGATACCGCGCGGCGAGTAATCTTCTGCGGGGCCACCGACAGCGACCGACAACATGGCCCGCTTGCCCTTGAAAGCTCCGTCACCATAGCGGTAGGTGTTGCCAGCGCCCTTGTAGCCGTGGGCGAGCCCGGCTGCCCAGACGCGGTCTATCCATCCCTTCATGATGGCCGGCATGCCGTACCACCAAAGTGGAAACTGGAAGATGACGGCATCTGCTGCTAGAACCTTGTCTTGCTCTGCCGCCACGTCAGGGCTTTGGCGGCGATGACGATAGGCGTGGGCGGACTCTGCGCCGAACGACAGCCGCTGAAGGTTGGCCCGCTCAGGGAAGTCGTGCTCGTCGAATATCGCTTTCCAGCCCATGGCGTATAGATCGGATTGCAGGACCTCGTGCCCTTGCGCAGTCAAGCATTCAACAGACACATCCACCAGTTGCCGCGTTAGCGACGAAGGCTCGGGATGGGCATAGATGATCAGTACTCTTTTCGACATGAAGGACGACTCCGCTGTGATGTCGCTGGAGTGTCGCGGGGCTCGGACCCTCTGTGAAATCGCAAAATTTTCCTGCTAGCATAAGTTCGATGGATACCAGACGCCTTGATCTCAATCTGCTTGTGACGTTGGAGGCCCTTCTCATCGAGCAGAACGTGACCAGGGCGGCCGCCCGTCTGCATTTGAGCCAGCCAGCAGTCAGCGCTCAGTTGAGCCGCCTGCGCGACGTCTTCAACGACCCTCTTCTGATCCCCGCGCAGCGTGGAATGACCCCCACCGTCAAAGCCTTGGAGCTGCTTGTGCCGCTTCGCCAAGCACTTGACCAAGTAAGGGCCACCGTCACTACTCACCTGAATTTCGAACCCGCGACGGCGAGCCTGACGGTATCAATCGCCTGCACGGATTACGTGCAGGCGGCCTTGATCAAGCATCTCGTTGTCGCCATGCGACGCGAAGCACCGGGTGTCCGTATCGCACTGCGTATCCTGGACGTACCACAGCTGGAGCTGCAGATGACCCGCGGCGAGGTGGATCTGGCCGTGATAAACATGAACGGGGCTCCGCCCGCACTGCACGCGCAACACCTCTATGATGAGAGTTACGTGCTGATCGGGCGTCGTGGGCATCCAAGCCTACGCGCGGACCTGACGGTGGATGAGTTCGCGCAGCTGGAACATGTCGTGGTGTCACTACGCGGCGGAGGCTTCTCTACCTCGGTGGATAACGCCTTGGTAGCGCGAGGGCTGCGGCGTAACGTAGTTCTGTCAGCATCGTCATTTCTTCCAGTACCGGAGTTGGTCGCGCAGTCGGATTGTGTGGCCCTGGTTCCAAGTCGCCTCGTAGAAGGTCGTGGCGAGCAGCTGCTGTGCGTAGCCCCTCCATTGCCGGTGGAGGGTTTTGCGATTGGCATGTTCTGGCATGAGCGGTCGGATGGGCACGCTGGCTTCGGATGGGTACGTGAGTTCATCACTCTCGTAGCCGATTCTCGAGCATCCGGGTCAACTGAATCGAACAATCAGACTAGGTAGTTAATCGCATTATTCAAATGCGGCCTCACGTAGCTCGCGACGTCTGTGTATTCGCGGCAGACATGGCTTAAAACCGGAATTAGTGTTCGCTGCTCTGGCCAGTTACAGACTGTCACGACAGGCGCCTACCGGCCAAAAGCTGCCTGTCGTTACCGGCTGAAATCGACCCTAAGCCGCCATCTGGATGACTACGCAATTGAGGGCGATTTAGAAAGCAGGTAAATTCTGTGAGATACCTACGTTCAAGACAAGGAGTTCAGGCGCCGTTGCGTTTATGCCTACCAAGTTTTTGAGCCTACATAACCAAGCGCTACCAACATAGAACAATACAAAAATCAAAGCACTTTTCTGTCACGCAAAAAAGGTTTACAGGGATGGCCGAATACAGGGTAAAAATTTCAGCGGATCTATCAAAAGTTGAAAACTATGAAGGCTGCAGGAACTTTTTAAAAACACTCCACTCAGCAAGCGAAAGCTGCAACACAGAAAAAGAACTTGAGATGTTTCTAGCATCACAGAAGTGCGAGCACAGACCGCGCGACTTCATATGGCACGAATACCTTTCCGCCATAGAAGACCTATCAATAAAAGAAGAAGAAAAAACCTTCAAAGCCCTATTCACAGTTGGTGATGGCGCAATTGATTTCTGCAGCGAGCTAAATTTACTCCTAAAGAAAATAAAATCTAAACAAATAAAAATAGAACTCACTTATGATGGGGGACAGGAAGCAATTGACTGGAAATCACTGGGCAAACCGGAAAATATAGCCACGATATTTCTGAGGAAACCTGAGCCCCCGCTGATTAACGGCGCTAGCGGTCACTACAGCCTAGTATCGAGAACCGGCATTTTGCTCGGAAAGCTAAACATAGAACTTGGCCACTTGGCAGGGGGGCAGACTATGTTCAATAAATATGGCAACGTGCTGTGCATCATAAACTTCAAGTCTGGCATCCCCCACGGGAAGTTCAAGGCATACTACCCAGATGGTAGTAATATGTTAGAAGGTGCTTTTAAGGAGGGCGTGCTGGACGGCCAGTTCCTAGGCTGGGAAAACAATGGGCACGTAAAAATAAAGTCGAACTACAAAAATGGCTTGCTAGACGGAGCCCAATATATTCACTTGAGCACAGAGCAAAAGCCTCACCTTCAAGCAAATTACAAAAACGGACTACTGAATGGACCGGCGATATGGAGAGGTGGTTTTATGGCCGATAAATCATGTCATGCTGTATTCAGGTCTGGCAAACCCTCCGAAAGCATCGACGAATTCACAATGGCTTGCTTGGAAACGCTTGAGGACAAGTTAGCTCCTCATGAAAGCATCATGATGTTTATTGACCCCCACCAATTCTACGAGTTGATCTCCAAGCACGCTCTCGAGCAATCAAATAAGCCACCTTCCTCGCCCTGACACCGGCCCATCTGTAAGCTCTGATCAGAAAAGCCCCAGACACTTGATCCCGTACAGTCGTCGAGCGAACCTAATGCTGTAGGCAGCATCGCATGACCGCTCCTGGCCGATAGCAGTCCCCACATAGTCCAGCTACTCCACCCTCTGCCCTCTTTCAGCGTAAAGTCGCCACACCCCACACCTGCGATTTCCGCTCAGACGAATGGGGTCGAACGAGGACTCACCAACATGGACCGTTTATGCAGCATCGTCTCCGCCTTCGCGCTCTGCCTGCTTTCCCTCGCTCACGCCGACACGCGCCAGCCTCAGCCTTGCGACGCTGCATTGCTGGACTCACTGGCGACCCAACTGGGACAACAAGGCTGGACGCCCCCTGACGGGCGCGGCGACGGACCATTGGTGGCGGCTGCCTGCAAGTCTTGGCCGGATGATTCGGCGTTGTCCGTGGTGACCCTGGCTTACCGTGACGTGGAGGACACCACGCCAGCGGGCGAGCGCAATCTCAACTGGCTGGTGGCGAAGGTGGACGCGCAGAGCGGGCAATTGCGCGAGCGCCATGACGACTACCTTGGCGAAGATGCTGCGCTGGAAATCGATGCCGGTAGCCTGTGGTTGGATACCGCGCGCTATCACCTGGCGCCAGGCGTTCGCGCGTTCGGCGTGGTGGTACGCAGTGTCGCGCGTGGGGCAAGTTGTCCGGATGCCGGCTTCAATAACCTGCTGACGCTGGTGGTGCCGCAAGGGCCTCGGCTGAGGCCGGTGTTTGCCACCTATCTGTACTCGTGGACGACGGTAAAGGGCGTGGCCTGCGCACTGGATGGTGATTTCGAGTCGGAGCAGGCCGACCTGACGCTGGGCCTTGGGCCCAAGCATGCTCATGGCTACGCCGACCTGGTGGTAACCGCTCATGTTCGTGCTGGCCGGCAGGAGCCCGTGCTACGCAAGGTCAGCACCACCGTCCGCTACGACGGCAAGCGCTATCCGTTCGATCAGTTCTCGACGTTCTGGGTGAGAAATCCGCAACCGTAACGACGCACAGGCAAGGACAAGCCAGCACGCCGCGACCGTCTAGACTCCTGAGTCTCAACCCATGGTGGGAGACTCAGGATGACCAGCAAGAACACCATCTGCCTCTGGTACGACCACGACGCGCTGGAGGCTGCGACCTTCTACGCCAAGACCTTTCCCGACAGCGCCGTGCTGGCGGTACACCATGCGCCCGGTGACTACCCCAGTGGCCAGCAGGACGATGTGCTGACGGTGGAGTTCAGCGTGATGGGCATTCCCTGCCTGGGCCTCAACGGCGGCCCGGCGTTCCAGCACAACGAGGCGTTCTCGTTTCAGGTCGCTACCGACGATCAGGCCGAGACGGATCGCCTGTGGCACGCGATCATCGACCACGGCGGCCAGGCCAGTGAATGCGGCTGGTGCAAGGACAAATGGGGCATCTCCTGGCAGATCACCCCGCGCATCCTCAGCGCCGCCATCGCCAGCCCCGATCGCGCAGCAGCCAAGCGCGCCTTCGAGACGATGATGACCATGAGCAAGATCGACATCGCCAGGATCGAGGCGGCGCTGAAGGGCTGACTGAGATGATCAGACGCGGGCGTTCTTCTTCTGCAGGATCAGCGACGCTTCGTTATAGGCGCTCTGGAAGGCGTCGCTGCCGATCCAGGTGATCGCGGCGTCTTCGTCTTCATCGTGGAAGATGCCGCGATAAACGATCAGCAGGCCCATCATGAAATCGGTCGCGGCCTCTTCCGACTCCTCGGCGACCACCAGCTCCAGCACCGGGTATTGCAGGAATATCAGGCACAGGGCGAGCAGGCTGATGCCTTCGCCGGCGTTCATCGCCTGGAACAGGTCATCGAAATGCGCGGGGTCGAAGCCATTCTCTTCGATGTCCTTGAAATCGAAGGTGCTGAGGTCGATCTCGACGTCGTCGAACGGCTCGTTGATCAGCGGGTTGGCGAGAATCGGGTGGACGACATTGGCCTGCGCCTTGGGCTTGCCCATGCGGTTCTGCCTGGCTTTGGTCTTGGCCCGTTGGGCGCGCTTCTTCTGTTTGTCTGCGGAGGCCATGGGGCGTTCCTCGTTCGGTACAGCCATGTGCATGGCGCGGAAAATTCAGGCGCCATTGTATTCAGTCTTGGTCATGGCCTGCGGCTGAATTTGCAGACGGAGAGTCATGCATTGAAGAACGGGCTTGCCTCTTCGACTTCCACCTGTTTTCTTCGGGATGCATGGATGACGGGAGCCTGACCATGACGGACCGCGAACAACTCCACCACGACGGTTATGCGTTGCTGCGCCAGGCGGTTCCTGTCGAGTGGCTGGATGGCTTGCGCACCCTGTTCGATGCGGGCATCACCCCCTCGGATAAATGGCCGGTGCCGCGTGGCGCAGACTGGCATCACTCGCTGCTGGATGACGACGCCATGATTCAGGCCGTGTGCCGCCTGCCTCAGCTGCTGGCAGTGGTCGGCGAGCTGATCGGCGAACGTTTCTTCCTCGCCCAGGTGGAGGGTCGTGAGCCACTGCCTGGTGGCGGTCATCAGCAACTGCATCGCGATCTGTCGGCGCAGCGCCCGGGCGATATCGCCAATGCCATGGTCTACTTCGACGACTACGGCCCAGGCAATGGCGCCACCCGTATCGTCCCGAGCAGCCACCGTCCGCCTGCCGGCGAGCCACCCTTCGACTTCAACGACGAGTCCCGCTCAGTGCAGCTTGCGGGTGCGGCCGGCGACATCCTGGTGTTCGATGTGGACCTGATACACGCCGGCAGCCTGAACCGGCTCGGCACACGTCGCCGCTCGATCCTGATCAGCTACTTCGCCGAGCCACTGTACGCGTCCTATCTGCAGACGCGCAGCCTGCGGGGGATTCGCATGGATACAAGCGAACGCTTCGAACCTGCGGATTTTTCCTTGAGGCAGGTGTGAGCAAGGCGGTTGCCTGTGTCAGCAGGCGACACTGGCGTCTCTCGCCGGCGGCAGGCCGAACAGCCGGCGGTACTCCCGGCTGAACTGCGACACACTTTCGTAACCCACCGCGAACGCCGCACTGCTGGCAGTGGCGCCCTCCCCTGTCATCAGGCGACGCGCCTCGATCAGTCGCAGCTGTTTCTGAAATTGCAGCGGCGTCAATGATGTCTGGTTGCGAAAGTGGTGATGAAAAGACGACGGACTCATACCGGCCACGGACGCCAGGTGCTCCACCGGCAGCGGCCGGGTGAATTCGGTGCGCAGCACCTTCACCGCCCGTGCGATGCGCTGCGCATGGCCGTCCGGCCAGCCCAGGCGACTGATCGCCGGACCATGTCGGCCAGCCAGCAACCAGTAGTGCAGTTCGCGCACAAGCGACGCATGCAGTACCGTCGCCGAAGCCGGACGCTCGAGCAGTCGCATCAGGCGTAGTGCCGCTTCGGCGACTTCGCTATCGGTCGGTTCGATGCGGATGGGCTCCAGCTCCGCACTCGGCACGGCCTTCATCTCCTCCATCAATTCGGTGAGCAGTGCGGGATCGAGGTCGATCACCAGCGAGATGTACGGAACCTCGTGGCTCGCCTGGATGATCTGGCTGACCGTCGGTACGTCGGCGGTGATCAACAGCGAATCACCGGCGCTGAAGTTGAAGCTCCGGGTGCCCATCATGACGCGCTTGCTGCCCTGCAACACCAGGCAGGCCAGAGGCCGGGTGATGGCGTAATCCAGCCCACTGGGCTCTGACGTGCGAATGATGGTCAAGCCGGGAATGGGCGTTTGGGCAAGCCCGCCGGGTTCGCCATGTCGATCCAGATAACCGCGGGCGACCTCCAGCAGCGCTGCGCTCATCGTGGGCTCCTGATGCTGATCCAGAGCATGTCTTTTCCTCTTGGAGAAATAGGCAAAAAGCGTCGAGGTTTCGGTAACGACGGGGTTGCGCCACGAGCCACACAATGAAATCCCGTTCACCCATGAGAGGATTTTTACCATGACCAAGATCGCCATCGTAACCGGCTCCAGCCGTGGCCTCGGCCGCAACACTGCGCTGAATATCGCGCGTCAGGGCATCGATGTCGTCGTCACCTATCACAGCCAGGCCGACACCGCACAGGCCGTGGTTGCCGATATCCAGGCCCAGGGACGCAAGGCGGTCGCTCTGCAGCTCGACGCTGGCGACGTCAGCACCTTTCCGGCCTTCGTGCAACGCCTGCGCCAGGCGCTGAACGAGACCTGGCAACGCGACAGTTTCGACCACCTGATCAACAACGCCGGCCATGGCGACATGGCGTCGATTGCCGACACCACTGAAGCCCAGTTCGATGCTCTGGTGAACGTGCATTTCAAAGGGGTGTTCTTCCTCACCCAGGCCTTGCTGCCACTGATGGCCGATGGCGGTCGTATCGTCAATATCTCGTCCGGGCTGACCCGTGTGTCCTACCCCGGTTTCTCCGCCTACTCGGCGGTCAAGGGCGCAGTGGAAGTGCTGAGCCTGTACATGGCCAAGGAGCTGGGCAGCCGGGGTATCGCAGTCAACACAGTGGCGCCCGGTGCCATCGAAACGGATTTCCTGGGGGGAGCCGTGCGTGACATGCCGGATCTGAACAAGGTGTTCGCGGAGATGACGGCGCTGGGTCGGGTCGGCGTGCCGGACGACATCGGCCCGATGATCGCCAGCCTGCTCGGCGAGCAGAATCGCTGGGTCAACGCCCAGCGTATCGAGGTCTCCGGCGGCCAGGCGATCTGAAGCCGAGACGCGCGCAAGGCCGGGGCGGGCGCACACGTGGCGCCCTGCTCCCAAGAGCTGGGCGCCAGCGAGGCACAGAGCCGCTCGGCATCGAGGTCGAACCATCGCCGCCTACCGGCGGTCGATTGTTTGAACGAGAGCGCCGGCCGCCGGGCCGAGGGAGGCCATCATGACCATTCGTTGCTTGCTCGCCGGGTGTTGCTGGTCCGAAGGCGTGACCATGCTGATGGGCAGGGAAACCTTTCTCTGTCAGTACTGCAGCCGCTGCGGCAGCCACCGCTACACACCGCAAAGCTGAACGACAGTAGGCGACCCACAGCACGCCCCGCCCTGGCGCCAGTTACAGACGAAAGCGCGAGATGTTTTCTCGCAGTGCCTCGCTAGTGCGAGCCAGGTTTTCGCTCTCCTGCTGTGTGCTGTGGAAAGCGGAGGCAGCCTGCTCCGTGCTGTCGCGCACCGAGACGATGCCCCGGCTGATCTCCTCGGCCACGGCGCTCTGTTGCTCGGACGCAGTGGCGATCTGCTGGTTCATGCCGTTGATACGCTCGATCATGGCGACGATACGTGCCACCGCCTCCCCCGCCTCGGACACGCCGGAAACCGACTGTTCGCTGGAGCTCTGGCAGCGCTGCATGTAGGACGAGGTTTCGTCGGCGATCCTCTGCAGGCTGGCGATCAGGCCCTCAATTTCGGTAGTAGCTTCCTGAGTACGTCTGGCCAAGCTGCGTACTTCGTCCGCCACCACGGCAAAACCACGTCCGGCCTCGCCGGCTCGAGCCGCTTCGATAGCAGCGTTGAGTGCCAGCAGATTGGTCTGATCAGCTACCGACTTGATGACGTCGAGGACGCTGCCGATGTTGCTGCTCTCGGCTTTCAGCCGTCCCATGGCCTCGCTGGAGTTATCGATCACTTTGGCCAATTCACCGATCAGGCTCACCGCATGGCCGGCCTTGCGCTGGCTTTGCAGGGCGGCCTCGTCCGCTTCGCCAGCGGCCTGGGCGGCAGATTCGGCACTGCGCGCCACGTCTTGCACCGTTGCGGCCATTTCATGCACGGCGGTGACGATCTGCTCCACCTCGCGCTGCGCGTTGGCCACGCTGGCCGCGTTGCGCAGGCTCGATTCGTTCAGTTCCTGGCTGGATTGCGCCACGGTGCGCGACGAGGTATCGATATCCCGGGTGACCTGGCGCAGGTTCTGCTGCATGCGCTGCAGCGCGGCGAGCACGCTGTTCTCCGCGACATCCACGGCCTTTTCCATATTGCGCAGGTCGCCCTCCGCCACTCGCTGGGCGATCTGGTTGAGATCGCTCGGCTCGGCGCCCAGCGCCTTCAGGAGATGGCGACTGATCATGTGCCCAAGCACGGCGGCGAGCACAAAACTCAGCACGGTAATCAGTACCAGAATGTTCCGCTGCCGCTCGTATTGAGCCTCATTGTCAACGACGCGCTGATCGGCCACCTCGGTGGTATGGACCAGATACTCGTCGATCATCTTCGTCAGCTCTTCGAGCAGCGGCGTACATTGCTCGCTGACCAATCGCTTGGCTTGATCATCCTCGCCGTTGAACAGATGCTCGGCGATGGTATGCGCCACCGGGCTGTAGCGCGCCTCGACCTGTTCGATGCGCGCGAGCATGTTACGCCCCACGTCCGAAACATCCTTGTGCGTGAGCATCGCTTCGCGCAGGGCCGCCAGACTGTCGACCACATCCTTCTCGTAAGCAGCGATGGCCGCCCGATGCTGCCCTCGTGCGGCCGGCTCGGTATTGAGCGCGAGATTACGCAAGGCGATGGCCCTGTCCTTTACCGTGTCGCTGACGTGACTGGCCAGGCGGGCACGTGCCTCGACGCCATTAATGTATTCGGAGAACTCCCGGTCAGCTGCGGCCAGGTTGTACAGGGAGACGCCGGCGATCACCAACAGCAAGAGCAGAAGGCAACCATAGCTGGCATAGAGGAGACCGCGAGTGGAGAAGCGAGGAGAACGGGATTGCATAAGGGCACCTACCGAGAACGTGAGATGACGTCATAGGATCTTTCAGGTGCACGCAAGAACTGGGGCCGTGGCCCGTTCCATTGGCCTCCTGTAAATCGAGCCCCCAACCCGGCCAGATGCCGGCACACTCCACTACCGACAACACATCAACCTGGTCTAGCCGCCGGCACCGTCGTTTCCAAGAAGCGTTCGGCACAGGTAATTCTCAATATTAAGCAACACCCTTCGGTGACGGCCTGGTATGTCTGCCTGTGAGCAGGCGGCCCGGCTTCTTTCGATACAGGGCGCGCGTCGCGCTACTTGGTTATACCTGTATAGGTGTTCCTGTTTCCGAGCTTAGGACAAATCCCGGAAATACGCCTCGCTACTTTCACAGCAGTTGTCGCGTCGTTGCACGCCCCCTCGCTGCTTACGGTCTGGCGAGTTGCCGATAGCGGCTCTGAATACGTTCTAACTCGCCCGTTGTGCGCAGTTGTTCGAGAGCGGCGGTCCAGGCGGCGACAAGCGTGTCGTCGCTGTCGAGACTGAAGGCGATGTACAGCGAAGAGCGGTACAGTTCGATGGGAATCCGTCGCAGGGTGCCAGGCGCTATGCCCAGTTGGCGGCTGTAGTAAGCCACTCCCGCGTCGGTATCGCCGATGATGACCTCGGTACGCCCGGCCAGCAGCATGCGATAGAGCTGCCGACTCTCCGTTGCGCTCATGTCGAGGTTGTCGAACCCCATCGAAGCCAACATCGTGGGCACCAGGCCGGCGTGCCGGGTGGTGATACGTGGAGCGTGCAGCAGCTGCTCCAGCGTGTGGATCGGCTGCGCTGCAATGGCCAACTGGTAGGGGTAGATGGACTCCTCGGCGATGGGCCCGACCCACTTGTACAGCGGCTCACGCTCAGGCGTGCGAAACAGCGAATACATGATGGTTCTGGGCTGAGTGTGCAGCACGCGAGTGGCGCGCATGCTGGGTCTCATTCTGATCTCGAAGTCGTCACTGGTCAGCGCCATGATGGCCCGCACCACCTCAGTGGCCATGCCGGTGATTTGCTCGTTCTCCCGGTAGTTGTAGGGCGCCCACTCCTCGGTGACGAGCTGATACGTCTCGGCTCTGGCAAGCGCCCCCATCAGCAGGCAGAGCAGCGCGGCGATGGGTATCGAGTGCTTCACTGGCTGTACCTGCTGGACGGGGTGCGGTTCAAGAGCGGCTCTGATCAGGGTGGCTTGGCAAGCATAGACGCTATGCCAGTGTTGCAGCCTCATCGCCAGAGTCGAAGGTTAAAGCTAACCCTGGGCTCACAACGCTCCTGCCACGGCGAGACACTCAGATGAAAATCGGCGAACTGGCGTAACGCACAGGCCTTGCTGCCTCGCGCATTCGCTTCTACGAAAGCATCGGCCTGCTCAAAAGGTGCTGGCCTCGCTGGCGAACATGACGGTGGTGAAGTACCAGCTGCACCAGCTCAGCCAGTGCCGGGACTCCCAGCCCGGCGTATCCACCTTGTGGGCGCTGGTAACGCAGCAGGCGAAAGAGCTCTTCCGTACTCGCCAATATCGCCATCGGATGGCGCGGCGACTGCGCCCTCACCACTCAGAACTCCAGCACCTCACCATCCTGCGGAATCAGTAGCTCGACCTGCGCGCGGCTGGCGGCCTCGGCCAACGCCAGGCGGCTGACCGGGCAGTGGCTGATCGCCTCGAGGTGATTGGCTACCACTGCCGCGCCACTCAACTGGGCGAACTCGATCACCTCGTCGATGCCCATGATGATGTCGCCGCCCAGGTCGAAACGCGCGCCACCTGCAGGCACCACGCTGACAGCAGGCCGATGCTCGCGCACGCAGGCCCGTACCGCGTCGGTGAGCAGCGTATCACCGGCCAGATAGAGGCTCGGCTCGCCCGGTATTTCGATCAGGAAACCGACACCGTGCTCCATCAGGCGCCCGACCAGGCCGCGGCCATGGGTGCAGCGGATGGTGCGGATACGGCCGCCCAGAAAGGGGCCAGGATGCTCATGCTCTGGCAACAACGCCTGGACGTTCAGACCACGCTGTCGCAGGTAACTGGCGTCATGCGGTGTGCAGATCACCGGAATCTGCCGTTCGCGTAGCCACTTGGTGCCGGCACGATCCAGGTGATCGAAATGACCTTTCTGGCAATGAGTGATCAGGCAGTGCGTGACCGACTCCAGCGCGGCCCGAGCGCCAACCGGCAGCTCCACCAACGGATTGCGCTGGCGTGCGCCGAACAGGCGCAGCGGTGGCAAGGCGCCTTGGCGGGCCAGCATGGGATCGACCAGAACGCGGTGCTGGCCGAACTCGACGATGATGGTGGCGTTGCGCAGCTGATGAATCTTCATGAAAAGCCCTCGGGTTCTGAGGGCTCCATGCTGCCTATCCGGCGTCAGGGCGATAATGGCAGTATTGGACATCTTCGATTCATTTCAGGCCATCACCTCATGCGCATTGGCTTGCTGCTGTATCCCGATTGCATGCCTGCCGGGCTGTTCGCCTTCGCCGATCTGCTGCACGCTGCCAATCGCCGAAGTGGACGACAACTGTTCGAGGCTATCTATGTCGCCCAGCACACCGGGCCCGTGCCATGCGCCCATGGGATGAGTCTGCAGGCAGGCGCGGCGCTCGATCCACGCGCACTCGATGCCCTGCTGATTCCGGGCTTCTGGGCCGAGTCGGCGGAGCAGGCAGAGGCGGTGCTGAGCGGCAATGCCGCACTGATCAGAGCGCTGGCGTCCATCGGTAAGCGCGTCCAGCTATGGAGTTATTGCACCGGCGTCGGCCTGCTTGCAGCCAGCGGCCGTTTGAACGGCCAGGCGGCAACGGTGACCTGGTGGCTGGCGGATGCGATGCGTGAACGCTTCGGCCGGGTGCGCTGGCAGAGCGAGAGCAGCTGCGTGTTCGCCCTGGGCGTAGCCACTGCATCCGGGGTGAACGGCTACCTGCCCATCGCTCAGGGGGTGATCGAGCGACACCTCAGCGAACAGGCCTTCAGAGACATCAGTCAGCTGATGGTGCTGCCCCGTCCGGCCGTCCCGCACAGTGCGTTCCAGAGCGCCAGCCTGATGCAGCAGCCCGTGGGTCTGTTGCGCCGCCTGCATGCCCTGATCGAACAGACGCCTGCCGAGCAACTGACGGTGCAGATGCTGGCGGACCAACTGGCGATGTCCGAACGCACCCTGGCGCGCAAGGTAAGCGCGCAAACCGGTGAGCCAGTGGCGAGCTATGCGCGGCGCATCAAGCTCTACCAACTCAGCGAACGCCTGGCCATGACCTCGTCGCCGCTAAGTACCCTGAGCGCTGAACTGGGTTTCAGCAGCCCGGCCAATCTGCGGCGCATGTTCAAGGCGCTGACCGGGTTGACCCCTGCGCAATATCGCCAGCAGTACGGGCGTCAGTAATACACAGAGACTTGAAACGGGGTTTCCTGCCAATTCTCATCACTGAATATTTCAAGATGATTCAAAACGTCCCAGACAGGAAACGACCAAATAAAAATATCACTGTTCGTTGCATTGAAAGAACAGTCCTTTGCCAAATCCCGGTCTTAATTAGCTTGCTAACGAGGCGTATAAACGAACTGCGACATATCGCCGCATTCGTATTTCGAGGAGACAAGCATGAACGTGATCGTGCATGAGCGTGACAACGAACATCTTTCCCGTGAAGCCCGTGCCATGGGGTTGGTGGTCTGGGATGTGATTCAGAATGGAGAGCTGGTCGGTATCTTCCCGTCCCAGGACGAAGCCGATGCCTACCGCAAGGCGCTGGAAGACGCACAATCGCAAGGATAAGCAGAGGCTGTTGCCGTTTCGATCGAAACGGCAACAGCTTCAGACAAGTGCTCAGCCCAGCGCACCCTGCGCCCTCAAGCGAGCCACTGACGCTACCCCGCCAGCAGCTCGCAAGCCCCGACAATCGCTCGACGGCCAATAACGCAGGCACCGCACCACCTGCCGCCAGAACCTCGAGCGTTCAGGTGCGTACCCCGGCAACTCGCGCGGCAATAACAACTGCGATGCCAGATAGCCGACCTCCATTTCGCCGTGCTCGTAACTTCCAGGCGAGCTATGCGCATCGCCTGCCTCAACATCAGCCCAGACGTAACGACGTTCAGATCGAATGTTCATCAGTTCGGCCCTCTTACAGATCAAGCACCAGGGGCTGCACGCCATCCTCACCCTGTGCCGGCACCGCGCAGCAGATCAGTACACTATCGCCTTCCGGCAGCTCGGCTGGCGGGTTCGGGTAATGCACCTGGCCGCTGACCAGGCGCGTCTTGCAGGTGCCGCAGGAACCGCCACGGCAGCTGAATTCGGGCGTCAGGCCACGGCTTTCCGCCAGCTCCAACAGGCTGCCACTGTCCGGCGTCCAGCGCGCCTCCTTGCTCGATGCGGTGAAGTACACCGGTACCGGCTCGGTTGCCGCTGGCGGCTGCACGAAGGCATCGGTCTGACCCTCCGTACGACGCGTCAGCGTAGAGGGGCCGAACGCCTCGGCGTGGATGCGCGCGTCGGCGACATTCAGATCGCGCAGGCCATCGTAGATCGCCTGGGTAAAGGCTGCCGGGCCGCACAGGTAGAAGTCGTAGTCGTCGAACGACAGCGCCGCCTTGATCTGCGCCAGCTCGATGCGCCCGTGCTGCTCGTAGTCGCGCCCGAGTACTGCGCCCTGCTCCGGCGCACTGAGTGCACGGTGAATCTTTAGCAAACCACCCGCGCGTTGAACCAGCTCGTGCAACTCGGTCTGGAACGGCAGGTCGCCCAGCGTCCGCGCGCCCTGGAAGAAATGGATGCGCCTGCCCTGCCCCAGCGCTACCTGCTCGCGCAGCATCGACAGCAACGGCGTAATGCCGACGCCGGCACCAATCAGCACCAGCGGCCGGTTGCTGTCGCTATTAAGGGTGAAGCTCCCTAGCGGCGGACGTACTTCCAGCACATCGCCGACCTGGATCTGCTCGTGCAGGTGGCGCGAGACCAGGCCCTGCGCCTTGACGCTGATACGCAGTTGGCCGTCCGACGGCGCGCTGGACAGGCTGTAGGTGCGCAGCAGGGTGTCGCCCGTGGCGGTGGTGATGCGAATCGGCAGGTGCTGACCGGCGGCGAAGCGCGGCGCTACGCCCTGCTCCGGCGCCAGCACGAACGAGCGAATATCGCTGCTCTCCTGCTGCAGGCTGAGCACGCGCCAGCGCTGCCACTGATTGCGCTGCTCACGCTCGCGCAGGCGCGCGTCGGTCTCTGCCCAGGTGCCTGTCATCAGGCTGGTCGGCGCATATTCTTCGAAGGCCCAGCGCAGCGAAGCCGCCGCCGGGCGCAGCACCACCTGCTCGACGTCGAAGGTCCACAGCCGCTCGGCGCCTTCGAATAGGTTGATCAGCGGGCTGTCGAGGATGATCTCGGCCTGGCCGCCCAGTTGCAACACGTCGCCCGTGGTGAAGTCGACGAACAGCAGGCCCGCGCGCGGATTGACGCTGAGGTTGCCCAAGGTGTTGAAGTGCAGGTTGCCGGCATAGTCGGGGATGGTCAGGCGATTGCCCTGTACCCGTACGAAGCCGGCACGCCCACCACGGTGCGAGACATCCACCGAACGGCGGCCATCGTCATGCTCGACATAACTGGCGACGAAGAAGGTGTCGGCACCTTCGATCATCGCGCGGGTACGCGCATCCAGTTCGGTCGCATCCAGGCGTTCGCCACCGCGCTCGTGCACGCGGCGATACTGGCGCAACTGGATGTACTGCGGGCAGTTGCCGAAGGAGTGCTCCACGGCGACCTCCATGCGCTGCGAAGAAGCCTGACGGATATGCCCATTGATGCGATTGCGCCGCCGCGTATGCAGTTCGATACCAAGCAGGCCAATGGCCTCGCCACTGCCAAGGCCAGGGGTGGCCGGATCGAGCGGATCGAGCGCCATGGCGGCCAGATCGAACGACAGGTGACGTGGGTCGGGCGAGGTGACGAAGCCTTCTTCGCCTTCGATCAAGGTGGCCCAGGGCTGGCCTGCAGCATCCACGGCACCGGCGATCATGAAGGGCAGTTGATGGTAGAAGTCGCGGTGCTGATCCGGCATGTAGTCGCGGATCACCTTCTGCCCGAGCACTTCCATGCGTTCGGCGACGCCGACCTTTTCCTGCAGTTGCTTTTCACCGGCATGCCAGGGCGAGTGCCGATGGCTGGGAAGCTGTTGCATGTTCTGCCCTCCACGAAAGAAGCCGCCGGGTAAACCGGCGGCTAACGGTGACTCAGGCTTGCAGACCGGCTGCGGTACGCGGCATCGGCACGAAACCCGGCAGTGCCTCGATGCGGGCCAGCCAGGCGCGGATGTTCGGATAGGGTTCCAGCGAGACGTTGCCCTCCGGCGCGTGGGCAATGTAGGAGTAGTTGGCCACGTCGGCGATGCTCGGCTTGTCGCCGGTGAGGAACGGGGTTTCGCCCAACTCGCCTTCCATTACGGTGAACAGCGCATGGGCGCGGTTGATCACTTCTTCGGTGTTGAACGAGTAGCCGAATACGGTAACCAGGCGCGCGGCGGCAGGGCCGAACGCGACCAGACCAGCGGCCACCGACAACCAGCGCTGCACACGGGCAGCAGCAGCGGGTTCCTGCGGCAGCCAGTCGTCATTGCCGTAGCGCTTGGCCAGGTAGACGAGGATGGCGTTGGAGTCGCTGATGATGGTGCCGCCGTCATCGATCACCGGTACCTGGCCGAAAGGGTTCATAGCCAGGAACTCCGGCGTCTTGTGCTCGCCCTTGGCCAGATCGACGAAGATCAGTTCGGTGGGCAATTGCAGCAGCGAGAGCATCAGCTCGGCACGGTGAGCGTGGCCGGAACGAGGGAAGTTGTACAGCTTGATGGCGGGACGGGACATGACGATGACTCCTTCGAGTTTGATTGGATTAAGGTCACCGCGAGACGACAGGCCTTCGCGACGATGGGGCCATGTTCGCCCCATCCAACTCGGATAAGAATCACCACTCAAGGCAATCCACTATTTCATTTTCTGCAACTAAACCGGATCACGTACGAAACGCCGGATGAGCACGCAGACGCGGCACGGCAAAGTCGAGGAAGCTGCGTACCCGCGCTGCAGCCCGGCGCCCTTCGCGGTAATACAGTTGCACCGGCACGGGCGCTGCGGCGAAGTTTTCCAGCACCGCCTGCAACTGCCCACTCTGCAACTCCTGATAGGCCTCGTAGCTCAGGCAGCGGGTCAGGCCAAAACCGGCGAGCGCCGCGCGGATCGCAGCCTGCGGCGTGCTACAAGTCAGCCGCGGCGCGAGCTTCACCGCGCCGTCCACAAAGCCCCATTCCCCCGCATGGCCGGTCGAAGAACGAGCGATGGTGCGGTGTGCGTGCAACGCCTGCGGGTTGGCGGGCCAGCCCCAGCGCTGCAGATAGGCTGGTGCCGCACAGACCAGCGGTCGCGCCCATCCCAACGGCACGGCGAAACCGGACGAACTGGGCAGATGACCGACCACCACGGCCAGGTCGATGCCCTCCTCCAGCAACCTGGGCGGCTCTTCGCGTGCCAGGGTGGCCAGGCTTACCTCGGGAAATTCCGCCAGGTAGTCGACCGCGATGGGGGTCAGCACCTGATGCGTCATCAATAGCGGCAGGGCCAGGGTCAGTTGTCCGACGGGGTTGGCATGCAGGCCGGTCACGGAGCGCTCGGCCTCCTCCACCCGCTGCAGGATGCGCTGGCAACTGTCGGCGAAAGCGGTACCCGCCGCGCTCAGGCTCACACCGCGCGGCCCACGTAGAAGCAGGGTGCTGTCCAGACGACTCTCCAGCCCAGCCACAATGCGCATTACCGTGGCCTGCGACAGCTGCAACTGCCGAGCAGCAGCGGCCAGGCTGCCCGCCTGGGCCACGACGAGGAACACCTGCATCTCGCGATGAGCGTTCATGAAACAGGCGCTGCACCAGCCGCGCGCAGGGCTGGGTCGGCACGAAAGCTGGCAGCGCAGTGGTCAACGAAGGTGCGCACCTTGGCCGAAATCTGGCGACCGCCCTGGTGAATGATGTGCACCGGCAAGGCCGGCGGTTCGAACGCCTCGAGCACCAGCTCGATCTCGCCGCGCGCCACTGCAGCAGCCACTTGGTAGGACAGCACGCGGGTATAGCCCCAGCCCAGGCGCGCCACGCTGATCGCCGCCTGGTTGGAGCTGACGGTGAAACGCGGTTGCGGCATGAAGCCGAACGGGCCGTCCGCGCCGACGAACTGCCAGTGCGACAGCAGGGTGCTGGCGCTGGACATGACGATGGGGGCATCGCGCAATTCATCCGGATGACGCGGACGCCCTACGCGATCGAGAAAAGCTGGCGAGGCGCACACCACCGGGCGGATCTGCCCAACCTGCAACGCCGGGTGATCGCCCTCCGGTAGCGAGCCGATGCGCACGGCCACGTCGATGCCCTCCTCCATCATGTTCACCACGCGGTCGACCAGCAGCGCATTGACCTCCACGTCCGGGTGGGTATCGAGGTACTGGGCGATGCGCGGAATCAGGAACAGCTCGCCGAACATCACCGGCGCCGTTACGGTGAGTCGTCCACGTGGCCGCACACTGCCTCCGGCGGCCAGCTCCTCGGCCTCTTCCAGCTCCAGCAGGATGCGCCGGCAGTCCTCGACATAACGCTGGCCAGCCTCGGTCAGGCGCAGGCTGCGCGTGCTGCGGGCCAGCAACAGCGTGCCGAGACGTGCCTCCAGCGCGGCGATGGCGCGAGTGACGCTGGGCGGCGAAATGCCCAGCAGCTTGGCGCCACCGGCGAAGCTCTCGGCTTCGGTCACCGCCAGCAGCACTCTCATTTCCTGAAACCGATCCATCGTCACCGCCTGCTTTTCTGTTGCATCGGCACAGAGTAACCCAAGCCGTAGCGGCGGCAGGACTCAACGACGGCTCAGGGCCAGACGTGCGGCAAACAGGACGAAGATCAGCCCCGTGCTGCGATCCATCCACTTGATCACCATCTCGCGCCGCAGCCAGTGGCCGAGCGGCTCGGTGGCGCCGATCAGCAGCAGCGCCCAGACCAGGCTGAGCGCCACGTGGATGCCCACCAGGCCGAATGTCCAGGCGATCAGCGATTGCCCCTGCGGGATGAACTGCGGCAGAAAGGACACATAGAAAATCCCCACCTTGGGGTTGAGCACATTACCCAGCAGGCCGCGCAGGAACCAGTTGGCATCGGGTGTGCCGCTCGCCTGCGCGGGCGCCAGCGAGGTACGCGGGCGCAGCAGCATGTTCAGCCCGAGCCAGGCCAGATAGGCCGCACCGCAATACTTGAGCAGGTTGTAGCCGAATTCGGAAACCGCCAGCAGCGCACCGAGGCCGAAGGCCACCGCCGCGCCCCAGAGCAGGCAACCGGCGTTGATGCCCAGCGCCGCACGAAACGCCTGTCGCCGGCCTTCGACCGCCGCGGTACGCAGCACCAGTGCGGTGTCGATCCCCGGCGTCAGGGTCAGCAAGGTGGCCGCCAGGGTGAAGGCGATAAGGTTTTCGGCAAAGGGCATCGGCAGGCGCTCCGTTCACAGGGCAGAGCGCGAGTATAAACAGCGCATCGCTGACCGTCGTGGGGGCCAGCGATCCCGTAGGGTGCGCCGTGCGCACCGCGGTTCGTTCATGCGATGCGTGTTGCCGGTGGTGCGCGCGGCGCACCCTACGTCGTTTAGCCGCGATAGGCCTCGAACAGCCCCGTGGCGCCCATGCCGCCACCAACGCACATGGTGACGATGCCGTAGCGCAGCTCGCGGCGCTGCAACTCACGCACCAGGTGGCCGACCTGGCGCGAGCCGGTCATGCCGAATGGATGGCCGATGGAAATGGAGCCGCCATTGACGTTGTATTTCTCGTTGTCGATCTCGAGCGTGTCGCGGCAGTACAGGCACTGCGAGGCGAAGGCCTCGTTGAGCTCCCAGAGGTCGATGTCGGCCACGCTCAGGCCCTTGGCCTTGAGCAGCTTGGGCACCGAGAACACCGGGCCGATGCCCATCTCGTCCGGCTCGCAACCGGCCACGGTGAAGCCGCGGAAATAGGCTTTTGGCTTGAGGCCAAGCTCCAGCGCTTTTTCCAGGCTCATCACCAGGGTCATCGAGGCGCCGTCGGACAGTTGCGAAGCATTACCGGCGGTGACGCTGCCAGCCGGGTCGAATGCCGGTTGCAGCTTGGCCAGGGATTCCAGGGTGGTGTCCGGGCGGTTGCAGTCGTCGGCCTCCACCACGCCGTCGACGATCTTCTTCTCGCCGGTGGCCTTGTCTTCGACCTGATACTTCACCGTCATCGGCACGATCTCGTCGGCGAACAGCCCTTCAGCCTGAGCCCGCGCGGTGCGCTGCTGGCTCTGCAGGGCATAGGCGTCCTGGGCTTCGCGGGTGATGCCGTAGCGGTTGGCGACGATCTCGGCGGTCTTGCCCATGGGGTAGTAGATGCCGGGGTTGTCCTGCTGCAGCAGCGGGTTGAACAGGTTGTCCATGTTCATGCTTTTCAGGGTCATGGTGATGGACTCGACGCCGCCGGCGACGATGATGTCGCTGCAGCCGGACGCCACCTGGTTGGCGGCGATGGCGATGGCCTGCAGGCCCGAGGAGCAGAAGCGGTTGAGGGTCATGCCCGCCACCGGATTACCCAGGCGTGAGAGCACGGCGACGTTGCGGCCGATGTTCATGCCCTGCGCACCCTCGTTGGAACCGGCACCGACGATGCAGTCATCGACCAGCTTCGGGTCGATGCCGTTGCGCACCAGCAACGCATCGACGCAATGGGCGGCCATGTCGTCCGGCCGGGTCATATTGAACTTGCCGCGGAAGGACTTGGCCAGGCCGGTCCGGACGCTGTCTACGATCACCACTTCACGCATGACGCACCTCGTTGTTATTGGATGGCGAATGGCGTGAAGATAAATCCAGCCGATCCCTGGGTGCGACCATCATTGATCTGGCGTATACGGGTCGATGCCGGGACGTAGCCCGGATGCAATCCGGGGCCATCGGGAACGACACAAAAACATCGCGGCTGAAGCCGCTCCTACAGTGCAGTGAATACCGTAGGAGCGGCTGGGCGGCATTCCGTTTCAACCGCGAAAAATCTCAATCCCTTGCGAACGCCGCCTCGATGGCCTCGTTGATGGTGCGCAACACCTTGACCCGGGCGAAGCGCTTGTCGTTAGCCTCAATCAAGGTCCAGGGCGCGATCTCGGTGCTGGTGCGGTCGACCATGTCGCCCACTGCGTCGCCGTAGTCGTCCCACTTGTCGCGGTTGCGCCAATCCTCTTCGGTGATCTTGAAGCGCTTGAACGGGATCTGCTCGCGTTCCTTGAAGCGCTCCAGCTGCGTCTGCTGGTCGATGGCCAGCCAGAACTTCACCAGGATCACCCCTGCGTTGGTCAACTGCTCCTCGAAATCGTTGATCTCGCCGTAGGCACGCAGCCAGTCGGCCTGGCTGCAGAAGCCCTCGACCCGCTCCACCAGCACACGCCCATACCAACTGCGGTCGAAGATGGTGAATTTGCCGCGCGCCGGAATGTGCCGCCAGAAGCGCCACAGATAGGGCTGGGCACGTTCTTCCTCGGTCGGCGCAGCCACCGGCACGATGCGGTATTGGCGCGGGTCGAGGGCACCGGTGACGCGACGGATGGCGCCACCCTTGCCGGCGGCATCGTTACCCTCGAATGCCGCGATCAGGGCGTGCTTGCGCATGCGCTTGTCGCGCATCAGGCCAGACAGGCGCGCCTGCTCGGTGGCCAGCTGCTCCTTGTAGTCGTCCTTGCTCAGTGCCTGGGTCATGTCCAGGCTGGCCAGCAAACCGCGATTGTCCAGACTGGAAACCAGCGGCGCAGCATGCGGTTGCAGCTGGGTGCGTTGCGGGTTGGCCAATGCAGCCTGCAAGCCTTCGAGCAGGATGCGCCCGACGGTGAGACTGCGGTAATAGTGATCGACGCCCTCGACCACATACCAGGGCGCATAGTCACGGCTGGTGCGGCGCAGCACGCGCTCGCCGTAGCGCACGAACTTGTCGTAGGTCTTCGATTGCTGCCAGTCCAGCGGACTGATGCGCCAGCTGTGCAGCGGATCGTCCTTGAGCGCTTCGAGCCGCGCCTTCATGTGCTTCTTGGACAGGTGAAACCAGAACTTGAAGATCAGCGCGCCTTCATCGCAGAGCATGCGCTCCAGGCGCTCGGCACCGTCGATGGCCTGGTCCAGCACCGCGTCCTTGAACTTGCCGTGCACCCTGCCCTGCAACATCTGGCTGTACCAGTTGCCGAAGAACACGCCCATGCGTCCCTTGGGCGGCAGTTGGCGCCAGTAGCGCCAGGCCGGCGGCCGCGCCAGCTCTTCGTCGGTCTGTATATCGAAGGTGCTGACCTGGATCAGCCGTGGGTCCATCCACTCGTTGAGCAGTTTCACCGTCTCGCCCTTGCCGGCGCCCTCGACGCCGTTGATCAATACGATCACCGGAAAACGCGCCTGCTGCTTGAGCTCGTACTGCGCTTCCAGCAGTGCCTCGCGCAGTGCCGGCTCTTCGGCCTCGAACGTGGCCTTGTCGATACTGCGGCCGATTTCGGCGGACTCGAACATAAAGCAACCTCCCTGGAATGATCCTCACAGCCTAACGGAACATCCAACGCTTTGCCCGCTGACACCAGCGCCACGACACCTGTGCACGGTAGAATCGCCGCACGATCCAGCGGAACCCAGCCATGTCAGACACCCATCACGCCCAGCTCGACTGGGACGAGCGCGGCCAGCCTCTGTCGCGCAGCTACGACGACATCTATTTCTCCCAGGAAAACGGCCTGGAAGAGACGCGCTACGTTTTCCTCGCCAACAACGATCTGGCGGCACGCTTCGCCGCTCTCGCCGACGGTGAATGCCTGAACATCGGCGAAACGGGTTTCGGCACCGGGCTGAATTTCCTCTGCGCCTGGCAGTTGTTCGAGCAACAGGCACCCGCTGGCGCGCGCCTGCACTTCGTCAGTGTCGAAAAATATCCGCTGCATCACGACGACCTGCAGCGCGCCCTGGCCCTGTGGCCGGAGCTGACACCGTTCAGCACAGAACTGCTGGCGCAGTACCGCGCTATTCACCCCGGGTTCCAGCGCCTGTTGTTGGCGGGTGGTCGGGTGGTGCTGACATTGATGATCGGCGACGCGATGGAGCAATTGCCGCAGTTGGATGCGCGCATCGACGCCTGGTTTCTCGACGGTTTCAACCCGGCGAAGAACCCTGAGATGTGGACGCCCGAGCTGTTCGCCGAACTGGCGCGACTGTCTACTGCGGGGGCAACGCTGGGCACCTTTACCAGCGCAGGCGTGGTGCGCCGGGCACTGAACGCTGCCGGTTTCCAGATGCGCCGTGTGCCCGGCCTGGGCAAGAAATGGGAGGTGCTCAAGGGCCACTTCATCGGCAACCCGCAAGGCGAGGGCAAACCCTGGTTCGCCCGCCCCGCCCGCCCCGCGCAGGAAAAACACGCGGTGGTGATCGGCGCAGGTCTGGCCGGCTGCGCCACTGCCGCCAGCCTGGCAGCACGCGGCTGGCGAGTGAGCCTGCTGGAGCGCCACGCGGCGGTTGCCTGCGAGGCCTCGGGTAACCCGCAGGGTGTGCTCTACCTCAAGCTCTCGGCCCATGGCACCGCGCTGTCGCAGTTGATCGTCGCCGGCTTCGGTCATACCCGCCGGCTGCTCGAACGTCTGCAGCGCGGTACCGACTGGGACGCCTGCGGCGTGCTGCAGCTGGCTTTCGATGACAAGGAAGCCGCGCGCCAGGGCAAGCTAGCCGCCGCCTTCCCGGCAGATCTGCTGTATTCCGTGGGGCGCGAGCAGGCCGAAGCGCTGGCCGGTATTGGTCTGCCGGCTGGCGGTCTGTTCTACCCCGACGCCGGCTGGGTACACCCACCGGCGTTGTGCCGGCACTTGGTGCAACACCCATTGATCGAACTGCGTCCCTACCAGGAGGCGCTGAGTCTGAGCCGGCAGGATGACCGCTGGCGCGTCGACGGGCCGAGCGGCACGCTGGTCGAAGCCCCGGTGCTGGTACTGGCCTGCGCCGCCGAAATCGGCCGCCTGTTGCCGCATGCGAACCTGCCGCTCAAGCGCATCCGTGGGCAGATCAGCCGCCTGCCGGCCAACTCGCTCAGCAGTCAACTGCGCACCGTGGTCTGCGCCGAAGGCTATGTCGCGCCGCCACGCGACGGTGAGCACACCCTGGGCGCCAGCTTCGACTTCCACAGCGACGACCTCACACCCAACGTGGCCGAGCATGCCGGCAACCTGGAGCTGCTGCGGGAAATTTCCACGGATCTGGCCGAACGCCTGGATGCACAGACACTCGACCCGGCGACGCTGGAAGGCCGCGCCGCGTTCCGCTGCACCAGCCCGGACTACCTGCCGATAGTCGGGCCGCTGGCCGATGCCGAAACCTTCACCGAGACCTATGCGGTACTGGCCAAGGACGCCCGCCAGGTACCGGTTACGCCCTGCCCCTGGCTGCACGGCCTGTACATCAACAGTGGCCACGGCTCACGCGGGCTGATCAGCGCACCGCTTGCCGGCGAGCTGATCGCTGCCTGGCTGGAGGACGAGCCCCTGCCGCTGCCACGTGAGGTGGCCGAGGCCTGCCACCCCAATCGCTTCATGCTGCGCAAGTTGATTCGCGGCGCCGGCTCGCCCACCTGAGGCTTGCCGAGCCGGTCCTTGCTCAGAAGCTCAGGCTGGTCTGCACGTACAACGTGCGCGGTAGCCCTAGATACTTGCCGCGGTTGGTGTCGGTGGAGCGGGTGTAGTACTGACGATCCAGCAGGTTCTTCACCCCAGCGGCCAGCGTCAGACCATTGCCGAAATCGTACTGACTGCGGGCGTTCCAGCTGGCATAGCCGGGGATCTCTCCCAGCGCGCCGTCGCTACTTTCCTCACGGGTGTTGGCGGAGTCGGCGAACTGGCGGGTCTGTGCGTAACCGTCCAGGTTCCACACCCAAGGGCCGCTGGCGTAACGCAGGCCAAGCGTGGCGACCTGACGCGAATAGAACGGCACGTCATTGCCCTGATTGGGACCATCCTCCTCGCGCGTAGCCTTGGTCAGCACCAGCGAGGCATAAACGGAAAGTCCCGCCAGACGAGGGTCGAGAGCGGCGAAATCGACGCCACCGGCCAGCTCGGCGCCGCGGTGACGGGTCTCGCCAGCATTGCGCCACACGGCATTGGTCAATTCCAACTGATCGTCGAAGTCGATGCGGAACAGGGTCAGCTCAGCGTTCCACAGACCATCGTCATATCGCGTGCCCAGCTCGTAGGTATAAGCCTTCTCGCCTTGCAGATCGTTTTCCTGGGACAGTTGAAAGTACTGGATGCTGCCGAATGACGTATTGGCGTTGGCATACAGCTTCCAGGCATCGGACAGGTGATACATCAGGTTCAGCGACGGCAGCGGTTCGCTGTAGCGCTGCTCCTGATCCACCCCGCTGAGACGATTGCGCGAAGTCACCCGCACCTGTTCGTAACGCAGGCCGGGGGTCAGGGTCCAGCGGCCGATATCGATACGGTCGTCGATATACAGAGCGTGCGCCTCGGTGCTGGCACTGCTCGAAGCGGCCAGACGACGCGGCACGCTGTACGGGTTGCCGCCGCTGCCGAAGCCGACGCGATCATAGCGTTTCTCGGCCGAGTCTTCCTCGGTGTAGCGGTAGCCGACACCCAGCTCGTGACTGCTATCGCCAACGAACAGCACCTGAGAATAACGCGGCTCGATCCCGAACACCTCGTAGTGACGGGGGAACTCACGCAGCCAGGTGAGGCTGTCGGCACCATTGTTGGCCAGCACGGCGCCCCGGTAACTGGTGTTGTAGAAGCTGGTGACCTCGAAGCTGCTCAAGGCATCCGGGCTGCGCTTGTACTTGATCACCGCCTGCTTGCGGTCCCCCTCGAAATTGTCGTACGGGCGATTGCTGGCGTAGGGATCATGGTCGAACTCGGCAGCGCTAAGGCCGCCCGGCATGTCGGCGTCGGCGCGGTAGTACTGCAGGCTGCCGGACAGCTCGTCGATCTCGCTCAGGGCGTAACGGTACTTGAGCATCACATCGTCGATGCGCGTGCCGCTCTGCTCGCGGTAGGTATCGCCGCGCACGCCCGAATACAGCAGGGCCATGCCCAAACCGTTATCCGCGGTGCCACCAAGGAAGGCACTGCTGCGGTTGAGGAAACCACCCTGCGCCGGCGCCGATTCGCTCTGGAAGCTGACCTCGCGCGCCAACTCCTCGGGAATCCCGCGGGTGACGAAGTTGATGATGCCGCCGACGTTCTGCGGACCATAACGCACCGCGCCACCGCCACGCACGACGTCGATGGACTCGATGTTGCCCAGGCTGGTGGGCGCCAGCGACAGCTGCGGCTGACCATAGGGCGCCACCGCCAGGGGCACACCATCCTGCAGGATGGTGGCACGCGGCGACAGTCGCGAAGTCAGACCCCGCGTGCCGACATTGAGGGAGATGTCACTGCCGCCGGTGCCGTTGCTGTCCTGCACCTGCAGACCGGGAACCCGACGCAAGACTTCGCGCACGCTGCTCGCGCCGCTTTCCTGAATCTGCTGGCGGCGCAGCACGCTGCGCGCACCGGCATGGTTGAGTACATCTTCCTCGCTCGCCTCACCGAGCCAGTCGCCCACCACTTCGGTGCCTTCCAGCTCCACACGCTCGGCCACGGCGGGCAGATGGGTAAAGGCCAGGGCTACGCCCAGCGCCAGGTAACTGCGTCTGACGACACACATGTGAATCGCTCCCCCAGTGAACGGCCGTAGCCCAAAAAGGAGCGAACTCTAGAGCTTTGTAAATACAATGTAAATAATAACGATTACTAAATAACTACTTAACGCCTTACCAGTTCAGCCGCGGGTGCTACCGCTCGCGGCTTACGAAACACCAGCACGTTGCCCAACATCACCAGCCCCAGGCCGAACAGCGCAGGAACCGTCCACTGGTAACCCTCGGCAAATACCGAGATGTTCAGTGCCACCACCGGGAACAATACGGTGCAGTAAGCTGCGCGCTCCGGGCCCATGCGCCCGACCAGCGTCAGGTAGGCGGTAAAGCCGATCACCGAGCCGGGAATCGCCAGGTACAGCAACGAGCCGACGTAGCGCGCGTTCCACTCGAAGGCGAACGGCGTGCCGCTGACCAGGCAGATCCCCACCAGCATCAGCGCGCCATAGAGCATGCCCCAGGCGTTGGTGGTCAGCGGCTTGAGCCCGGCCTTCTGCTGCAGGCTGGAGAGCATGTTGCCGGCGGAGAAGAACAGCGTGCCAAGTAGCGCCAGGCCGATGCCCAGCAGGCTTTCGCGGCTGGCTTCATGCCCAGCCAGCTCCGGCCAGAACAGTAAGCCCAGACCGACCAGCCCCAACGCGCCACCGAGCAGCACGTTGGCGGCGATGCGCTGTTTGAAGAACAGCCTTGCATTGATCGCGTTCCACAGGGTGGCGGTGGAGAAAATCACCGCGATCAAGCCACTGGGTATCCACTGGCTGGCGGTGTAGAAGCACAGGAAGTTGAGGCAGAACAGGCACACCCCCTGCACCAGGCAAATGCCCTGGCCACGGCGATCCAGCGGCTGCAGGCGGCCGCTGAACCAGAGCATCGCGAACAGCACCAGCGATGCCAGCGCGAAGCGATAGGCGATGGAGGCGGCAACGGCCACCTCGCCCATCTGCAATTTGATGGCGATCCAGGTCGTACCCCAGATCAGTACGGTAAGCAGGTAAAGCGACAGGTTCATCGAGTATCTCCCAAGACTGAGCACAGTCTGGAAGCGATGCGTACGGGGCGCTTGCACAAAGTTGCGCATTTATCGCTGCGCCATCACTGCCTGCCATCGCGCTGCAGGCTTTATCATGCGGGTTTTATCCGTCAGGTCATTCTCAACGCATGCTTTCTGCTGTCGCGCGCTACAAACAACTGCTGTCCAGCGCCCTCGCCCGCTACTTCCCTCACACCACCGCCTACCTGCGTGCCGAGCGCGAAGCCGCGCAGCCACGTAAACCTGCACGCAAGCAAAGCAAGAAGAAGTCCACTGGCAACAAGAAAGCCAGCGGTCGCAAGACCGACAGTGGTAAACCCGGCCCTGCAGGGATTTACCCCGGCACCCGGCTGAAGGTCGAAGACGCTCAGGTACAGGCGATGCGCGAACGCGTGGCGCAGGCGGTGAACGCCAGGCTGATCGGCGCACCGTCGGACGAACAGTGGGCGATGATCCTCTGCCGTGCGCCGCTGGCACGCATCTTCGCCGGCGCCGGTTCGGGCAAGTCGAGCACCCTGGTACTGCGCGTGGTGTTCCTGCTCTGCCACCTGGAGGTCGATCCCAAGCGCCTGACGGTGATTTCCTTCACCAACGCCTCCTGCAGCGAGTTGCGCGAGCGCCTGCAACGCCTGCTCGACTTCTGGCACTACCCGCACGATGCGCGCCAGTGCGTGCGCACCTTCCATGCGGCCATGGCCACACTGGCCAAGGAGAACCTGGGTAACCCGCGCTGGTTCGAGCAACTGGACGACCCTAGCGACGAACCAGACAACCCGCTCACCGGGGGGCGCCTGCGCCCCGCGCAGCAGCGCCTGCTCAAGCAGGCCTACCAGAACGCCTACGCCGAGGACGCGCGCTTTCGCGTCCTGACTCACCGCCTGCTCAAGCTGCCGGCGCCCGAGGAGCCGCCACAGGGCAAGGCCAAGGCGCCACTGGACGCCTGCAAACTGCCCGGTGAATTCACTGCACTGCCCTTGTTCGAGCTGCTGCACGGGCAGATCGACTTCGCCGAGAGCCTGGGGATTCGCCTCGACCGTCTGGATGTGAAAACCCTGGGCTGCGCAGCACGCGAGCGTGACTTCATTGAGGCGATGCAGCGCTTCCACCAGCACTTCAACAACCTGCTGAAGCATCAGGGGCTGATCAGCTTCAACGGTGCCTTCGCGCAACTGAGCGAGCGGCTGAGCAGCGACGACGGCAAACCCGGCCCGGCCCTGCTCGCCCTGAGCCACCTGCTGATCGACGAATTCCAGGACATCTCGCCGCAGATCGTGCTGTGGCTGCAGGCCGTGCATCGCCGCCTGCACGCGGCGGGCGAGCGCATCAGCCTGATGGCCATCGGCGACGACTGGCAATCGATCTACGGCTGGCGCGGCAGCTCACCGGAGCTGTTCATCGACTTCGACCGACACTTTCCCAGCCGTGGCCGCAGCAAGAGCACCACCTTGCTGCTGGGCACCAACTACCGCAGCATCGAGCCGGTGATCCGCGATGGCGAGAAGGTGCTCGCTGAAGTGCACAACAAGCAGGCCAAGACCTGCGTCGCGGCCAAGGCGATGCAACCGGGCGATCATGGTGTCAGGCTGATCCAGCGCTTCGACCTGGCCAGCGGCCTACCGGCACTGCTCAAGGAAATCACCGCGCAGTGCCAGTACGTCAGCCAGCGCGCCAACGCGGATCGCACCGCTGTGCTGCTGCTCAGCCGACGCAACGAGCCACTGCAGCAGGTGCGCGCGCAGTTGGACAAGACGCTGCCGGTCAGAGCCATGACCATCCACCGCGCCAAGGGCCTGCAGGCCGAAGTGGCGATCATCCTTGATGACTGCCTGCCGGTGGAGAAGCACCCGCTGCGCAACGCGCTCTACGCCCAGTGCGGCTTCTTCGCCGGCAGCTACGACCAGGCCATGCAGGACGAAGCCCGGCGCCTGGCCTATGTGGCCATCACCCGTGGCGTAAGCCGGGTGCTGTGGTATACGCGCAAGGCCCAGGGCGCCACGCAATGCTTGGCAGCGAGCCGGCCAATCGCGCAAGCTTCAGGCTGATCGGCATTTCGGGCGTTTCCATGGACAAACTGCTGGCTCTGCGCACCTTCGTCGCCACCGTTCGCTGTGGTGGTTTTTCCGCCGCGGCGCGGCAGCTGGGCCTGGCCACCTCGTCAGTGACCCGTGCGGTCAACGCTCTTGAACAGGAACTGGGCTGCGTACTGCTCAACCGCAACACGCGGCAGATCAGCGTCAGCGAGGCCGGACGCGACTACTTCGAGCGCGCCCTGGCCATCCTCGACGCCCTGGACGAAGCCGATGCCGCCGTGACCGACAACGGCGAAGAGGTGCGTGGTCGCCTGGCGGTAAGCGTGCCGGTGGAGTTCGCCCGGCGCATCATCGCCCCGCACCTCGGCGAACTGCTGGAGCGACACCCGCAGCTGGAGTTGACCCTGCGCGTGACCGACGAGGTGGTCGACCTGCTCAGCGAACGGGTCGATCTGGCGCTGCGCCTGGGCTCTTCCATCGTCAGCGATGACGTGGTCAGCCAGCGCGTCGGCAGTTTCACGCGCTGGCTGGTGGCGAGTCCGCAGTATCTGGCACGCACCTCGCCCATTGAACATCCGGACGCACTCCAGGCGCACGCCTGCCTGCAGTATGACTACGGCAGCCCGGCACACTACTGGCGCTTCGAGCAGGACGGAACGACCTTGCAGGTGCCGGTCACAGGAAGCCTGCGCAGCAACAACGCCGATATCCTGCGTCAGGCAGCCGTGGCCGGTCAGGGCGTGGCACTGCTGTCGGACTGGCTGGTACGCGATGATGTGGACAGTGGCAAGCTGCAGCGCCTGCTGCCCGACTACGAAGTTGCCCCCGGCCCGCACGAAGGCACCATTCACCTGCTGTACCTGCCCAATCACCGGGGGTCGAAGCGCATCGCCGCGTTCAGTGAGTTCCTTCAGGCGCTGCTGCAGCGCTGAACGCCTTTGCACGGTGCGCAACGCACTGTTGCCGATTCGACGGCTTCTCCGCCTGACGTCGCCTGCCTAACCTTGCGCCTGTCGTTCCGTCTCACCGAGATCCCATCATGACTAGCCAGACCTCCTCACTCACGAGCGAGTCGCCAGCCCTGCCGCAGGCACTGGTGCTGCTGTTCGCCCTGTGCTGCGGCGCCATCGTCGCCAACCTCTACTACGCCCAGCCGATCATCGAGCTGATCGCCCCGGATGTCGGCCTCAGCGCCGAGCGCGCCAGCCTGATCGTTTCGCTGACGCAGATCGGCTATGCCCTCGGCCTGCTGTTCCTGGTACCGCTGGCCGACCTGCTGGAAAGCCGCCGACTGATGCTGATCACCACCGCAGCCGCCCTGCTCTGCCTCCTGGCGGCGGCCTTCGCGAATCAACCGGATGTGTTTCTTGGCCTGGCACTGCTGATCGGTCTCAGCTCGGTTTCGGTACAGATGCTGATCCCCCTGGCCGCCAACCTGGCGCCGGAGGCCAGCCGTGGCCGTGTGGTGGGCAACATCATGAGCGGCCTGCTGCTGGGCATCCTGCTGGCTCGGCCACTGGCCAGCCTGGTAGCCGGTGAATTCGGCTGGCGCGCGGTGTACCTGATGGCAGCCGGACTGATGCTGCTGATCACCCTGGTGATCGCCACCACCATCCCGCGCCACGCCCCCAGCCACCGCGCCAGCTACGGGCAACTGCTGGCCTCGCTCGTTCACCTGCTGCGCCGCTACCCAACACTGCGCCGCCGCGCGCTTTATCAGGGCCTGATGTTCGCCAGTTTCAGTCTGTTCTGGACAGTCGCGCCGCTGGAACTGTCGCGCCACCTCGGTTTGAGCCAGCAGGACATCGCCCTGTTCGCCCTGGCCGGCGCCATCGGCGCAGTCGCGGCGCCTATCGCCGGGCGTCTGGCCGATGCCGGCCATACCTGGCGCGCCAGCCTGGTGGCGCTGATCCTGGCACCACTGGCCTTCGCTCCCAACCTGCTAAGCGCCGGACTGGGCTGGATCGGCCTGGTCGTCACTGCCATCGTGCTGGATTTCGCCGTGCAGATGAGCATGGTGCTGGGTCAACGCAGCATCTACGCACTGGAGCCGCAGAGCCGCGCCCGGCTCAATGCGCTGTACATGACCAGCATCTTCGTGGGCGGCGCCATCGGCTCGGCTCTGGCCAGCCCGGTCTACGAGCGTTTCGGCTGGTCGGGCACGGCACTGCTGGCTGCCGGACTGCCGCTGCTCGCACTGCTGGCCTTCATTGGCAAGGAGAAGTGAGCACTTTTCCGCAGACAACAAAAAACCCGCCGAAGCGGGTTTCTTCCCAACCATCCGACATCCTGTCGGCAGCCAATCCTGGCCTGGTCATCGTCCTTGATCCTCAGCGATCCGTCGCTGCAGGGGATGTGTGTAGATTAGAGATCGGCTCGCGATGGCAATAGTGGTGGTTGCCGCCTGGGCGTGTAAGCCTTTTGCCATACCACCCTGAGTCAGCGCCCGATCATGCGCGCCAGCACATCCTCGCCGCCCTGACGGCGATGAACGAAAGCCATGGCCGCGTGGCCGATGACCATGAACAGCAGCAGCCAGCCGAGGTTGCCATGCAGCAGGCTGGCGGGCGCGATCATCCATTCGATCTTGGCGTCGCTGAAGCCGGGCATGATGGTCATGCCGAAGGCGACGAACTCGCGGCCCGAGCCATACTGGCGTAGCAGCGCGACAAAGGGAATCACGAACAGCAGGCCATACAACGCCAGGTGGCCGAAGCGTGCCAGTGTGCTGACTGGCGCCGGCCGGCGGCTGCTGTTGTACAACGCCCAGAGCAGGCGAATCACCACCAGCACCATGAGCAACAGCCCGGTCGCCTTGTGCGTCCCCCAGAGGAATTTATCCAGCGCGCTGTCTTCCATCAGCGCATGCGCCAGTACGGTCAAGAATTGCCACCCCAGCAAAACGGCCATGCCCCAGTGCAGCCAGCGTGTAACCGCACCATAGCGCTGCGCGGAATCATGCAGATTCGACATCGTGGTTCCTCTCCAATGTCATGTACGAAAACGGTGCTCAGGCCAGACGGCCGAATGCCCCATCCGAGGCAAAGACCCGCCCCAGACGTAATGGTGCCGTGCAGCAGAGCGTTGATGCGCCTATAGATGTTAGCGGGTATGTCAGAAGGGCATCACGTCACGCCCCCGGCAGGCGGGGGCGTGACGGATGATCAGACGTCGCGCAGGGCTTCGCGCCAGGCGTGATATTGCGGCTCCTGCCAGATGCGCGCGTGCAGGCGGGCCATGCCGTCAGGATCGTTGAGCAGACGCCAGCGGGTCGCCTCGACCTTACCCTCAGGCCCGGCGCTGAGGATTTCATCGATACGCTCGTCGCGCAGCGCTTCGGCAGCCGGCACCACCTTGGCGTGGCGGGCACGGGCCATGGCGCAGACCAGGGCGTTGTACAGCGGGTCGACCACTGCACGCAGGAAGCCCTTGCGCAGAGCCCGTGAGCTGTTCAGTTGCTCATACTCGGCGGTGTTGCTCAGCTCCACCGGCACCTTGTGTTCTTCCGGAATCAGGAACAGCTTGCAGCGCCGCGCTGCCAGGCCCGGTGCCGTGCGGCTGGTCAGCACCGAGACCACTGGCGACAGCACCAGTGAAATGACGATGGGTGCCAGCCACCAGAGGAAGTCCGGGTTGAGCCAGGCCACCAGCGCCGTCCAGCTGATACCGATCAGTACCTGGGTGCCATGACGGCGGAAGGCTTCGCTCCAGGGGGTCGAGTCATCCACGCGCTGCGGCGAGTTCCACTGCACCGACCAACCGAGGAAGGCGGCGGTGACGAACAGGCTGTGGAACAGCATGCGCACCGGCGCCAGCAGCACCGAGCAGGACGCCTCCAGCAGCATCGACAACAGCACCCGCGTGCGCCCACCGTAGGCCTCGGCACCCTTGATCCAGATCAGCAGCACGCTGAGCAGCTTGGGCAGGAACAGCAGGGTCATGGTCGCCGAGAACAGGGCGATGGCCTCGTGTGGCTGCCAGCGCGGCCACAGTGGATAGAGCTGGTTGGGCTGCAGGAAGTACTCCGGCACCATCAGCGTATGAATCGCCAGCAGGCAGGTCGAGAGCACCAGGAACAACAGCCACAGCGGCGCGGACAGGTAGGACATGACCCCGGTGAGAAACACCACGCGGTGTACCGCGTGCATGCCACGCACCAGGAACAGGCGGAAGTTCATCAGGTTGCCATGGCACCAGCGGCGGTCACGCTTGAGCTCGTCGAGCAGGTTCGGCGGCAACTCTTCATAGCTGCCCGGCAGGTCGTAGGCGATCCATACGCCCCAACCGGCGCGGCGCATCAGCGCGGCTTCGACGAAATCGTGGGAGAGGATCGCGCCGGCGAAGGAACCGGTGCCCGGCAGCGGCGCCAGGGCGCAGTGCTCGATGAAGGGTTTGACCCGAATGATCGCGTTGTGGCCCCAGTAATGCGATTCACCCAGCTGCCAGAAGTTGAGGCCAGCGGTGAACAGCGGCCCGTAGACGCTGGTAGCAAACTGTTGCAGCCGCGCATAGAGGGTGTCCATCCCGGACGCCTTGGGCGCGGTCTGGATGATGCCGGCACCCGGATTGGCCTCCATCAGGCGTACCAGGCGGGTCAGGCATTCGCCGCTCATCACGCTGTCGGCATCGAGCACCACCATGTAGCGGTAGTTGCTGCCCCAGCGCCGGCAGAAGTCGTCGATGTTGCCGCTCTTGCGCTTCACCCGACGCCGACGGCGGCGATAGAAGATATGGCCGAAGCCTTCCACCTCGCGGCACAGCTCCATCCAGGCCTGTTGTTCGGCCACGCAGATATCTGGGTCGTTGCTGTCGCTGAGAACGAAGAAGTCGAAGTGATCGAGCTGCCCGGTAGCCTTGAGCGACTCGAACGTCGCGCGCAGACCGGCGAACACGCGCGGCACGTGCTCGTTGGCGATCGGCATCACCAATGCCGTACGCGCCCGTGGCGAAATCGGCTCGTCACCGCAGCTGGTGGCCGAGATGCTGTAGCGATCATGCCCCTTGAGCAGTTGGAAGAAGCCCATCAGCGCGGTCCAGAAGCCCATCGACACCCAACAGAACAGCAGGGCGAACAGCGCCAGGATGCTGGTCTGCACCACATAGGGCAGGATCTGCCGCGCCGACTCCTGCCAGGGCTGCTCGAACACCAGGCCCAGATCGACCAGCGACCAGCCCTGATAGGGCAGCACCGACTTCATGTACCAGGTGGCGACCACGGTCTGCGTGATCATCAATACCAGCAGCGCGGCACGACGCACCGCCGCGACATGCCGCCAACGCTCTTCGGCGAAGTCTTCGCTCTCGCGTGTACGAGGTCGCGGGGCGGGTTTCTCGCCCTTCAGACGGCGCCAACCGCGATCCAGGATATTGGTCTGCCAGGGCTCCGGCACCATACGCGTGCGTCTGATCGGAGGGGTCGAATCGATGGTGGGCCGACCCTGGTGGTCCTGCACGATGCGGCAGCCGCGCTCGAGCGCATCCGGCCAGCCCAGTGCCAGGCGGGCTGGCACCGAGTCGAGCATCTCGCGGGTTTCCTCCTGGGGCTCGGTCGCTAGCTGATCGTCCTCGTGCAGGGCGCGATGCAGTGTCGCAAGATCGCCGCCCTCCTCTTCGACTCGATCAGCCAAGGCCTGCTGCCGCTCATGATCGAGCGGCAGTTCTCCCAGATACTCCTGGATTTGCGTAGGGTTTAGAGTGTTATTCATGGGAAGGCAGCTGATAGCTCCAGGTTTCCGACAAGGGCTTGCCGTCCTCGACCAGGGCAGCGCGCATTTCCACCGGCTGCGCCGGGTTCTTGACCTTGATGCGCAACATCAGGCGCCAGCCTTTGCTGACCGGGTTGTAACGCAGGCTGTCTTCCAGCAACTCGGCGTTGCCATCGACGCTGACCTGAACGGTCGGCGCCGCGTCGGGCGAACGCTTGGCCAGCTCCTCACCGACGAAATCGACCACCAGTGCAGTACTGCCATCAGCCTGACGAATCAGGTTGGCCTGCTTGATATCACCCTCCGACAGCCGGGTCTGGCTGACCATGGCCAGTTGCGGATCGTGCAGTTTGGCGTCGTCACGGCTGAAGTGTAGGCGATAGGCCACATCCAGCGACTCCCCCGGGGCCGGCAACTTCTCGGGGCGCCACAGGGCGACGATGTTGTCGTTGGTTTCGTCCGGCGTGGGGATCTCCACCAGTTCGACATGACCAGCGCCCCAATCGCCGACGGTTTCCACCCAGCCGCTCGGGCGCAGCTCGTAGCGGTCGTCGAGATCCTGATACTGGTTGAAGTCGCGACCACGCTGCATCAGGCCGAAGCCACGTGGGTTGTCGATACGATAGCTGCTGACGTTGAGGCGCTGCGGGTTGTTCAGCGGACGCCAGATCCACTCGCCATTGCCGGCATGGATGGCCAGACCATCGGAGTCATGCAGTTGCGGGCGGTAATTCGGGCGCGGCCAGGGCTGGTTGGCACCGAACAGGTACATGCTGGTCAGCGGCGCGATGCCGAGCTTCTCGACGTTCTCACGCAGGTAGACCTTCGATTGCACCTCGAGCACGCTGTCGCGCCCCGGTTTGATTTCCATGCGGTAAGCGCCGGTGGCACGCGGCGAGTCGAGCAGTGCGTAGATCACCAGGCTGCGGCGATCGGGCTGAGGCTTCTCGATCCAGAATTCGCTGAAACGCGGGAACTCTTCGCCCGATGGCAGCGCGGTGTCGATGGCCAGGCCACGCGCGGAGAGGCCGAACACCTGGCCCTTGCCGACGATACGGAAGTAGCTGGCGCCCAGCACACTCATCACTTCGTCATGTGTACCTTTGGCATTGATCTCGTTGATCACCTTGAAGCCGGCGAAGCCCAGATCCTTGAGGTCATCCGGGTTCAGGTTGAGATCGCCGAAGTCGAACATCGACGGGTCGTACTTGATTTCCTGGGTGCCTTCGGCGGTCACTTCGTTGATCTTCACCGGCACATCGAAGTGCATGCCCTGGTGGAAGAAGTACAGCCGGAACGGCGTCTTGCCATCAGCCCAGTGTGCTTTTTCCTCAAGGAAGCGCACCTTCTGATAGCCAGCGAACGGCAATTCGCGCAGCGCAGCCGGCAGATTGCTTTGCGGGGCGCTGTAGCTTTCGGCGGCAAGCGCCTTGGCCTTGACCGCCACATCATCCAGATCGAAGGCCCAGCTCTGGGCAGCGAACAACAGAGGGAGCACACAGAGGGCCAGCTTGCCGGCCTTGCCCATACGGGCTCCAGAACAACGACTCATCGACACACAGCCTCCAGGGCAACACGTACTGACAAGCAGCGGCAAGCCCAGGGGCGGCCGCTGCAGGGAGTTGAAAACGGGCGAATGGTACAAACACAACGCGAGCACGATGCAGACAGCCAACCGAACGGTGACGTCTCCGCATGCGCGGATTCTTTCTGCGCATTATTACCAGATCGTGAAGTCCGGCACAGGTGCTCGCGCGAGTATATTTTTCGCCTCCTTGGGCCACACCCTCATTGGCGTGGCAACAGTTCGAAACGCGCCTCCTGCACGCTCTCCGAATCCAGCCCCAACTGGACACGGAAGGCACCTGGCTCGCTGACATGCTGCAGGCTGGCGTTATAGAAACGCAGCATGGTTTCGTCGATCTCGAAACTCAGCTCGCGCGCCTCACCTGCTTCAAGCTTGACCCTGCGAAAATCCTTGAGTTCCTTCACCGGACGGATCACCGAAGCGGCCTCGTCGTGCAGGTACAGCTGCACCACGGTCGCGCCAGCCCGTGCCCCGGTATTCTTCAACGTGACGCTGACGCGAATCTTCTCGCCCGGCGTCATGCGCTCGGCAGACAGCTTCGGCGCCGACAGCTGGAAGTCGCTGTAGCTCAGACCGTAGCCGAACGGATACAGAGGGCCGTTGGGCTCCTCGAAATACTGCGAGGTGTAGTTGCCCGGCGTGCCGGGTGTGTACGGACGGCCCAGGCGCAGGTGGTTGTAGTAAGTGGGAATCTGCCCGACTGAACGTGGGAAGGTGATCGGTAGCTTGCCAGAGGGGTTGTGCTCACCGAACAGCACGTCGGCGATGGCATTGCCGCCCTCGATGCCGCTGTACCAGGTCTCCAGCATCGCATCGGCGTTTTCCTTCTCCCAGCCGAGCGCCAGCGGGCGGCCGTTCATCAACACCAGCACCAGCGGCTTGCCGGTGGCCTTGAGCGCGCGCAGCAGCGCCTGCTGGCTGTCCGGCAGATCCAGACGCGTGCGGCTGGACGACTCGTGGGACATCCCCCGCGCCTCCCCCACCGCAGCGACGATGACGTCGGCCTGGGAAGCCACACGCACAGCCTCCTCCAGCATCGCCTGCGGCGTGCGCTTGTCCAGCACCACTTCCGGGCGATCCCAGTTGAGCTGGTTGAGGTAATTGATCACATGGGCATCGTCGGTGACGTTGGCGCCGACGGCGTAGAGCAGCTTGCCCTGGCCTTGCAGCGCCGCCTCCATGCCCTTGCGCAGGGTCACTGCCTGCTCGGCCACACCGACCGCCGACCAGCTGCCGAGCATGTCCACGGGCGAATCGGCGAGCGGGCCGATCAAGGCGACGGTGGTCTTCTTGCTCAGCGGCAGGGTGTCGCCATGGTTTTCCAGCAGCACCAGGGAGTCGCGCGCCATGGCCCGCGCATCGGTGCGGTGCAGGCGGCTTTCGGCATTGACGTCGGCCGGGTCGTCTTCGGCGCGGCCGATGCGGCGGAACGGATCGTGGAACAGGCCAAGGTCGTACTTGGTGTTCAGTACATGGGTGACGGCTTCATCCAGCACACTCTGCGGCACCGCGCCGCTGCGCACCAAAGCAGGCAGCTCCTGATCGTAGAGCGTGTCGGCCATGCTCATGCCGACCCCCGCCGTGACGGCCAGTTTTGCAGCCTCACGGCCATCGGCGGCCACACCATGGCGCAGCAGTTCGGTGATCGCACCGTGGTCGCTGAGCGCCACGCCCTTGAAGCCCCAGTCGCGACGCAGCAGATCACGCAGCAGCCAGGTATTGGCCGAAGCTGGCACGCCATTGATCGCGTTCAGCGCCACCATCACCCCGCCGGCACCGGCATCGATGGCGGCGCGATAAGGCGGCAGGTAATCCTGATACATGCGCATCGGGCTCATGTCGACCACGTTGTAGTCGCGCCCACCCTCCACCGCGCCGTACAGGGCGAAGTGCTTGACGCTGGCCATGATGCGCTGCGGGTCGCTGGGATCCTTACCCTGATAACCGTGAACCATCGCGGCGGCAATGCGCGAAACCAGGTACGGGTCCTCGCCGAAACCTTCGGACGTGCGACCCCAGCGTGGATCGCGGGAAATATCGACGGTCGGCGCGAAGGTCATGTCCAGGCCATCGGCGCTGGCCTCGAAGGCCGCGACCCGTGCGCTGTTCTCGATGGCAGGAATGTCCCAGCTCGAGGCCAGCCCCAGCCCAATCGGAAAAGTAGTGCGATGGCCGTGGATGATGTCGTAGGCGAAGAACACCGGGATACCCAGGCGACTGCGCAGCGCCGCCTCCTGCATCGGGCGGTTTTCCGGGCGCACCACCGAGTTGAAGGTGGCGCCGATACGCCCTGCGGCCATCTCTTCGCGGATGCGCTCACGCGGCATGTCGCCGCCAATGCTGATCAGACGCAGTTGGCCGACCTTTTCCTCCAAGGTCATGCGCCCGACCAGATCGGCGATGAAGGCCGATTTGTCATCGACCGAAGGCGCGGCAGCCAGCAGGTTGGGGAGGATCAAGGCAGAGGCAAGAGCGAAGTGGTGCAGGTATTTCATCGAGAGCGGCATCCGGGATGCGAATCATTGTTTGAATGGCCGCCACGATACTCCGAGTCCTCGCGCCGCGCCGCGGGTTGGTGCAAAAAAACTTAAGCACCATTCAAAGGCGTTCCAGCAATTACGACCCCAGACTTTCACAAACTTGCGCATTTTTTTCTTCGCCTCTGGTTTTGCCTGTCGGCAGGCGTAGCATGGCCGCATTCGGGAGATGGTGATGGCGCAATTCGAACATCTGCAGGTATTCCAGAGCATGAGCCGCTCGCCCAACGCGCGGCTGCACGCCATGGCCGAACTGGGCAACGGCATGGCCGTGGCACGCTGGAGCAACGCCCATGATGCGCGTGACTACCTTGCCCCCAGCCACCACACGCTGTCGTGCTACCTCAGTGGCGGCACTGGCACCTTTCGCCGCGAGCAACCCGGCAACAAGGGCGCTCCAGACAAACTGTGCATCCTGCCGGCCGAGCACCAGTCGGCCTGGATCATCAATGGCGAGATTCAGCTTGCCCACCTCTATATAGAGCAGGAGCAGTTCGCCCTTGGCGCGGTCGCCCTGCTCGATCGCGAACCGCGCAGCCTGCAACTGGAAGAAGCGACCTTTCTCGAGGACGCCGAACAGTCCGCGCGCTTCCGCCAGCTGTGCACCCTCGACTGGCAGGAACCGGGCGAACGCCTGCTGGCCAGCAGCCTGGCTCACCAGTTGCTCGACCATGCGCTACTCAACCAGGTTGGCCTGCGCCAGGGCCTGCGCCTCAAGGGTGGCCTGGCACCGCTGCAACGCAGGCGTGTGCGCGAGTTCATCGAGCAGCATCTGGAGACGCCGCTGCCGCTGAGCCAGCTGGCCGCGCTTTGTGCCCTGTCGGAATACCACTTCGCGCGCATGTTCCAGAGCAGCTTCGGCCTGCCGCCTCATCGCTACGTGTTGGCCCGGCGCCTGGCACGTGCCTGCCAGATGCTACGTCAGCCAGCCCCCGCTCTGAGCGAGGTGGCACTGGCCTGCGGCTTCGCCAGCGCCAGCCATTTCAGCAATCGTTTTCGCCAGGCACTGGGCGCCACACCGGGGCAGTATCGCGCCGCATTCCTGTAGGACGAAAACAACCCGTCGCCCCACCCTACCGTCGGTAATCTCGGTACCACGCCTGCTAATCGTCACGCGGCTATGCGAAAATCTGTGGCTTTGCATTGCCACGGCCCAGTCATGCGCCCATTCCTTTTCGCCACGGGGCTTCGTTGATGCCTCTGGATATTCACCAGTTACGCCAGGAGGACTGGCGTTCCGAGTTCGGCGCAGGCGACCTGCGCCGCGGCATTGCCTACGCCGAAGAAAAGCGCAGCAAACTGCTCAGCCTCAAGGACCACAGCCTGCTCGCCAATTGCCGTGGTTCCGGCGGGCAGACCTACCAGCAGCGCATCACGCTGCACCCTTACGGGCGCAAATGGAGCGTGACCGGCCACTGCAACTGCCCGGTTGGCTTCAACTGCAAGCACGTGGTCGCCGCCCTGCTCACCCTGGAAGCGCAACAGCGCGCCGGCAGCGACCTGTCGGACATCATCGTGGTGAACAAGGAACTGGCGGAAACACGCCTCGAAGGCATCCCCCCCTCCGCCATCCTCAGCCTTGGCAGCCAGGTACGCGTACATTTCGACGCACGCAAAGGGCGCATGCAGGAACAGACTCAGCACCGCGCGGCGCTGGCCTTCGACTACGCCGGGCACAAGGTTTTCGGCAAACCGGCCAAGGATCTGGTCAAGCGCCTGGATGAGCAAACCAACCTGCGCCTGATCCGCGACGGCGGTGCCGAAGCCAGCCTGCGCAAACGTCTGGAAAGTCTCGGCCTGCAGGTAGCCCTGCGCCAGAGCGAGGCGCTGCCGGCAGAAGCCGGCGAGCCGTTCGAACTGGAGCGCGAGCGCGACTGGCTGGATTTCGTCCAGCAGCAACTGCCGCAGCTGCGCGCCGAAGGCTGGCAAATCCACATGCGCCCGGACTTCCAGTACAACCTCGCCGAGGTCGACGACTGGTACGCCGAGGTCGAGGAGGATCCGCAGCAGAACTGGTTCGATCTGGAGCTGGGCATCGAAGTTGAAGGCCAGCGTCTGAGTCTGCTGCCGATCCTGCTCCAGGCCATTCGCCGCACGCCCTGGCTGCTGGCGCCCGAAGCGCTGGCCCAGCGCGCCGACGAAGATCGCCTGCTGGTCAGCCTGCCGCAGGGCGGCAAACGCATCGCCTTGCCCTTCGCCCGATTGAAGCCGCTGCTGGCCACGCTCGGTGAGCTGTACTTCCGCGACCCTGGCGACGATCATCTGCCGCTGCGCCTGGGCCGCGCCGACGCCGCACGCCTGGCCGAACTGGCCCAGGGCCCCGAACTCAGTTGGCAAGGCGGCGATGAATTGCGCGGCTTCGCCCAGCGCCTGCAGAACCTGTCGGTACGTGAAATTGCGCCACCCGAGGGTTTGCAGGCCGAACTGCGCACCTATCAGGTGCAGGGCCTGAACTGGATGCAGACCCTGGCCGAACTGCGCGTCGGTGGCGTACTGGCCGACGACATGGGCCTGGGCAAGACCCTGCAGACCCTGGCGCACATCCTCTGCGAGAAACAGGCCGGGCGCCTGAAAAATCCAGCACTGATCGTCATGCCCACCAGCCTGATACCCAACTGGCAGGACGAGGCGGCGCGCTTCACCCCGCAGTTGCGCGTACTGGCCCTGCACGGCAACAAGCGCAAGGCGCTGTTCGAGGAGATCGCCGAGCACGATCTGATCCTCACCACTTACGCCCTGCTGCCGCGCGACCTCAAGGCGCTGAACCAGCAGCGCTATCGCCTGCTGATTCTCGACGAAGCGCAGAACATCAAGAACCCGCGCAGCAAGGCGGCCACTGCAGCGGCTCAGGTGCAGGCCGACCTGCGCCTGTGCCTGACCGGCACACCGCTGGAAAACCACCTGGGCGAGCTGTGGTCGCTGTTCCACTTCCTCATGCCGGGCTGGCTCGGCGACGCCAAGGCCTTTACCCGCGACTACCGCACCCCCATCGAAAAACGTGGCGACACCCAGCGCCTGAACCATCTGAATGGGCGCATCCGACCCTTCCTGCTGCGCCGCAACAAGGAACAGGTGGCCAGCGAGTTGCCGCCGAAGACCGAGATTACTCAATGGGTCGAGATGACCCAGTTGCAGCGCGACCGCTACGAGACTCTGCGCCTGGCCATGGACCAGAAGGTACGCGACGAAATTGCCCGCCAGGGTCTGGCCCGCAGCCATATCGTCATCCTCGAAGCCTTGCTGCGCCTGCGTCAGAGCTGCTGCGACCTGCGTCTGCTCGGCGAGGATAATGGCGAGTTGGGGGCCAACGACTCGGGCAAGCTCAGCGCCCTGCTGGACATGCTCGTAGAGCTGGTCGACGAAGGCCGCCGGGTACTGCTGTTCTCCCAGTTCACCTCGATGCTGGCGCTGATCGAAGCAGAACTGCAGGCGCGCAAGATTGCCTACGCCAAGCTGACCGGCAGCACCCAGGACCGGCGCACACCAGTACAACGCTTCCAGGCGGGGGAGTTTCCGGTTTTTCTGATCAGCCTCAAGGCCGGCGGCAGCGGTCTCAACCTGACCGCCGCCGACACCGTGATCCACTTCGACCCCTGGTGGAACCCGGCCGCCGAAGCCCAGGCCAGCGACCGCGCCTACCGCATCGGCCAGGACAAGCCTGTGTTCGTCTACAAGCTGATCGCCCGTGGCAGCGTCGAGGAAAAGATCCAGCAACTGCAGCAGGCCAAGGCCAACCTGGCCAAGGGCGTGCTGGACGGTGGCAGTCAGGGCCAGTGGCAATTGGATGAAGAAGACCTGGCGGCGCTGTTCGCGCCGCTCGACTGACGTCTCGCTCCACCATGACGCTCAACGGGGTGGATGAAAAGAGCGTCATCTACGCGCCCCGATCCACCCTACATTCAGTCAGACGCATCGTCGCGCTCGGACTCGGCGTCCTCGCGGTTACGCGCCTTGCTGCGCGGGTGCGGGCCAGCCACCGCCGGAAAACGCGACGAGGCGTAGCGCACCACCAGAATCGCCAGGGCCAGCAGCAGGATCGCTCCCGACACCATCACCACGCCCCAAGTCGGTTTGTGGGTGTGAGAAATGTCGGAAATCAGCAAACGGGTCAACGCGGTGATCGCCACGTAGATCATGAAGCGAATCGGCATGTGGTTGGTCTTGAAGTAGATGCCCACCATCGCCGCCAATTCCAGGTAGATGAACAGCAACAGAATGTCATCGACCGTGATGTGTCCCTTCTCCAGCATGCCGATGAAGGTCATCACCCCCGCCCAGGCCGTGATCGCCCCGATAGCGAACAGCGCCAGGTAATGGAAGGCCTCCATCAGCAGATTACCCAAGGATTCCGCCAGGCCATGCATGCCCGTACGCAGACGTTCCGCCCAATTCATCCTTCACTTCTCCCCAAACCAGCATGAAGCCCGGGCATCCGACATGGATGCCCGCTGACGAGCATGCAGGAAAAACACCAGCTTGAGGATGATGCAGGGATGTGACGGAAAGACACAGCTCCGGTGGAGCTTCTATCCTCTGTGGAAGACGCGATACTGGCCAAACGGCAGCGAGTCCTTTATCCTCGCCAGCACTGTATAAAAAACCAGTCAATTACTGACCAACACGCATGAAGGCAGACGAGGTGATGAATGGCCGTCGAAGTGGTGTACCGCAGCAGTCGCGATCCGGAGCGCTTGTTTATGGATAAGGCCGAAGCCGATCGTTACGACAAGATGCTGGAGCTGGCCGAGCGCCTGAGCGAGGTTCTGCACAAGGCCGTGCCGTCCTTGAGCGAGGAGCAGGGCGAGGAACTGGGTATCTTCATGGCCAAGAATCGCGACGTGTTTGCCAAAGCTTTCAAGAGCCAGCCAGATGCGCTCGACGAACTCGAGGTCGACGCAGCCAGCGAGTGATCGAGTGCATAGGCCCTGTATTGCGCGCACGGGGCCTGCTCAGCGAGCGCCAGGCGCATCATGCGTTGCTGATTGGATAATGCCCCGCGGCCTGCTCCAGCCAGGCCGGCAAATCTCGTCGTTTGACACCCTCGCGCTGCGCACGGGCCAGCTGTTCGAGCATGTACTGACGTTTGCGCTCATCACCCTCGGCAAATGAAAGCGCCAGATCGCGGTCACTCCATTGGCGAATACGGCGAAACAGCCACCAGTGAAAGTACAGGCCGGCAGCGGTGGTGACGACGATAATGAAATAGTCCATGGTGAATCCTCCTTTCACCACGCTAATCGAGCCCGTACGCAGCGCCAAGTGCGGCATTGCCGCAGGCTATGGAGGCCACTCGATGATCCGTTGCAAGCGGGTTTATCTCGATGCCCAGGCTGGCGACGGCCAACGCGTACTGGTCGATCGGCTATGGCCAAGGGGCCTGTCCAGGGATGCCTTGGCGTTCGATGACTGGCGGCCCGAAGTCGCGCCATCTACCGAACTGCGCAAGGCCTTCGCTCACCGCGTCGAAGCCTTCGATGATTTCAGCGCAGCCTACCGCCGTGAGTTGGCTGGTCACCCCGAACATTGGCAGCCTCTGCTGCATTGGGCGGCGGGCGGCACGCTGACGCTGCTCTACGCCGCACGCGATGAGGTGCACAACAACGCACGAGTTCTGGCAGAGTTCCTCGAAGAGGAGCTGCAGCGATACGACTCGCCCAGTTCACCTGTGTGCTACCAGGGCGAATTCGACGGCAATTGACCGCACTGGAGTGACAGGCTAGCCTTCGAACTTTCGCGACATATTCGAACCTGCTTCCATGACCATCCCCGCGCATTGCCTTTACGACTTCGCCAGCGCCGCCTGCCGCGCCGCTGCCGATGGCTGCGCGCCGCCACCAGCCTGTCACGCCGGCACTCCACCACCGCCGGCCTCCGTCCAAGCGGGCTAACCCCGCCCTTCCTCGCTCCGTTTCATCGGCCTTGCCGAGACGTGTCTTTGCGCGCGTGCGGAGCTCATGCGGATTTTCGACAGGTGTTCCATCATGTGTTTCGATTCAAGCTCTCTGCGCACCTATGGCGCGACCGCTCTGTTCGTATTGCTCTGGTCCGGAGGTGCGATCTTCGCTCGCCTGGGCCTGGACCATGCCTCACCCTTTGCCTTTCTGGTCCTGCGTTTTGCCCTCGCCTTTGCAGCGCTGGTGCTGATCGCCAGTTGTTCCGGGGTCTGGCTACCCGAACGCGACCTGCGCTGGCCAACCGCCAAGGCCGGCCTGCTGATGATCGGCGGCTACAGCATCTGCTACATGCTGGCGCTAGCCGAAGGCATCACACCCGGTGTACTGGCGACGGTGCTCGGCGTACAACCCATCCTGACCCTCACGCTGCTGGAGCGGCGCACCTCGCTGCTGCGTGTGCTCGGTTTGCTGCTGGCGCTGGCCGGGCTGGCGATAATAGTCGCGGGCAGTTTGCTGAGCAGTGCGATGCCGCTGTCCGGTATGGCGCTGGCTCTTGGTGCCCTGCTCTGCATCACCTGCGGCACCATCGCCCAGAAAAACCTGCGACAGACGCCCATGCGCGCTCTGCCGCTGCAGTACGGCCTCTGCCTACTGGCTAGCCTGATACTGCTGCCTAGCCAGGAGTGGCAGGTGCGTTTTGAAGTCGGGCTGATCGTGCCGCTGCTGTGGATGGGACTGGTGATTTCGGTGGGCGCACAGTTACTGCTGTACCGGCTGATCCAGACCGGCAACCTGGTCAATGTCACCAGCCTGTTCTATCTGGTTCCAGTGACGACAGCGCTGCTCGACTACCTGCTGCTGGGAAATCATCTTTCGCTCAGTGCTCTGGCCGGAATGGTCGCGATCCTGCTCGGCCTGGCCCTGGTCTTTCGCTTCGCCCCTCAGCCGGAACGGGTCGGATAGCCGCTAGGTGCGATAGAGCAGGCTCTCCGCCAGATAGTCGGCGACTCGCGCCGGGGAACGTTTTTCCGCCTGAGCATGGGCGTAGACCTCGGTCAGACGCCGGCTGATCTGCGCCAGATGTGCGGTGATCGCCGACAACGCCTCACCGCGATGACGCAGTGCCACGTAGATCAGCCCTCCGGCATTGAGCACGTAATCCGGTGCGTAGAGAATCCCGCGAGCTTCCAGCTGGTCGGCCACTTCGGGGCTGGCCAGCTGATTGTTGGCAGCCCCTGCCACCGCTGCGCAGCGCAGATGAGCGACCGTCTGCGCATTCAGCACACCACCCAGGCCGCAGGGCGCGAGAATGTCGCAGGGCGTGGTGAGCAGCGCATCGCTGGCAATCGGGTGCGCCCCCAGTTGCTCGACGGCCAGTTGCACACGCCCGGCATCGAGGTCGCTGACCAGCAGTTCGACGCCAGCGGCATGCAGCGCTTCGGCCAGGGCGAAGCCGACATTGCCCAGGCCCTGAATGGCGACCCGCAGCCCTTCCAGATCGTCGCTGCCAAGGCGCGCCTGGGCGGTGGCGCGAATGCCCGCGAATACGCCCAAGGCGGTGTGCGGTGATGGATCTCCCTCGCTGGTCGTGCTGGTTGCGTGATTGGTGTACTGGGCGATGCAGTCCATATCGGCACTGGAGGTGCCGCTGTCGATGGCGGTGATGTAGCGTCCATTGAGGGTTTCGATAAAACGCCCAAAGGCCTCGAACAGCGCGGCCCGGCTCTGCAGATACGGCGGACGGATGATCACCGCCTTGCCGCCACCGTGGTCGATACCGGCCAGCGCTGCCTTGTAACTCATGCCCTGAGCCAGACGGATGGCATCGCTAATGGCGCTCTGTTCATCGGCATAGGGCAGGTAACGACAGCCGCCGAGTGCTGGCCCGAAGCGGGTGTTGTGAATGGCGATAACGGCCTTGAGACCGCTGGCCGGATCCTCGGCCAGGTGCAGGGCCTCGAGGCGGGCGGCTTCCATCATGCTGAACATGGGCGAGCTCCCGATCGGACTTCAGGCCTCAGTATAGGAGAGCCTCACTGGACGACGACCTTGTCAGGGACTACAAAAGCACAATCCAGTGGAGAATGCGATGAACCCACGCCAAGCCTGCCTGCAGTGCCTGCAACGCGATCCACCCGCCCTGTTCGAGGCGGCGCTGTGGATCGCCGCCGAACACGATGATCAGCTCCAGCCCGCGCAGATCATGAGCGATCTGCACAGCCTGTTACTGCAGGTCAGCGCTGGACTACCCGCCCTGCCCGCTCGCGAACTGGCCCAGCCGCTGCTGCGCCGACTGGCCGAGCTCGATTATCAAGAAGACGACGAAGGCGTGACGCGACCGCGCCATGCCCTGCTGCATGAAGTGCTACGCCGCCGACGCGGCCAGCCGCTGACCCTGGCATTGATTGCGCTGGAAGTGGCACGCCGCCTGGATATTCCACTACAGGGCGTGAATTTCCCTGGTCATTTCATGCTCCGTGTACCTGGCGCCGATCACCTGCTCGACCCTTGCGGTGGGCGCCGCCTGTACACCCGCGACTGCCGTGACCAGCTCTATCGCCAGCTGGGCCCGGATGTCGAACTCAGCGCGGTGCACCTGCAGACAGCCGACGCTACCGACATGCTGCGACGCCTGTCGCGCAATCTGCGCCTGCTGCATATGCAGCACGATGTCCCGGAAGCAGCCCTCAAGGATGCCGAGCGCGTCCTGCAACTCGGCCCGCCGAACCTGGTCGATCACCTGGCTCGCGCGGATGTCTATCGGCAACTGGATTGCCCACAGGGTGAGCGCTATGACCTTGAGCACGCGCTGCTGTTCTGTGAGGAAGAGGGTCTGCGCCTGCAGTTGAGCCAGCGCTTGCGCAGCCTGGCACGTGTGCCAGCGATGCATTGACGCTGCAGATCAGGCGACTAGGAAGAGCAAAATATCAGGCAGACGCCGCCAGGCTGTGGAAACTGAAGTAGTAACGCAGCGCGTCGATCATCTCGACGTAGTCAGCAGGCGGCGCGACCAGAGCGAACCCGGAGTCGTAGATGCCAGGCGTGACATCTTCACGGCACCACTGGCAGTTGGCGGAGAAGTCGATGAAATGCATGTCATGCTGGCCTGGAATCTTCAGGCGCATGTCGAAGCGTGCGCCGACCAGCATCGGCAACTGACTGATCAGCATCAGACCGTCGAGAGAGACATTGCCGATGGAACCCATCGGTTTGTCGGTGATGCGATTGAACACCTTCAGGTAGTAGGGCAACTGATGGCGTTCGATTCGGCGCTGGCTACGCATAGTGGCAAATCGCTACAAAGGGACTTGAGTATGGCCCTACTACGGCCACTTAACCACCCTCAAGAACAGCGTTGGGCTATCCGCTCGCGCAACTGGCGACGAGCGGTGTCGGTTTCTGCATCACTGTAGTAGATGCGCTCGCCGCCGGCGCCTTCGCGATAGTAGCGAAAGCCCTCCGGCATCTGCGCCAGGTGTCGGCGCAGATCACGACATTCACTGGCCCGCTCTTCGCGCTGCGCAGCTGCTGTCGCTGCAGCCTGCTGTTGCTCTTCACGCCGCGCATCGTAGAAACGCTGACGACGCTCTTCACGCTCACGCGTATGTTCGTCGCGCTCGATCACCTGCGGCCTGACCTGCACGGTTTCAGCCCCGGCAACGGGCCTTTGGCCGAAATGCACCCGCCCCTGCTCGTCCGTCCAGCGATAGATTTCCGCCGTCGCCAGCGTGGGTAGCAGTGCAACGATCAACAACCAGTGACGCATGTTCGTCCTCCATGAGAGACATACGCCAGCTTATACCGCACCGCGTCGCCAAGGAACGCCGGACGACCGAAGGCTCAGAGTGTGGCCGGACTGACCTTGGCCGCCGGCGCCGGGCTGTGATGCCCCAGCTGCTCCAGCGTCTGCAGACGCGCGCGGGCGCGGTAGGCGTACTCGCTGGCCGGATAGCGCGTGATGATGAACTGGTAGGTCTGCGCGGCATCGACGAACAGGCTCTCGCGCTCCAGGCATTGACCGCGCAGCAGGGAAATCTCCGGCTGCAGGTAATTGCGCGAGCGGCTCTTGCGCTCGGCCTGCGACAGCTCCAGCGCGACACGGGCGCAATCACCTTCGTTGTAGGCGCGATAGGCGTTGTTCAGATGATGATCGAGCGAGACACGGGTGCAACCCGTGGCAACCAGGGCCACGGCCAGAATGATCAGGGTACGCATGGGTAATTCCTCCAATGAGCAGTGTATCGACAGCCCAGGTAAAAACTGAACAGCGGCAAGCCAACGACGGTTTTTTCTGGCGGCGCCTTGGCGTGACGCCACTGCCTCCCCTTTATCAGCACCAGCGCCACGACCACTCGTACTCTCCAACCAGCGCTAAATCCCCGTCTGCGCTGACCCATATCAATGCCGTTCAGCGCAACAGGGTCTGTAATGCAGGTACAGACTCCAGGCGAGGACGCTGCCATGAAACTGCAACGACTGTTGGTCGTCATCGACGCCGAACACCAGCAACAACCCGCCCTGCAACGCGCAGCCGATGTGGCACGCAAGACCGGCGCCGAATTGCACCTGTTGCAGATCGAATACCACCCAAGCCTGGAAAGCGGCCTGCTGGACAGCCATCTGCTCAACCGCGCCCGTGAAACCATCCTGCGACAAAACCACGAGGCCCTGCGCGCCAGCGTCGCTCACCTGAGCGATGAAGGATTCAAGATCGAAGTGGACGTGCGCTGGGGCAAGCGCCGCCACGAAGAGATCCTGTCCCGCGTCGCGGTGCTGCAACCGGACATTCTGTTCAAGTCGACCCATCCCAGCAGTGCGCTGCGCCGCCTGTTGTTCAGTGATACCAGTTGGCAGCTGATTCGTCGCAGCCCGGTGCCGCTGTGGCTGGTACACGACGCCGAACCCCATGGTCAGAGCCTGTGCGCCGCGCTCGACCCACTGCACAGCGCGGACAAACCTGCCGCCCTCGATCATCAGTTGATTGATACCAGCCAGACCCTGCAGGCCGAGCTCGGCTTGCAGACAGAATACCTGCACGCGCAGGCGCCGCTGCCGCGTTCGCTGCTGTTCGACGCCGAGGTAGCGCAGGAATATGAAGACTACGTGACCCAGTGCAGCCGCGAGCACCGCGAGGCCTTCGACAAGTTGATCGCCCAGCATGCCATCGATAGAGCACAAGCCCACCTGCTGAACGGTTTTGCCGAGGAAGTCATCCCGCGTTTCGTGCGTGAGCACAATATCGGCCTGCTGGTGATGGGCGCCATCGCCCGCGGCCATCTGGACAGCCTGCTGATCGGCCACACCGCAGAACGGGTGCTGGAACGTGTCGAGTGCGATCTGCTGGTGATAAAACCGCACGGCAAAGGGTAGTGCACAGGAACAATGACTACAGCCCGGCGCCGTAGTAGCCTCCCCGGCATAGTTCACTAGGGAGTTCGTGCATGACCTTTCGCCGCACCAAAATCGTCGCCACCCTGGGCCCAGCCAGCAGCTCACCGGAAGTGCTGGAGCAACTGATCCTCGCCGGCCTGGACGTAGCCCGTCTGAACTTCTCCCACGGCACGCCGGACGACCACAAGGCGCGCGCCGCCCTGGTTCGCGAGCTGGCCGCCAAGCACGGCCGCCATGTCGCCCTGCTCGGCGACCTGCAAGGTCCGAAGATCCGCATCGCCAAATTCGAGAACAAGCGTATCGAGCTCAAGGACGGTGACCTGTTCCGCCTCTCCTCCAGCCACTCGCGCACGGCCGGCACTCAGGAAGTGGTAGGCATCGACTACCCGGCACTAATCCAGGACTGCGATGTCGGTGACGAACTGCTGCTCGACGACGGCCGCGTGGTCATGCGCGTCGAACTCAAGGGCGCCGACGAGCTGCACTGCCGCGTGCTGATCGGCGGCCCGCTGTCGGACAACAAGGGCATCAACCGCCGTGGCGGTGGCCTGACCGCACCGGCGCTGACCGAAAAAGACAAGGCCGATATCAAGGTCGCCGCCGAGATGGACCTGGACTACCTGGCCGTCTCCTTCCCACGTGATGCCGCCGACATGGACTACGCCCGTCGCCTGCTCACCGAAGCCGGCGGTACCGCCTGGCTGGTGGCCAAGATCGAACGCGCCGAAGCCGTGGCCGATGATGAAACGCTGGACGGCCTGATCCGCGCCAGTGACGCAGTGATGGTCGCCCGTGGCGACCTGGCCGTGGAAATCGGCGACGCCGAGCTGGTCGGTATCCAGAAGAAGATCATCGCCCACGCCCGTCGCCTGAACAAAGCGGTGATCACCGCCACCCAGATGATGGAGTCGATGATCCACAGCCCGATGCCGACCCGCGCCGAAGTTTCCGACGTGGCCAACGCCGCGCTGGACTACACCGACGCGGTGATGCTCTCGGCCGAAAGCGCCGCTGGCGAATACCCGGTCGAAGCCGTGCAGGCCATGGCCCGTGTGTGCCTGGGCGCCGAGAAGCACCCGACCAGCAAGCAGTCCAGCCACCGTCTGGGCCGCACCTTCGAGCGCTGCGACGAAAGCATCGCCCTGGCGACCATGTACACCGCCAACCACTTCCCCGGCGTGAAGGCCATCATCAGCCTCACCGAGAGTGGCTATAGCCCGCTGATCATGTCGCGCATCCGCTCGTCGATCCCGATCTTCGCCTTTACCCCGCACCGCGAAGCCCAGGCCCGCGTGGCACTGTTTCGCGGCGTCTACACCGTGCCGTTCGACCCGGCCTCGCTGCCAGCGAACAAGGTCAGCCAGGCGGCGGTGGACGAGTTGCTCAAGCGCGGCGTGGTCGAACCGGGCGACTGGGTGATCCTGACCAAGGGCGACAGCTACCACGGCACCGGCGGCACCAACACCATGAAGATCCTCCACGTCGGCGATCAGATGGTGTGATCCACCCTTGAACGCAAAAGGCCGCTCATCGAGCGGCCTTTTGCGTTTCAGCGGTCTCGCTTCATTTCTGGTTGTAGCTCTGGATCAGGTTGGCGTAAGCCGGCAGGTGACCACCAAGAATGCCGCCGAACCCCTCGACATCGTTACGCCAGTCACGGTGCAGCTCACCCCCGACGCTGAACCAGTTGACCAGTTGGGCGCCGGCATGGGCCATGCGTGCCAAGGCGGCATCGCGTACCGCAGTGTTGAAGGTGCCGGAAGCGTCCGTCACCACGAAGACGTCATAACCGGCCTCCAGTGCCGAGAGTGTGGGAAATGCCACGCAAACGTCGGTGACTACACCCGCGATGATCAGTTGCTTGCGCCCTGTGGCCTTGATCGCGTTGACGAAATCCTCGTTATCCCAGGCGTTGATCTGCCCCGGACGGGCGATGTAAGGCGCATCCGGGAACATGGCCTTGAGCTCCGGCACGATCGGCCCATTGGGGCCCGTCTCGAAGCTGGTGGTAAGGATGGTCGGTAGCTTGAAGAACTTGGCGATATCCGCCAGCGCCATGACGTTGTTCTTGAACTCGTCGGGCGAATAGTCACGCACCAGCGAGAGCAGACCCGCCTGATGATCGATCAACAATACGACGGCATCGTCCTTGTCCAAACGCTTGTAAGTGAAAGCCATGGGAAAACTCCTGTACGGGTGATGAGGCTGAACCTCGAGACCATTGCGATCTCGAAGGACGCTCAGCCTAGTGGCCAAGGCCGCAGGCAATCGACCGCGCAGAGGGAAAATAGCTTTTCGAAAAAACCGAACAAAAATCCTCGACGAAGGCATTACCCTCATCCAATCGAATCGGGGGGAGAATCCCGCACATGAAGCTTGATCTGCAGGAAATCGAAACCTATCTGCGGGTGGTGGAACTGGGTGGCGTAAGCCGGACAGCAGAAGATCTGGCACTATCCAAGTCGGTGATCAGCAAGCGTTTGAGCGATCTGGAACAACGTCTCGGTAGCAAACTGCTGCACCGCTCGACGCGCAAGGTCACACCGACCGACACCGGCCTGGCTTTCTACCAGCAGGCCAAGCAGGCACTGCTGGAACTGAGCGAAGCGGCCGAGGCGGCAGCCTTCAATGACAGTGGACTATGCGGGCGCCTGAACATGCTGGCGCCGATGAGTTTCGGCACGCTCTGGCTGGCACCGCTGATCGCCGAATTCATGCGTCTGCATCCACAGCTGGAGGTCAGCCTATACCTCGAAGATCGCATCAGCGATTTCGAGCGCGAAGGCTATGACCTCTGCATACGGATCTCACGCATCGGCGATAGCGCGCTGATCGCCCGCAGGCTCGCCAGCAGCGCCCGGATACTCTGCGCCAGCCCGGAATACCTGCAAAGGCAAGGCACGCCGGAACATGTCGAAGCGCTGCGTGAACACGACTGCATCGGCTACAGCAACGTCGCCTCACGGCAATTCTGGTCCTTCGAAAACGACGATGAGCAAGGCGAACTGGCGAACGTGGCACCACGCGGACGGTTTTCCAGCAACAACGGCGAAGTCATGCGCGAACTGGTGCTGGCCGGCCAGGGCCTGGCGCTGCTGCCAAGCTTCCTGGTCCACCAGCATCTGAAAGACGGCTCGCTGGTCGAGATTCTGCCTCAGGCGCGGCCCAAGCCTTACTCCATCTATGCCATGTACCCGCGCTCCCGGCGGGCGTCACGCAAGGTCGTGGCGCTTTGCGAGTTTCTCCAGCAGCGCCTGCTCGAACCGCCTTGGGAATAGATCAGGAAAAACGAGAGAAGTCCGGCTTTCTGCGCTGCATGAAGGCCGTCAACGCCTCGATGGCCTCTGGCGAACGCAGGCGTTGGCCGAACAAAGCACCCTCCTCCTCGATCACCTTGCGCAGCTGCTCGCGATCCGGCGCGCGCATCAGGCGTTTGCTGTCGGCGACCGCTGATGGCGCCAGCTCGAGAAAACGTAGTGCCATCTCGCGAGCCTTGTTCAACGTCGCCGCGCCATCCTCCAGCGCCTGGTTGGCGATACCCCAGGTCGCGGCCTGCTCACCCGTGAAGGACTGACCGAGCAACAGCAGCTCGGCGGCGCGTGCGTGGCCCAGCAGACGCGGCAGAATCAGGCTGGAGCCATATTCGGGGCACAAGCCAAGGTTGACGAAGGGCATTTTCAACTGCGTATCACGGCTGACGTAGACCAGGTCGCAGTGCAGCAACAAGGTGGTACCGATCCCCACCGCCGGGCCAGCCACGGCGGCGACCACCGGTTTGCTGAACTCGAACAGCGCGCGCATGAACTGGAACACTTCGCTGTTCAAGCCGCTGGGCGGCGCCTGGATGAAGTCGGCGACGTCATTGCCGCTGGTAAAGCACGTCTCGCCACCAGTGAGTAGCACCACGTGCACGCTGGGGTCGCGCTCGGCTTCGTCCAGTACTTCGGCCATACCGGCGTACATCGCTCGGGTCAGTGCATTCTTCTTGTCCAGGCGGTGCATGCGCAGGGTCAACAGACCGCCGTCGCGTTCGATATGCAGGTGTTCGCTCATGCAAGGCTCCAATGGGTACGTCGTACGCACCGGCATCGGGCCTGGCCGGCCACGCACAGTCTAAGCGCGAGTGAGAAAGACGTCGGCGAGCATCTGGCTGCGCGGCAAACCGGCCATGTAGAGGCGCCGCGCGAAGCTGTCGACGGTCACGGGATGGCCGCAGAGTAAGGCGAGGGTCTGCCGCGAAACAAGGCGCAGTTCGGCCAAAGCAGCCGGCAACTGCGCCGCCGTTACCAGCTCCACCTGCAGGTTGGCGTGCTGCGCCGCCAGTGCCTGAAGTTCGCTCGCCAGGTAGTGCTCGGCCGGCTCATGCGCCACGTGCAATAGGCGAATGGCGCCTTGGTGCTCCTGACGCAATGCTTCACGCAACACCCCGTAGAGCGGCGCCAGACCGGTACCGGCGGCCAGCAACCAGAGCGGTCGCGCCTGCCAATCGGCATCGTAATGCAGGGCCCCACCGCGCAGCTCGCCGAGGCGCAGCGTGTCGCCAACCTGCAGGCGCCGCGCGGCATCGCAGAACGCGCCAGGCAGGCGGCAGTCGATGTGAAACTCCATCCAGTCGTCCTCGCCCGGCACGCTGGCCAGGGAATAGGGACGTGCCACACCTTGGTCGTTCCACAGCAGCAGGTGTTGGCCTGGGCGATAGCGCAGTGGCTTGGCCGGCAGCAAGCGCAGGCGTAAAACCTGCGGGCTTGGCCAGTCCAGCGCGGCCACCTTGGCTGCCAGGCCATCACGCTGAGGGTCGAAGGGTTCGACCTGCAGGTCCTCGATCACCTGGCACTGACAGGCCAGGCGCCAGCCCTCGGCACGCTTGTCGGCCGCCAGTGCCTCGGGCTGACTATCCAGCGGCTCACCGGCGACGCAGCGCACCAGACAGGCGTGACAACTGCCGGCGCGACAACTGTAAGGCACCGCCACACCGCCGCCGAGCAAGGCATCGAGCAAGTTGGTTTGTTGGGCGACCTGCAACTGCAGGTCACCCACACGCAGTTCAGGCACCCGCGTTCTCCCAGCTGGCATCACAACGATTGCGCCCGCCGCGCTTGGCCTGGTACAGCGCCTGATCGGCACGCTGCAGGGCTTCATCGAGATCGTCACCGGCAACCAGTAGAGTCATGCCGGCGGAGAGACTGAGATTGTCCACCTTCACGCCCACCGGCTCGGCCCTGGCAAAGGCTTCGCGCAGGCGCTCGCAGCAAGCGGTGAACTGGTCGGCATCGGTATTGGGCAGTAGCAGGACGAATTCCTCACCGCCGTAGCGGGCAATGATGTCGCCGTCACGCAGACAGGCACGGGCAACCGCGGCGAAGGTTTGTAGCACCCGATCGCCAGCGGCATGGCCATGAGCATCGTTGATTCGTTTGAAATGGTCCAGGTCAATCAGCGCCAGGCCGTGATGCCGCCCGTGGTCAAGATGTTCCAGTTCGCGGATGGCCAGACGCAGGAAGTGGCGACGGTTGAACAGCCCGGTGAGTTCATCGGTAGCGACCAGATCCTCGAGCTGGCGCATCATCCCGCGCAGGGTGTCCTGGTGCGCCTGCAGGGCGAAGCGGCGTTGGCGCATGCGCTTGCGCATGGCCTGCACGTAGCTGGACAACAGGCACAGCCAGACCAGCAGGATGAACAGCACCCACACCTGCAACCAGGCCATGCTCGGGTCCACCAACTGCATGCGGTAGGCCTCGATCAGCACCATGGCAGTGAAGCCGAAGAAGGCGAAGGCGGCGCAGCGCACGAACACTCGCGGCGGCAACTGGAATACGCCGAACAACAGGATCAGAACATAGAAGACCATCATCACGCCGCGCGCGCTGTCGAACAGCGCCAGCACCGGTGGCTGCCAGGCCAGCGCTACCAGTACCTGGGCTTCGGTCAGGCTGGGATCGTCACAACGCAGGTTACGGCCGGAAAGGAACAGCCAAAGGAATACCAATTGACTGCCGAACACGCCCAGGGTCAGCCAGGCGGCGGTGCTGATGGAACCGAGGAAAAGGCCATTGAACACAGCGAACCAGCAGACAAGCGCCATCATCGCGTAGGAAGCGAAGGCCATGGCGAAGCGTTTGAGCAGAAGGCTCTGCAGGCTGCGTTGGGTTCCCTGGCGAGTCGTTGAGCTCATGGGCTCCATCCCATACTGGCATCTGGCCGTACTCTACCCCTGTGATCACAAAAAACCTAGGACGCAGTAGGAAACCGCTGAAAATCAGGCGAGCCAGTCAGCGCGGAAAAGAACAGGCGAAAACGATCGCAATCGCGCCCGACGTTACAAGCCGCAAGTGAGCATCTGACCAGGCTGGCGCCCCGCCTGTTCTAACCTAGCGATGGCAATGCACGATTGCATGGATGCAGGAGCTAGAGCGACGCAGCAAGCCAAAGCCGAGGTCGCTTTGCCGGCGCCCGATAACCGCCCACTGCACTTGCCATCGACCTTCGGCTGCTGTGCCCGACGCGAGCGGGTGCGGTATACTGCCGCGCCTTTTTGGGCGGCTCTGAAGATATCGTCAAGGTGGTTTCCAGAGCTGCCCTTCCGCCGTTGCGCCGGGTCGTTGTCCGGCGCTTCCTTGTTGATGTTCCCTGATAGAGGAGCGCCCCAATGACCGTGATCAAGCAGGACGACCTGATTCAGAGCGTCGCCGACGCACTGCAGTTCATCTCCTATTACCACCCCGTCGACTTCATCCAGGCGATGCACGAGGCCTACCTGAAGGAAGAGTCGCCGGCCGCCAAGGACTCCATGGCGCAGATTCTGATCAACTCGCGCATGTGTGCCACCGGCCACCGCCCGATCTGCCAGGACACCGGCATCGTTACCGTGTTCATCAAGGTCGGCATGGACGTACGCTGGGACGGCGCCACCATGAGCGTCGACGACATGATCAACGAGGGTGTACGCCGCGCCTACAACCTGCCTGAGAACGTCCTGCGCGCCTCGATCCTGGCCGACCCGGCCGGTGCCCGCAAGAACACCAAGGACAACACCCCAGCGGTGATCCACTACTCCATCGTTCCCGGTGACAAGGTGGAAGTGGACGTCGCGGCCAAGGGCGGCGGCTCCGAGAACAAGTCGAAGATGGCCATGCTCAACCCGTCCGACTCGATCGTCGACTGGGTGCTGAAGACCGTGCCGACCATGGGCGCCGGCTGGTGCCCGCCGGGCATGCTCGGCATTGGCATCGGCGGTACTGCCGAAAAAGCGGCAGTGATGGCCAAGGAAGTGCTGATGGAGCACATCGACATCCACGAGCTGCAGGCCCGCGGCCCGCAAAACCGCATCGAAGAGCTGCGCCTGGAGCTGTTCGAGAAGGTCAACCAGCTGGGCATCGGCGCCCAGGGCCTGGGCGGCCTGACCACCGTGCTCGACGTGAAGATCATGGATTACCCGACCCACGCTGCTTCGCTGCCGGTGTGCATGATCCCCAACTGCGCCGCCACCCGTCACGCCCACTTCGTGCTCGACGGCTCCGGCCCGGCATCGCTGGAAGCCCCGGATCTGGACGCCTACCCGGAAATCGTCTGGGAAGCCGGCCCGAGCGCACGTCGCGTCAACCTCGACACCCTGACCCCGGAAGACGTGCAGAGCTGGAAGCCGGGCGAGACCGTCCTGCTCAACGGCAAGATGCTCACCGGCCGCGACGCTGCGCACAAGCGCATGGTCGACATGCTCAACAAGGGCGAGCAACTGCCGGTGGACCTCAAGGGTCGCTTCATCTATTACGTCGGCCCGGTCGATCCGGTCGGTGACGAAGTGGTTGGTCCGGCTGGCCCGACTACCGCCACCCGTATGGACAAGTTCACCCGTCAGATCCTCGAGCAGACCGGCCTGCTCGGCATGATCGGCAAGTCCGAGCGCGGCCCGATCGCCATCGACGCAATCAAGGACAACAAGGCCGTGTACCTGATGGCCGTCGGCGGCGCCGCCTACCTGGTGGCTCAGGCGATCAAGAAGTCCAAGGTCCTGGCCTTCGAAGAGCTCGGTATGGAAGCCATCTACGAGTTCGAAGTCAAAGACATGCCGGTGACCGTCGCGGTCGACACCAAGGGTGAGTCCGTGCATATCACGGGACCTGCGATCTGGAACAAGAAGATCGCCGAAAGCCTGGCGGTGGAAGTGAAGTAAGCGTCAACGCTGCAAAGCAGAAGCCCGGCCAGGTGCCGGGCTTCTTCGTTTTCAGGCGCGACGCGCATCGCTCCTACGATCTTGCATCAACCCTCGCCCGAACCCTGTAACAGTTGCCGACCACGCGCCAGGTAGCTGTCCATCTCCGCCTGCGGCACCATGCTGCCACCCGTGGCCCAGACCAGATGGGTCGCCTGCGCCATGCGCTGCGGCGTAAAGCCCATGCGCTGGCGATAGCCCTGCTGCTCGCCAAGCACGCGCAGCACACCCGGCATGCCGGCCAGGGCCGAAGGTTCCAGGCGCTGGCCCTCGGTCTGCTCCAGCAACGCCAGGTAGCGGAACATCTGTTCATCGCTGACCGTGTAATAACCATCGATCAGGCGCTGCATGGCGCGGCCGACGAAACCGGATGGCCGCCCCACGGCAAGCCCGTCGGCAGCCGTGCGGTTGTCGATGCCAAAATCCTGCACCGCCAGCTCCTCATGTCGCCCGGTGTGGACGCCGAGCAGCATGCAGGGTGAATGCGTCGGCTCGGCGAACAGGCAGTGCACCGCATCGCCGAACGCCAGCTTCAGCCCGAAGGCCACGCCACCCGGCCCGCCACCGACGCCACAGGGCAGGTAGACGAACAGCGGATGCTCGGCATCGACCACAACGCTGGCTGCCGCCAGTTGCTGCTTGAGACGCTCGCCGGCCACCGCATAACCGAGGAACAGGTGCCTGGAATTCTCGTCATCGACGAAATGGCAGCGCGGATCAGCCTCGGCCTGACGCCGCCCCTGCTCCACCGCGACGCTGTAATCGCTGGCGTACTCGACCACGGTCACGCCATGAGCACGCAGCTTGTCCTTCTTCCATTGGCGCGCATCGGCGGACATATGCACCGTGGCCTGGAAACCCAGACGCGCACTGATGATACCGATGGACAGCCCCAAGTTGCCGGTAGAGCCGACGGCTACCTGATAGCCACCGAAGAAGGCGCGCATCGCATCGCTGTCGAGGCAGGCGTAATCGTCCTCTAGACTGAGCAGCCCGGCAGCCAGTGCCAGGTCCTCGGCATGCTTGAGCACCTCGTAGATGCCGCCACGGGCCTTGATCGAACCGGAGATGGGCAGGTGGCTGTCGCGCTTGAGCCACAGCGCGCCGATTCCCTCTTCCGTCTGCGCCTCTTCACCGAGCAGCGCCTGCATCTGCGGCAGGGGCAGGATGTCCGATTCGATGATCCCGCCACTGACGGCCGTCTGCGGGAACACCCGGGCCAGGTAGGGCGCGAAGCGCGCGAGGCGTGCGCTGGCATCGGCCACATCCGCGGCGCTCAAACCCACATCGCCCAGCGCCTCACTGACAGGTGCAACAGCTGGGTTGAACCAGCTGGTTTCTTGCAGGGCGATCAGCTCATCGAGCAGCGGATATTGCGCGCGCCACTGGGCGAGCGACTGGCCAAGGATCATCGGCAGTTTCCTCATTGCAGGCAGTTAACGGCGCCTATTAGATGATGCCCGTCGCCATCTGGCAAAGGCCGCAACCAGCAGCCAAGCGGAACGATACCCACCCAGACGAGGCCTAACGCGGAAATTGCCAAGGAGTTGCCATGACCTTTTCCATCGTTGCGCGCTGCCCACGTACTGGACAGTTCGGCGTCGCGGCGGCCACTGCGATGCCCGCCGTCGGCAAACTGCTCAGCCATGCCGCCGCCGGTGCAGGAGCGGTGGCGACCCAGGCGCAGGTCAACCCCTATCTGGGGCTGGATGGCCTGGCGCTACTGCGTCAAGGGTTATCGGCGAAAGAAGCGCTCGAGCGCCTCAAAGGCACCGATCCCTGCATGGAACTGCGTCAGTGCGCGTTGATCGACGCCCAGGGCGACAGCCTCTGCTGGACCGGCGAAAAGTGCATTCCCTGGGCCGGTTCGCTGGTCGGCGAACAGTTCTCCGTACAGGGCAATCGCCTGGTCGGCCCACAGGTGCTGGATGCAGTAGCCGAAGCCTTCCGCCATGCTGAAAAGCACCCGCTGATCGAACGCCTGATCGAAGCCCTGGCCGCTGGCGACCGCTGCGGCGGCGATCGTCACGGCGAGTCGTCCGCAGTGATCTATGTGGTCGATCAGGAGGAGTATCCGCTGTGGGACATCCGCGTCGACCATCACCTCGACCCGGTGGCCGAGCTGCGCCGCCTGCACAAGGTATTCGCTCGCGACGTGCTGCCCGAAATTCTCGCCATGCCGACACGTGACAATCCGGCGGGCCTGGCAGCGGAGGATTCGGTCTAGGCCTGCCGGCCAACAGGGGGCCCGAAACGCTCCAGTTGCATCTCACGCAGACGACTCAAGGTGCGGCGGAAGGCAAAACCGAGATAGCCCTGGGTATAGAGCTCCTCAAGGGCCACCGCGGCCTCGATATACAGTGGCACGCGACGGTCGTAGCACTCGTCGACCAGGGCAATGAAGCGGCGTACCGCATCGTCGTTGCGCGCCAGCGTCGGCAGTTGCCTATCCCCGGCATCGACCAGCTCGGCACCGTCCTCGGTGCCACGAGCGATACGCCCCTCGCGTTGCTCGCCACCCAGGCATGGCACTTCACCGAGCAGGATGGTCGAGAAGCGCTCGCACAGTTCCATGAAGTCGGGAGCCGCCAATGGCTGTTCACACAGATCCCGGAAGCGGCACCAGAGCGCTGCTGAACTATGACCGAGGGTTTCGATACGGCGATGGCTGAGTTCGACCGGCTCGCGACTAATGGTTTGCCCCTCACTCAGACGAGCGAAAAGCTCACCCAGCACCTGCGGCTGCTGCACCCAGTAGCGTTGCACCTCGGTACCGGGATGCAGACGATGATCCTGCTCGCCGTCCACGGTCACTACCTGCATGTGTGCCTCGAGCGCAGCGATGGCCGGCAGGAAACGCTCGCGGTTGTAGCCATCGGCATACAGCTGATCCGGCGGCTGGTTGGAGGTTGCCACCAGTACCACCCCCTGCGCCACCACCAGGCTGAGCAGGCGACCGAGCAGCATGGCGTCGCCGATGTCGCTGACGAACAGCTCGTCGAAGCACAGCACACGCACCTCGCGCCCCAGCTCCTCAGCCAGCATGCGCAGCGGGTCGGCGTTGCCGGTGAGCTGGAACTGGCGGCGATGCACCCACTGCATGAAGTGATGGAAATGCTGCCGCCGCGCCGGCACGCGTAGCGTGTTGTAGAAGCTGTCCATCAGCCAGGTCTTGCCACGACCGACCGGCCCCCAGAGGTACACGCCGAGCGGGCGCTCGCCGCGATGCACAGCCTCATGACAGTGCTGCAGCGCCTCGACCGCACGGAGCTGCGCTGCATCGGCGACAAAACCACCCGCTAGAGCACGGCGATAAGCGGCCAGCGGCGAGTCCGGCGCTCCCCGCTCGAAGCCGCTCAACGCAGCACCAGCCGGCCGTCGTCGAACTGCCGCGGCCAGTCGCGGCGGGTGAACACCTGGCCTTGCTCGCGTACGCGGCGCACTTCATCCAGGTCCAGTTCGCAGATCAGCCAGTGGCTACGCGTGGGGCACAACTCCTCGCTCTCGGCGACGATACCGCTGGCCGGCATGCCGTAGTCCGACGGCACGTACAGCGAGGCGCGACCGTAGCCTTCGTCGAGCGATGGCGACCAGGGCGCCAGGCCGACGGTGGGCGAATGCAGCACGGCGATCTGGTTCTCCAGCGCACGGGCCTGGGCGCCGATGCGTACACGGTGAAAACCGGCCACGGTGTCGGTGCAACTGGGCGCGAGGATCAGATCGACGCCCGCCTCAGCCAGGGTATGGGCCAGCAAGGGGAATTCGTTGTCGTAGCAGATCAGGATGCCCAACTTGCCCAGCGCGGTATCGAACACCTTCAGCCCGCTACCCGCCGCGATATGCCACTGCTCCAGCTCGAAGCGGGTCATGATCAGCTTGTCCTGAGTGCCCAGGCAGCCGTCCGGGCCGAACAGCCAGGCGCGGTTGCGGTAGATGCCGTCGTCATCCAGCACGGCCACCGAACCGGGTTGCAGGTAGAGATTCAAGCGCCGCGCCAGGCCCTCGCACAACTCCAGCCAGCGCGGCAGCAGCGGCTGGATACCGGCGATGGAGCCGTGTAGGTCTCCACGCTCGGCTTCCGATAACTGGCCGGTCAGCACCAGGCCGGCGTACTCCGGCAGCAGCAACAGTTCAGCGCCCTGCCCGGCAGCTTCCTCGCACAAGGTGGTGAGGTGCTCGGTGTAGGCATCCCAGGAGGTGAACAACTCGATGTGGTACTGGCAGGCAGCAACCTTGATCATGAGGCAAGCTCCTTCAACCAGAACGACATGGGCTTGGCCGATTCTTCGGCTTCGTCCAGGTCGCGCCAGTGGTACTGGGTGTGCAACTCGGGGTGATGACGGTAGCCGCGGCGTGCCCAGAAGGCATCCAGCGGCTGGTAATCGGCGGGCCAGCGCGGGTGATCGGCCGCGCGCTGCACGGCGCAGAAGGCGCACCAGTCGAAACGGCCCAGGCGCCGTGCGTGGGCCTCGCGCTCGGCGAAGAAGCGCACGCCCAGGCCACGGCCGCGCCAGGCCGGCAACACCACCGACTCGGCGCAGTAGAAGATCCGCGCCGGGTTCCAGCCCGCGGCAACGAACGGCTGCTGGAATTCCTCGGTTTCATCCTGCAGCGGCAGCGCGGTGGAAGCGCCGACCACACGGCCCTCGTCACGCACCAGCACGCACAGGCTATCGGCACTGCGCACATAGGTGGCCAGGTACTCGGCCTCGTAGTCGAGGTTGCCGTCGTAGAGGTAGGGAAACTCGCGGAACACCTGGATGCGCAGACGCGCGAGGTCGTCGATATGGGGTTCGATCTCCGCTCCCCGCAACAGTCGGATATCCATTGCAGTCGCTCGCCAGCAACAGGGTGACGCCAGTAGCTATACCAGCGGTAAACGGCGAACTTATCATGCGGGCCAAGCAACCACTAACCACGCTACGAAAGGAACTTAGCCATGACCGCCACCGAACTGGTTCAGGCCTACTACGCCGCCTTCAACGCCGGCGACATGCCCACCTTCCTCGACCTGCTGGCCGAGGACGTGGTGCACGACATCAACCAGGGCGAGCGCCAGGTCGGCAAGGCCACCTTCGCCACTTTCATGGACAAGATGAACCGCTGCTACCGCGAGCGCCTGGCCGATATCGTGGTGATGCAGAACGCCGCCGGCGACCGCGCCGCCGCCGAGTTCGTGGTGCACGGTGAATACCTGGCCGACGACGAAGGCCTGCCGCCGGCCAATGGCCAGACCTATGTGCTGCCGGCCGGCGCCTTCTTCGAGATCAAGAATGGCAAGGTCGCGCGCATCAGCAACTACTACAACCTCAATGACTGGATTGCGCAGGTCGGCTGAATATCCTCAGGCCCGGGGGCCGAGCCTGCCAGCCGCTCGGTGCCCTGATGCACAACCCCCTCCCAGCTCAGTGAACCCAGTACAGCCCACGTTGCTCGGCCAGCCGCGCTCGCTCCCGATCCAGCTCGGCTCGTAGCTCTTCTTCACTGGGTAACACCAGCTTGTATTTGCTGGCGAACAGTTGCTCGCTGCCCTGCAGCACCGAATAACGCACCACGGACGCATCCCTCTGCGCACAGAGGATGATGCCCACGGTCGGGCCGTCTTCCGGGCCGCGCCTGAGGTCATCGAACATGCGCACGTACATGTCCATCTGGCCGATGTCCTGATGGGTCAGCTCGCCGCGCTTGAGATCAAAAATGACGAAGCACTTGAGCAGGTAGTTGTAGAACACCAGGTCGATGTAGAAATCCTTGCTCTCGGTGCTGATGCGCTGCTGCCGGCCGACGAAGGCGAAACCCTTGCCCAGTTCCAGCAGAAAGCTCTGCAACTGGTCGATCAGCGCCTGCTCCAGCTCGCCCTCCAACATGGTGCCAGCATTGGGCAGGCCGAGGAACTCCAGCAGCACCGGATCGCGCACGAACTCACGCGGGCTCTTGCCCAGGGCCTGCAGCTTGCTCGCCGCCTCCTGCTCGACCGCCGCGCGATCCTGGCTGGCCAGCAGGCGTTCGTAATACAGCGTGCCGATCTGCCGCTCCAGCGCACGGGTGCTCCAGTTCTGCGTAGCGGCTTCATTCATGTACCACTGCCGTGCACTGTCGCTGTCTACCCTGAGCAGGGTGCGATAGTGCGTCCAGCTCAATTCGTGACGCAGTGCGTCACGAATCGGAAAAGCTTGGTAGAACAGACGCATGTAGCGCAGGTTAGAGGCATCGAACCCTTACCGAACTCAGCCGTCAGCTCACTGGCCAACGTCGGCAGCAGCTTCTTGCCGTAGGCTGCACGCGCCTGCCCACCCTGCTCGAATTCAACGATATGCCAGCCGATTTCCCAGCAGGTTTGCACCTGAATCGTATCCACGGCACGCACGGCCTGCTGCCGCGCCTGGCGGATCAGCTCGGCCAGTTCGGTGAGCAGAGGTTGCAGCTTGGGGTCAGCCTTGGCTTGCGTCATTTTTCCTCCCTGAATGCCTAAAAACATTCGACTGCCGATCCTGACAGCGATGGCCTGCTCAGCGCGAACCTTATCCGCTCACCAGCCCATGAACATCAATACACATGCATTCGCGATAGCGCAGCGCCCGAAACATTTTGCAAAGTCTTAATACAGCGTTAAGCCAGCCCCTCACACAATCGCCCCCAGGTTCATCACAGAGGTTCCGAGCATGGAACTACCCTGGGCGCAGCACGATCGTCCCGTTGCCCGCATCGGGCGCGGCGACAGCTACGAACTCCACCTGGCCTCCCCTGACAGCGCACGTCGCATTGCCCTGGAGCAGTTCATCCGCCAGCGCTTCGAGCTGCAGCACGGCGCGCGCATCCGCCATTTCATGCCCTGCCTGTTCGGCCTGGAAAACCAGACCGGTCAGTTGCTCGGCGCAGTGGGCGTGCGCAGTGGCAACAGTGGGCCGCTGTTTCTCGAGCGCTATCTGGACGAGCCGATCGAGAGCGCCATCGGTGCGCGCCTGGGCAACAGCGCGCCGGGCCGTGGCGAGTTGGTGGAAGTCGGCAATCTGGCCGCCGACAGCCCCGGCGCGGCGCGCCTATTGATCGTCGCGCTGACCGATCTGCTGGTGGCCCTGGGTTTTCGCTGGGTCACTTTCACCGGCACGCCGCCCCTGCTCAACAGCTTCCAGCGCCTGGGCCTGACCCCCATCGCCCTCGGCGAAGCCGATCCGGCGCGCATGGGCGATGAGCTGCCCGACTGGGGCAGTTACTACGACAACCGTCCGCTGGTCATGGCCGGCGACATTCATGGCGGCCACCAGCGCCTGCTGCAGCTGGGCGCCTACCCCCGTCTCGGCCACCAACCACTCTATGCCCTGGAGGACATGCCCGATGTGGTCTGCAGCTGAATCCTTCTTCACCCGCCTCGGCGAGTTCGGCCCGCACATCGCCCTGGCCGAAGGCGAACGAACCCTGACCTATGTCGAACTGCTCGGCGCGGTCGCCATGCGCGGTAGGCGCCTGCGTGCCGTCGGAGCCCAGCGCGTGGCACTGGCGCTGGACAATGGCATCGACTGGGTGCTGTGGGATCTGGCGGCGCTGCATGCCGGCCTGGTCTGCGTGCCGGTACCGGGGTTCTTCTCCGCCGAGCAGCAACGCCATGTGCTCGACAGTGCCGGCATCGACTGCCTGATCGGCGCTGGTGCCCCCGGCTTCGTCAGAGCGGAAAACGATATTTATCGCCGCACGGTCGCGCAGCCTGCCGAGCTGCATCCGGGCACCTGCAAGATCACCTACACCTCCGGCACCACCGGCCAGCCCAAGGGCGTGTGCCTGGATCTGAACACTCAACTGGCAGTGGCCGACAGCCTGGTCAAGGCCAGCGCCAGCCGCGAGGTGCAACGGCACCTGTGCATCCTGCCGCTGGCGACCCTGCTGGAGAACATCGCCGGCGTCTACGCGCCGCTGCTGGCCGGCGCGCGGGTGGAGTTGATGCCGATGGCGCAGATCGGCCTGACCGGCGCCAGCGGCTTCGACCTGGCGCGCTTTCTCCAGGCGCTGCACGCCGCCCAGCCGCACAGCCTGATACTGCTGCCGCAGTTGCTACTGGCGCTGGTCAGCGCGGCCGAGCGCAAGCTGCCGGTGCCGACCTCGCTGCGTTTCGTCGCCGTCGGTGGCGGCCGGGTTTCCGTGCAGTTGCTGGAGCGCGCCGACGCGTTGGATCTACCGATCTTCGAAGGTTACGGGCTGTCCGAGTGCGCCTCGGTGGTGTGCCTGAACACGCCCGAACAGCGCCGCATCGGCAGTACCGGCCAGCCGCTTGGCCACCTGCAGGTGACCCTGGCGGACGATGGCGAAGTGCTGGTAAAGGGCGCGCGCATGCTCGGCTACCTCGGTGAACCAGCGCCGCAAGGCGAATGGCTGGGCAGCGGCGACCTCGGTCATTTCGAGCAAGGCTTCCTGGTGCTGCACGGGCGCAAGAAACATCAGTTCATTACCGCCTTCGGGCGCAACGTCAACCCGGAATGGGTCGAGTCCGAGCTGGTGCAGCAGTTGCCCATCGCCCAGGCCTGGCTGCACGGCGAGGCGCTGCCGGCCAACGTCGCGGTGCTGGTGCCGCGCTTCGCCAATACCCCCGATGCGCAGTTGCAGGACGCCGTGGACGCCGTCAATCACGGCCTGCCGGACTACGCCCGCGTGCACCACTGGCTGCGTGCCAGCGAACCCTTCAGCACGAGCAACGACCTGGCCACGGCCAATGGTCGGCTGCGCCGCGCCGCTCTGTTCACCCATTACCAAGCCGCCATCGAAGCGTTTATGGCCGAAGGAGTACACGCATGAATTTCTACGAATCCCTGCTGGAGCAGACCCAAGCCGAGCGCGACTACCTGCTCGGCGCACCAATCATCCAGCAGGCCATGACCGGCCAGGTGGCGCTGCACAGCTACATCGCCTTCCTCACCGAGGCCTACCACCACGTCAAGCACACCGTGCCGCTGCTGATGGCCTGCGGCGCGCGCCTGCCGGAACGCCTGGAGTGGCTGCGCGAAGCCATCGCCGAGTACATCGAGGAAGAAACCGGCCACCAGGAGTGGGTGCTGGGTGACATCGCCGCCTGCGGCGCCGACAAGGAAGCGGTGCGCCATGGCACCCCGCACATGTCCACCGAACTGATGGTGGCCTACGTCTACGACCGCATCGCCCGGCACAACCCGGTGAGCTTCTTCGGTATGGTCAACGTGCTCGAAGGCACTAGCATCGCCCTGGCCACCCGGGCCGCCGGCATCATCCAGGACAAGCTGCAGTTGCCGAACAAAGCCTTCAGCTACCTCAACTCCCACGGCAGCCTGGACCTGGAGCACATCGAGTTCTTCAAGAAGCTGATGAACCAACTGGACGACGACGATGACAAGGCTGCCGTGGTGCATACCGCCAAGGTCGTCTACCGCCTGTACGGCGACATGTTCCGCAGCCTGCCGCTGGCTGGCGAGGAGTAAGGTCATGCAACCAACGGATTGCCGTGCCCTGCTCACCGGCGCCAGTGGCGGTATCGGCCTGGCCCTGGCCCAACGTCTGGCCAGCGAGGGTGCCCATCTGCTGCTGGTGGGCCGTCGTCTGGAGCCCCTGCAACCGCTGTTGCAACGCTTCCCGCAGAACGTGCAAACGGTCCAGGCCGATATCGCCAGCCGCGCCGGGCGTGATGCACTGGTCGCCGCCGCGCAGAACTTCGGCGGGCTGAACTGCCTGATCAACGCGGCCGGGGTCAACCGCTTCGGCCTGCTCGACCAGCAGGACGAGCAGCAGATCGCCGAGCTGATCGGCCTCAACGTCACCGCCACGCTGCAGCTGACCCAGCGCCTGCTGCCATTGTTGCGGGCGCAACGGCGTGCCCTGGTGATCAACGTCGGCTCCACTTTCGGCACCATCGGCTACCCAGGCTTCGCCGCCTACTGCGCCAGCAAGTTCGCCCTGCGCGGTTTCTCCGAGGCGCTGCGCCGCGAGCTGGCCGACACCAATGTGCGCGTCCTCTATTTCGCCCCACGCGCCACCCGTACGCCGATGAACGCCCCCAGCGTGGTGGCGATGAACGACGAGCTGGGCGTGGCCATGGACGATCCGGAAAAAGTCGCGGCCGAATTGCTGCAAGCCATCCGCCACGAGCAGGAAGAGCGCTACCTGGGCTGGCCGGAACGCCTGTTCGTGCGCCTCAACGGCCTGCTGCCACGCGTGGTCGACCAGGCCCTGCGCAAGCAGCTGCCGATCATCCAACGCTTCGCCCGTCATAAACACTGAGGACAACCCCGTGAACGCACTGCGTACCCTGATCATTGCCACGCTTGGTTTCGCCACCCTGCCCGCCTTCGCCCTCAGTGAAGGGGGCGAAGCGCAGTTGCACCAGTTGCAGACGCGCTGGGCCGAGATCAACTACCAGACGCCGGAGAAGCAGCGCGAAGAGGCCTTCGCCAAGCTCGTCAGCCAGGTCGATGCCGCGCTGACCAGCGAGCCCAAGGCACCTGAGCTGCTGATCTGGCGCGGCATCATCCTCAGCACCCAGGCTGGCGCCAAAGGCGGTCTTGGTGCACTGGGCCTGGTCAAGGAGGCCAAAACCAACCTGGAGCAGGCGCTGGCCATCGACCCACAGGCGCTGGCCGGCTCGGCCTATACCAGCCTCGGCAGTCTCTACTACCAGGTACCGGGCTGGCCGATCGGCTTCGGCGACGATGAACAGGCCGAGAAGATGCTCAAGCAAGCCCTGGCGATCAACCCGGACGGCATCGACCCGAACTACTTCTATGGCGACTTCCTGCAACGGCAGAAGCGCTACGAGGAGTCTCGCGCCGTGCTGGAAAAGGCCCTGGCAGCCAAGGATCGCCCTGGCCGTGAACTGGCCGACCAGGGACGCCGCGCAGAAGCCGCAGCGCTTTTGCAGCAGGTGACAGGTAAACTCCAGTAACCCTCTGCAGGAGTGACCATGCGCATTCTTCTCGTCGAAGACGATCAGGCCCTGGGCGAAGGCATTCGCACCGCGCTGAAACCCGAAGGCTACACCGTGGACTGGCTGCAGGACGGCGCCAGCGCGCTGCATGCGCTGAGCCACGAGAGTTTCGAGCTGGCCATTCTCGACCTCGGCCTGCCGCGCATGGACGGCCTGCAGGTCCTCAAGCACCTGCGCGCAGCGGCCAACCCGGTACCAGTGCTGGTGCTCACCGCACGTGACGCCACCGGCGACCGCATTGCGGGTCTCGATGCTGGCGCCGACGACTACCTGGTCAAGCCCTTCGATGTCGCCGAGCTCAAGGCACGCCTGCGTGCTCTGCTGCGGCGCAGCTTCCAGCGCCCGCAACCGGCGCTGGAATACCGCGGCATCAGTCTCGACCCCGCCAGCCAGGTGGTCGAATACCAGGGCCAGGTCATCAACCTGCCGCGCAAGGAATTTCTCCTGCTGCACGAGTTGCTGATCCAGCCCGGTCGTGTGCTGACCCGCGACAAACTGCAACAGGCGCTCTACGGCTGGGATGAGGAAGTGGAAAGCAACGCCCTGGAGGTGCACGTGCATCACTTGCGCAAGAAATTCTTTCCGGAGCTGATCCGCACGGTGCGCGGCGTCGGTTATCTGGTGGACAAATGAGGCTGCTGAAAACCTTCGGCTCCATCCGTACCCGCCTGCTCGCCCTGCTACTGCTGCTGGTCGCAGCCAGCTTCGGGCTGATCAGCTACAAGATCTACAACGACTCGGTGCATGAAGTGCGCGAGCTGTTCGACGCCCAGCTTTCTCAGACCGCGCGCCTGCTCATGGGTCTGGTGCGCCATGACCTGAGTGAAAGTGAGCGCAACGAGATGCAGGCCGTGCTCGACGAAGCGCTGCTGCTGCACAACGCGCGCAACCCGGACAACCTGCTCGGCCACGAATACGAAGGCAAGCTGGCCTTCCAGATGCTCGACGACGATGGTGAGCTGCTGTTCCAGTCCGCCAGCGCCCCGCCCGGCTTGCTCAACGACATGATCGAGCAGCTCGGCCTGGCTCTGCCCAACGATGACCAGCCCATGCGTGAACGCCTGGCCCAACTGGCCCGCTACCTGATCGGCTATCACACGCTGAACATCGGCGAGCACCGCTGGCGTGTGTTCGTGCTGCATGACAGCCGCGACTACCACTGGGTGCTGGCGGGCGAGCGCGATGACGTGCGCGGCGAGCTGATCGGCAAGATCGCCCGACGCAGCCTGCAACCGCTGCTGATCGGTCTGCCCATCGTCGGCCTGCTGCTGTGGCTCACCGTGGGTTGGGGTTTGTATCCGCTCAAGCGCATGGCCGATGCCATTCGTGGTCGCGCACCGGACAACCTGGCGCCGCTGGTCTTCCCGCCGTTACCCAACGAACTGGAGCCGATGGCCGCTGCGCTCAACCGCCTGCTGATGCAGGTCAACCAACTGCTGGAACAGGAAAAACGCTTCATCGCCGATGCCGCCCACGAGCTGCGTACGCCGCTGGCGGTGCTGCGCATTCATGCGCAGAACGCACTGGAAGCACCGGATGCCAGCGACCGTGAAGAAGCTCTGAGGCAATTGGGCAGCGGTGTCGACCGCGCGACCCGCGTAGTCGCACAACTGCTGACGCTGGCACGCCTCGATCCCAACGGCATCCGCCTGAACATGGACCACCTCGACCTGCTGGCCTTCCTGCGTGGCGAGCTGGCAGAGCTGACGCCGCTGGCGCTCAATCGCGGCCAGGAGCTGATTCTCGACGCTGAGGAACCAGGCGACTACCACCTGCCGGCGGATGCCCCCAGCCTGGGTATCCTGCTGCAGAACCTGGTGAGCAATGCCGTGCAGTACACCCCGGCGGGCGGCTGCATTCAGGTACAGCTGCAGGCCACCACTCAGTACCTGCTGCTGCAGGTACTCGACAGTGGCCCAGGTGTGCCAGCGGAGTTGCGCGAGCGCTTGTTCGAGCGCTTCTTCCGCGTTGGAGAAGGCCAGGGCGCCGGGCTGGGGTTGTCCATCGTGCGCCGCGTCGTTGAATTGCATCAGGGCAGTATCGCCCTTGATGAGTCGCCGCTCGGCGGCCTGCGTGTCAGCGTGCGCTTGCCCCGGCGTCCCGGCAGCCTTGCTTGAGTGATCGCGATGGCGAACCTCAGTTTTCAGGTATAGCCATACCCAATCATCAAGATAGAGACAATCCGTTTTATCAATCGAAGCGTTTATCCAATCATGCACACCTGCTCAACAGCCACCACAGGAGTAACTTCGCATGAGCCTGATCAAACGTTTCTTCCAGCAATCCCAACCGAGCCAGCAGCCGACCACCCCGACCGTGCAGGAGCACCCGAACTTCTGGATGTACCAGTGACTCAGCCGCTCGCCCCAACCACCCTCAGTGGCACCTGACGCCCGGCCTTCTGTGCCAGGTAGCGGGTGCAACTGACACGCAGGAACGAGGCGAAATTGACCACTTCGCCGCGAAAGTCCATGACCTCGTCATGCAACTTGGCGATCAGCTGGTTGGTGGTCATGCCATCGACTTCGGCGATTTCACGCAGGATGTCCCAGAACTGATTTTCCAGACGCAGCGTGGTAACCACCCCGCGGATGCGCAACGAGCGTGAGCGCGACTCGTAGAGAATCGGATCGGCCTTCACATAGAGTTCGCACATCGGTCGTGCTCCTGAAAGGTAGGGCGGGTGCAACCCGCCACGTATGGACTGGCGGGTTGCACCCGCCCTACGTCTTGCCCGCGCCATAGCCCGGTGCAATCAGTGCGTGAATGCTGGCGATGATGCGCCCGGATTGCATCCGGGCTCCGGCTGCTCACAAGCGGATTTCAGTCCCCAGCACCTTGAGAAACGCCGCCAGCCAGGCCGGATGCGCAGGCCAGGCCGGCGCGGTGACCAGCTTGCCCTGCACGTGTGCCTGGTCCACCGGGATTTCCACGTACTTGCCGCCGGCCAACGTCACTTCCGGCGCACAAGCAGGATAGGCGCTGCACTCACGTCCCTCCAGCACCCCGGCTGCCGCCAGCAGCTGGGCACCATGGCAGACGGCAGCGATGGGCTTGTCGGCCTTGGTGAAGGCCGTCACCAGGGCGATGACGTCGGCATTTAGGCGCAAGTATTCAGGAGCACGACCACCGGGAATGACCAGAGCGTCGTAGTCTTCGGCACGGACCTTGGCGAAATCGAAGTTGAGCGCAAAGTTGTGCCCCGGCTTTTCGCTGTAGGTCTGGTCGCCCTCGAAATCGTGAATGGCGGTGCGTACCGTCTGGCCGGTTACCTTGCCCGGGCAGACCGCATGCACGGTATGGCCGACCATCTGCAGCGCCTGGAACGGCACCATGGTTTCGTAGTCCTCGGCGTAGTCGCCGACCAGCATGAGAATCTTCTTGGCAGCCATGATCGTCTCCTGAAGGTAGGTGGAACGAATGCCATTATTCGCCCCTATTTCCTCCGACAGGTAACAGCCGGGTACTACTCAGCAAACATCAAGCGTCGATACACCGACTGTGTAGAAGCGGCGCCCCGCCGCGAATCTGGCCGGTGCAGCATCGAAAAGCTTCGCCCCGGGGTGGGCTCCTGCCAAACGCGGCATTGAGCGTTTCATATGATCACTGCCGGCCTTTCAGTGCCCGCATGTGGTCTAGAGCGCGTACTTCTGCAGGTTCGCCATCATCTCCTTGAGCGCCTCGACGTTGTCGGCCGGGTGCGCAGCGCCCTCGAAATCGCAGATGCGTTGCCACTGCGCCGCGACATCCTCGGGGCTGAAACCGGCCTTGGGATCGAAGCCCGCGCCCAGGCTGCGCTCCCAGCGCACCTTGCCCACCCAGCCACCGCCGACTTCGTACAGGCCGCCGGTGTCCTGACAGGCGGCGCTACCGAGGTACACCACCAGTGGGCTGACCAGTTCGGGTTTGAGTTGTTCGAACACCTGCGGCGGGATCAACCCTTCGGTCATGCGCGTGGCACCGGTCGGTGCGATGGCGTTGACCAGGATGTTGTTCTTGCGCCCTTCGATGGCCAGTGTACGCGTCAGCCCGTACAGGCCGAGCTTGGCCATGCCGTAGTTGCTCTGGCCGAAGTTGCCGTAGATGCCGGAGGTCGACGAGGTGAAGATGACACGGCCGAAGTTCTGCTCGCGCAAGTGAGGCCAGGCCGCGTGAGTGGTCTTGTAGGCGCCTTCGACATGGACCCTGTAGACCAGATCCCAGTCGGCATCTTCCATCTTGTGGAAGCTCTTGTCGCGCAGAATGCCGGCGTTGTTGACCAGCACATCGATACGGCCGAAATGATCCAGCGCCGTCTGCACGATCTTGTCGCCATCGGTGACTGAGTCATGGTTGGCCACTGCAGTACCACCGAAGGCGCGAATCTCTTCCACCACCTTGTCGGCCGCCGAAGCGTTGGCCCCTTCACCATGGGTGCTACCGCCGAGATCGTTGACCACCACCTTGGCACCATGGCGAGCGAACAGCAGTGCATGGGCGCGGCCCAGGCCACCGCCAGCACCGGTGACTATGACCACTTGATCTTCGAAACGGATGGCATCGCTCATCGACAGCTTCCTCGGGCAGGTTGTGAATGCACCGAGTGTCAGGCAGCCCCGCGCGCTTCACAAGGCGCGCGGGACTGCTGAATGACGGCCGATAATGCGACCTTATGCGGCTCAGTTACCGGTGCCGGAACCCGAGCCGGAACCACTGCCGCCGGTGCCGCTGCCATCACCGGAACCACCCCGGTCACCACCGGGATTGCCATCGGTGTTGGGGCCCTGCACCGGCGGGATGCCGTCGCCGTCATCAGCCGGATTCATCGGCGCATCCCCTGGAGCAGAGGGCATGGTAGGACCAGGGGAGCTGGTGCCATCAGACTCGGTTTCAGCAAAGGCAGGCAGCGCCATCGCGCCCAGAATCCCGCTCAGCAGCAGTGCAGATAATTTCTTGTTCATGTTGTTCATGAGTAACCTCGACTTTCCTGTGAGTGACACAGTTACTGAGTCGCTCACGGCGCCGGAGGTTCGACAAAAATTATCGCAACGCTGACCCGCTCATCCTCGCGTACGCTCAGGCAATACGAATCAGGCTGAGGTGGTTGTAAAGGTGCAACACGTGCGCCTCGGCGTATTCGCCGTGGTCCAGCGCGCCATAGGCGAAGTGCGGCTGCAGCACACCCTGGTGCTCGGCAAAACGCTCAAAAGCCACCTGCAGTCGCTGCAAGGCCAAGGCCTGATCGGCTGGTTCAGTCAGAGCGGCTGCGCCGGGAATTGCCTCATCCAGCGGATGACGCATGGCGCCGCGCGCGCTGAACACGGCGAACGCGGCCGGTCCGAGGCTATGGCGAAACCAGGCCGGTTTCAGCTCGGGATAACCGTCGATGGAGTAATCGATGCTCTGCGCGCAGTGATTGAACACTTCGCTCGGGCTCCAGCCGCGAATGTTCTGCAGCGTCTTGCCTTGCAAGTCCGCCAGCACCTGACGTGCGCCCTCCAGGCTGACAGCCGCCGGCCGCGGCCCGACAGGCAAGGCCCAGTAGCCGGCGCCGAGTGCGGCGGCTCCGCCGAGCGCAGCGCCTTTGAGCAGGGTACGTCTACGCATGCGGGCTCCTTGCATCGCGAAACTGCAGGTAATGCTCGAGCACCGCAGCCGGCGCCTCCAACTGCGGATAGTGGCCAATGCCGTCGAGCAGAACGGTGTCGGCGTCTGCGATCAACTCACGGTAGCGCGCCACCATATGCGCACCGGAGATGGGATCGAAAGCGCCATCGATCACCCGCATCGGCAGCATCGTAGCCTGCATCGCCGTGACCCAGCGCTGCCGCTGCTGACGCCGCTCGGGCATGTAGCGAATCAGACGATGCATCACCGCCGGGCCGTTGTTGTACGCCACCAGTTGCCACAGGGCATCCAGTTCGGCTTCGCTGGCCTGGGTGTGCGGGCCGAAGATGCGGGCGAAACTCTGTGCCAGCTTGCGCCGTGAGAACAACCGCCCGATCAGCGGGCCAAGCGGCCCGAGCAGCAACTTCTGCACCCGCACCGGATGATGGGTTTCGGGGAACAGACCGCCGTTGAGGAACACACAACTCGCCAACTGCAGTTGCCCGTCCTGATGCCGCGCGATCAGCTCCTGGGCAACGCTGTCACCATAGTCGTGAGCCAGCACATGCACCGCGCGCCGTTCGCCGATATGGGCCAGCAGTGCCTGCTGCAGATCTGCCTGTTCCAGCAGGCTGTAGGCATGCCCACGCGGCTTGGCCGAGTAACCGAAGCCAAGCATGTCGCAGGCGATTAGCCGGTAACGCCCGGCCAGCGGCGCCCACAGGCGATGCCAGTCCCAGCTGGCGCTGGGAAAGCCGTGAATCAGCAGCAGCGGCTGGGCTTGCGTGTCTCCAGCAGTCCAGTAACGGATCGTGTGACCATGAAAGTGCAACGCCTGGCTTTGCGCGCGCCACTCGTCCAGGGCGATGCCTGGCAGCTCGCTCACTGGTCGTAACCTGGCATCTGCTGGTCCAGCTTGCGCAGCAGCGCTGGCCAGGGCAGCGCCCCGCCCATGCCCTGCGGCGTTTTCATCACACCGGCGATCATCGCCCGCGCGCCGTCGAGAATCTGCTGCGGAATGTGGATCAGCTCGGCACCGCCGCTCTGCGCCATGACCTGAATCTCGCAGGCGCGCTGCAGGATGAACATGCCGAGGAAGGCGTCGGCGATGCCGCCGAAAGCAGTGAGCAACCCATGGTTGGGCAGGATCATGAAGTTCTTGTCGCCCAGGTCCGCCTGCAGCCGCGCTTTCTCGTCATGATTCAGCGCCACGCCTTCATAACCGTGGTAGGCCAGGCTGGCGAGGACGAACAGTGACTGCTGCGACAGGGGCAGCAAGCCTTGTTTCTGCGCCGACACGGCGATGCCGGCAGACGTGTGAATATGCAGCACGCAGCCGACGTCGTGGCGCACCTCGTGTACGGCACTGTGAATGGTGTAACCGGCTGGATTGATGTCGAACGGGCTGTCCATCAGTTTGTTGCCCGCCAGGTCGACCTTGACCAGGCTCGACGCCGTGATTTCGTGAAACATCAGGCCATAGGGGTTGATCAGGAAATCTTCCGTACCCGGTACCTTGGCAGAGATGTGGGTGAAGATCAGATCGTCCCAGCCATAGAGGGCGATCAGCCGGTAGCAGGCGGCGAGGTCGACGCGTGCACGCCATTCGGCCTCGGAAACCAGATTCTTCACAGCGGGGAGTTTCAGCGGAGCATTCACGGCGATCACCTCGATATTCTTGTTGGTCGGTGGTGTTCGCAGTCTAGCCAGGCGCGTTGCTGGCGGTAGTTGCCCTGGCAGCCATCTTGATGGCTTTGCGGGTCACGGCGCTGGCGCGCCGCGGTGCGATAGGCAGGTATTCGCCGCTTTTATCGCCGGTCAAACCAGCTCGGGGTAATCGCGCGCCAGCAGCGGCCACTGCGCCTGAGCCTCGGCGTCATCGGCCAGCAGGCGAAAACCCTCGAACTGGAACTCCGGCGCCACAGTGCAACCGACCAGCGTATAGGCGCCCGTCGAGCGCGCCGCCTGCCAGGCATGGGCCGCTACCGCGCGCTGCGGCATCTGCCCCTCACTGGCCGGCCCGAGCAACTCGCAACGCACCGCGTTGGGGATATCGGCTACCAACAACTGCAGAGGGTCGCCCTCGTGAAAGTGCCACAGCTCGTCGGCGTCGACCCGATGCCAGCGGCTGACCGCACCACCCGGCAGCAGGAACAGAATGGCGCTGGAAGCCGCCCGGCCCTGAGCATCGCGCTGCGCCGAAACGAACAGGCGACGGTAATAACCGCCCTCGGGATGCGCGGCAAGCCCGAGGCTGTCGATCAACTGGCGAGCGCGCGGGTGCACGTCAGGCCTTCAGCGCCGCCACGAAGGCTTGCAGCCAGGGTTCGGCATCGGTTTCAGGCGTGACGGTTTCGCTGGAGTCCAGGCGCAGCATTTCCACCACTTCGCGCAGGCCCAGCTCGGCATACAACTCACGCATCAGTTCACCGCCGCCGCAGAAGGTGTCATAGCTGGAGTCGCCCAGCGCCAGCACCGCAGCCGGTTTGCCGCTCCAGGCCGGCAAACTGTCTCTGATTTCGCTGTACAGCGGCAGCAGGTTGTCTGGCAGCTCACCCATGCCAGTGGTGGAGGTGACGGTAAGGAAGGCGTCCGGCGCGAAGGCCAGCAGCTCCTCGAGGCTCACGTTCGCTTTGTGCCAGGCGTCCAACCCGGCGGTCTTGAGCTGGCGCTCGGCGTGGCGAGCGACTTCCTCGGCCGTACCGTAGACCGAGCCCGAGAGAATGGCGACTTTCATGACAACTCCGGAAACAGGAAAAACGCCGCGCATTATGCCGCAAGTGGACAGCCCGACCCGATGTTTTAGAATGCAGCCCATATCCATCGCGGAACCGGACTCATGATCAATGCCAAACTGCTGCAACTGGTAGTCGACGCCTCCAACGATGGGATCGTGGTGGCCGAGCAGGAGGGCGAAGACAATATTCTGATCTACGCCAACGCGGCATTCGAGCGCCTGACCGGCTACCCCTGCGATGACATCCTCTATCAGGATTGCCGTTTCCTGCAGGGCACTGACCGTGCACAGCTCGGCCTGCAGGCCATTCGCGAAGCGGTCAAGGCGAACAAGCCCTGCCGACAGATCATTCGTAACTACCGCAAGGATGGCAGCGCGTTCTGGAACGAGCTATCGATCACTCCGGTGCTGAACGAAAGCGACCAGTTGACCTACTACATCGGTATCCAGAAGGATGTTACCGAACAGGTCGAAGCCAAGCAGCGAGTGCGTGAGCTGGAGGCAGAGGTCACTGAGCTGAAGGCCGAGCTGGCGCGTCTCAAAAACTGACGAACGGATAAAACTATCCTTCGCCAGCGCAGTCAGATGGGTTTGACCCCGTGCAGTATTATCCCATGCAAAGCGATCCGCTGCTGACTCAGGACGAACTGGATTTCATCCAGAAGATCCTCTTCAAACCTCCGCAAAAGCGGCGCCCTAACGCAGCGCCGCCATTGGCTCTGGGCAAACGACTCAGTGAGCTTCTGGCTCGCCTGGGCAACGAAGAACAGCTAAGCCTGGATACGCATACCGACAATCAGCATCTGAGCTTCCCCCTGCACCTGATCCAAGACGACCACAGTCAGTCACGCCTGGAGCTGGGCGCCCCGCTGATCTTCGAACAAGGGGTAAGCGAACGCCCATGGCGTCTTGTCCTGCCCACGGCATTAGCACTGCTGGACGACAGCGACCAGCCCAGTGGCCTGAAGGCGCTGGAGCTATCGAACAATGGAATCCTGGTGGAATACAGCAAAACAGGCACGCCGGCCAAGGATCAGTTGCTGCAACTGCTTTTGCCCCAGGAGCGCCGCGTTCAATTGCGCGCGCGGCTCGCAAGACGCGTCAGCCAGAAGCGTTACGCTTACAGCCTGCAGACGCTACATACGGAAGATGAGCAAACTCTGCGTCAGTACCTGTTCGAACAGCACAGCGAACAACAGTCGCAGACTGCAGCAATGAGCTGAAGCTCAGTGGCCTGGACCACCTCAGGTATCGAGATGGCCAGCCAGGAACTGCTGCATACGACGCTGCATCAGGCGTCCTTCGTTACCCAGGCAAGCAATGGGCGAACCGGCCAGACTTTCCTCCGCCAGATCGGCACTGTCACCGGCCAGCAGCAACGGACACTCCAGCCTCAGCGCCAGGCGCGCCAATTGCCGCGGGAACTCCTCGCCTGGCGGCTGGTTGCTGAAGACCACCAGGGCCTGGGGCTGCATGCGTTCACAGACCAGGGCCAGATCGGTCATGGGTACGCCTGGCCCCATCACCGCCACGTCGACGTCCTGATTGCCCAGCAGCAACGCGGCAACCAGCAACTCCAGTTCCCGGCAGTGGCCAGGTAGTGCCACCAGCAGCACGCGCTCACGCGAATCATCACGCCCCAATTGCAGACGCTGCCAGCAGCGCCCACGCAGGAAGCCGTCGAGCATCAGCCACTCGCCGCGCAGGCCGACTTCGTCCTGACGCAGCAGCAATTCCTGCCAGACCGGCATGAAAATATCCTGGAACACCACCGGCAGCGGGTAGCAGGAGAAAATCTGCCCATACAGACGCTCGAGACGCGGCTCATCGAAGTTCTGCAGCGCGCTACGCACCTGACCCTGCCATTGACTACAGTCGTCATTGCTGACTTCGTTGTAGGCCGGGGTGGCGACGCTGCGACTGCTGGCGCTCTTGGCCAGGATCGAGCCAACCTTGCTGACCGCAACGCCACGTTCGATCCAGGCGAGGATGCTGCGCACCGCATCGATATCGGCCTGCGAGTAGAGACGATGGCCGCTGTCGGTACGCGTCGGTTGAATCAGGCCGTAACGCCGTTCCCAGGCACGCAGGGTGACCGGATTGACGCCGGTAAGGCGAGAAACCTCGCGGATGGGGAACAGCTCTTCCTGCTTCAAAGCGCTGGACGCAAGCGATGTGACGGAGGCGAGTTCGGGCATGGCTTCGGGCATCGTGGCAACGAATGTAGAGGGATTGTAACCCAGCTTGGCCAGGCTTACATTGTGCAAGAATTATACAAGTCAGCCACATGCACAACCCCACCTGGCCATTGACCCTCTATTTCGACGGCGACTGCCCGCTCTGCGCGCGTGAAATCCGTCTACTCAGCCGGCACGCATCGCCCCAGCGGCTACTGCTGGTGGACATCTCTGCCGCGGACTTCGATCCACTGCCATTGGGGCTGTCCCTGACTGCGATGCAGAATCGCCTGCACGCTCGCTGGGCCGATGGCACCTGGTTGCTGGGTCTTGATGCCAGCCTGTGGAGCTGGGAAGCCGCGGGCCTGGGAACCTGGGTGGCGCCCTTGCGCTGGCGACCGCTGCGCCCACTGCTGGAATGGGGCTACCGACTGTTCTGCCGTCTGCGCCCTCATCTGGCGCGGCTACCGCACCCTGACGGTGCGGCGCGCTGCCGAAAGGGCGACATCTGCTCGACTCAACGCCCGCCATCAGCTGACGCTGGCTAATTTTCGCAAAACGGGAATAATCCTTGCTGCATTGTTCGTCGAGCACATCACCCCGTGCTCGACCACGCCCAACGCCATACCCCGGCCGACGGCAACACCCGAGGAGATACACAATGTCCCCCGTTACCCTGATGGTGGCGCGCCGCGTCGCCAATGGCCGTTATCACGATTTCATCGCCTGGCTGCGTGAAGGTGAACATCTGGCCACCGACTTCCCTGGTTACCTCGGCTCCGGCGTGCTGGCACCTCCTGCCGGCGATGATGAGTTTCAGATCGTTTTCCGTTTCAGCGACGAACAGACCATGGCTTCCTGGGAGCACTCGGCCTCACGCCAGGCCTGGCTGCAGCGGGGTGCGGGCCTGTTTGCCCAACCGCAGGAGAAGCGTGCAGTCGGCCTTGACGCCTGGTTCGGCAGTGCCCATCGACAGGCTCCGCGCTGGAAGCAGAGCGTGGCGATCTGGCTGGCATTCTTTCCGGTGTCCCTGGCCTTCAACCTGCTGTTCGGCCCCTGGCTCGCCGACCTTTCGCTGGTCACCCGCGTGCTGCTGTCGACGCTGGCCTTGACGCCACTGATGACCTACTGGTTCATCCCGCTTTCCACTCGCCTGCTGGAACCCTGGCTACAAGGTAACTATCCGCAGCGGCTGAGCAGGCGAGCCGCCAGCATCGGCAAGCCCTGAAAGCATCCATTTCTACCAATCGGCCAGCCTCGTGCTGGCCGATTTCGTTCTACAAGCAGCCAATATCTGTACAAAAACATAGATTCGTACAGGTAAAGTACAAAAGCCTTTCTCGAATCCCTCAGTAAAAATCCTTAAAACTCAGCAAAATAGGCAAATTCACTCAGTCTGATAGCAAAACCACATGTCGCACATGGTTGTACAACCTGCAGCTCTGGTATAGCTTTATCCACGGTCTGGTGAGTAGCGCCTGCCACTGGTCAGGTATCCCGAGGCGATACGAGCCAGGCCTTCATTTCTTTCTCACGAGTCGCACATGAGCGCTGCCAGCTTCCCCATCCTGATCACCGGCGCCGGCCAGAGGGTCGGCCTCTACTGCGCCGAACGTCTGCTTGACGAAGGCCAGCCGGTGATCATCAGCTACCGCCAGAACCGCGACGACATTTCGCGGCTGCGTGAACGCGGCGCCATCGCTCTGCAGGCGGATTTCAGTGATGAGAGCGGCATCATGGCGTTCATCGAGCAGGTCAAGTTGCAGTGCAACGGCCTGCGCGCGATCGTGCATAACGCCTCGCAGTGGCTGGCGGAAACGCCGGGCGAAGAAGCACAAGTCTTTCGCCAGCTGTTCAGCGTGCACATGCTTGCGCCCTACCTGATCAACCTGCATTGCAGCGAGCTGTTGCTGCAGTCGGAACACGCGGACATCGTGCACGTGAGTGACGACGTGGTGCGCAAGGGCAGCGCCAATCGCCCCGCCTACTGCGCCAGCAAGGCGGGTCTGGAAAGCCTGACGCTGTCGTTCGCCGCGCGTTTTGCCCCACGCATCAAGGTCAACACCATCGCGCCAGCACTGCTGATGTTCAACGATGGTGATGACGACGCCTACCGCATCAAGACCTTGGCCAAATCGGCGCTGGGCATAGAACCCGGCCCGCAGGCCTTCTACCAGACCTTGCGCTATCTGCTGGACAACTCCTACGTAACCGGAACGACCCTTACCCTCAACGGCGGCCGCCACCTCAAGTGAAGCGACTGCTCAGGACACTGCCATGAGCCAACCTCTTTCCCAGCAATACCGCGAGATCCTCGTAGGCCTCGGTGAAAACCCGGAGCGCGAGGGCCTGCTCGACACCCCCAAACGCGCGGCCAAGGCCATGCAGTATCTGTGTCATGGCTACCAGCAGTCACTGGAGGAGATCGTCAACGGTGCGCTGTTCGAATCCGACAATGACGAGATGGTGATCGTCAAGGACATCGAGCTGTACTCGCTGTGCGAACACCACCTGCTGCCTTTCATCGGCAAGGCACATGTCGCCTACATCCCCACCGGCAAGGTACTCGGGCTGTCCAAGGTGGCGCGTATCGTTGACATGTACGCGCGGCGCCTGCAGATCCAGGAGAACCTCACCAAGCAGATCGCCGATGCTATCGCCCGCGTGACCAACGCCGCCGGCGTCGCGGTGGTGATCGAGGCCAAGCACATGTGCATGATGATGCGTGGCGTGGAGAAGCAGAATTCGGTGATGAGCAGCTCGGTGATGCTTGGCGCCTTCCGCGAGTCCTGCAACACTCGCCACGAATTCCTGCAATTGATCGGACGGAACAACTAATGCCGCGACTGGAACCCGGAATGGCGCGCATCCGCGTCAAGGACCTGCGCCTGCGCACCTACATCGGCATCAAGGAAGAAGAGATCAACAACAAGCAGGACGTGTTGATCAACCTGACCATCCTCTACCCCGCCGTCGATGCGGTAGAGGTCAACGACATCGAGCATGCGCTGAACTACCGCACCATCACCAAGGCGATCATCGCCCATGTCGAAGGCAATCGCTTCGCCCTGCTCGAACGCCTGACCCAGGAAATCCTCGACCTGGTGATGACCCATCAGGCCGTGCGTTATGCCGAAGTGGAAGTGGACAAACCGCACGCCCTGCGTTTCGCCGAGTCGGTATCCATCACCCTCGCCGGTCATCGCTGACAGCGGCTTGTCGCTCTCCGGCAAGGCTCTTATCATCGCCGCCACCTATCCCCGGAGAGCCCACCATGACCGAGCAAGAACGCCTCGAGCTGGAAGCTGCAGCCTTTCGCGCACTGGTGCAGCACCTGCGCAGCCGTCCTGACGTGCAGAACATCGAGCTGATGAACCTGGCCGGTTTCTGTCGCAACTGCCTGTCCAAATGGTACAAGGCCGCTGCCGACGACCTCGGTGTCGAGGTCAGCGCCGACCAGGCTCGCGAGACCGTGTACGGCATGCCCTATGCCGACTGGAAAGCCAAATATCAGAAAGAAGCCTCGGCCGAGCAGACAGCCGCATTTGCCAAAGGAAAGCCTGAATGACCGCTCTGAATACCCTGCGCAGCCGTCTGCAGCAGGATGACTACGCCTTTAGTGAAACCCTCGCCTTCGTCGCCGCGCACTACGACTATCAGCCCAGCGCCTTCCGTAACGGTGACGTGGAGAACGCGGCCGGACACAACGAAGGCTCCTGCAAGACTCTGGGTCTGGCCCTGATGGAAGGCTTGAGCAAGGACGAAGCGCTGCGTGCCTTCGGCGAGCACTACCGCAGCGTGCTGGCCACGCCGCAAGGCAGCGACCACGGCAACATCCGCGCGCTGATGGTGCATGGCCTGGACGGCGTGAAGTTCGAACAGCAACCGCTGAAGCCGAAAGCCTGAATCCATAGCGCAAAAACCTGCGCAACTGTCAGCAAAAGCTGACAGACATCACATCGCTGTCGCTTTATGCTGCGCGCCACAACAAACATGGAACACGAGGGAACGTGTTCTGCGCGCTAGCGCCCTTCCCTCCTGTTTCGCGCTCGGCATGGAGTCGACCGATGCAGCAAACCCTGGTATGGAAACCCTGGTGCACCCCCGGCGTGGAAACCCTGCGTCTGAGTCAGGATGCCAATGGCATCCAGGCCACCAGCCACCTCATGCAGGTCATCAAGGGCAACAGCATCGTTGCCAACTACATGATCGATTGCGATCCGCGCTGGCGCTTCCGCCGCCTCTGGCTCAAGGTCGATAACCACGGCCAGCGCAACCTCTGTCTACAGCGTGATCTGCGCGGCAACTGGCAGCTCAACGGCGAACCACGCCCTGATCTGCTGCAATGCCAACATGTCATGCTCTCGGCCTCGCCCTTCACCCACACCCCAGCCCTGCAACGCAGTGCGCTGGAGACCGGGCAGAGTGATGAGATGCAGGTCGCCTATATCGACATGCTCAGCTTCAAGGTGGAACCACGCCAGCAGCGCTACCAATGCCTGCGCCGCCGCCCCGGAGAGAGCCTCTACCGCAGCCAGGCAGAAGGTCATGCTCATGAAGAACTGAGCGTCGACGACCAGGCGCTGCTGCTCAAGGCCGACGACCATTACCTGCGCCTGAGCCAGCGCGACCTGAAGGTCAGCGCGCTGGTATAGCGGCCTTGCCACGGTCTACCCGGCTACACCATGCCAGCTCCGCGCCACTCAGATAGGCAGCTGCCCGAACGCCCAGCGCAGCAGGAAGAACACCAGCAATCCACCACCGATGGTCGCCAGCAGATGCCGCGTGCAAGCAGCGATGGCGATGGCCACCACACCCGCCAGCAGATAGGCATTGTTCCAGCTCAGCGCCCAGCTCTGCCCGTCCGGCATGAGCATGCCGGGCACCACGATGGCCGTCAGCACCGCAGTAGGTACGTAATGCAGCCCCTGTCTGATCAATGGCGGAAAACGCAGATCAGGGAATGCGAACAGGCTGTAGCGGGTGATGAAGGTGATCGCCAGCATGCCCAGAATCAGCAACCAGATATCCATCAGAGCAACTCCTCCTGCAGCGCCGGGTTACGCCGCTCCAACCACACGCCGACGACGATGCCACTGGCCGCAGCCGCCATCAGCCCAAGCTTGTAGGGCAAGGCATGGCACAGCAGCGCCACGGCGCCCGCAACCAGGGCGGCCGCCACTTGCGGCTGATTGCGCAGCATCGGCACGACGATGCCGATGAAGGTCGCCAGCATGGCGAAATCCAGCCCCCACTCACCGATGTTCGGCACTGCCTGACCGAACAGCACGCCGACCAGCGTGCACAGCTGCCAGTTGCAGTACATGGCCAGGGCCGCGCCGAGAAAGTACCAATGGCGATAGGCGCCCTTGTCACCACGCGCGTAGCGCTGCACCACCACCGCATAGGCCTCATCGGTGAGCCAGAAGGCCAACGGCACGCGCCAGCGCTTGGGCAGATGACGCACGTATGGCTGCAGGCTGGCGCTATACAGGGCATGGCGCAGGTTGACCACGAAGGTGGTCAGCAACACCACCGCAATACCGGCACCGCCGGTCAACAGACTGATGGCGATGAACTGCGCCGAACCAGCGAATACCAGCAAGGACATACCCTGCGTCTGCCAGGGATCGAGCCCGGCAGCGCCTGCCAGGCTGCCGAAGATGATGCCGAAGGGAATGGCGCCGAGCAGCATCGGCAGCATATCGCGGGCGCCCTGGGTGAATTCGTGATGACGGGACATGGAACCTCCTTGGGCCGACCAGCTTAACCAAGCAGCCCCAGGCAGGTCTTGAACGTTCTTGCTCTTAGTGGTCACCAATCCCTGAAGCCGCAGCCCTCGCATAAATAATCGAAAAAGCTTATGGCAGGAAAGAAATGGGCTGGCATCCAACTCACGCCCGCGACCTCTGGCCACGCCTGGCTAACGCTAATCCATCTTATTTAAATTCCGTTAGCCTGCTAATCTTGGCGCCCCGCTTTCTTGCCCGTTCGGATTGTTCCTCGATGTCGCCGCTCCAGCGCTGCCTGCTGCCCTTCATGGCCCTGACTCTGATCGCTTGCGAGCAGCAACCGCACTTCACCGCGGCGGAACCCGGCGAGGCCCTTTCTGCCGGTGCGGCGACGGTGCGCAAGTTCGATCACAACGCCTTCTCCCTGCCCTCGGCCAACCTCGCACCCAGCCGTCGCCTGGATTTCGCAGTGGGCAACAGCTTCTTCCGCAACCCCTGGGTCACGGCGCCAGCCACCACCACCGCACGTGATGGCCTGGGCCCGCTGTTCAATACCAATGCCTGCCAGAACTGCCACATCAAGGATGGTCGCGGCCATCCGCCGGGGCCAGATGCGGTCAGCGCCGCCTCGATGCTGGTGCGTCTGTCACTGCCGGCCGGCCCCGAGCATGCCGAGTTGCTGGTGCGCCAGGGCGTGGTGGCCGAGCCCACCTACGGCACCCAGCTGCAGGACATGGCCAACCCCGGCGTAGCGCCCGAGGGCAAGGTCCGCGTCACCTACAGCAGCGTGCCGGTGCGCTTCGCCGATGGCACCCTGGTGGAGCTGCGCAAACCTGAGCTGCAGATCAGCCAGCTGGGCTATGGCGCCATGCATCCGGACACCCTGTTCTCCACGCGTATCGCCCCGCCGATGATCGGACTCGGCCTGCTCGAGGCCATTGCCGAGGACGCCATTCTGGCCAATGCCGATCCGGATGACGCCGATGGTGACGGCATTTCCGGGCGCCCCAACATCGTCTGGGATCGACAGCTGCAACGTAGCGTGCTCGGCCGTTTCGGCTGGAAGGCTGGCCAGCCCAATCTCAATCAGCAGAATGCCGATGCCTTCGCCAACGACATGGGCCTGACCAGTTCGCTGATCCCCCATGACAACTGCACCCCGGCGCAAGCCGATTGCCTGGCCGCGCCCCATGGTGGCGAACCGGAGGTCAGCGACAATATCCTGGCCAGCGTACTGTTCTACAGCCGCAACCTGGCCGTGCCGGCCCGGCGTGACGTCGATGCCCCCGAGGTGCTCAAGGGCAAGAGCCTGTTCCATCAGGCCGGCTGCCAGAAATGCCATACACCCAGTTTCACTACGTCGGCCGATGCCGCCGAGCCGGAACTGGCCAACCAGCTGATCCGTCCTTATACAGACATGCTGCTGCATGACATGGGCGACGGGTTGGCCGATGGCCGCGAGGAGTTTCTCGCCAGCGGTCGCGAATGGCGCACGGCGCCGTTGTGGGGCATTGGCCTGACGCAAACGGTCAATGGTCACACTCAGTTCCTGCATGACGGCCGTGCACGCAACCTGCTGGAAGCCGTTCTCTGGCACGGTGGCGAGGCCGAAGCGGCCAAACTGCATGTGCTGAAATTCGATGCCGACGAGCGAGCAGCGCTGCTCGCCTTCCTGAATTCCCTTTGAGGAGCCTGCGATGTTGCACAAAACCCTGATCGCCTCCCTGCTCGGCCTGGCCCTGGTCGGCTGTGGCCAGCAGGACCCGCAAGCCAAGGTCAGCGCTGCGCTGACCGATGGCGTGCTGTTGCCGGCCTACAGCAGTTGGCAGGAAGCTGACCGCCAGTTGGCGGCCAATGCCGAAGCCTTCTGCGCAGGCAGCACCGATCTGAGTGCCGCTCGCCAGGCCTTTCTCGGCGCGCAAAGCGCCTGGGCCAGCCTGCAGCCATTGCTGGTCGGGCCGCTGGCCGAGGGCAACCGCGCCTGGCAGATCCAGTTCTGGCCGGACAAGAAGAACCTGGTGCAGCGCCAGGTCGAAGCATTACTGAAGAACAAGCCGCAGCTGAGTGCAGATGACCTGTCCAATGCCAGCGTGGTGGTTCAGGGCCTGACCGCCTACGAATACATTCTTTTCGACCCCAATCTGGACCTCGCCCAGGCCGAACAGAAAGCGCGCTATTGCCCACTGCTGCAAGCCATCGGCAAACACCAGCAGGCACTGGCCGCAGAGATCGTTGGCGAATGGCAGGCCAAATCTGGCATGGCCGAACAGTTGAAGACATTCCCCAACGAGCGCTACGCCGACGCCAACGAAGCGATCGCCGAGCTGTTGCGCGTGCAAGTCAGCGCCCTGGATGGCCTGAAGAAGAAACTCGGTGCGCCGATGGGCCGGCAGAGCAAGGGCATCGCCCAGCCCTATCAGGCCGAAGCCTGGCGCAGCGCCGGCAGCCTGGCCAACCAGGGCGCCGCACTGGCCAGTGCCGAACTGCTGTGGCACGGCAGCAACCGTGACGGTATTCAGTCGCTGCTGGGCGACGACCAGGCCGACCTGGCAAAACGCATCGACGCGGCCTATCAGGACACCCGCCAACGCCTGGCCGCACTCGACAGCCCGCTAGGTGAGTTGCTCGTCGATGAAGCCGGGCGCACCGCCCTGAACGAGCTGTACGACAGCCTCAATCGCCTGCACCGCCTGCAGGAAAGCGAGCTGGCCAAGGCGCTCGACGTGCAGATCGGCTTCAACGCCCACGACGGGGACTGAGCATGCAACGCAGAGCCTTCCTCGGCCTCAGTGCAGCCGCTGCCAGCCTGGCGGCGGCGGGCGCCTTCGGTGGCTGGACGCTGTTCGGCCCATCCGGCCAGCCGTTGCTGTTGTCAGCCCGTGACGACGGCGACGGCAACCACTACGCCGTCGGCTATCGCCTCGATGGTCAGCGCGCCTTCGCCACGCCGGTGAACGAACGCTGCCACGATGTGGTGCCGCACCCTGCCCTGCCGATGGCCCTGTTCGTCGGTCGCCGGCCGAGTACCGAAAGCTACCTGATCGACACTCGCGACGGCCGCCTGCTGCAAACACTTGCCTCGCCGGCCGGGCGCCACTTCAACGGCCACGCGGTGTTCCACAAAGGCGGCGAGTGGCTGTACACCACCGAAAACGACACCACCGAGCCAGGCCGGGACATCATTGGCGTTTATCGCCTGCAGGGTGAGCAACTGCTGCGCGACGGTGAACACAGCAGCCATGGCGTCGGCCCGCACCAACTGCTGTGGATGCCCGATGGCGAAACCCTGGTGGTGGCCAACGGAGGCATCCGTACCGAAGCGGAAAGCCGCGTGGAGATGAACCTCGACGCCATGCAGGCCAGCCTGGTGCTGATCAGGCGCGACGGCAGCCTGGTCAGCCAGGAGTATCTGGCCGACCAGCAGAACAGCATCCGCCACCTGGCTGTCGCGCGTGACGGCACGGTGGTCAGCGGCCAGCAATACATGGGCGATCTGCATGATCAGGTGCCGCTGCTGGCGATCAAGCGCCCCGGCCAGCCGTTCCAGCCTTTTCCTCTGGGCGAGACGCAACGCGTGGCCATGAACCAGTACACCGCCAGCGTGGCCATTCACAACGAGCTGCGCCTGCTGGCGCTGACCGCACCGCGCGGCAACCGCTTCTTCATCTGGGATCTAGACAGCGCTCAGGTGCGCCTGGATGTGCCATTGCCAGACTGTGCAGGCGTTGGCGCGGTTGCCGACGGTTTCGTCGTGACCTCGGGTCAGGGCCGTTGCCGCCTGTACGATTGCCGCGGCGAGCGCATCGTCACCAACGCCCTGCAGCTACCGGCCGGCTTGTGGGACAACCACCTGCGCCTGGCCTGAAAGGCTCAGGCGCTGCCGCGCTCGATCAGTTCGAACCCGACGTCCAGGCGCAGCGGCTGGCGCGCCGCCGCAGGCTCGGCGAAGCGCGCCAGCAGAGCATCGGCGATGGCGCAGCCGATACGCGGCCCATCCACCCGCACGGTGGAAAGCGGCGGGTAGGTGTGCGCTGCGCTGGACAGGTCGCCGAAACCCATCACGGCAAGATCTTGAGGAATGCGCAGGCCACGGCTGAGCGCCTCGGCCATCACGCCTTGCGCCACCGTATCGGAACTGCAGACCACCACTTCGCCGGCCACATCTTCCTGCAGCAGACGCGCAAGACCTTCGCGGCCGACCGCCAAGGTCGCCGGTGCAGGCAGGATCTGCGCTGCCACGGGAGCTCTCACATGGCCCTGCAGCGCCTCCACCAGGCTTCGATAACGGCGCAGGCCGCGCGGGTCATCGATGCCCACGACCGAGACCCGGCGATAGCCCTTGCCGATCAGATAATGCGCCACCGCCTGGCCCACAGCCTCGTGCGAAAAGCCGACCAGCATGTCCACCGGGTATTCGCACAGATCCCAGGCCTCGACCAGCGGAATGCCCACCCGCGCCAGGCGCTCACGGCTCGCCTGGGTATGTTCGGTGCCGGTCAGGACAATGCCATCCGGCCGACGCCCCAACACCGCCTCGAGCAAAGCCTCCTCCTGCTCGGGGCTGTAGCCGGTAAGGCCGAGCAAGGTCTGGTAGCCAGCAGCCGCCAGCCGGTCAGTCAGCGCCTGCACGGTGTCGGCGAAAATCGAATTGGCAATGGTCGGCAGGAAGATCGCCACCAGCCGACTGCGGCTGGACGCCAGAGAACCTGCGGCGAGATTGGGCACATAGCCGGTCGCCCGCACCGCTTCCAGTACGCGCTTGCGGGTGGCATCGGTGACCACCTCGGGGCGCCCCAGTGCCCGCGATACGGTGATCGGCGACACCCCCGCCACCCTGGCGACGTCGATCAGCGTCGGGGCCGCACTGCTGCGGATGCCTGCAGGTTTCCTGCCCATGTCACGCCTCCAGTCACTCGAGTGCTTCGCATAAGAAGACACTCCACTTCAGTCGAGATACGTTGTCATACAACTTTAGTCAAATACGCCCCGAGAATACTGCCCCCGCACCTGCCTGAGGCCACCCGCGCGTTGTTCGAATACTCTGTACGAATACAAGAAATCACCGTAGTAGAGCCTACTGAGCTGCAGTTTCCCTTGCCAAGCCCGGGTATTTAACAGGTCAGACCCGCTCGGTGAAACGCAGACAAAACACCTCGATTTCCCCCCACTGTCGCGTTGACATTGCCTGGGTTGGTGCTGATAATCGATCCAAGTCATACGACAACGTATGACAAACCAATAACAACAAGCAACAAGAGTCCAGGCCCCGCCATGACCACGATCTCCAGCGAACTGCGCCCCTTCAATCGCCTGCTGCTGACCGGCGCTGCCGGCGGACTGGGCAAGGTACTGCGCGAACGTCTGCGCCCCTACGCCAATATCCTGCGTTTGTCCGACATCGGTGAGATGGCCCCTGCTGCCGGCCCCCATGAAGAAGTGGTGCGTTGCGACCTGGCAGACAAAGCTGCCGTGCATCAACTGATCGAAGGCGTCGACGCCATCCTGCACTTCGGCGGCGTCTCGGTCGAGCGCCCCTTCGAAGAAATCCTCGGTGCCAACATCTGCGGCGTGTTCCATGTCTACGAAGCGGCCCGCCGCCATGGCGTGAAACGCGTGGTGTTCGCCAGCTCCAACCACGTCATCGGCTTCTACAAGCAGGACGAGCATCTCGACGCCAACTGCCTGCGCCGCCCGGATGGCTACTACGGCCTGTCCAAGTCCTATGGCGAGGACATGGCCAGCTTCTACTTCGATCGCTACGGCATCGAAACCGTCAGCATCCGCATCGGCTCCTCGTTCCCCGAACCGGCCAACCGCCGCATGATGAGCACCTGGCTGAGCTACGACGACCTTACCCACCTGCTCGAACGCTGCCTCTATACCGAGAACGTCGGCCACACCGTGGTCTACGGCATGTCGAATAACCGCGATGTGTGGTGGGACAACAGCCAGGCCGCACACCTGGGCTTCACGCCCAAGGACAGCTCGGAAGTGTTCCGCGACAAGGTCGAAGCGCAGCCGATGCCGGCCGCCGACGATCCGGCACGCATCTACCAGGGCGGCGCCTTCGTGGCCGCCGGCCCGTTCGGCGACGACTGAAACATCGACCGCCACCAGACCACGCCATAACAACAAAATAGAGCGCCCCTGCCATGACAGCCGAACTGATTGTCGATGCGCGCAACGCCACGGGTGAAAGCCCGGTGTGGAACGCTGCCGAACAGGCTCTGTACTGGGTCGATATTCCTGCTGCGCGCCTACACCGCTGGTCTGCAGCCACTGGCCAGACGCAATATTGGCAGGCTGACGAGATGCTCGCCTGCATCGCCATGCATCCTGCTGGTGGCTGGATCGCCGGCATGCGGAGCGGCATCTTCCATCTGCACCCACAAGACGATGGCAGCGTACAGACCGAGCGCCTGACGCAAGTTGAACATGTCCGACCGCAGATGCGTTTCAACGACGGTCGCTGCGACCGCCAGGGCCGCTTCTGGGCCGGCACCATGCTGCTGGACATGGCCCAGGGCGCGCGCGTCGGCGCGCTGTATCGCTACGACGGCCAGATGCAACAGGTGCTCGACGACTTCATCGTGCCCAACGGCCTGGCCTTCAGCCCTGACGGCCGCACCCTGTACCTCTCCGATTCGCACCCGAGCGTACAAAGCGTCTGGGCCTTCGACTACGACATCGACAGCGGCACGCCGCACAACCGTCGTCTGTTCATCGACATGAAGCAGTACCCGGGTCGCCCCGACGGCGCGGCGATGGACGTCGATGGCTGCTACTGGATCTGCGGCAACGACGAAGGCTTGGTCCACCGTTTCACCCCGGATGGCCGCCTGGATCGCTCGCTCGCCGTGCCGGTGAAGAAGCCCGCCATGTGCGCCTTCGGTGGCGCCAATCTGGACACCCTGTTCGTCACGTCGATCCGACCCGGCGGCGATCTCTCCGACCAGCCTCTGGCCGGTGGTGTATTCGCCCTGCAGGCAGGCGTGTGCGGTATCGAGGAGCCTGCCTTCCAGCCCTGATCCGATTCACCCCGGGCCGTTCGCGGCACCGGGCTGCACAGCTGTTCACCAACAACAACAAGACGGAGTTTTCCGCATGAACCTCAAACGCAAGTTGCTTCTCGCCACACTTCCGCTAGCGCTCAGTCTGTCCTCCTTGGTACAGGCCGAGACGACCCTGAAGATTGCCGAAATCCACCCGGCCGGCTACCCGACCGTAGTTGCCATGGAAAATCTCGGCAAGAAACTGGAAGCGGCCACCAACGGTGAAATCAAGTACCGCATGTTCGCCGGCGGTGTGCTGGGTTCCGAGAAGGAAGTGATCGAGCAGACCCAGATCGGTGCCGTTCAGCTGACCCGCGTCAGCCTCGGTTCGGTCGGCCCGGTGGTGCCTGCCACCAACGTCTTCAACATGCCGTTCGTGTTCCGCGATATCGACCACATGCGCAAAGTGGTCGACGGCGAAATCGGCCAGGAAATCCTCGACGCCATCACCAACTCCGACTTCAACATGGTCGGCCTGGCATGGATGGAAGCCGGCAGCCGCAGCCTCTACACCAAGAAGCCGGTACGCACGCTGGAAGACCTCAAGGGCATGAAGATCCGCGTGATCGGCAACCCGCTGTTCATCGACACCCTCAACGCCATGGGCGCCAACGGCATCGCCATGGACACCGGTGAAATTTTCAGCGCCCTGCAGAGCGGCGTGATCGACGGCGCCGAGAACAACTCGCCGACCCTGCTCGAGCACAACCACTTCCGTGCGGCCAAGTACTACACCCAGACGCATCACCTGATCCTCCCCGAGCCGCTGCTGATGTCCAAGACCACCTGGAACAAGCTGACCCCGGAGCAGCAGGAGCAGGTCAAGAAGCTGGCCAAAGAGGCTCAGCTGGAAGAGCGCGACCTGTGGGTTGCCAAGGAAAGGGCCAGCGACGAGAAGCTCAAGGCTGAAGGCGTCGAGTTCATCGAAGTCGACACCAAGCCCTTCTACGATGCTACCGCCCCGGTTCGTGAGAAGTACGGCGCGCAGTTCGCCGAGCTGATCAAGCGCATCGAAGCCGTTCAGTAATCCACGCGCAAGCGCGCGGCTCCGGCCAACCGCCGGCGCCGCGCAACCGGTGAAGTCTCATGAAAAACCTGGTTCTGGGCGTCAATGACGTCATCTACCGCGCCTGTATCGCGACCGCCGGCCTGGCGATCGTGATCATGGCCCTGATCATCCCCTGGGGCGTGTTCAGCCGTTACGCACTCGGTCAGGGCCTGGGCTGGCCCGAACCCATCGCCATCCTGCTGATGGTGCTATTCACCTTCGTCGGCGCCGCCGCCAGCTACCGTGCCGGTGCGCATATGGCCGTGCAGGTACTGAGTGATCGCCTACCCGACGTGGCTCAACCCTTTCTCACCCTGTTCGTACGCCTGGCCATGGGCGCCATCGCCCTGTTCATGCTGATCTGGGGCTACAAGCTGTGCGTCGCCACCTGGAACCAGTACCTCAGCACGCTGACCTGGATGCGCGTCGGTATCAGCTACGCACCAATTCCCCTGGGCGGCCTGATCACCCTGCTGTTCGTCCTTGAACAACTGCTCTACGGCGACCAGCACAAACGCCGCGTCGTCGACTACGAGAACTGCGAAGATTCCAAGGAGTCCGTGTAATGGATGCCGCCATCCTGCTGGGCAGCTTCATTGCCCTGATCCTGCTGCGCGTCCCGGTCGCCTATGCCCTTGGCCTGGCTACTCTGATCGGTGCCTGGTACATCGACATCCCGCTGCACGCCGTGATGATTCAGATCGCTGGCGGTGTGAACAAATTTTCCCTGCTGGCCATTCCGTTCTTCGTCCTGGCCGGCGCAATCATGGCCGAAGGCGGTATGGCCCGGCGCCTGGTGGCGTTCGCCGGGGTGCTGGTCGGCTTCGTTCGCGGCGGCCTGTCGCTGGTCAACATCACCGCCTCGACCTTTTTTGGCGCCATCTCCGGCTCCTCCCTGGCCGACACCGCCTCGGTCGGCTCGGTGTTGATCCCGGAAATGGAAAAGAAAGGCTACCCGCGCGAGTTTTCCACCGCCGTGACCGTTTCCGGCTCGGTGCAGGCGCTGCTTACCCCGCCCAGCCACAACTCGGTGATCTACTCGCTGGCCGCCGGCGGCACGGTGTCCATCGCCGCCCTGTTCGTCGCCGGCATCGGCCCGGGCCTGCTGCTCAGCTTTACCATGGCCGCGCTGTGCCTGTGGTTCGCCAAGAAGCGCAACTATCCCAAGGGCGAAGTGATTCCGCTGCGCCAGGCGCTGAAGATCTGCGTCGAAGCACTGTGGGGCCTGATGACCATGGTCATCATTCTCGGCGGCATCCTCAGTGGCGTGTTCACCGCCACCGAATCGGCGGCTGTCGCGGTGGTCTGGGCCTTCTTCGTGACCATGTTCATCTACCGCGACTACAAGTGGAGTGAACTGCCGAAGATGCTGCACCGCACCGTGCGCACGCTGTCGATCGTGATGATCCTCATCGCCTTCGCCGCCAGCTTCGGCTACATCATGACCCTGATGCAGATTCCGTCGAAGATCACCACGGCGTTCCTGACCTTCTCGGACAACCGCTACGTGATCCTGATGTGCGTCAACTTCATGTTGCTGGTGCTGGGCACGCTGATGGACATGGCGCCGCTGATCCTGATTCTCACGCCGATCCTGCTGCCGGTGGTGACCTCCTTCGGCGTCGATCCGGTGCACTTCGGCATGATCATGCTGGTCAACCTCGGTATTGGCCTGATCACGCCACCGGTAGGTGCGGTACTCTTCGTTGGTGCCGCGATCGGCAAGGTCACCATCGAAAACACCGTGAAGGCGCTGCTGCCGTTCTACATCGCGCTGTTCGCCGTGCTGATGGCCGTTACCTACATCCCTGCCATTTCGCTGTGGCTGCCCGGCGTCGTGCTCTGATCCAGTGATCGCAGGCATTGATTAGCCGCCCCGCTTGCGGGGCTACCTCATCCAACCCGAGCCGCCGCCTGGCGGCTCTCGCTTTATAAGGACGTATCGCCCTGCCATGTCAGCAACCCCGTTCCCCCGGCATATCGCCGCGCTGATCCTCGCTACCCTGGCCTGCTCCTTCGCTGGCAACCACATCGCCGCGCGTATCGCCTTCGACCACGATACGGGTCTGCTGATGGCGATGCTCTGCCGCTCCGGGGGCACCCTGCTGGTGCTCGCAGCGCTGGTGCTGTGGCAACGTGACTCGCTGCGCCTGAGCCGCAGCACATGGGGCTGGCAGTTGGTGCTGGGGCTGCTGATCGCGGTGCAAAGCTTTTGCATCTACTCGGCAGTGGCGCGCATCCCGGTAGGCCTGGCATTGCTGGTTGTGAATCTCTCGCCGATTCTCCTGGCGCTGCTCACCTGGGCCCTCGGTGGCGCGGCGCCAACCGGCCGCGCCGCGATGATCATGGGCCTGATCCTGTTCGGTCTGGTGCTGGTGCTGGACGTGCCGACGCGCCTGTCCGGCGAGGCTCAGCTCGACGCACGCTGGGTCGAAGGGGTGCTGTTCAGCCTGACCGCTGCGGGGGTCTTCGCCGTTGCGCTGTGGATTACCGAACATCGGCTGTCAGTCATGCCCGGACGGGTGCGCAGCATGCTGACCATGGCGGTGGTCTTCAGTGCCTCGGCCCTGGCCGGTGCCAGCGGTGCACTGCCCGGCGGTCTGGGTCTGCCCAACGCGGCGGCCGGCTGGATCGCCCTGGCGTGCCTGGTGCTGCTCTATGGCACGGCGTTCTCGATGCTGTTCATCCTGATGCCGCGCCTGGACATTGCCCGCAACGCGCCGGTGATGAACATGGAACCAGTGGCCGGCATGCTGCTGGGGTGGCTGGTGCTCGGCCAGTTGCTCGGCCCGCTGCAGGTGCTCGGCGGGCTGATCGTGGTGGGCGGGATTGTCTTGCTGGCTTACCGCCGCTAGCGGCTGCTCAGCCGTGCAGCGCTTCCGCCTCGGCCACTTCGTGCGCCTGACGCAGGCGCTCGCGGCTGTTGGTCAGGTGCAGACGCATCGCTGCCCGCGCGGCCTCGGCATCCTGGCGCGCGATGGCTTCGAAGATCTGCTCGTGCTCACGCTCCAGGCGCGCCATGTAGTGGGCCTGATCGTCACGCGCCAGGCTGGCGGAATTGACCCGGGTACGCGGGATGATGCTGGTACCCAGATGACTGAGAATATCGGTGAAATAGCGATTGCCGGTAGCCTCGGCAATGCGCAGATGGAACTGGAAATCAGAGGACACGGCATCGCTGGCATGCATCGCGCTCTCGTTGATGGCATCCAGTGCCTCGCGAATGGCCTTCAGCTGCGCGTCATTACGGCGCTGAGCCGCCATCCCGGCAGACTCCACTTCAAGACTGATACGCAGTTCAAGAATGGCCAGCACGTCGCGCAAGGTGACGATGGTCGCCGGATCGATACGAAAACCGCTGGCACTGGGCGTGTCCAGCACGAAAGTACCGATGCCATGACGGGTCTCGACCAGACCTGCTGCCTGCAAACGCGACAGAGCCTCGCGCACCACGGTACGGCTGACGCCCTGCTCTTCCATGATCGCCGACTCCGTCGGCAGCTTCTCACCGCGCTTGATCAGCCCATCACGAATGCGCTGCGACAGGTCAGCCACCAACTCCTGAGCCAGGCTGCGGTGCTTGCGACGAGCACGAGGTTGAGCGTTTTGCGTATCCATGTTGGACGAGTTCTCGAATTAAGACCTGTGGCTTTGCCGTAATGATAGCCCAGCAGTTGTACGATGACACTATGAATTCCCGACAAATAAGGCCGTAGGAGCGTCAAATGCCAATGACTCTGCTGACCCTGAGCGATAGCCTGACACAGTTGACCCTCGCCCCGGAACTGGGCGCAAGCCTGGTCAACTGGGTGCGCCTCAGCGACGGCCAGCCACTGCTTCGTCACAGCGACGAACAGGCGCTGGCTGCCGCCAATCCAAGACGCCTGGCCTGCTACCCGTTGCTACCCTGGTCCAACCGCATTGGCGGCGGCGGCTTCGCCACCCCTGACGGTTGGCAGGCGCTTGATGCCAACACCGAACACGAAGCACTACCGATACACGGCAGTGCCTGGCAACAACCTTGGCAGATAGTCAATGCGACGTCCGACAGCGCCAGCCTGGAACTGCAGAGCCAATCACCCTTTCCCTATCGCGCCATTCTCCACGTACAACTCACTGACGGCTGTCTGCGCCTGACGTTACAAGCCACTCATCTTGGCGAACAACCCACCTGGTATGGCCTCGGCCTGCATCCTTATCTGCCGCGCACTGCGCACACGCGCGTACAGGCGCAAGCAGGCGGCGCCTGGTTATGCAGCGAAGACAAACTTTCCAGTCAGTGGGTCGAATTACCACCGGCCTGGAACTTCTCCGAGCCCACCTTGTTGCCACGACAACTTGTCGACAATGCGTTTACCCAATGGCCGGGGCGCGCTCGCATCATTCAACCCGATGCGGGTTATCAACTCGTCTGCGAGGCGCAGGGCAGCAATGTGTTTCTGTTGTTCTGCCCAGAGGCGCAGAACTTCTTCTGCCTCGAGCCCGTCACTCACCCGGTCAACGCCCATCATCTAGCGGGACGACCAGGGCTACAGTTACTGGCAGCGGAGCAAAGAATTCAGATGAGTTTCAGCCTGCATTACCAGGCGCTTGCGGACTGATCACTGGACATTCAAAGGGCGTTGGCGATAATACCGCCCGTTGCCCAATGCAACTTTTCTCGGAAAAAAGTTACAGATAGATAAGTAACTGAAGAGAAAGGGGAAAGATGCAAAGCGTGAAACTTTGCAAACTTTTCCCCCAGCCAACCAAGGCAAAGCACTTTAGATTGATCCTTCAGCGCAACAGTGAAACCTGGTGTTTCGGCTGTCGTGTGGGTCGATCACAACCTACAGGTAAAAACAGTGACGAAAGACGAACTGCGCGCCGAACTCGAGCGCCAGGCGCAGCGTTACAAGGATGTATACGGCGGAGAAGTCATCACCTACGCCGCTCAGCCGGACCCCGACCGCAAACCCTGGCGCAAGAAGCCCAGCCTGCTCGACCAGGCCTTCGAGAAAGAAATAGAGAAAATCGAGAAAGAACGCCAGGACAAGCAGGACGCTGCCGACGAAACCGCCGGCTAGCGACATACCGTCCCCCCAGGTTTCCCCGCCGCCGGGGAAGTCCTGAAAAAGGCTTTCTACAGCCACTGCGCGAAGGCGAGAGTCCAATTACTCTAGAGTTCTGGATTCCCGCCTGCGCGGAAATGACGATTTTTCAGCGTTTACCTAACGCTTCCTGCTACCCGTGAGCGACCCCATCAGCCCCCGCACCAGTTGCCGGCCAATCTGGTTGGCGGCCTGACGCAGCGCGCTCTTCATCGCGCTGCCAAGCAGATCGCTGGCCATGTCGCCCAGCCCCGGTTCCGCCTTCTGTTTCCCCGCCACCTTGCCTGGCGCCTCATTGCGCGCCTGCTCGGCACGCGCGGTGAGCAGCTCATAGGCCGACTCGCGGTCGACAGGCTTGTCGTAGCGCCCAGCCAGCGGCGACTGGCGCACCAATGCCGCACGCTCGGACTCATTCAGCGGGCCGATGCGCGACTGCGGTGGCGCGATGGCCACGCGCTGAACCATCGCCGGCGTGCCTTTTTCCTCCAGCGTACCAACCAACGCCTCGCCAATGCCCAGTTCAGTCAGCACACCGAGCGTGTTGAATGCCGGGTTCGGGCGAAAACCATCGGCCACTGCACGCAGGGCCTTCTGCTCCTTGGCCGTGAACGCGCGCAGGCCGTGCTGAATACGCAGACCTAACTGAGCCAGGACGTCATCCGGCAGGTCGCTCGGCGACTGGGTGACGAAATACACCCCGACGCCCTTGGAGCGAATCAGCCGCACCACCTGTTCCAGACGCTCCTGCAGCGCCTTGGGCGTGCCCTGAAACAGCAGGTGCGCCTCGTCGAAGAACAGCGCCAGTACCGGTTTGTCGGCGTCACCGCGCTCCGGCAGTTGCTCGAACAATTCGGCCAACAACCACAACAGGAAGGTCGCATACACCTTCGGCGCCTCATGCACCAGGCGGGAGGCATCGAGCAGATGCACACGCCCGCGGCCGTCACGGTCAGGATGAAGAAGGTCTTCGAGCTGCAATGCCGGCTCGCCGAACAGGGCCTCGGCGCCCTGCTGCTCCAGCCCTGCCAGACGACGTAACAACGCCTGCGCCGAAGTGCTGGTGAACAGTGCGCTGTCCGCGCCCAGCACTTGCGCATTGTCCTTGAGATAGCCGAGCAGCGCCTTCAGGTCTTTCAGGTCGAGCAGCAACAAACCTTCACGGTCAGCCACCTTGAACGCTGCGTAGAGCGCAGCCTGCTGGCTGTCAGTCAGTTCGAGCAGGGCACCGAGCAGCAACGGCCCCATTTCGCTCAAGGTGGTGCGCAGCGGGTGGCCGCTCTGGCCATGTACGTCCCACAGCGTCACCGGGTAGGCCTGCGGCTGGTGATTGAGCCAGGGCATGCTGGCGATGCGCTCGGCGACCTTGCCTTGCGGTGCGCCAGCAGCGCCCAGGCCACACAGATCACCTTTGACATCAGCGGCGAACACCGCCACCCCGGCGTCACTGAAGGTCTCGATCAGCCGTTGCAGGGTCACCGTCTTGCCGGTGCCGGTGGCACCGGCAATAAGACCGTGACGGTTGGCCAGGCGCAAAGGCTGACCAACCGCCTGACCATCACTGCCAGCACCCAATACGAACTGTGAATTCAAAGGCATCTTGCCATCCTCTGGAAGCCATGAGCGGCCGCGAAAGTACCTTCAAGCGCAGCCGTGGAACACAAGACTGGTTGCAGAGCCAGGCCGACGCAAGATCACCTGAGCAAAAACCTGCTGCGCCGCCACAGATTCCAAGGACAGCGCGGAAAGATCGGAGCCCAACGCTCACCGCGGGCAGCGCGTGTAACGCAGCTCGGCAGCACCTCTAGCCATGACGAAGGGCGCCAAAGCGCCCTTCTCGTTCATCACTATTGCTCGGGTTTCGGCCCTTGCTGCTCCTGCAACTGTCGCCACAGTTCGGCGGCATCGGCGAACTCGGTTCCATCCTCTTCGCTCAGGGCATCAGGGTCATATCGCCGTACGCATCCTTCGCCCAAGGTCGGCGGCGCCTTTGAGGTGGCCTTTTCCAGTGGATCGGTCATGCCGTTCGAGCCTCCATCAGCTGACTTCCAGGGAGCCCTGCTCGTGCTGGGCGAACTCCTTCACGGCGCGCAGCACGTCGCAACGGCTGATCTGCCCCACCAGACGACCGTGCTCGATTACCGGCAACCGTCGCCGCCGTCCCCGCAGAAAACGCTCGGACAACTCGATGATGTCGGCCTCGGGGGTCACCGTCTCCACCTCGGTGGTCATGTAAGTGCTGACTGTCCCGCCGGTCGCCTCGTAATAGGCTCCGGAGAGGATGCCACGCAAACAATCACCCTCCGACAGCAGGCCTATCAGGTGGCCTTGGGAATCGACCACCGGCGCACCGGAAATCCGGTGCTCCAGCAATCGATTGATGGCGGTGAACAGATCGGTATCCGACCTGAAGGTCACCAGATGGCGAGTCATGTAGTCGCGCACCTTGATGGACTTGAGCATGGGCATTCTCCTCTGACGTACATCGAGCCGGCCCACGCTGCAAGATCAGTCGAACACCACCGTCTTGTTGTCGTGCACCAGCACTCGGTCTTCCAAGTGATAGCGTAGCCCACGCGCCAGCACCATCTTCTCCACATCCTTGCCCAGACGCACCATTTCCTCGATATCGTCGCGATGGGTCACGCGCACCACGTCCTGCTCGATGATCGGGCCGGCATCCAGTTCCTCGGTGACATAATGCGAAGTGGCGCCGATCAGCTTCACGCCGCGCAGCGAAGCCTGATGGTAGGGCTTGGCGCCGACGAACGACGGCAGGAAGCTGTGATGGATGTTGATCACGCGTTGGGCGAATTCGGCGCACAGCGCCGGTGGCAGAATCTGCATGTAGCGCGCCAGGACGATGACATCGGCCCGATGTTCCTTGACCAGGCGTTCCACCTCAGCGAAGGCCGGGGCCTTGTCCTTGGGATCGACCGGAACATGGAAGTAAGGAATGCCATGCCACTCGACCATGCTGCGCAGATCGTCGTGGTTGGCGATCACGCAGGGAATCTCGCAATCGAGTTCATTGCTGTGCCAACGGTGCAACAGATCGGCCAGGCAATGCGACTCACGACTGGCCATCAGCACCACGCGCTTCTTCTGCGCCGAATCGGTGATACGCCACTCCATTGAGAACTCGCGGGCAATGGGCGAGAACGCCTGCTTGAAACCATCCAGATCGAACGGCAGCGAGTCGGCACGGATCTCGTGACGCATGAAGAACCAGCCACTCTGGGTATCGGAGTGGTGACTGGCTTCGGTAATCCAGCCGTTATAGGTAGCGAGGAAATTACTGACTTTGGCAACGATGCCGACGCGGTCAGGGCAGGAGATGACCAATCTGAACGTGCGCATAACTAAAACCCCAATGGCGGCGCAAAAGTCGGCCATTCTAACGACATGCCGGAAAAACTACAGCAGCCATGCACCTGCAAAAGCCCGCGCCTGAGCGCCCAGAAAGTGCCCTATTTGAGCGCAGCGAAAACTTCATGACCTAGTTGCAGTAGCCGATTTAATTTAAGCCTGGGCGACACATAGAGTTGCATTGCACTGCAGTTATTTTTCGGCCTGCTGTTTACTTGCTGTAAGTGCGTGACTATTATTAGCCCACTGTTGACTACCACAGACTTATTCACGCCAAGGTAATGCCCATGTCGCTGATCAACGAATACCGCAACATCGAAGAAAGCATCAAAGAGCTCCAAGAGCGTCTGAAGAACATGTCGCAAGACGACAAGCTGAAGAAAGAGCTGGAATTCGAAGGCAAGCTGCGCACCCTGATGGGCGAATATCAGAAGTCGCTGCGCGACATCATCGCCCTGCTCGATCCTGAAGCCAAAACCGGCAAAGGCGTACGCGCCAGCAAGCCTGTGGCTGCCAAGCGTGCGCGCAAGGTCAAGCAGTACAAGAACCCGCACAGCGGCGAAGTGATCGAAACCAAAGGCGGCAACCACAAGACCCTGAAAGAGTGGAAAGCCAAGTGGGGCGCCGACGTCGTCGAAGGTTGGGCCACTCTGCTGGGCTAACTCCTTAGCGATACCCAAAACGCCAGCCATGCTGGCGTTTTTTATTGCCGACGTTTTTTCAGGCGTAACCGTTTTGGGCAATTGCCTGCATCAGCAATAACGCTGAACGAGCGAAAAGTTCCCGCCCCCTACATTTTTTTACAAAGCACAGACGAGGCCATCACCTCTGCACATCGCCCTGACTGTCTGTTGCCGCTTTAAACGCCAGCAGGATTCACGGCAAAACGCGCCTGCAGCGCCTGCGCATAGGTCTGCCACTGCTGTAGAAGTTGCAACTGCTCGGGGCTACAGTCCGTACGCAACTGCTCCAACGCCGCGTGAAATTGCGTCAGGGTATTGGGCGCACCAAACTCTGGATCACTCAAACGCTGCCGGCAGAACTCTTCCCAGCGCTGAGATTCAGCGGCTGACAGGCTGGCAGGGAAATTACGGGCCCGATAACGAAACAATAACTCTGGCAGTCGTGCATCATCGAACGGCCATTTTTTGTCGTTGGCCAATGCGTCGGGTTGAGCACCACGCACCTGCTCACACAAACGACGGTCACGATCCCCGATAAACCCATCGTACAGCTGTTGCTCAGGGTCGTTACTGCCTGCAAAGGCCTCTTCACGGTAAATGACCGCTAGTTTGTCCTGCCAAAGCGGTTGTTCATTCTTCAGTGCCTCGACATTGCGCTCACAAATCGACCAGTCCAGCTGCAGGCGCTGCCGATCCGCCTCGCGCAGCACCGACAGCGGCGCCACCACCGGGCAGCGATTGATATGCAGCAGCTTCAGCGGCACCGGCAACTCGCCCTCGGCGAGGTCCTCGCGGCGCGTGTAGAGACGACTACGCAGCGTGTCGGCATCGAGATTCAGCAAGGGCGACGGATCGGCCTGCAGATCACAGACGATCAGCGCATTGCGATTGCGCGGATGCCAGGCCAGCGGCAGCACGGGGGCCAGATAATGACGTGCAGCAGAGAAACGTCCGGAAATGTGCAACAGCGGTTGTAACAGGCGAATCTGATCCAGCACTCGCTGCTTGCTGCGCAGCTGGTAGAGGAAGTCGTAAAGCTTTGGCTGTCGGTCGCGCAGCAGCCGTGCCAGGCCGATGGTAGCGCGCACGTCGGACAACGCATCGTGAGCCTGACCATGGTCGATGCCATTGGCCTGGGTCAGGCGCTCCAGTTTGAGCGACACCCGCCCCTCTTCCTCAGGCCACTCGATGCCCTCGGGACGCAGCGCATAAGCGGTTCGCACCAGATCGATCAGGTCCCAGCGGCTGTTGCCACCCTGCCATTCGCGCGCATAAGGGTCGAAGAAGTTGCGATAGAGGCTGTAGCGCGTCACCTCGTCATCGAAGCGCAAGCTGTTGTAGCCGGCGCCACAGGTGCCGGGCATCGAGAGCGCGGCATGCACACGGGTCATGAACTCGCCTTCGTCGAGCCCCAACTGCTGCAGGCGCTGCGGATCGATGCCGGTCACCAGACAAGCAGCCGGATGCGGCAGGATGTCATCGCTGGGGCGGCAGTAGATGTTCAGCGCCTCGCCAATCTCGTTCAGCGCCTCATCGGTACGGATACCCGCCACCTGCAGCGGACGGTCACACCGCGGATTGATACCGGTGGTTTCGTAGTCGTACCAGAAGATGCTGGAAGTCATTGGCGGCTCCGTACCGGACGTAAAGTTGCCGGCAGTCTATCATTCACCTCCAGGCTCGCCGTCGCCGGCCAAAGCATGAACCAGCGCACAGCCGTTGCACCGCCAGGCTCGCTGCACTTGTCGGGCGAGAGCCGTAACCACTAGCATTGCCAGTCTCCCCACTCTACTTACAAGGATGCAACCATGAGTGACGCGATCACCCCCAATCCCTATGCCGCTCCCACCAGCGACCTGCAACAGACGCCGTCCAACCAGACACCGAGCATCGAAGAAGCCCTGGCACGTGGCTATGACTTCAGTATCGGCGAACTGCTGAGCGAGTCATGGAGCAAGGTCAAGGGCACCAAAGGCATCATCATCGGTGGTTTCCTGGTGTTCTACGTGGTGCTGCTGGCCGCCACCTTCATCCTCGGCGGCATCGTCGGTATCTTCGGCGCCCTGAGCGAAAACCTGTTTCTGGTATTCGTCGGCGAGATCCTGATTTCGCTGCTGGCCTCGGCCCTGGCCTACCCCTTCATGGCTGGCATCAACATGGTCGGCATTCGTCGCGCCGCCGACCAGCCGCTGAACTTCAACGAGATTTTCAGCCACTTCGGGCGCACCGTACCGCTGATCATCACCGCCGTGGTGATGATGCTGCTGATCTACCTCGGCATGATCCTGCTGCTGATCCCCGGCATCTACCTGGCCGTGGCCTATCTGTTGGCCATTCCGCTGGTGGTCGAGCGTGGTCTGTCGCCCTGGCAGGCACTGGAAGCCTCGCGCAAGGCCATCACCCAGCACTGGTTCAAGGTCTTCGGCCTGTTCCTGCTGCTCGGTCTGATCGTCATCGTCAGCGCCATCCCGCTGGGTATCGGTCTGGTGTGGAGCATTCCGCTGATGGTCGTGGCCATGGGCGTGCTCTATCGCACCATCTTTGGCGTGCTGCCTGCCGCTCAATAAGGCCAGCCAATAAGTCGACGTGACCCGGGCCAGTTCACTGGCCCGGTTGCGTTCGTGGCCCGCTGCTCGCTAGCATCGGGCTTTCCTTGATGCAGTCCGCCGATGTACTCACGCTCAAGCGCAAGCCTTCCGCTCAACCAGCCGCCCCTGGATACTCGCTACCAGGTCGAAACACCGGAAGGTATCGATCTGCATCTGCGACCGGCCGGGCTGGTGCCGCGCGCCCTGGCGTTCGCCATCGACCTGGCCATTCGCGGCCTGATCCTGATGGTGATGTTCATCGTTCTCGGCCTGCTCGGTCAGTTCGGCATGGGCCTGGGCACTATCCTGCTGTTTCTCGTGACCTGGTGGTACATGGTGCTGTTCGAGGTGTTCAACCAGGGCCGCTCTCCCGGCAAGCAGATGCTCGGCCTGCGCGTGGTGCACGATGACGGTACGCCAATTGGCTGGGCCGCATCGCTGACGCGCAACCTGCTGCGCTTCGTCGATATCCTGCCGTTCGGCTATACCCTGGGCATCATCAGTTGCCTGAACCACCCGGCGTTCAAACGCCTCGGCGATATTGCCGCCGGCACCCTGGTGGTCTATCGCGATGCGCCGTTGAGCAAACCGCTGCTCGCCGACGCCGAACCGTTGCCAGCGCCCTTCCCGCTCAGTCTTGACGAACAACGCGCCATTCTCGGCTTTGCCGAGCGTGGCAGCCAGCTGTCTGCCGCCCGCAGAGCGGAGCTGGCGGCGCTGCTGGCCGAGCCACTGCAAGTACCTGTCGAGCAGGCGGAACCGCGCCTCAACGGCATCGCCCGCGGTCTGCTGGGGAGCGCACCGTGAAACAGAGCCTGTTCGAAAGTCGCCATCAGCCGGACTGGGATGCTTTCAATAGCCAGCTCGAAGCCCTTGAGCGCGGCAAGCCCAAAGCACAGAGTTACCACGGCTTCGCCGCCAGCTACCGGCAGCTTTGCCAGCATCTGGCGCTGGCTCAGGCGCGCGGCTACAGCAGCCACCTGATCGACCAGTTGCAGCAGTTGGCCATGCGTGGCCATCAGCAGTTCTATCGCCATCGCAGCCATCTCGGCGCGCAGACGATCCGTTTCCTGTTTGGCGGCTTCCCGCGTCTGGTACGTAGCGAATGGCGCAGTGTATGCGTCGCCAGCCTGCTGTTCTTCGGCAGCCTGGCCCTGATGGGGCTGCTGACCTATCTCTATCCCGAGCTGATCTTCAGTCTGGTCAGCCCGGATCAGGTCAGCGAAATGGAGCGCATGTACGATCCCGACGCGCGCCGCCTAGGCCGCTTCAGCGAACGCGGTTCGGGCGACGACTGGGTGATGTTCGGCTTCTACATCATGAACAACATCGGCATCGCCTTTCAGACCTTCGCCAGCGGTCTGCTACTGGGTCTCGGCAGCCTGTTCTTCCTGCTGTTCAACGGCCTGATGATCGGCGCGGTGGCGGGCCACCTGACACGCATCGGCTACGGCGAGCCGTTCTGGTCCTTCGTCATCGGCCATGGCGCCTTCGAGCTGACCGCCATCGCCCTGGCGGGTGCGGCTGGTTTCAAGCTCGGTTGGGCACTGCTCGCCCCCGGCCGCCTGCCACGCGGCGAGGCCTTGCGCCTGGCTGCGGGCAAGGCGATACAGCTGGTCGCCGGGGTGATCCTGTTCCTGCTGCTGGCCGCCTTCATCGAGGCCTTCTGGTCATCCACCACCTTCGCCAGCCCTCACATCAAGTACGCCGTCGGTGCCGGGCTCTGGGCGCTGGTGCTGGGTTATCTGCTGCTGGCCGGCCGGAGGCAGCATGCGCCTGACTGAAGCCAGCGTTGCCATCCGCCCGCGCAGCGCCTGGGAAGCCATCGACCTCGGCGTGCTGCTCGCCCGTCGTCACGCCGGCCTGCTGATGGCCAGTTGGGCGCTGGTCACGCTGCCGCTGTTCGCCCTGCTCTGCGCCTTGCTCTGGCAGTACCCGGGCTGGGCCATCTTCGTCTTCTGGTGGCTCAAGCCGGCCTATGAGCGCCTGCCGCTGTATATCCTGTCGCAAGCGCTGTTCGGCAACACACCCTCGCTGAGACAGGCCCTGCGCGCACTGCCGAAACTGCTATGGCCACAATTGCTGGCCAGCCTGACCTGGCGCCGCCTGAGCCCGACGCGCAGCTTCGATCTACCCGTGCTGCAGCTGGAGGGCCTGGCCGGTCAGGCACGCAGCCAGCGCCTGGTGGTACTCGGTCAGCGCGACAGCGCCGCTGCCACCTGGCTGACGCTGGTGGGCATGCATCTGGAAATTGCCCTGTGGATGGGCCTGGTCGCCCTGTTCTATCTGATGCTGCCACAGCAGGTGGAACTGAACTGGACCTGGGAAAGCCTGATCGCCGCCAGCAGCGGCCAATGGCTGTGGCTGGAGCACCTGTCCAACCTACTTTATGTGTTGCTGCTGATCCTCTGGGAACCGGTCTATGTCGCCTGCGGCTTCACCCTCTACCTCAACCGCCGCACCGCCCTGGAAGCCTGGGATATCGAACTGACCTTCCGCCGCCTGCGCCAACGCCTGACCGGCAGCGCCTATGCCCTGCTGCTCGGTTGCGCCCTGCTGCTGACGCAGCTGCCCAGCGAGGCCTGGGCCGACACAGCGCCAGCCGTCAGCGAGGAAGCCAAGCAGGCTGACCCGCAAGGCCCCGACGCCCCGCGCCTGCTCCAACAGCCGCTGAGCAGCCAGGCCGCGCGTGAAAGCATCAAGGCCCTGCTCGACGAACCGCCATTCCAGCACCGCGAAACCGTCACTCGCTGGCGCCTGGGTGAAGAGAAGCCCGCCGAGGAACCCAAACCGGAAGACATCGAAGCCTTCCTCGACATGCTCAAGAACCTGCTCAAACTCGGCGAATGGTGGAAGAGCCTGGATGTCGTTGCGCAAGTCTTCGAAGTACTGCTGTGGGCGGCGCTGGCTGCGCTGCTGGCCTTCGTCTTGTGGCGCTACCGCGAGTGGCTGCAGGCCTTTGGCGAACGCATCGGCCTGCCTACGCGGCGGCGGCCGGTGGCGCCACAACAACTCTTTGGCCTTGAACTGGCCCCGGAGAGCCTGCCCGATGATGTCGCCAGCGAAGCTGAGCGGCTCTGGGCCGAACAACCGCGCGCGGCCCTCGGTCTGCTCTACCGCGCCCTGCTTAGCCGCCTGCTACACGAACACCGCCTGCCCCTGAAGCAGTCGCACACCGAAGGCGAAGTGCTGCACCTGGTCGCCAGCCTCGAGCAGCAGAACCTGGAGGACTACAGTCGTCAGCTCACCCTGCATTGGCAGGCCCTGGCCTATGGACATCGCCTGCCTGCCGAATCGCTGCGTCAGGGCCTGTGTCAGGGCTGGCGCAGCCTGTTCGGTCAGGAGCGTGCGGCATGAGTCGGCGCGCCGGTTTCATCCTTGCCATCGCCCTGCTGCTGATACTGGGGCTGCTCGCCAGCTACGTGTTGGGCAAACTCGAACCCTATGAAGACGTGATCGAGCACGGCCCGGCCCCCGAGGTTGCCAGCAGCCCTTACCTGGCAGCCGAGCACTTCCTGCGCAAACAGGGTATTGCCGCACGCCGCGCCGAAGGCCTGGATGTGCTCGATGGCCTGCCCAGCGAAGGCCAGACCCTGATGCTGCTGGCCGACCGCGGCAACATGACGCCACGTCAGGTCGAGCGCGTGCTGCAATGGACGGCGGGCGGCGGTCACCTGCTGTTCATCGCCGAACGCCTGTGGGACGAAGAGGAAGGCAAGAGCGGCGACCTGCTGCTCGACTTGCTCGGCATCCAGCAATACATGAGTGACGAGTTGGACGACGAAGAAGCCAGTGAGGCAGAAGCGGAAAACGAGCAGAACGAAGAGCACGAAGCCTACCCGCAACTCACCAAGCTCTACCTGGAGAACGAACAGGCTCCGGCCTACATCGCCTTCGACACCGATTTTCACCTGTACGATGCGCAGAACCGCGCGCACGCCTGGGCCAATAGCGATGCTGCCACGCACCTGCTGCAGCTGTACCACGGCGACGGACTGATCACCGTACTGAGCGACCCGTGGATCTGGCAGAACCGCAATATCAAGGAGTACGACCATGCCTGGCTGCTCTGGTACCTGAGCCAGGACAGCGCCGTGACTCTGCTTTACCACGCCGACAGCGATGGTCTGGCGCGCCTGCTGCTGCGCCATTTCCCGCTGGCCTTGCTGGTGCTGGCCCTGCTGATCATCGCCACCCTGTGGCACGTCGGCATGCGTCATGGTCCGCTGCAGACACCGGCCAGCCGAGCACGGCGCCAGCTCGAGGAACACCTGCGTGGCAGTGCCGACTTCCTGCTCCGCCGCAGCGGCCAGCACAGCCTGCTCAAAGGTCTGCAACAGGACATCAATCGCCGCGCACGGCGCCGCCACCCAGGTTTCGACAAGCTCGCCGTCGCCGAGCAGTGGCAGGTTCTCGGTCGCCTGACCCGCCTGCCCGTCAAGGACATCAGCCAGGCCATGCGCCCATTGCCGCCGCAGCGCCTTTCTGCCAGTGACTTCACCCGCCAGGTCGCCCACCTGCAAACCCTCAGGAATGCCCTATGAGCGAGATCCCCGAGAACGACAACCTGCCGGTGCAGGAACCCCCTGCCGCCGCGCCGAGCAACCCGCAAGCGCAGCAGCGCCAGCGTGCCAGCCAGTTGGCCCAGGCCCTGCGCGCCGAGCTGCGCAAGGCCGTGATCGGCCAGAGCGCGGTGATCGACGACGTGCTGACCGCACTGATCGCCGGTGGTCATGTGCTGGTCGAAGGTGTGCCAGGCCTGGGCAAGACCCTGCTGGTGCGCGCGCTGGCGCGCTGCTTTGGCGGCGAGTTCGCACGCATCCAGTTCACCCCGGACCTGATGCCCAGCGATGTCACCGGTCATGCCGTGTACGACATGCAGAGCGAACAGTTCAAGCTGCGCAAGGGCCCGGTGTTCACCAACCTGCTGCTGGCCGATGAAATCAACCGCGCACCGGCCAAGACCCAGGCCGCCCTGCTGGAAGTGATGCAGGAGCGCCAGGTGACCCTGGAAGGCCGCGCCCTGCCGGTGCAACTGCCGTTCATGGTGCTGGCGACCATGAACCCGATCGAGCAGGAAGGCACCTACCCGCTACCGGAAGCGGAGCTGGACCGCTTCATGCTCAAGCTGCGCATGGATTATCCGCAGCAGGATGAAGAGCTGAACATGGTGCGCCAGGTGACCCGCTCGGCCAAGGCCGACATGCTCGAAGTCAGCCCGCTGCGCACCCTGCTGCAAGCCAAGGACGTGCTGGCCCTGCAGAAGATCGCCAGCGATCTGCCACTGGATGATCAGGTGCTCGATTACGCCGTACGCCTGGCCCGCGCCACCCGCAGCTGGCCGGGCCTGGCCATGGGTGCCGGGCCGCGTGCGTCGATCGCCCTGGTGCGCGGCGCCCGTGCTCGCGCGCTGCTGCGCGGTGGCGATTTCGTCCTGCCGGATGACATCAAGAGCTGCGCGCTGGCCGTACTGCGCCACCGCGTGCGTCTGGCGCCGGAGCTGGATATTGAAGGCCTGTCGGTGGATCAGGTGCTGCAACAGTTGCTCGATCAGGTACCGGCGCCACGCCTATGAAACCTTCGCGCCTGCTCCTCGGGCTGCTCGGCGGCCTGTTCGCCGCTGCCGTGCTGCTCGGCGCCCTGCCCCTGCTCGGCATGCGCCTGGCAGACAGCCTGATGCCACTGGCCTGGGGGCTGTTGCTGGCGCTGGCACTGATCGCTGCCGTAGATGCCTTGTGGCTGCGTCGCCAGCACTCGCCGCGCCTGGAGCGCGTGCTGCCCGGCAACCTGCCGCTCGGGCGCTGGAGCGAGGTGCAACTGATCGCTCATCACGACTTCACTCAAACCCAGGAAATCGAAGTCTTCGACCATGTGCCTGAAGGCATGGAATTCGATTTCCTGCCACAACGCATCACCCTACACCCCGGCCAGCAGACACGGGTCAGCTATCGCCTCAAGCCGCTGGTCCGCGGGCATTTCCATTTCGCCCGGTGCGAGCTGCAACTGCCCAGCCCGCTGCGCCTGTGGCAGGCCAAGCGCCTGCTGCCGCTGGAAGGTGAAAGCCGCGTCTATCCGGATTTCGCGCGCCTCTACGGCGCCCAGCTCAAGGCCGTGGACGACTGGCTGAGCCAGCTGGGCGTGCGCCAGCGCCCGCGTCGCGGCCTGGGTCTGGAGTTTCACCAGCTGCGCGAGTTTCGTGATGGCGACACCCTGCGCCAGATCGACTGGAAGGCCACTGCCCGCAAGCGCACACCCATCGCTCGCGAGTACCAGGACGAACGCGACCAGCAGATCGTCTTTTTGCTCGACTGCGGCCGCCGTATGCGCAGCCAGGACGACGAGCTGTCGCACTTCGACCACGCCCTCAACGCCTGCCTGCTGCTCAGCTACGTCGCGCTGCGCCAGGGCGATGCCGTCGGCCTGGCGACCTTCGCCGGTAACCAGTCGCGTTACCTCGCGCCGGTCAAGGGCCCTGCGCAATTGAACGTGCTGCTCAACGCCGTCTATGACCTCGACACCAGCCAGCAACCGGCCGACTTCAGCGCCGCTGCCGACTTGCTGCTGGCGCGTCAGCGCCGTCGCTCGCTAGTGGTACTGGTGACCAACCTGCGCGACGAGGACGATCAGGACCTGCTCGCTGCCGTGCGTCGCCTCTCGCGCCAGCATCGCGTGCTGATCGCCAGCCTGCGCGAGGAAGCGCTCGATCGTCTGCGCCAGACGCCGGTGGAGCAATTCGATCAGGCCCTGGCCTACTGCGGCACGCTGGACTACCTCAATGCCCGCGCCGACCTGCACGAACGTCTGGCCGCCCATGAAGTACCGGTGCTCGACGCCCGCCCTGGCGAACTGGGCCCGGAACTGGTGAGCAGTTATCTAGCCTGGAAAAAAGCCGGCGCGCTTTAACAGGCCGTTGAAAAACTACCTGCGTTGGCAATACTGCGTTAAAAACGACCTCAAAATACTCATTTACAGCACGTAAACTGCGCTTTTTCGGTCGTTTTCGCCTTGTCTTGCCTGCCTCGCCTACGTTTTTCAATGGCCTGTTAAGCCCTGTTGGCGTTTCGGCGCGACCGCGCCGAAAGAGGCAACTGCTGGCGTCTGAGCTTGTCGAAGCCAATGCTGCAAAGGCCCTGGCACCGGCTTTCCCACACAGATGTTGCGTGGTTATGGCCGTGGTCGGGTGCTATGATCCCGAGTCTGCGGCGCAAAGAGTACAAACTCGACGCCGCCTATAGGCCGCCCGTGATCGGCCTTGCGCATACCGCACACGACCTGAGTAGGAGATAGACCATGGCTTTTGAATTGCCGCCGCTGCCTTACGAAAAGAATGCCCTCGAGCCGCACATTTCCGCCGAGACCCTCGAATTCCACCACGACAAGCACCACAACACCTACGTCGTGAACCTGAACAACCTGGTGCCGGGCACCGAGTTCGAAGGCAAGAGCCTGGAAGAGATCGTCAAGACTTCCTCGGGCGGCATCTTCAACAACGCCGCTCAGGTGTGGAACCACACCTTCTACTGGAACTGCCTGTCGCCGAACGGCGGTGGCCAGCCGACCGGCGCCCTGGCTGACGCCATCAACGCTGCCTTCGGTTCCTTCGACAAGTTCAAGGAAGAGTTCAGCAAGGTTTCCATCGGCACCTTCGGTTCCGGCTGGGGCTGGCTGGTGAAGAAAGCTGACGGCTCCCTGGCCCTGGCCAGCACCATCGGCGCCGGCTGCCCGCTGACCAGCGGCGATACTCCGCTGCTGACCTGCGACGTGTGGGAACACGCCTACTACATCGACTACCGCAACCTGCGTCCGAAGTACGTCGAGGCGTTCTGGAACCTGGTCAACTGGGACTTCGTCGCCCAGAACTACGCGGCCTGAATCTCAGCCCCGTAATGCGAAAACCCGGCCTTCAGCAGGCCGTGTGAAAACGTAGCGAGCGAAGGTCAGGCAAGGCAAAAACAGGCGAAGAAGCGCAGTTTACGAGTTGTAAATGAGCATTCTGAGCCTGTTTTTAACGCAGCATGACCAAGCGCAGTAGTTTTCACACAGCCTGTCAGGCCGGGTTTTTCATTTCTGCATTTCGCCTGCCCGGCTAGAGCAATCTGCGCGGTGAAAACTCCGCCCCCTGCTCCTCCACACGATTGACTGCCTGGCTCAGTACGCGGTCGGCACGTACCGGCCCGAGAAACTCGCAGAGCCCGATATAGAGCAGGTTCAACAGCTTGCGCAGTTGCTCCAGTCCCAGGTTGGCGATACCGTCACCCCCGCCCAGCTCCAACCAGATACGCAAACGCGTCGACAGCTCGGCGCTCACCCCCATACCGGACAGATTGCCGGCGGCAAAGCGTCTCAGCGCCGTCTGCTGCGCGCCATCGAGTTGCTCCAGCAAGGCCTGGCTCAGAGCCAGAAAAGTCGTTTGTGCAGCGCTATCCGGAGTCGCCACTTGCCTTACGGCCTCATTGCGTCCCTGGCGCCAGGCGGCCAGTTGCTCCTCCGGGTCAGGCAGCAGCTGCGAGGGTGGTCCCGTGAGGGCGCCAACCAACTCGCGATACAGGCGTGCGCGTTCGAGCTTGCGCTCGGTACGCAGCACCACCTCGGCGAGAAATTCATTGAGGGCGAACGGCGGTTGCTCGGCGTATTTGTTCTCCCACAGGGCCAGCAGTGGCCAGACCTCTTCATCCGAAAAGTGTCCGGCCAGGCCGGTGTAGATCGCTCGACGGCGAAGGCTCAATCTCATGCTTAGCCCCTCCTCGACCATTGCTCGCTGTCGAAGGTCTGCGTCAGATTGAACTCCGGATAACCGACCTCGGCATGCTCGGCAAAATCCAGCCCGCGCTGCTCATGCTGGGTCGAAACCCTCAACCCCATGGTCTTGGCCAACAGGAAGTAGAACACCAGGGCAACCGGAAAGGCCCAGAGAAAAGCTGCCGCAGCACCCAATGCCTGTACCGCGACACGCTCCCAGTTGAACAGGTCACCCTGATAGAACAGACCCGCAGCCAGGGTGCCCCAGATGCCGGCGAAACCATGCACGGGGATAGCACCGACCACATCGTCGAGCTGCAGGCGATCGAGCAGACGCATGCCATAGACCACGACGAAACCGGCGACGAGACCGCTGAGCAGGGCGAAACCCGGCGCCATGCTGGCGCAGCCGGCGGTGATGCCGACCAGCCCGCCAATCGAGCCGTTCACCGTCGTGGTCAGCAATACCGGGCTGGCCGTACTGCGTTGTGCCAGCAGAGCGCCGAGCGCACCAGCGGCCGCAGCCAGATGCGTGTTCAGGGCGATCAAGCCAAGACTGCTGCTGACTTCCAGGTTGCTGCCAGCGTTGAAGCCGAACCAACCGACCCAGAGGATGAAACCGCCCAATGCCACCAGGCCAAGATTGTGCCCTGGGATCAAGCGTGCCTTGCCATCAGGAGCGAAACGCCCGAGACGCGGGCCCAGCACCAGAATCCCTGCCAGCGCACACCAGGCACCGATGCTGTGCACCACGGTCGAGCCGGCGAAATCGATGAAGCCCAGCTTGGCCAACCACCCCTGACCGCCGTACAGGCCGCCCCACACCCAGCTGCCGAATATCGGATAGATCACACCGCTGATCAGTACCGCGCCAATCAGATAGGCGCCATACCGCGTGCGTTCGGCCATGGCACCACTGGCGATGGTCGCAGCGGTGGCGGCGAACATCATCTGGAACAGCAGGAAGGTGTAATCCCAGGGCTCGCCGTCATTCAGCGCGAAGTGACTCATGCCGAACCAGCCAGTGACATTGGCCCCGAACATCAGGCCGAAGCCGAACAGCCAGAACACGATGCCGCCAACGCAGCAGTCCATGTAGTTCTTCATCATCACGTTGACCGCGTTCTTGGCCCGCGACATGCCGCTCTCCAACAAGGCGAAACCCGCCTGCATGAAGAACACCAGCACGCTGGCCAACACCAGCCAGGCCGTATTGGCGGCCTCTTCGCTGGCGGCATGAGCCTGTGGGGCAAAGCTGACAGCGACGAGCAACAGCACGAGCGTTTTCATCACGAACCCCCTCCTGGTCGATGCCCGGCCTTCGCAACTCTTGTGCCAGCGGACCAGCAGACGGCAGGTGGCGCGTCACGGGGCGCAACAGCGACGAAAGGTCAATATGACCAAAGGTGTTCAAGTACGGCGCAATCGCACCGACACAGAGCAGTGAGTCGGCCTCCAAGCGGCGACTCGCACCAGGAGCGTTCCTTGTGGGATAAATAGTGCCACCAGGCATGATGGCCCTTTGACGGCCAGGTCTGGATTGCCAATACTCTCGTCTGACTGACGCTGTAAGCATCGACATAAGGAATTGCCTTTGAAGCTGGAATTGAAAAACAGCTTGTCACTCAAGTTGCTCCGCGTGGTGCTGTTGTCAGCACTCGTAGTAGGGGTGGTATTGAGTTGTGCGCAAATTGTCTTCGACGCCTACAAGACACGTCAGGCGGTGGCCAACGATGCCCATCGCATCCTCGGCATGTTCCGCGACCCTTCGACCCAGGCGGTATACAGCCTGGACCGCGAGATGGGCATGCAGGTTATCGAGGGGTTGTTCCAGCACGAATCGGTGCGTCACGCCTCCATTGGCCACCCCAACGAACCCATGCTGGCCGAGCGGACTCGCGATCTGGCGCAAATGCCGACTCGCTGGCTGACCGACCCGATCCTCGGTCAGGAACAGCTGTTCGCCACCAAACTGGTCGGCCGTGGCCCTTACAGCGAGTATTACGGTGACCTCAACATCACCCTCGATACGGCGCCTTACGGCGAAAGCTTCGTCACCAACTCGGTGATCATCTTCATCTCAGGGGTGCTGCGCGCCCTGGCCATGGGCCTGGTGCTTTATCTGGTCTATCACTGGCTGCTGACCAAACCCCTGTCGAAGATCATCGAGCACCTCACCAACATCAATCCCGACCGCCCCAGCGAACACAAGCTGCCCATGCTCAAGGGCAACGAGAAGAACGAGCTGGGTTTGTGGATCAACACCGCCAACCAGTTGCTGGCCTCCATCGAGCGCAACACTCACCTGCGCCGTGAAGCCGAAAACAGCCTGCTGCGCATGGCTCAGTACGACTTCCTCACCGGCCTGCCCAATCGCCAACAACTGCAACAGCAGCTCGATCAGATTCTCGAAGATGCCGGCCGCCTGCAGCGTCGCGTCGCCGTGCTCTGCGTCGGCCTGGATGACTTCAAGGGCATCAACGAACAATTCAGTTACCAGAGCGGCGACCAATTGCTGCTCGCCCTGTCCGACCGCCTGCGCAGCCACAGCGGCCGTCTCGGCGCGCTGGCCCGCCTGGGCGGCGACCAGTTCGCCCTGGTTCAAGCCGATATCGAACAACCCTACGAAGCCGCCGAATTGGCGCAGAGCGTACTCGACGACCTGGAGCTGCCCTTCCTGCTCGATCAGCACGAAGTGCGCCTGCGCGCCACCATCGGCATCACCCTGTTCCCGGAAGATGGCGACAGCACCGAGAAGCTGCTGCAGAAAGCCGAACAGACCATGACCCTGGCCAAGAGTCGTTCGCGCAATCGCTATCAGTTCTACATCGCCAGCGTCGACAGCGAGATGCGACGCCGCCGTGAGCTGGAAAAGGATCTGCGCGATGCCCTGGCGCAGAACCAGCTGCACCTGGTCTACCAGCCCCAGATAGACTACCGCGATCACCGCGTGGTCGGCGTCGAAGCGCTGCTGCGCTGGCAGCACCCGCAACATGGTTTCGTCGCACCGGACCTGTTCATCCCGCTGGCCGAGCAGAACGGCACCATCATTCCCATCGGTGAATGGATTCTCGACCAGACCTGCCGCCAACTGCGCGAATGGCATGACCAGGGCTTCAGCGATCTACGCATGGCCATCAACCTGTCCACCGTGCAGTTGCACCACGCCGAGCTGCCGCGCGTGGTCAACAATCTGATGCAGGTCTACCGCCTGCCACCCAAAAGCCTGGAGCTGGAAGTCACCGAGACCGGCCTGATGGAAGACATCAGCACCGCCGCCCAGCACCTGCTCAGCCTACGCCGCTCCGGCGCACTGATCGCCATCGACGACTTCGGTACCGGCTATTCCTCGCTGAGCTATCTGAAAAGCCTGCCGCTGGACAAGATCAAGATCGACAAGAGCTTCGTGCAGGACCTGCTCGAAGACGAAGACGACGCCACCATCGTTCGCGCCATCATCCAGCTGGGCAAGAGCCTGGGCATGCAAGTGATCGCCGAAGGCGTGGAAACCGCCGAGCAGGAGGCCTACATCATCGCCCAGGGCTGCCATGAGGGTCAGGGCTACCTCTACAGCAAACCGCTGCCAGCACGCGAGTTGACGCTGTTCCTCAAGCAGTCGCGGCGCCTGAGCTCAGCCGCGACGCTCTGAACGTCACCCATAAAAAACGCCGCGATCAGTCGCGGCGTTTTCGTTCGAGCCCGTAAAACCAACTCACCAGTGCTGCACACCCAGCAGCCAGGCCGTGGCCAACGCACCGACCACGCACAGTACGGCGCCGCCAGCGGCCTGCCAGTAGAAGCTGCGGGCCAGCTCGTCCTCTCCGCTGTTGGAGAGAATGAACGGCTGGCGCTCACCAGGCTTGGCCATCTGGTGCCGCGCCGGCTCGGACGCCTTTTGCCGATGCCGATCCTCGGCTTCCAGTTGCGCCGCCAATCGCACGCGATTCCATTCCTGCTCGTCGAGCTCGCCGTTGCCGTCACTGTCGAAACGCCGCAGCAGCCCAACGTAGTCGCCCTTCCATTCGCGGATCACTTCGCCCTGAGCGGCATGCCTGTCGAACCCCTGCTGCGCAGCGCCGCGGGTGCGAAAATCACCAATGGCATACAGCGGCTGGCCGACGTGAAAGCGTTCTTCGCTGTAGCGATAGCGCTGGCCGCTGGTGAGAAAGCCGAAAAACCCGGTCTTGGCCGGGCCTAGCGGGTGCCGCAGGTTGCCCTCCCAGACGTCACGCACTGCCGCACGAATCTCGGCACCACGCGGGTCGATCAGGCATTCGCCGGTGCCATCGACCAGGCGCAACCAGGCGTCACTGGCGCCGCTCTCGATTACCCGCCAGCTGCGCTTCTTGCCGCTGGAGCGATATTCCTCGATACGAAAGCGCCACCACAGGCAGGGTTTGCCAGTCAGAGGCCCACGCAACTGCATGTCAGGCAACGCTTCGAGCACACCATAGAGTTCGACGTAACCCTGCGCCGCCGAGCGGATCTTCGAGGTGGGCGTGTCGAGCAGATGGCGCGCCTGCGACCAACCCCGCAGGCACCACCAGGCGCCGCCCAGGCAGGCGCCGAGGGTGAACGTGAGCGTGAAGAAGAAGCCGAAGGGGTCGACCTGCAACATCTAAGAACCTGTTCATGATCTCGCGAGCTAGAGCGATACAAGGCAAAAGCACGCGAGGAAGCGGAGTTTACGTGCTGTAAATGAGCATCCGAGCGTGCTTTTAACGCAGTAGCGCCGACGCGCAGCAGATCATTAACAGGTTCTCAGTTGAACAATGATTTCATATCTACGTCGGCTTTTTCCGCCTCGCTGAACACCAGCAGTTCGGCCGCCTGGAAGTTGAACAGGCGCGCGATGAGTACATCGGGGAACTGCTCGATGCGCACGTTGTTGAGGTTGACCGCCTCGTTGTACAGCTCGCGGCGGTCGGCGATGCCGTTTTCCAGGCCGCTGATACGCTGCTGCAGGTGCTGGAAACTGTCGTTGGCCTTCAGCTCCGGGTAGTTCTCCGCCAGGGCAAAGAGTTGACCGAGGCCCGCGCGCAGACCACTTTCAGCCTTGCCCAGGGCGCCGACATCATGTTGTTCGCGAGCACTGGCAACGGCGCTACGCGCTGCAATCACCCGCTCCAGCGTCGAGCCTTCGTACTGCATGTACTGTTTGCAGGTTTCCACCAGCTTGGGCAGTTCGTCGTGTCGCTGCTTGAGCAGCACGTCGATGTTCGACCAGGCCTTGCTCACGCCATGCTTGAGGCGTACCAGCCCGTTGTACAGCGACACCGCGTAGGCGCCGAGCAGAACGAGGACAACGATGATGATCACGGCGGTCAGGCTCATGCAGTTTTCTCCAGGCAGAACTGCGAATCGGGTGCTGGCATTCTAACGGCAACGAGGCAGCCCGGTAGCGATATCCCGCACAGCGACGAATAATGGCCTTTACACATAATGCGAAACATTTGCATTATGTTGCAGTTTTTCAGGTACCACTGAGTACCGTCCACATTTCGTACATGCAAAGGACCCCGCCATGATTCGTATGCCTCTGGCCTCCGCCAGCCTGCTGGCCATCGCCATTTCCCTCGCTGGCTGTGGCGAAGACAAAGCCCCCGCGACCCAGGCAGCTGCTCCTGCTGCCGCCACCGAGAGCGCGGCGCCAGCCACTGCGGCGAAGGTCGACGAAGCAGCGGCGAAGGCCGTGGTCAACCATTACGCCGATCTGGCCCTGGCCGTGTTCAGCGACGCCGCCAGCACCGGCAAGGCCCTGCAGACTGCCGTCGATGCACTGCTTGCCGATCCCAGCGAAGCGACCCTGAAAGCTGCGCGCGAAGCCTGGCTGGCCGCACGCGTGCCCTACATGCAGACCGAAGTGTTCCGTTTCGGCAACCCGGTGGTCGACGAGTGGGAAGGTCAGCTCAACGCCTGGCCGCTGGACGAAGGCCTGATCGACTACGTGGCCGAGGACTACCAGCACGCCCTGGGTAACCCGGGCGCGCAAGCCAACATCATCGCCAACACCGAGATCCAGGTCGGCGAAGACAAGATCGACGTCAGCGAAATCACCGGCGAGCTGCTGGCCAGCCTGAACGAGCTGGGCGGCTCCGAGGCCAACGTCGCCACCGGCTACCACGCCATCGAATTCCTGCTCTGGGGCCAGGACCTCAATGGCACCGAGCCAGGCGCCGGCGAGCGTCCCTATACCGACTACCTGGTCGGCGAAGGCGCCACCGGTGGCCACAACGAGCGTCGTCGCACCTACCTGAAAGCCGCTACCGATCTACTGGTCAGCGATCTGGATGACATGGTCGAGCAGTGGAAAGACGGCGTGGAAGGCAACTACCGCAGCGAGCTGGTCGCCGATTCGGCCGACAACGGTCTGCGCAAGATGCTGTTCGGCATGGGCAGCCTGTCGCTCGGCGAACTGGCGGGCGAGCGCATGAAGGTCGCACTGGAAGCCAACTCCACCGAAGACGAGCATGACTGCTTCAGCGACAACACCCACAACTCGCACTTCTACAATGGCAAAGGCATTCGTAATGTCTACCTAGGCGAGTACAAGAAGGTCGACGGCAGCACCCTGACCGGCCCGAGTCTGTCCGAGCTGGTGGCCAAGGCCGATGCCCAGGCCGACGCCACGCTCAAGGCCGACCTGCAGGAAACCGAAGCCAAGCTGCAGGCACTGGTCGACAGCGCCGAGAAGAACAACGTGCACTTCGACCAGCTGATCGCGGAAGGCAACGCCGAAGGCCAGCAACTGGTGCGTGACGCCATCGCTGCCCTGGTCAAGCAGACCGGCGCCATCGAGCAGGCTGCAGGCAAACTGGGCATCAGCGACCTGAACCCGGACACCGCCGATCACGAATTCTGATCGACATAGCGGACTGAAAAAGCCGGCGCCCCGATAAGGAGCGCCGGCTTTTTTTAGGCTCTTCACATAGTTCGGGGAGAGTGCGGGTTGACACCGGACTGGCAAGTTTGTGTGCGTATTGCTTACTGACTTAGCACTATCCGTTACCGCGTGCGCTGAGCGTTTGGGTTGCGCCCCTTACGGGCGCCACACCTTTCTTGCTTGCCCAAGAAAGGTGTGCCAAAGAAGGGCACCCCGACATCCGGGTTTCGCTACGCGAAACTTCCCTCGCTCCGGTGCCGCTCCGGGGGCCGGCTTACATGGGCCATCCCTGGCCCATTAAGCCTTTCGCCGCATCCATGCGGCTCATCCCCCTACGCAACACCTCCGCTCGGCCTCCTGAAGGGGACCAGGTCGCGAGCTTGCGTAATCTCCACATAGTTAAACTCAGCGGCGTCTGGCTTTTGATCTTTCACCGCGATCGTCACAGACGACGCCCAAATCCCCTTCAGGAGGCCGAGTGGAATCGCCGTGGAAGGGGTTGAGCGACATGGATGTCGCGAGAGCCACGATGGGCCAGGGATGGCCCTTCGTGGCGCGCCCCTGGAGCGGTGATGGAACGAGGGAACCCCGGCGCAGCAGGGCGGGGGCGCCTAGCTCGGATGGTGGGGTGCCCTTCTCTTTGGTTACTTTCTCTTGGGCAAGCAAGAGCTACGAAGCGCAGCGAAGTAACAGCCGCAGGCTGGCCCGAAGGGTGAGCGCAGCGAATCAAGTGACTCGCCCGTAAGGGGCGAAACCCATCAGGCCAGGCGGCGTGCTAATGGAGAGTGCCAAGTCATCGACAGCCCACACGTAATTGCCAGTCCGGTGTCAAGCGTATCCTCCCCGCGAGAATGCGAAGAACCTTTTTATCCCTGCTGTCAGCTCCGCGCCACCGCGCTGCGATATTCGCCAGGGCTCACGCCATAAACCTGCTTGAACTGTCGCGACAAGTGGCTCTGATCGGCGAAGCCCAACTGCATGGCCACAGCGACCGCCGTGCAGCCCGTCTTGAGCAACGCCCGCGCCTGCTCCAGGCGCCGCTGCTTGAGCCAGGCATGCGGCGGCAAACCGGTCGCGCGGCGGAACACTCGAGCGAAATGAAACGGTGAAAGATTGACCGCAGCCGCCAGTTCCTCCAGCGAGGGCGGCTCGATCAGCCGCTCGGCGAGCATCTGCTTGGCACAAGCCACTGCCCAGGGCTCACGCCCAGGCGCAGGTGGTTCGGTAAGCTGCGCATGATGCTGAAACAGCAGCAGAATCGCCTCACGCCAGGCCAGTTGCTGCTGCAGTGCCTCGGCACCACCCTCGAGCAGTTGGTGCAGTTGCAGAAAGGCCGCATGCAAACGTGGATCATGCAGCACGCTGAAGGCAAACGACGGCATGCCAGCCTTGGCCAGGCCCAACTCCTGCAACGCCCCCAGTACCTGGGCGTTGTCGGGATAAAAACCGCGATAGCGCCATCCGTCTTCGTGCGCCTTGGAGCCGGTGTGCACTTCATCTGGGTTGATCAGCACCATGCTGCCCTGCGGCGCCAGATGATCACAACCGCGATGACGAAAGCGCTGGGCGCCATGCTCGATCACGGTGAACACGAAACCTTCATGCACGTGGGGCGCGAAGCGCTGTTCAAGGTAGCGCGCCTGCAACAGCTCGACGCCGCTCAATGCGGAAGCTTGCCAGAAGCGGGTCTGCTCGCGACTGTGCATCAGGCTCAGGCGTTGAAGCCCGCCTCCATGGCCCCACGCAGCGCCGGCCATTCCAGATCGGTGATGCTGTACAGCACGGTGTCATCGAGTCGGCCATCAGCCAGACGACGATGATTGCGCAGCAACCCTTCACGAACGGCGCCAAGCTTCTCGATGGCGCGTTGCGAACGCAGGTTGCTGGCGGCGGTTTTCAGTTGCACGCGAACCATGCCCCAATTTTCGAAAGCGTGCTTGAGCATCAAGTACTTGATGCTGGTGTTCAATCCGCTGCCATGCTGGCCGCGGTCGAGCCAGGTCCAGCCGATTTCACAGGCCGGCAGGGTGTTCATGAAGTCGGCGAAGCGGGTGGTGCCTACCAACTCGTCACCCAGACGAATGACGAACGGCATTGCCCGCTGCTCGCGCATATCGGCCAGGGCGCTGCGGTACCAGTCCAGTCGCTGGGTGCCGCTCATGTACAGCAGCTCCTCGCGATTGGCTTCGGCCAGCGCCACCAGCGCGGGGATATCCGCGTCAGAGAGCGGTTCCAGGCGCAGAGCGCCACGTTGCAAAGTCACCAGCTGCGGCTTGAACATAGAGCTTCCTCAGGGTCCTTCCTTGGGCAGAATCGCAAACGCGCCAAGCTATCAGCCCCTGCGCTGCTGCACAATCGAGTCCCGTCGCAAAGCACGTCTGCTTGGCTGCGACCTTGGTCGCAGCCGACAGCGCCCGGCTTTGTGCAACACTGATCAACATCGGCCTCGCCTCGGCGGCCAGGCTCATTTCGTTTCACTGTGCGTTTCGGAGTCTGCATGTCGCTGTCCCCCGGGTTGATCGCCGCGGTCGCCCTGATCTACATGGCCATTCTTTTCGCCATCGCCTTCTATGGTGACCGCCGCAGCACGCCCATGCCGCCAAAGATCCGTGCCTGGGTGTACTCGCTGTCGCTGGCCGTTTACTGCACCAGCTGGACCTTCTTCGGCGCCGTCGGCCAGGCCGCCGAACAACTATGGTCGTTCCTGCCGATCTACCTCGGCCCGACCATTCTGCTGCTGACCATGCCCTGGGTGCTGCAGAAGATGGTGATGATCAGCAAGCAGGAAAACATCACCTCCATCGCCGACTTCATCGCCGCGCGCTACGGCAAGTCGCAGTCGCTGGCCATCGTGGTGGCGCTGATCTGCCTGGTCGGCGTGCTCCCCTACATCGCCCTGCAGCTCAAGGGCATCGTGCTCGGCGTCAATCTGCTGATCGGTGTACATGCCCAGGACACCGGCACCAGCGCTCAGGACACCGCGCTGATCGTGTCACTGGCTCTGGCGTTGTTCACCATTCTGTTCGGCACCCGCAACCTCGACGTCACCGAGCACCATCGCGGCATGGTGCTGGCGATTGCCTTCGAGTCGCTGGTCAAGTTGCTGGCCTTCCTCGCCGTTGGCGCCTTCGTCACCTTCGGCCTGTACAACGGCTTCCACGATCTGCTCGACAAGGCACACAACACCGCCGAGCTGGACGCCTTCTGGAACGAGGCGGTGAACTGGCCGGCGATGCTGGTGCAGACCGGCATGGCGATGATCGCCATCATCTGTCTGCCGCGGCAGTTCCACGTCACCGTGGTGGAGAACATCGAGCCCAAGGACCTGCGCCTGGCGCGCTGGGTATTCCCCGCCTATCTGATGCTGGCTGCGCTGTTCGTCGTGCCCATCGCCCTGGCCGGGCAGATGCTGCTACCGGCAGGCGTGACACCGGACTCCTTCGTCATCAGCCTGCCGCTGGCCGAAGCCCATCCAAGTCTGGCGGTGCTGGCCTTCATCGGCGGCGCGTCGGCCGCTACCGGCATGGTGATCGTCGCCTCGGTGGCACTGTCGACCATGATCTCCAACGACATGCTGCTGCCCTGGCTGCTGCGTCGGCAGAGCACCGAGCGGCCGTTCGAGGCCTTCCGTCACTGGATGCTCACCGCGCGCCGGGTCAGCATCGTGCTGATCCTGCTGCTGGCCTATGTCTGCTACCGCCTGCTCGGCGAAGGCGCCAGCCTGGCCACCATTGGCCAGGTGTCGTTTGCCGCCATTGGCCAACTGGCCCCCGCCATGTTCGGCGCGCTGGTGTGGAAACAGGCCAACCGCCGCGGCGTGTTCGCCGGCCTGATCTTCGGTGCCATGCTCTGGTTCTACACCCTGGTACTGCCCCTGGCGGCACGCGGCATGGGCTGGTCGCTGGAGAGCTTCCCTGGCCTGACCACCCTGCTCTACGCCCCCATCGGCCTGCAGGTTGATCCGCTGACGCGTGGCGTGGTGCTGTCACTGGCCGGCAACCTGTTGCTGTTCGCCTGGGTTTCCTGGTTCTCGCGTACCCGCGTTTCCGAGCACTGGCAGGCCGGGCGCTTCATCGGCCATGACCTGGGCACCAAACCCAGCAACCGCAGCCTGCTGGCAGTGCAGGTGGCCGACCTGCTGATGCTGTCCAGCCGTTTCGTCGGCGAAGAACGTGCACGCCAGAGCTTCAACCGCTTCGCCCTGCGCCAGGGCAAAGGCAAGGACTTCGATCCCAACCAGCCGGCCAATAGCGAGTGGATCGCCCACACCGAACGTCTGCTCGCCGGTGTGCTGGGCGCCTCCTCGACCCGCGCGGTGGTCAAGGCCGCCATCGAAGGCCGCGAGATGCAGGTCGAGGATGTGGTGCGCATCGTCGACGAAGCCAGCGAGGTACTGCAGTTCAACCGCGCTCTGCTGCAGGGTGCGATCGAGAACATTACCCAGGGTATCAGCGTGGTCGATCAGAACCTGCGCCTGGTGGCCTGGAACCACCGTTATCTGGAGTTGTTCGAGTACCCCGAAGGCCTGATCTACGTCGGTCGGCCGATTGCCGAGATCATCCGCTTCAATGCCGAACGCGGCATGCTCGGCAGCGGCGACCTGGAGGAGAACGTCGCCAAGCGCCTGTACTGGATGCGCCAGGGCACCGCGCACAGCTATGAGCGGGTATTCCCCAACGGCCGGGTGATCGAGCTGATCGGCAACCCCATGCCCGGTGGTGGTTTCGTCATGAGTTTCACCGACATCACCGAATTCCGCGAAGCCGAGCGTGCCCTCAAGGATGCCAACGAAAGCCTCGAACGACGGGTTGCCGAACGCACCCATGAGCTGTCGAAACTGAACCAGGCACTGACTGAAGCCAAGGCCCACGCCGAAGCCGCCAACCAGTCGAAAACACGCTTCCTCGCCGCGGTCAGCCATGACCTGATGCAACCGCTCAATGCAGCCCGGCTGTTCTCAGCCGCGCTGGCCCACCAGGATGACGCCCTGCCCAACGAAGCCCAGGAGCTGGTCCGGCATCTGGACAGCTCGTTGCGTTCGGCAGAGGACCTGATCACCGACCTGCTGGACATCTCACGCCTGGAAAACGGCCGAATCACCCCGGATCGCCACGCCTTCGCCCTCTCCAGCCTGTTCGATACCCTCGCCGCCGAGTTTGGCGTGCTGGCTGCCGAACAGGGTATCGACCTGCGCGTGCACGGCAGTCGGCAGTGGATCGATAGCGACATCAAGCTGCTGCGCCGGGTGCTGCAGAACTTCCTGACCAATGCCTTCCGTTACGCCAAAGGCCGCGTGGTGCTGGGCGTGCGCCGTGAAGGCGGACAATTGCGCCTGGAAGTCTGGGACCGCGGCATGGGTATCCCCGAAGACAAGCGCAAGGTGATCTTCGAGGAGTTCAAGCGCCTCGACAGTCACCAGACGCGCGCAGAGAAAGGCCTGGGCCTGGGCCTGGCGATTGCCGACGGCCTGTGCCGCGTGCTCGCCCACCGCCTGGAAGTGCGTTCCTGGCCAGGCAAAGGCAGCGTGTTCAGCGTCAGCGTGCCGCTGGCGAGAAAACCGGCGCCGAAGCCGCAAGGCCCAGCCGTACCGGCAGTGGATGGCCAGCCCCTGCAGGGCACCCAGGTGATCTGCATCGACAACGAAGACAGCATCCTCACCGGCATGTACAGCCTGCTGTCACGCTGGGGCTGCCAGGTGTGGACAGCACGCAATCGTCTGGAGTGCGAGCACCTGCTGAGCGAAGATGTGCACCCGCAACTGGCGCTGGTCGACTATCACCTCGACGAGGGCGAAACCGGTACCGAGCTGATGGCCTGGCTGCGCACGCGCCTGGGCGAACCGGTGCCGGGCGTGGTGATCAGCGCTGACGGTCGCCCGGAGCTGGTTGCCGAAGTGCACGCCGCCGGCCTCGACTACCTGCCCAAACCAGTCAAGCCTGCGGCCCTGCGTGCCCTGCTCAGCCGTCATCTGGTGTTACGCGGCTAGGGGCAGAACGTTTCCGCAGAGCGAGAGCACTGCTGAAGGTTTGCCACCTCTACCGCGAGGCTCCCACCGATATTGGCGCACCAGGCGCCATCGCTGGTGCGGACGCAACGCCAGCGAATGCCCGGCACTTCAGCGCGGCAGCAAGCCGGTAGCAACGGCCGGACACGTTCGCGCGGTTTCGCGACTCGCGGCGACCCTGCATTCGGGAGCCCCAACCAAGGACTGGACTTGCCAGGCACTGGCGCTGCACAAAACCTTCCAGGATCGCCCAACCCCCTGTTTCAGAGCGGCACAGAGGTTACTGGCACTTTCGTAACGCCTGCCCACCAGGGCTAGGCAGAGGCAAGCCAGCACTCAACAATGGCCCTTACACCGAGCGATGCAATCGTCATTCGTGGAGCCAGCCATGTTCCTGTTCACCCAACCATTCGATTTCCTGCGATGAACGCGCCACTGTCGCGGGATGAACTGTCACCTCGGCAGTTGGACGTGGATAGCGACGGCCTGCGCCTGCGTACCTATGTCTGGGACAAGGCCGACGCCCCGACCCTGTTGCTGGTGCATGGTTATCCGGACAATCACGAGATCTGGCGGCCACTGATCCGCGAGCTGGCCGCCGACTACCGGATCGTCGCTTATGATGTGCGTGGCTGCGGTGCATCCGAGGTGCCGAAACGTCTGCGCGACTACCGTCTGGAGCAGCTGGGTCGCGATCTCGAAGCGGTGGTGCAGGCCACCAGTGCGGAGCGCCCGGTGCATCTGGTCGCCCACGACTGGGGCTCGATCCAGAGCTGGGAGGCAGTAACCGAGCCACGCATGCAGCCGCAGCTGGCGTCCTACACCAGCATCTCCGGCCCTTGCCTCGACCATGTCGGCCACTGGATGCGCCAGCGCCTGAGCCTGCGTCGTCCTGATGCACTACTGCAGGCGCTGGGGCAGTTGCTCAGCTCTTGGTACATCGCTTTCTTCCACACCCCACTGCTGCCGGAGTTGTGCTGGCGTCTGGGCCTGGATCGCACCTGGCCCTGGCTGCTGCGCCGCCTCGAAGGTGTAGGCAATCTGCCAGCGAACCCTACGCAGCGCAGTGATGGCATGCGCGGTGTGCAGTTGTATCGCGCCAATTTCATGCGCAGCCTGCTCAGGCCGCGCTCGCGCAGCACCCGCGTGCCAGTGCAACTGATCGTGCCGCTGAACGACCGCTTCGTACGCCCACAGCTGTTCGAAGATCTGCAGCACTGGGCGCCCCTACTGACCCGTCGCGAAGTCCGCGCCGGCCACTGGCAGTTGCTGGCCGAGCCCAACGCCCTGGCCGGCTGGCTGCGCGGCTACGTCAGCAGACTGGAGCAGGCCCGTCCTCACAACACACAACCCGGGCAGGCGCCCCTGCGCTAGCGGGTAGACGTCGCTCACTCGCCCAGTTCGTCCAGCGCCGGCAGATCGGCAGAGCGCTCGAGCAACTCGCCTGGCAGGCTCTTGCTTGCGCGAGCGCCCAGCAGCTTGAGGTTTTCCACACGGCCAATGAGGTTGCCACGACCGTCCACCAGCTTGTTACGGGCACTGGCGTAAGCCTTGTCCAATTGCTGCAGACGGCTGCCCATCTCGTCCAGATCGGCGACGAAGGCAACGAACTTGTCGTACAGCTGGCCGGCACGCTCGGCGATCTCGCGCGCATTCTGGCCCTGACGCTCCTGACGCCAGAGGCTGTCGATCACCCGCAGGGTAGCCAGCAAGGTGGTCGGGCTGACGATAACCACCTGCTGCTCGAAGGCCTCTCGGAACAGGTCCGGCTCGGCCTGCAATGCCGCAGCGAAGGCCGCCTCGATGGGCACGAAGAGCAGGACGAAATCCAGGCTTTGCAGACCTTCGAGGCGCTGGTAATCCTTGCCGGACAGGCCCTTGAGGTGGCTGCGCAGCGAGATCAGGTGTTGCTTGAGCGCCTGCTGGCGGATCGGATCGTCCGCAGCCGCGACATACTGCTGGTAGGCGCTGAGGCTGACCTTGGCATCGACGATCACCTGCCTGTCGCCCGGCAGGCGGATGAGCACGTCAGGCTGAAAGCGCTCGCCACCAGCGCCCTTGAGGCTGACCTGGGTGTGATACTCGCGCCCCTTCTCCAGGCCGGCATGCTCCAGCACCCGCTCCAGCACCAACTCGCCCCAGTTACCCTGGGTCTTCTGGCCTTTAAGTGCACGGGTCAGATTGGTCGCCTCGTCGCCCAGGCGCTGGTTGAGCTGCTGCAGACGCTCCAATTCCTTGCTCAAGGAAAAACGCTCGCGCGCTTCTTGCTGATAACTCTCGTCGACGCGCTTCTCGAATGCCTGGATGCGTTCCTTGAGTGGGTCGAGCAACTGGCCGAGGCGCTGCTGGCTGGTCTCGGCGAAACGCTGCTCGCGCTCATCGAAGATCTTCGTCGCCAGTTCGGAGAACTGGGCGCGCAGCTCGTTGCGCGCGCCCTGCAGATCGTCGAGGCGCTGTTGCTGGTTATCGCGGTTTTCCTGCAACTCGGCAGCCAGCGCCGCACACTCGGCGGTGAGCCGACGCAATTCGGCTTCGTTGCGTTCGCGCTGTTGATTCCAGGACTGCGCCGCCTCACGGGCAATCTGCCGCTCCTGCTGCAGCAACTCGTTCTCACGACGCAGGCCGGCCAACTCGGTCTGCTGCTCCACCTTGATCTCGCTGACTTCGGCCAACTCGGCGCGACAGGCATCGAGCTGAGCCAGCAAACCGGCCTGGCTCAGTTGCGCATGCTCCAGGCGTTCCTGCAGCAGCGCCTGCTCGCCTTGCGCGCGAGCCAGCCGGCGCTGCAAGGACCAAAGGCCAGCCAATAACGGAACCAGCGCAACGACGGTGCCGATGGCGAGAGAGAGGGGATCGATTGGCATAGACGCTCCATGTTTGACCGCCGTGCAGTATACCCGCCGGCGATTTACACGGGGCCAGCACGCAATCAGCGCGACAGACGCTCCAGCTCCAGCTGAGCACTGCGATCGCCCGCGCGAGCAGCCTGGCGTAGTAGTTCATAACCGATGCGGCGATCACGGGTATTTCCGCAGTCGCGGCAGAGCAATTGGCCCAACCGACTTTGCGCCTGCACACAGCCCTTGCGGGCAGGCTGCTTGAGCAGGTTGCCGGCGATGCGTTTGACGCTCGGTGTTTGTCCCAGACGCGGGCTGTCGAGCAGCCACAGCGCAACGCGCATGGGCAGGCGAGAAGAACCGGAACGAGTTGCAGGGGATGAAGAAGGCAAAGCGCGAGGCATAAATAAAGGGGGGTGACTGCCGGGGCGCGCCACTCTACTCCTTTTTTCTCGAAGGTAAAGTCTTGCCTGCCGGATCGTTTGCGGCTGCAGAAAAGAGTTCCCTCACAATCCACAGAAGCTGTGGATAACTCCGTGAACAACTTGGGCGAAAGAAGTCACAGGCCTGATGCGGTGGGGCTCTCAGTCAAACTGTCGATTTTTTCACCAACGAAAAAAATCATATTTTTCATTGACTTAAAAATCAACCACGAAAAATCAAGCGTTTAGCGGCGTTTCTGACAGTGATATGACAGCCTGCTTCAGCATTGTGCACAACTCCCTGCGACAGATCCGCGCAGCGCTCTGTTTCGGGGCATCTGACGCGCCAGCGCAGGCGTTACGCGGGGTGCGGCAATTGCCCCTGCACCAGAAACTGCTCCCAGTGAAACAGCCGTGGTTGATCCGGCGTTTGCGCATGCTTGAACGCCACGTACTCGCTCGTGGTTTCACACAACCAGGCCGTCAGATTACGCGGACGCTTCTCCGCGAACGCAGCCGGTACGTAGAGCGCCACATTGCTGCCACCGTCAGGACAGCGTGCCGAGCGGTACTCGAAAGCCTGAATGCCCGCCGCGCGCATCGACGTACCGAGACGCTGAGGCACGCTGTAATCACTAGGGTGAGCCAACAGTGCGCCGTGTTGATCGAAAGGCGGCTGTTGCAACTGGATACCTCGCTCGACGCGGTAACGCGCCTCGAAGGTCGAATGCTCGGAGAGGATGCGGCCACTGGGCGGCGGCACGGCCATGCCATTCCACAATACGAAACGGTAGTAGGCGGCCTCGGCCATCGCCGTTTCCAGACGCTGAGCGGCGTAGAACAGGCTGGGTTCGTGCACGCTGCCGAAGCGCGAACCCCAACGCAGCGGCGGATAACGAAACGGCGTCTTCAGCAGATAGTGCAACGGCTCGGCGGCTTCAGGCAGCGGCGGCTTGCTGCTCTCGAGCAACTCCTCGAGCAGGGCCTGTTCGGCCAGGTTATCCACCAGTTGCAGGGTCGCAACCTGCGCCTGGCTTTCCACCATGCGCAACAGCTTGCCGCGCAGCGGTCGCACCTGTCGCTCGCCGTCACATAGTTGCCAGATATCCATGGCGATACCTCCTTAAAGCGCAGAGCCTGCTCAAAGCATCGCGAGCTAGAGCCGTGCAAGGCAAAAATAGGCGAGGAAGCGGAGTGTACTTTTGTACATGAGCATTCCGAGTCTGTTTTTAACGCAGCAGGGCCGACGCGCAGCAGGCTTTGAGCAGGCTCTCAGACTTTGCCGCGAATGGCGTCCAGATACTCGACAACACGCACCAGCCCCTGCACCTGACTCATCTGCTGCAGCGGAATGCCAGCCAGATGGCGATTTTCGGTGCGCAGGAAATGGCGCATGTCCTGCTGATTGCCACCAAACAGGGCAAACAGCGCGCGATAGACGCGAATCAGCAACAGCGCCAGCTCGCCGGTCTTGCTCTGCGGACGCAAACCACCCTGCTCGTTCCAGCGGCTGATGGCACTGCGATGGACGCCAACGATGTCGGCCAGCTCCTGCTGCGTCAGCCCCAGTTGCTCACGCGTATTGAGCAGGGCTTTAGCCAGTACCGCATCGGCATCGGGCTGAGAGCGAGTCACGGCACTCATCACATCCTCCTTCGCTCGTTTACGACAAAATAAATATTTAAAGCTGTAAATACACAATAGCACGGAAAGCCGCTTGGCACCCACTCGAGCATGGGGTACCGTCCAGTGGACCGCACCGAGCAAGGAACACTCATGAGTCGCCGGCGTTTCTGGCTGAGCACCTGCGTAGCGATACTGGCGCTGCTGTCGCTTCTGGCCTGCTATGTCGGCTACCGCGTGCAGCAGCTGCTCGAGGAACAGCACATCGAGCTGGACTGGCAGCGACTGAGCCTTTCCTGGCGAGGCCTGCAGTTCCAGGATGCAAGCCTGGTACAACGCCGTGACGGCGAGCTGCTGGTACAAAGCGGCCAGCTGCAACTCTACTGGCTGGCCAGTGAGGCGCCTCGCTACCGCCTGGTTGCGCAGGACCTGCGCCTGTCGTGGCAGCCTGCGCAGGGAGAATCCGAAAGCCCGAGCGACAGCGACCTTGCCGGACTCCTGCAAACCCTGAGCAATGCCCTGCCATGGCTTCCACGGCACATCGAACTGCGCAACGCCCAAGCGCAACTGCCCTGCGCCAGCGGTCGCTGCACACTGCAGGGCGACGTCGACCTAAGCCTGCTGGACGATACCCTGCAGTTGCATACGCTGCTGTTGCGCGCAGCCCACAGGGCGAAGTTGCAAGCACAACTGCAGGGGCTGGGCAGCGAGCTGAACAGCCCGCGACAGCTGCAGTTGAACCTGCATCTCGATGATCAACCGCAGATCGCCCTGCATAGCGACTTGCAGGCTCAGGCCGATGCCCTGCAATGGAGCGGCGAGCTTGAGGTTACCGCGCTGCAGGATATGGCCTGGCTCGCCGAATGGCTGAGCGAATGGACGCTACTCGACGCTGCCGCTCTGCCGGCCACACCCCGGCAGGCCGGGATGAACGCCCAGTGGCAGTTGCAGGTACCGCAGGCCGCCCCTACGTTCAGCGAACTGCTGGCCACCCCCGGGTGGCTGCGGGTCGATGCGCAGCTACCGCAGCCCTGGCCGCTTCCCGGCGTCGGCCTGGTCAGCGGTGAGCTGGCGCTCGATCTCAGCAATACCCTGGGCAGATGGCAGGCCCGGCGTTTGAACGCCCAACTGCAGCTCGACACACAGGAGGCGCCCTGGCTGGCGTCGCTGCCAAGCGGCCTGCGGCCGCAGCAATTGCAACTGCACCTCGCGCCTCTGGAGGGCGATGCCGATGAGGCGCTGGCCCTGCTGTTGAACGTCAGCGGCCACGGCCCGCTGGAACTGCAGGCAGATGCCGAGCTTGCCCTGCACCAATCCTCCGACTGGGCACTCGACGTTCGACACCTGCAGCTCGAGGCGCGCAGCAAACGCCTGGACCTGGCTGACAGCCGTCTCGATGACCTGCATCTGAGCCTTGACCTCAAAGGCAACGTCACGCAGCAGCAGTTGCAGCTCAACCTGGCCGACAGCTCGCGCCTCGACGTCCAGCGCCTGCGCGGCGCCGAGCTTGACCTGCAGCAAGCGCAGGCGAAGCTGGCCGGCATCACCCTGAGCGGCCCCCCAAGCACACCGACCCTGTCCGGCCCGCTGGGCCTGCGCATCCAGCGTCTGCACCATCCACAATTGCAGGCCCAGGGCTGGCAATGGCAGGGAAACGTCAACGCCGACGCCGGCAGCCAGACCCTAGACGGTGCACTGCTGGCCGATTCAGGCCTGAGCATGGCCCTGCGTCTGGACAACACGACCAACGCGCTGAACCTGAATGCCACCCTGGACGAGCTGTTCCTGCGCGCCGGCAACCCACTGGCACAAACCCTGGCCGACTGGCCGCCGCTAATGACCTTGGAAAACGGCCGCATTCAGGGCAACGCCAGCCTCAACCTGCCCGGCGGCAAGCCCCTGCAACTCAAGGCCAGCCTGACCGGCAAGGGCCTGGCCGGCATCTATGACCGCACCACCCTGAGCGGTGTCGATGCCGAGCTGCGGTTGCAGCTGAACGGCGACCGACTTCGCCTCGACCTGCCTCAGTTGAGTGCCAAGCAGCTCGATCCCGGCATCGAGCTCGGCCCTCTGCAGTTGCAGGCCAGCTACCAGGCCAGCCTGCAACGACCACTGGCAGGCAGCCTGACCCACCAGCGCGCCGAACTGGGCATTCTCGGCGGCAGCCTGAGCCTGGCACCGGCGACCTGGGCACTGGAACAACCCAGCCAGTTGCTGCCCCTGAGGCTCAGTGGCCTGAATCTGCAAGAGCTGTTTCGCGTCTACCCAGCCGAAGGGCTGGCCGGTAGCGGGCTGATCGACGGCACCCTGCCGCTGCGCCTGGCTGGCGCCATCAATATCGAACAGGGCCTGATCGAAGCCAGGCCACCGGGTGGGCAACTGCGTTTTCATTCACCGCGCATCCGCGCCATGGGTCAGGCCAACCCGGGTATGAAGCTGGTCACCGACGCGCTGGAAGACTTCCACTACGATCTGCTCAGCAGTAGCGTCGACTATGATCAGTCCGGCACACTGCGGCTAGGCATGCGCCTGCATGGACAGAACCCGGCCATCGAGAAAGGCCGGCCCATCCATTTCAACATCAATCTGGAAGAAGACATTCCGGCCTTGCTGGCCAGCCTGCAGCTGACCGACAAGGTCAGTGGCATCATCCAGCAACGGATTCAGCAATGGATGCGCCAGCGTGTCCCCCAAGAACCAAAGGAGTAGCGCCATGCGCACGTACCGCCTCCTCGCAGTCCTGAGCCTGGGGCTGCTGTGCCAGGCCTGTACCCCGACGGTACAACTGGCCATGCCGAACGAACCGATCAACATCAACCTGAACGTCAAGGTCGAGCACGAAATCTACATCAAGGTGGACAAGGCGCTGGACAGTGTATTCAACGAAGACAGTGGTCTGTTTTGAGCCCGCCGCACAGGTTCTACGGAGAGAGACGATGATTCGATACATTTCGACCCTGCTGCTCGCATTGAGCCTGAGCCTGCCGGCATACGCACTGAACCTCAACCAGGCCATGAGTGCGCTGGGCGACGCCAAGGCCAGCGGCCAGCTCGGCGAGCAACCCAATGGCTACCTGGGCGTGGTCAAGCCTGGCGGCCAGGCCGACGAAATTGCCCGCCTGATCAACCAGGCGCGTCGCGCCGAGTATCAGAAGGTGGCACAGGACAATGGCATCAGCCTGAACGACGTGGAAGCCATCGCCGGCAAGAAGGCCATCGAGCGCACGCCCAAGGGACAATTCATCCAGTTGAACGGCCAGTGGCTGCAGAAATAGAAAGCTGCTGGCAGAAACAAAAGAACCCGCCTAGGCGGGTTCTTTTTTGCACGAGCAGTGATCAGGCGCCGGCTTTGCTCACGGCATCCTTGATCAGGGTCTGCAGCTCACCTTTCTCGTACATCTCGGTGAGGATGTCGCTACCACCGACCAGCTCACCACCGACCCACAGCTGCGGGAAGGTCGGCCAGTTGGCGTACTTCGGCAGGTTGGCGCGGATTTCCGGATTTTGCAGGATGTCGACGTAGGCGAACTTTTCGCCACAGCCCATCACCACCTGGGCAGCACGGGCGGAGAAGCCACACTGCGGCGCGTTGGGCGAGCCTTTCATGTACAGCAGAACGGTGTTGTTGGCGATCTGCTCTTTGATGGTTTCGATGATATCCATGGGGCACCTCAGCATAGACTTCGCGACCCGGCGGTCGCCACGGTGGCGCGATTGTAGCGAAAAGCCGAGCATAATGCTCGGCCTTGCCGAGCATCCATTACGCGGTCTTGCGATGCCCCGTGGGAGCCCTGCCTCGGGGCGAAGCGCTTGGGTATTTCCCCAACATGGCGTGACGGCCACCCTTCGCCGCGAGGCGCGGCTCCTACCACCCGGTCTGGAGAGACGCCCGTCTACGCAGCCACCACTTCGACCGGCACACCATTGAGCACCGCATTGCCGGACAGCGCATCGAGCTGGCGCTCGTCGGTCAGGTCATTGGCGCTGGCACCCGGCTGCGCGCGGGCGATATCCATCTGTACCCCGGGTCGGGCATGGCCCCAACCGTGAGGCAGGCTGACCACGCCAGCCATCACCTCATCGCTGGCGGCCACCTCCACCTCGATGCTGCCGACCCGCGAGCGCACCCGTACGCGCTGGCCATCGGCCAAGCCACGACTGGCCAGATCCGCCGGGTTCATCAACAAATGATGACGCGGCTTGCCCTTCACCAGACGGTGATAGTTGTGCATCCAGGAGTTGTTGCTGCGCACGTGACGACGGCCGATCAGCAGCAGTTCATGGGCAGCCGGTTGTTGCTGCTTGGCGAAACGTGCCAGATCGGCCAGCAGCAGCTCAGGCGCGGCCTGCACCGCCTTGCTCGGCGTTTTCAGGCGCGCAGCAAGATTCGGTTGCAGCGGTCCCAGATCGAGCCCATGCGGATGCTCGCACAAAGCCGCCAGGCTGAGTTTGCGCTCACTGCGATCACCATAGGGGCCAAAACGCAGGCCCATGTCGATCATCTGCTCCGGCGCCAGGGTCGGTTTCAGCTCAAGACCATTGCGCGCCGCGAAGGCCTTGGCCAGGCCGACGAAGATTTCCCAGTCGTGCAGCGCGCCGTCCGGCTTGGCCAGGATCGCCTCGTTGAAACGGGTGACATTGCGCACCGCGAACACATTGAAGGTGGTGTCGTAGTGATCATGCTCCAGCGGCGCGGTCGGCGGCAGGATCAGGTCGGCGTAGCGAGTGGTCTCGTTGATGTAGAAATCCACCGAGAGCATGAACTCCAGACCGTCCAGCGCCTGCTCCAGTTGCCGTCCATTGGGCGTGGACAGCACCGGGTTGCCGGCCACGGTGACCAGCGCACGGATCTGTCCCTCGCCAGGCGTGAGCATCTCTTCGGCCAGCGCCGAAACCGGCAACTCGCCGCCGTACTCCGGCAGGCCGGATACCCGGCTCTGCCAGCGGTTGAAATGCCCGCCCGAGGTGCTCGCCACCAGGTCCACCGCCGGCGTCGTGCAGAGCACACCGCCGCTGCGATCCAGATTGCCGGTCACCAGGTTGATCAGCTGCACCAACCACTGGCAGAGGGTGCCGAACGCCTGGGTGGAAACGCCCATGCGCCCGTAACAGACGGCTCTGTCCGCTGCGGCGAAATCCCGCGCCAACTGCCGAATGGTTTCGGCCGGCACCCCACAACGCACACTCATGGCCTCAGCATGGAACCCGCCAATCGCTTCGCGCACCTGCTCCAACCCTTCCACCGGCAGATGACTGTCGCGCGTCAGGCCTTCCTCGAACAGGGTGTTGAGTAGCGCCAGCAACAGCGCGGCATCGCTGCCGGGACGCACGAACAGATGCTGGTCGGCGATGGCCGCGGTTTCGCTGCGCCGCGGGTCGACCACCACCAGCTTGCCGCCGCGCGCCTGGATGGCCTTCAGGCGCTTCTCCACATCCGGCACGGTCATGATGCTGCCGTTGGAAGCCAGCGGGTTGCCACCGAGGATCAACATGAAGTCGGTGTGATCGATGTCGGGAATCGGAATCAGCAGGCCGTGGCCATACATCAGGTGGCTGGTCAAGTGGTGCGGCAACTGGTCGACCGAGGTAGCGGAGAAGCGATTGCGGGTTTTCAGCTGACCGAGGAAGTAGTTGCTGTGGGTCATCAGCCCGTAGTTGTGCACGCTGGGATTGCCCTGATAAACCGCCACGGCGTTCTGCCCATGCGCCGCCTGGATCGTACTCAGGCGCTCGGCCACCAGCTCGAACGCTTCATCCCAGCCGATGGCCTGCCACTGCTCGCCGATGCGGCGCATGGGCTGGCGGATGCGGTCGGGGTCGTTCTGGATGTCCTGCAGTGCCACGGCCTTGGGGCAGATGTGGCCACGGCTGAAACTGTCCTGGGCATCGCCCTTGATCGAGCGAATCTGCGTTGAGCCGTCTGCCTGGGTTTCGGTTTCGATGGCGAGTCCACAGATGGCTTCGCACAGATGGCACGCACGGTAATGGAGGGACTTGGTCATGGCCTGGCCTCTTGTTCTGATCCGAGACGACCGGTCAGGTCGCAGGTCATGAACTATGGGCCGAGCGCGGAGACGACGCCAGCAGCGTTCGTCTCATGAATCGGCAGGCATCAAGCCTGCCGATTCAGGGTCGCGACTGTCCGAATTAACGGATGGAGGTCACGGTGCCCTTGTTGCCGGTAACGTTGACGCTAACGGTCTTGTAAACGAAGTAGTCCTGAACGTTCACTTCGTAACGCGGGGCGACGATCACATCGGCACCCGAGGCCTTGACTGCCTTGTAGGCAGCTGCGGACTTGGCGGAAGCGACCGGGTCGAGACCCAGCGCAAAACCACCCTCACCACCACCGTAGGTCACGCCATCGGCGAACTGAGTGTCACCACCCAGCTTGAACACACCGAACAGGATGTTCACCGAAGATTGACCGGAGATGGGCTCGCCCACTTTCACGTCGGCCTTGAGGTTAGTTTGCACGGTGCCGTTCAGCGGAACGGTCGGCTGACTAACGTTCTGGCTGGCACAGCCAGTCAGCAGGGCGAGAGCGGAGAAAGCGGCGGCGTAGGTTACGTGTTTCATGCAAAACTCCTTTGCACATATATTCCATGGATGTCCCCGTTGCGGGGGCAATGCATTGCCTTGGAAAGGCGGCGGCATCCTAGAGGCCCGATCTAGAGCGGCGCAAGCAATGATGTCAGTTTTGTGACATCTCGCACGCAGCTTTGGGAAAAGGCTTACAAAACAGGATTTTGTATGCCTGAGGGCGGCAATTTGCGCCGTCTCGTCATTTCCTTATAAGATCGCGCCTTCCCCTGTTTCGTCGCACCCTGCGGCCTCCTGCCGCAAGCTCTGCTGTTTTTGTCGGTTTTATCCCCGAACACAAGCTTGCGAACTGTAGTGATAAAGGTAGTTAACGATGAGCGTCAGACACTTTCTCTCGATGATGGATTACACACCGGACGAACTGGTGGGACTGATCCGCCGAGGCATCGAGCTGAAGAATCTGCGCAACCGTGGCGTACTTTTCGAGCCGCTGAAGAATCGCGTGCTGGGCATGATCTTCGAGAAAGCCTCGACTCGCACCCGCCTGTCCTTCGAAGCCGGCATGATCCAGCTCGGTGGCCAGGCCATCTTCCTCTCGCCGCGCGACACCCAACTGGGCCGTGGCGAGCCGATCGGCGATGCCGCCATCGTCATGTCGAGCATGCTCGACGCGGTGATGATCCGCACCTTCGCCCACGGCAACCTCACCGAGTTCGCCGCCAAGTCCAAGGTACCGGTGATCAACGGCCTGTCCGACGATCTGCACCCCTGCCAGTTGCTGGCCGACATGCAGACCTTCCTCGAACACCGCGGCAGCATCACCGGCAAGACGGTGGCCTGGATCGGCGACGGCAACAACATGTGCAACTCCTATATCGAAGCGGCGATGCAGTTCGACTTCCAGCTCAAGGTCGCCTGCCCTGCTGGCTACGAGCCGGACGCGCGCTTCCTGGCCCAGGCCGGCGAGCGCGTGCAGGTCGTGCGTGACCCGCGCGAAGCAGTGGCCGGCGCCCATCTGGTCAGCACCGACGTGTGGGCCTCCATGGGCCAGGAAGACGAAGCCGAGCAGCGCATGGCGTTGTTCCGCCCCTACCAGGTCACCCGCGAGCTGCTCGACGCCGCCGCCGAAGACGTGCTCTTCATGCACTGCCTGCCGGCGCACCGTGGCGAAGAAATCAGCGTCGACCTGCTCGACGACCCGCGCTCGGTTGCCTGGGATCAGGCCGAGAACCGACTGCACGCCCAGAAGGCACTGCTGGAGATGCTGGTCGAACCGGCGTACCACCACGCATGAGCCAGCCTCTGCTGCAGCTACGCGGACTGAACTGCGGCTACCACGCCCACAAGGTGGTGCAGGATCTCGACCTGCACCTCAACCCTGGCGACATCGGCTGCCTGCTCGGCCCATCGGGCTGCGGCAAGACCACCACCTTGCGCGCCATCGCCGGTTTCGAGCCAGTCCTGGAAGGCGAGATCGAACTGGCAGGTGAAGTGATTTCCCGCGCCGGTTTTACCCTTGCGCCGGAGAAACGCCATATCGGCATGGTGTTCCAGGATTACGCCCTGTTCCCCCACCTGAGTGTGGCGGAAAACGTCGCCTTCGGTATCCGCAAGCAGCCCAACGCCGAGCACGCCACTCAAGAACTGCTGGAGCTGGTCAAGCTCGGCAACCTGGCCAAACGTTACCCGCACGAGCTGTCCGGTGGTCAGCAGCAACGGGTCGCCCTGGCGCGCGCTCTGGCGCCGGAACCGAAATTGCTGCTACTCGACGAACCCTTCTCCAACCTCGATGGCGAACTGCGCAGGCGCCTGAGCCATGAGGTACGAGAAATTCTCAAGGCGCGTGGCACCAGCGCCATTCTGGTCACTCACGATCAGGAAGAAGCCTTCGCCGTCAGCGATCACGTCGGCGTGTTCAAGGATGGTCGCCTGGAGCAGTGGGATACGCCGTTCAATCTCTATCACGAGCCACTGACGCCTTTCGTTGCCAGCTTCATCGGTCAGGGTTACTTCATTCGCGGCCAGTTGCTCGGCCCGGAAACGGTGCAGACCGAGCTCGGCATGATCCGCGGCAACCGTGCCTACACCTGGGCTCAGGGCAGCGCGGTAGACGTCTTGCTGCGCCCGGACGACATCGTCCCGGATGAAAGCAGCGAACTGAAGGCGCGCATCGTCGGCAAGACCTTCCTCGGCGCTGCCACGCTCTACCGCCTGCAACTGCCGACCGGTAGCCAGTTGGAATCGATCTTCCCCAGCCATGCCGATCACCAGCCAGGTGACGAGGTGGGCATCCGCGTCGCCGCCGATCACCTGGTGGCCTTCCCGGCTCTCGGCAGCGTCGCCGCGCAATTGCAACTCAGCGACTCCGGTGGCGTGCGCCGGGTCAGCAGCAACTGATCAGAGCATCAGCTGGCCACTGGCGATATGCCGCGCGTGGCCGGCAATCTTGACCCGCTCGCCCTCCAGACGACAGAGCAGCTCACCACCGCGTGCCGAACACTGGAAAGCGCTTAGCTCGCTGCGCTCCAGACGCTCAGCCCAGTAGGGCACCAGCATGCAGTGCGTCGAGCCGGTCACCGGGTCTTCATCGATACCAATGCTCGGCGCGAAGTAGCGCGAGACGAAGTCGTGCTTTTGCCCGCTGGCAGTCACCAGTACACCAAGCCCAGGCAGGGTGGCCAGCGCCGGCAGATCAGCGGTAAAGCTGCGCACCTGCGCCTCGGACGCCAGCACCACCATCAGTTCCTGCACGCTGCCATCGACATTCAGCAGAGCCAGAACCTGCTGCGCGGGCTGCCCCAGCACGCGCTCGACGTCGGCGTGTAGTGACGCCGCCACCGGCAACACCGGGCGCACTGGGAAATCCAGTTGCAGACGCTCACCCTGACGGGTGACCTGCAGCGCTCCGGATAAGCAGGTGAAATCCAGCACCTCGGCCGGTTCCTGATAGATGTCGAACAGCACTTTGGCCGCAGCCAAGGTGGCATGCCCGCACAGCGGCACCTCGCTAACCGGGGTAAACCAGCGGATATGCCAGGCACTGCCCTCCTTCACCACGAATGCAGTCTCCGCCAGGTTGTGCTCGGCGGCAATGCGCTGCATCAACGCATCGTCGAGCCAGGCATCCAGGCGATAGACCATGGCGGGATTGCCCGCGAACGGCTGGTCGGTAAAGGCGTCAACTTGATGGAATTCGAGAGGCATGCTGCATTCCTGGCCAGATGAGAGCCGCCAGCATGCCTGCGCAGAGTAGGCCGCAACAGATACAGTTCCTGTTTTCCAGATGCTCTGAGAGCATCACGGCTAAAGCCGCTCCTGCGATCCAGGGGTGCTTCAGGGCTCGCTGCGCACGCGCTTCACCGCATCCAGCCAGCCAGCATAGAGGCGTTCACGGTGCGCCTCGTTCATCCGCGGCTCGAAGCGCTGCTGACGATGCCAGTGGCTGGCGATGGCATTGAGGTCCTGGTAAAGACCTAGCTTCAGACCCGCCAGGTAGGCGACGCCGAGCGCGGTGGTTTCGGTGACCTCCGGGCGCTCGACGCTGACCCCAAGAATGTCGGCAAGAAACTGCATGACCCAGTTGTTCTCCACCATGCCACCGTCGACACGCAGCGCACTAGGCGCCGCGGCACCGTCCTGGCGCATGGCCTCGAGCAAGTCGCGGGTCTGGTAGCACACCGACTGCAGGCCGGCGGTGACGATCTCCTTGATCCCGGTGTCACGGGTAAGGCCGAAGATGGCGCCACGCGCCTTGGGGTCCCAATACGGCGCGCCCAGGCCGGTGAATGCCGGCACCAGATAGACGCCGCAGGCCTCACCGGTGGCCTCGGCCAGCGCCTCGCTGTCGCGCGCATGGCTGATCAGCTTGATGCCGTCGCGCAGCCACTGCACCGCCGCACCGGCCACGAAGATGCTGCCCTCGACCGCATAGGTGACCTTGCCATCGAGGCGATAGCCGACCGTGGTGAGCAGGCGATTCTTCGAGCTCACCGGCTGATCGCCAGTGTTCTGGATCATGAAGCAGCCGGTGCCGTAGGTGCTCTTGACCATGCCCGGTTCAAAGCAGGCCTGGCCGATCAGCGCCGCCTGCTGGTCACCGGCCATGCCCAGCACCGGGATGCTGGCGCCGAGCAGCTCGCTGTCGGTGTGACCGAACTCGGCGGCGCAATCGAGCACCTCGGGCAACAGGCTGGCGGGGATCTCGAACAGCTTGAGCAGCTCTTCATCCCACTGCTGGGTATGGATATTGAACATCAGTGTGCGCGAGGCATTACTGGCATCGGTGCGATGCACTTTGCCATCGGTCAGACGCCACAGCAGGAAGCTGTCCACGGTGCCAAAACGAAGCTCGCCGCGTTCGGCTCGCTCACGGGCACCGGGTACGTTCTCCAGGATCCAGCGCAGCTTGGTGGCCGAGAAATACGGGTCGATCAGCAGGCCGGTCTTGGCCGAGACCATCGCCTCATGGCCTTGATCCTTGAGCCCGCCGCAATAATCAGCGGTACGACGATCCTGCCAGACGATGGCCGGATGGATAGGCGTGCCACTGACGGCATCCCACACCAGGGTGGTTTCGCGCTGGTTGGTGATGCCGATGGCGGCGATCGCTTCCGGCTGCAGTCCACTGCTGGCAATCGCATCGCGGCAGACCTTGAGCGTGGACAGCCAGATTTCCTGGCCGTCGTGCTCGACCCAGCCATCCTGCGGGAAGTACTGCTTGAACTCCTGCTGGGCACGTGCAACCGGCAAGCCCTGGGCACTGAAGATGATGGCGCGGGAGCTGGTGGTGCCCTGGTCGATGGCTAGCAGGTATTGGGTCATGCAAGATTCCTTGTTGTTATCGGTAGCAGGCTGTTGAAAAACTACCTGCGTTGCCATTGCTGCGTCAAAAACAGGCTCGTGCGCGAGTCCGATCAAAATGCTCATTTACAACGCGTAAACTCCGCTTTTTCGCCTATTTTTTCCTTGCACTGGCTGCCTCGGCTCGGGCTTCCTGCTTCGCTCTACCTCCTGCATCCTTGCAGTCGTCGCCTACGTTTTTCAATGATCTGCTAGCGTTCACTGCAGTTGACTGCAGACTGGCTTATTTTGCTGGCAGCATACTGCTCGGTTCAGGCTTTGCCGATAGCGGCGAACTGCCCCTGGGTATGTTGCGCCAGGGTCTCGGCCGAGAGTTCCAGTTCCAGCCCGCGCCGGCCGCCACTGACGTGAATGGTGGGATGCTGGCGTGCGGTCTCGTCGATAAAGGTGCGCAAGCGTTTCTTCTGCCCCAGCGGGCTGATGCCGCCGACCAGATAACCAGTGGCGCGCTGCGCGGCAGTCGGGTCGGCCATGTCGGCCTTCTTCACGCCGGCCGCTGCGGCCAGCGCCTTGAGATCGAGACTGCCGACCACCGGCACCACCGCCACCAGAAGCTCGCCTTTCTCGGTCGCCGCGAGCAGAGTCTTGAACACGCATTCGGGCGCCAGGCCGAGCTTTTCCGCCGCTTCCAGCCCATAGGACGGCGCCTTGGGGTCATGCTGGTAGCTATGCACACGGTGTTCGGCCTTGGCCTTTTTCAACAGATCGATGGCTGGGGTCATGTTCGAATGTGAAAACGCTGTGAAAGATGCCCTACATTAACAGGCCGAAATCCTCCGCATCTACAGCCTATAATGGGTGACCATCACAGGAAGCGCTCATGAATCTCGCTCCCCGCCAGCACGACATCCTCAACCTCGCCCGCGACCGTGGCTACGTCAGCATCGATGAACTGGCTCAAGCCTTCGCCGTCACCCCACAGACCATTCGCCGCGACATCAACCAATTGGCCGAGCACGGTCTGTTGCGTCGTACCCATGGCGGCGCGGCGTGCGAATCATCGAGCATTCAGAACACCGCCTATGGCATGCGCGCCGGGCAGATGCGCGAAGAAAAACAGCGTATCGCCGAAGCCGTGGCGGCGCAGATACCTGATCACGCCTCACTGTTCATCAATATCGGCACCACCACCGAGGCCATCGCCCGAGAGCTGCAGAATCACAAGGGCCTGAAGATCATCACCAACAATCTGCACGTCGCCGCGCAACTCAGCGCCAAGGCTGACTTCGAGGTCCTGGTGGCCGGCGGTACGGTGCGCAGCGACGGCGGTATCGTCGGCCAGGCGGCGGTGGATTTCATCCAGCAGTTCAAGGTCGACTACGCCATCGTCGGCATCAGTGGTATCGACGACGACGGCAGTCTGCTCGACTTCGACTATCAGGAAGTACGCGTTTCCCAGGCCATCATCGACAACGCGCGTCAGGTTTTCCTCGCCGCCGACTCCAGCAAGTTCGGCCGCAACGCCGTGGTACGCCTGGGCTCAATAGCCCTGGTCGACCGCGTCTTTACCGATAGCGCACCTTCAGCCGCCATCACCCGCCTGCTGCACAGCCACAAGGTCCAGCTCGACCTGGTCTGAGTGCGCACGTTCTCGTAGGGCGGGTGTAACCCGCCAAAGCACCCATCACGGTTTACCCCTGCTCCCATCCGTTCAATACCGCTCGGCGCGCAATCGCGTGCCGGGGTAGCGAAGCTGCGCATCTTCGTCTAGCATATTTTCGAAAGTGAACATAACCACATTCGAATCCAATAGCCGAGCGTGCCACATGCCCCACGACCAGTTCGCCAGCCCTGTTGCGGAAGTCTATGACCTCGCCGTCGTTGGCGGTGGTATCAATGGTGTGGGCATCGCCGCCGATGCAGCCGGTCGTGGCTTGTCCGTGTTCCTTTGCGAAAAGGACGACTTGGCCAGCCATACTTCATCTGCCAGCAGCAAGCTGATCCACGGCGGCTTGCGCTACCTGGAGCACCACGAATTCCGCCTGGTACGTGAGGCCCTGGCCGAGCGCGAAGTGCTGCTGGCCAAGGCGCCGCATATCGTCAAACCGATGCGCTTCGTTCTGCCGCACCGCCCGCACCTGCGTCCGGCCTGGATGATCCGCGCCGGCCTGTTCCTCTACGACCATCTGGGCAAGCGCGAGCGCCTGCCGGCTTCGCGCGGCGTGCGCTTCGGCGCCGGTAGCCCGTTGAAAGCGGAGATCAGCCGCGGTTTCGAATATTCCGACTGCTGGGTGGACGATGCTCGCCTGGTGGTGCTCAACGCCATGGCCGCGCGGGAAAAAGGCGCGCATATTCACCCGCGCACTCGCTGCGTCAGTGCACGGCGCAGCAAGGGGCTCTGGCATGTCCACCTGGAGCGCAGCGACGGCAGCCTGCTGTCCATTCGCGCCCGCGCTCTGGTCAACGCCGCCGGTCCCTGGGTCGCGCGCTTCATCCGTGAAGACCTCAAGCAGCAATCGCCCTACGGCATCCGCCTGATCCAGGGCAGCCACATCGTCGTGCCACGCCTGTATGACGGTGAGCAGGCCTACATCCTGCAGAACGAGGATCGTCGCATCGTCTTCGCCATCCCCTATCTGGAGCGCTTCACCCTGATCGGCACCACTGACCGCGAATATCAGGGCGACCCCGCCCAGGTGACGATCACTGCCGAGGAAACCGACTATCTGCTCAAGGTGGTCAATGATCACTTCAAGCAACAGCTCAGTCGCGACGATGTGCTGCACAGCTTCGCGGGCGTGCGCCCACTGTGCGATGACGAATCCGATGAACCGTCGGCCATTACCCGCGACTACACCCTGTCGCTCTCCGGCGCGCCGGGCGAGGCGCCGCTGCTTTCGGTCTTCGGCGGCAAGCTGACCACCTATCGCAAGCTGGCCGAGTCCGCCATGCAGGAACTGGCCGCGCATTTCAGCAACCTGGGGCCGAGCTGGACAGCCACCGCCCCGCTCCCCGGTGGTGAGGATCTGCAAGGCCAGAGCGCCCTGGTCGAAGCGCTCTGCGAACGCTATGGCTGGCTACCCACCAGCCTGGCCAGACGCTGGGCTACCAGCTATGGCAGCCGTACCTGGCGCCTGCTCGATGGCGTACACAACCTTACCGACCTCGGCGAACATCTCGGTGCCGGGCTTTACACCCGCGAAGTGGAATACCTGCGCCGTGAAGAATGGGCGCGCAGCAGTGCCGACATTCTCTGGCGGCGCAGCAAACTGGGCCTGTTCATGACCCCGGTGCAGCAGGCCCGCCTGCAGGACTACCTGAACAGCCGCGACCCACATTCGGCCCACGCCGCCTGAATTCTGCGTGCCCCATGCCCCGCTCTGCGGGGCTTTTTTATGGGCACGGAAAAATAAAATATCGGGGTTACTTCCCCGTTTCAGTCAGCGTAGAACTTTCAGCAACTTTTTTATTGCGTTGATTCAATAACTTGGCGTCATGATGCGGAATAAAAACATTCTTATTCAGTTTTATTTTTACTTATGTTTCAAACACTTAAGTTTGACATAAGGGAAAACCAGGCCGAAAATTCGAGATCATCACGGTCATTGAAGCAGCAGGAGCGGTCATGAAAGGCGACAAGAAGGTCATTCAACATCTGAACAAGATTCTTGGTAACGAACTGGTCGCCATCAACCAGTATTTCCTGCATGCACGCATGTACGAAGATTGGGGCCTGAAGAAACTCGGCGAGCACGAGTACCACGAGTCCATCGACGAGATGAAGCATGCCGACAAGCTGATCAAGCGCATTCTCTTCCTCGAAGGCATTCCCAACCTGCAGGACCTGGGCAAGATCCTGATCGGTGAAAACACCAAGGAAATGCTCGAGTGCGACCTGAAGATCGAGCACAAGGCTCACGGTGACCTGAAGGCCGCCATCGCCTACTGCGAGAGCATCGGTGACTATGCCAGCCGCGAACTGCTCGAAGAAATCCTCTGCTCCGAGGAAGATCATATCGACTGGCTGGAAACCCAGCTCAGCCTGATCGAAGCCGTCGGCCTGCAGAACTACCTGCAATCGCAGATGGACGAATAAGTCCGATCCGCTCGACGAAAAACGGGAGCCACTGGCTCCCGTTTTTTATTGTTATCAGCAACTTTACGGGGAAGAGCCTGAAAGCTGCGACGGCATTAAAAGCTCGCCGCTAAAGCGCCTCCCACAACTTACTGCGCCTCGCTCTCCTTGACCCGGAACCACGCTGCATACAGCGCCGGCAGGAACAGCAGGGTCAATGCCGTGGCCACCACTAGCCCGCCCATGATCGCTACCGCCATCGGCCCGAAGAACACGCTGCGCGACAGCGGAATCATCGCCAACACCGCTGCCAGTGCAGTGAGCACGATGGGACGGAAGCGGCGCACCGTGGCCTCGATAACGGCGTGCCAACGATCCAGACCGTGGCTGATGTCCTGCTCGATCTGATCGACCAGGATCACCGAGTTACGCATGATCATCCCGGCCAGGGCGATGGTGCCGAGCATGGCAACGAAGCCGAACGGCTGGCGGAAGATCAACAGGAACAGGGTGACGCCGATCAGGCCCAGCGGTGCGGTGAGAAACACCATCGCCGAGCGCGAGAAGCTTTTCAACTGCAGCATCAGCAGCGTCAGCACCACCACGATGAACAGCGGGATACCGGCGTTCACCGATTTCTGTCCGCGTTGCGAGTCCTCCACCGTGCCGCCGACCTCCAGCAGATAACCCGCAGGCAGTTCCGCGCGGATCGGGTCCAGCGTCGGCAGGATCTGCTGGGTCAGACTGGCCGGCTGCTGCTTGCCATAGACGTCGGCACGCACGGTGACGTTGGGCAGGCGATTGCGGTGCCAGATGATGCCTTCCTCGAAGCCGTATTCCAGGGTTGCCACCTGCGACAGCGCTACGCTGCGACCGCTGTCGGTCGGCACAGCCAGGCTAGGCAGCAGGCTCAGTGCCTTGCGTTCCTGCGGCGTGCCGCGCTGAAGAATCTCGATCAGCTCATTGCCCTCACGGTACTGGCTGACGCTGGTGCCGGACAGCGAGCCTTGCAGGAAGCGCGACAGCTCGGCGGTGTTGACCCCCAGGGCACGGGCACGATCCTGATCGATATTGAGGATCACCACCTTGCTCGGCTCCTCCCAGTCCAGGTGCACGTTCACCACATGCGGGTTCTCGCGCACCTTGTCCGCCACCTGACGGGCCAGGGCACGCACCTCGTCGATATGCTCGCCACTGACGCGGAACTGGATCGGGTAGCCCACGGGAGGCCCGTTCTCCAGGCGGCTGACGCGGCTACGCAGAGTCGGGAACTCGTCGTTCATCACCTTGATCAGCCAACCACGCAGGCGCTCGCGCTCTTCGATGCTTTTGGCCAGTACCACGAACTGGGCAAAGCTTGCCGCCGGCAATTGTTGGTCCAGCGGCAGATAGAAACGCGGTGAGCCAGTACCAACATAGGCCACGTAGTTGTCGATGCCAGGCTGCTCCTTGAGCAGCTTCTCCAGGCGATGCACTTCGGCCTCGGTGGCGCTCAGCGAGGCGCCCTCCTCCAGCTTGATGTCGACCATCAGTTCCAGGCGCCCGGAGGCCGGGAAAAACTGTTGCGGCACGAAGCGAAACAGCAGCACAGAGGCGACGAACAACGCAATGGTCAGCAGGATCACGATGCCGCGACGACGCACACACCATTCAACCGTGGCGCGAACACGGCGGTAGAACGGCGTCGAATAAGGGTCATGACCGCCTGCGCTGCCACCGTGTTTCGCCGCGTGCAGTTTGGCCAGATCGGGCAGCAGCTTGTCGCCCAGATAGGGCACGAACATCACCGCCGCGATCCATGAGGCGATCAGCGAAATGGCCACTACCTGGAAGATCGACCGGGTGTACTCACCCGTACCGGACTGCGCGGTGGCGATGGGCAGGAACCCGGCCGCGGTGATCAGTGTGCCGGTGAGCATCGGAAAGGCCGTGCTGGTCCAGGCGAAGCTGGCCGCCTTGAAGCGGTCGTAGCCCTGCTCCATCTTGATCGCCATCATCTCCACCGCGATGATCGCGTCGTCCACCAGCAGGCCGAGGCCGAGCACCAGCGCGCCGAGGGAAATCTTGTGCAGGCCTATCCCCAAGTAGTACATGGCGGCAAACGTCATCGCCAGCACCAGCGGAATCACCAGCGCCACCACCAGGCCGGTGCGCACCCCCAGGGAGAAGAAGCTGACCGCGAGCACGATCACCAGCGCCTCCACCAACACCTTGACGAACTCGCCCACGCCGGTTTTCACCGCCGCCGGCTGATCCGACACCTTGCGCAGCTCCATACCCAACGGCAGCGTCTGTTGCAGGCGGGCGAACTCACCTTCCAACGCCTTGCCCAGCACCAGAATGTCGCCGCCGTCCTTCATCGCCACGGCGATGCCGATGGCATCCTCGCCCATGAAGCGCATGCGCGGTGCGGGTGGATCGTTGAAGCCGCGCTTGACCTCGGCCACGTCGGCGATGCGGAAGGTACGATCGGCGACGCGAATGGGAAAATCGCGAATTTCCTCCACCGATTCGAAGCGCCCGGTCACACGCAGTTGAATACGCTCGCTGGCGGTTTCGAAGAAACCGGCAGCCGCCACCGCATTCTGCGCCTCCAGCGCCTGCTGCACGGCAGACAGTGGCAGACCTAGGGTCGCCAGCTTGGTGTTGGACAGTTCGATCCAGATCTTCTCGTCCTGCAGTCCCACCAGCTCGACCTTGCCCACATCCTTGACCCGCTGCAGTTGCAACTGCAGGCGGTCGGCGTAGTCCTTGAGCACCGCATAGTCGAAACCGTTGCCGGTCAGCGCATAGATATTGCCGAAGGTGGTGCCGAACTCGTCGTTGAAGAACGGCCCCTGGATGCCAGGCGGCAGCGTGTGGCGGATGTCGCTGATCTTCTTGCGCACCTGATACCACAGCTCGGGAATCTCAGAGCTGCGCATGGAGTCGCGTGCCATGAAGGTGACCTGTGATTCACCAGGCCGGGAGAAGCTGGTGATGCGATCATACTCGCCGGTCTCCATCAGCTTCTTCTCGATGCGCTCGGTGACCTGACGCGATACTTCTTCGGCGCTGGCACCCGGCCAGTTGGTGCGAATCACCATGGCCTTGAAGGTGAATGGCGGATCCTCGCTCTGCCCCAGCTTGGTATAGGAAAGCGCGCCGACCACGGCGAACAGCAGCATGATGTAGAGGACGATCTGGCGATGGCGCAGCGCCCAGGCAGACAGGTTGAAGCTCATGCGGGCTTACTCCTTGACGGCCAGTTCGACGTTGCGGTTGTCCCGATCGACCGGGCGTACCTGCTGGCCTTCGCGAAGAATCTGCACCCCGGCTGCGACTACCCAATCGGAAGCGGCGAGCCCCTCCAGCACCGGCACCCGGTCATCGCCATAGGCACCGACACGCACCGGGCGGCGCTGCACGATGTGCTCCTTGGGGTCCACGACCCAGACGAACGCCTGGTCCTGCTCGGCGCTGAGTGCCGACAGCGGCACCGCCAGCGGTACTTCGCCATTGCTGGCAATGAATACCCGCGCGCTCTGCCCCAATTCCGCCGGCACCTTGCCTTCGGTGAACGCGACACGGGCGGCGAAAGTACGCGACTGTGGATCGGCCGCCGGTGCCATCTCGCGGATGCGTCCAGGGAAACGCTGATCGGGCTGCGACCAGAGTTCCACCTCGACCACCTGACCAATCTCGAAACGACCAAAGCTCTGCTCCGGCAGGCTGATCGATACCTCGCGCTCACCATCGGCAGCCAGGGTGAACACCGTCTGACCGGCCGCCACCACCTGCCCCACTTCGACCGCACGACGGGCGATCACACCGTCCTGCGAGGCCCGCAGCACGGCATAGTCGGTCTGATTGCGGGCCACGTCGTACTCGGCCTTGACCTGTTTCAGACGCGCTTCGCCAGCACGGTACTGGTTCTCGACGTTGTCGAACTGCGAGCGGCTGACCAGATTGCGCCCAAGCAACGCTTTGTAGCGCTCACGCTCGGCGCGCACGGTCTGCAGGTTGGCCTCGGCTGCCGCCATCTGCGCGCGGATGGCTTCCAGCTGCAGGCGCACGTCCTGCGGGTCCAGCTCGGCCAGTGGCTGATCCTGCTTCACCCGGTCGCCGACATCCACCATGCGCCTGCTCACCTTGCCGGCGATACGGAAGGCCAGCTCCGGCTCGTAACGTGCACGCACCTCGCCCGGATAGCTGTCGACCAGCGCAGTAGCCGGCTGCGGCTGCACCACCATGGCAGGACGGATCGGTTGCTCCGCCTGTTCACCGTTACCGCAGGCAGACAGCAGGAAGACGAGACCCAGAGAAGCAACGAGCGGGAGAACATGGCGAGACATGTGTAAGACCTTTCAGAGAAGGTTTGGAATATTTGTACTGGCGGGTATAGTAAAAATAGCAAACTCGCCAGTCCAGTATTAAAATCCGCCAATGCCTGACAAGTTGTTACAACCTTCCGGCCCCGGCCGACCGAAGGATCCCGCCAAACGTCGTGCCATCCTCGAGGCGGCCAAGAGCCTGTTCCTGCGTAATGGTTACGACGGCAGCAGCATGGACGCCATCGCTGCCGAGGCTGGGGTTTCCAAGCTCACGGTGTACAGCCACTTCACCGACAAGGAGACCCTGTTCTCTGCGGCGATCAAGGCCAAGTGCGAGGAGCAGCTTCCCGAACTGCTGTTCGAACTGCCGGATAACGTGCCGCTGGAAAGCCAGCTCCTGGAAATCGCGCGTGGTTTCCTGGCGCTGGTCAACAGTCGCGAATCGGTAGAAATGCACCGGATGATGGTGAATCTGGCCAGCCAGGGCTCGAAGCTGTCGCAGCTGTTCTACGAAGCCGGCCCGAAACGAGTGCAGGAAGAGATGGAAGTGCTACTGCACAAGGCCGCCAAGCGCGGTCTGCTGAGCCTGGATAATCCGCATCTGGCCGCCGATCACTTCTTCAGCCTGCTCAAGGGCGGCGCGCACTTTCGCCTGCTGATCGGTTGTGGCGAACCGTTGGAAGGTCAAGCCGCCGAGCATCATGTGCAGGATGCGGTGCAATTGTTTCTGCGCGCCTACAGACCCTGACGGCTTACACCTGAGCGTCGGCTTCCAGCTTCTTCTTCGGGTAGATGTCGTAGCGGCTGGATTTGCCCTCCAGCACATAACCCGGCTTGTTACCTTCGATTGCCGGGGCCTTGCGCGGGCGCTTGACCACCACGCGATGGGTGGCCAGCGCCAGCGCCGCTTCGAGCAACGCCGGGGCATCCAGGTCATCGCCGACAAACGGGCGGAACAGGCGCATTTCCTTCTTCACCAGCGCACTCTTGTCGCGATGCGGGAACATCGGATCGAGATAGATCACCTGTGGCGCCTCCCCTTGCCAGCTGCGCATCAGCTCGATGGCGTTACCCGTAAGCAGGCGCATGCGCGCCACGATGGGTGCCACGTCGAGGTTCAGTGCCGCACGCTGCAGGCCGTCCTCCAGCAACGCCGCCACCAGCGGCTGGCGCTCGATCAGGGTCATCTCGCAGCCCAGGCTGGCCAGCACGAACGAGTCACGCCCCAGCCCCGCGGTCGCATCGAGAATCCGTGGCCGAATGCCCGACTGCACCCCCACCGCCTTGGCGATCATCTGCCCACTGCCGCCGCCGAACTGGCGGCGATGCGCCGCCGCCCCCTCGACGAAATCCACCCGTACCGGGCCAGGCGCCTTATCACCTAGCTCGACCAGTTGCAGCCCGTCATCACCCAGTTGCAGGGCGAACTCAGTCTCGCCGTCTTGCCTCAAGTCCAGGCGCGATGCCCATTGAGCGGCCGCTGCGGCGTACTGAGGATGCAAGGCTTGGATGCGGATGCTGGCGTTGTGCCGCTCGTCGGTCATTGGCTCGTTCTGCTCAAAAATCACTCAAAGCACCGGCCACACGGCCGATATCGAAGAAGCGGCATTCTGCCAGACCCGGCCGCCGACAGCCGCATCGAGAGTGAACATGTTCGACGCCCTCTCCGCCCCGCGTCCTAAGAGCAGCCCTGCCAACCCCCGTGCGCTGGACGACGAGCTCGACCGTGCGGCGAATGAATCCATCAACTATCAGATTCTGCGCCGCACCCTGGGTATCGAAGACGAGCAGAAACCCGGTGAGATCGCTCGTGAACTGCGGGAAACCGCCGAGCCACCTGCCGTGTCCAGCAGCGCCGCCGTGGTCAGCCAGGCGCTGATCGATCAACGCGGCCTGGAGCTGAATGTCAGCGTGGGCCAGGCGCCCCAGCAGGTCGATCCGCTGGTACTGGATATGGCTGGCAACGGATTCTCCACCAGCGGTCTTGGCCGCCCCGTGCGCTTCGATCTGGATGCCGACGGACGCATGGACTCTATCAGCGTACCCACCGGTGACGACGCGCTACTGGCGCTGGATCGTAACGGCAACGGGTATATCGACGATGGTCGCGAGCTGTTCGGCGATCAGCATGGCGCCGCCAATGGCTTCGCCGAACTGGCGCGCTTCGACGACAACGGCGACGGCCGTATCGATGCGGCCGATGCGATATTCGGCCAGCTGCGCCTGCTGCGTTTCGATGCCCAGGGCCGCCAGCAGTTGCAGACACTCGGCGAAGCTGGCGTCAGCGCCATCGACCTGCGCGCCCGCGACGTCAGCATCGCCCTGGGTGCTTACGACCAGATCGCCCAGTTGGGACGATTCGAGTTCGCCGATGGGCGCAGCGGGCAGGCGGCCGATCTGCTGTTGGCCAAGCGCTAGGGATGGCGAAGCTTTTTCGTTGCCGTAGGGCGGATCGTAAGCGCCTCAGCGGCACATCCGCCACATGCCCATATCGACGTGAAAGTGATCGCGGTGGGCGGCGTTGTAGTCCGGGCCCAGAGTCACGTTGAAACTGTCGCAGGCCGCTTCCTGCACCAGACGCAGAAAGCGCGCCTTGTCGCCCTGCGCCGGCCAGTCGCGCAGCACGCTAATGTGCTGGCCGTCGCGCAGACGGAAGCCGACCATATCCAGCGCGTTGGCATAGGAATGCTGGCTGGGCCGCTGGCTGCCGGCAATGCTGCGACAGGCGAAGCTGCCGACATGCTCGACGCGGGTCACCGGCTGGCCGAACACTGCCTGCGCAGCCGGCTGCAAGCCATGTCGCTCGAACAGGGCGAAACTCACCGCCAGCGGGCAGGTGGCCATGAAGCTGCTGCTCAGGCCAACGTTGGCGCCCTGGATGCGCACCGCGTTTTCCACCGGGCAGCCCGGGTGCGGCGTGCTGTCGGCAAGACGGGTAAAACGCAGCCCGGACGTCGCCAGGGCCAGGTCGCACAACTCGCGATCGTCACCCAGACGCCAAAGCTTGAAGGGGGTCAGCAGGTTCGGCGTCTCTCGCACATCCAGCGGCGCCCAGGGGTTGAAACGCGGCGCCACCTCCAGCCAGCCACGCCACAGCGCCACCAGAAGCGCTGCACCCAGCAGCAGGGAGAGAAACAGCAAACGGCCGATTATCCGTATCAGCATATCCATGCTCCATCAGAGTAAGCCAAGCTGCTCCAGTTCCGGTTCAATCTGCAACACAGGCAGTTCGGGCAAGCCAGGCAGGCGCTGCATCAGCTGCTCATGAAAACGCCGCGCCAGCTGCGGTGCCAGGCGGTTGTCCGAGGTATGGGCAAAAACGTAAGGACGCAGCCCCTGCTCGATCCAGCCGGCGACCTTGTCCAGCCAGGGCAGCATGAAGGGGTCGTTGGCCAGCAACTCGGGGTGACCGATGAAGCGCAACTGCGGGCCCTGACTGAACGCGGTAGGCCGAGTTGGCAGGCGCGGTTTCTTCGCCTGCGCATGCAGCACAGCGGGCTCCTGCGAGTCGCAGCTGAACAGCGCGCGCGAATCCAGGCAGATGCGCTCGGTACCATGCTCGTGCAGCAGGCGATTGAGCATACGCTCGGCATCGCCCTTGGCGAAGAATTCCGGGTGGCGCACCTCTATCGCCAGCGGCCAGTCACCCCATTGCTCGATGAACGCCGCCAGCTCCGCCAACCGCGATGGTCCGAAGCTGGCCGGCAGTTGCAGCCAGTAAGGCGCTACCCGTTCGCCGAGCGGCGCCAGCAACTGGCGAAACTGCGTGACCTCATCCAGTTGCTGGCAAAGATCCTCGCTATGACTGATGTCTCGCGGCAACTTGGCGCAGAAACGAAAGTGCGTCGGCATTGCCTGCGCCCAGCGCGCCACCGTTTGCTCGCTGGGCCTGGCATAGAACGTGGTGTTGCCTTCCACCGCGTTGAACACCTCGGTGTAGCGGCTGAGAAACTCGGTTGGCCGGGTATCCTGCGGATACAGCGTGGCACGCCAGGCCGCTTCGCTCCAGGATGGACAACCAAGGTAATAGGGAAGCGCAGCGCTCATCGATCTATGCGACGGTCCAAGCTGAGGGGCGTGAATCACGCCGTGAAACGGGGTTACGCGTAGAGATCGAGGCCGAGCACTTCCTGCGCATCGTACTCGCTGGCGTAAGCGGCGGTGGTGCTGTAGCTGGCCAACGCCTGAGCGGCACGGTTGCTCAGCGTAGGCTGTTGATAACCGAGGTCCTGCGAGCGGGTAGGCAGGCTATCGGTGTTACTGCTGCTGGCCTGCACGCGGCGAATCTGCGGTGCCTGCTCCAACCCCTGGCTGCTGGCTGGGGCAGCCGGCTGTTCACGCTGGGCCTCGACCTCCCGCTGCGCCTCGCGATAGGGCGTGACCGCAGTCCCCGAACGGGGGCCACGATCTGGCGAGTAGGAAGGTAAGTAACCGTCGATCCGCATCTAGGGCTGCTCGGTGGGCTCGGCTGAACAAGGGACAGTGCTGGCAATGTAGCGGCGGGCTGCGTCCTTGGCAAATGCCGAAGAGTTCTTGGCGCCAAGCATCCGACCAATTGTCATACCGGCGGCGCTTTCGGCGTGGCGACCTGGTCACGCAGGTACACCGGCTGCGCCTGATCGGCCGGCAACGCCTCGCCACGCGCCCAGGCAAAACGGGCCAGAGTCAGCAGGTCTTCGGCGTGCGGCAGCATGCTGCCATCCATGCTCACAGGTGTGAGGGCGATACGCGCGGCGAAGGTGCCCCAACCGGTGCCGGCGCCGAACCACTCACCATCGCTGCCACGCGGCGCCTCGGCTTGCTCCGGTGGCAACACCGCCTCATGACCGAGCAGGCGCATCTCGCCGGCTTCGGCGCGGTAGCAGCCCCAATAGACTTCGTCCATGCGCGCGTCGATGGCGGCTGCGACCTGAGTCGCGCCCTGCTCACGCAGCGCACGCTGGGCCAACACGGCCAGATTGGATACCGGCAGCACCGGCCGATCCAGGGCAAAGGCCAGGCCCTGCACCACGCCGATGGCGATGCGCACACCGGTGAAAGCACCCGGGCCACGGCCGAAGGCGATGGCATCCAGCGCCGAAGCGGCGATACCTGCCTCAGCCAACAGTTGCTGAATCATCGGCAACAGGCGTTGCGCGTGCATACGCGGGGCGACTTCGTAGTGGCTGAGCACGCGACCGTCATGCAGCAGCGCGACGGAGCAGGCTTCAGTAGCGGTATCGAGGGCCAGGAGAGTGGTCATTGCATTCGGACAGCTGCAGAAAAAAGAGCCGGCATTAGACCGGCTCGACGCATTTTTTTCCAGCGCCATGACGGCGCCCGACTCACGCCAAGCGACCGATGGAGATCAACACCGCCTTACCAGGGCTCGACTACCGGCTCGGCTTCCCAGCCTTTGAGCGGTGCTTTGGACCAGGTGCCGTAGCCAGCATTGGGGAACACGATCCACTCGACGCCCCACTTGTCCGACTCTTCGGCGACGGTCTTGCGCTGCGCGTCGAGCGGTGTCTTGCGAAAACGTGCGTCGAAATCATGCAGCGTGTCGCCCAACAGCATGATGATCTGATGATCGGAGCTGACGATGGCGCGGCGCTCTACCTTGGGCGGCCCAAGCAGCAGCACGCTCTCCTCCGATACCTGCGGCAGGCCCAGCTTGCTCAGGGTGGCCAGAGTGTACTTCTTCTGCTCGTCGGCGCGGTCGGAGATGTAGCGGATGGTCACGCCGAGCTTGTCGGCATGCTCGAGGAATTTCTTCGCGCCGGGGATCAGTTCGGGGGTGCCGTCACGCTCCCAGGGCAGCCAGGTGTCCCAGGCGTCGTACTGGTGACAGTTGGCCAGATCGCGCGCCAGCAGCGCGCTGTTGTCGATCACGGTTTCATCGAGGTCGGTGACGATGGCCAGCTTCGATGGATCCTTCGCCGCCGCTACGGCCTTGTCGAGCTTCTCCGTGGCGATGTTGTAGGCCTGCAACTGCAGCGCCTGGATTTCCGCCGACTGCTGCTGAAAGCGCAGGCCCATGGTGAACTCGGCGACGGAACAATCCGTCGCGGTATCGGCAAATGCCAGCGGAGTGGCCAGCAGCGATACCGCAAGGCCCAGCCAGATGCGTTTCTCGGTCATTGAATGCCCTCTTCCTTATAGGTTATCGACACGCCCCGGCGCAGACCGGAGGCTGCATCGTCGATACTAGCCGGCACGCATTGCACGGCCATGCTTGAGAGCGACCTGAACGTATCAGGTTCCATAAACGAACAAGGCCCCTTGCGGGGCCTTGCTGCGATGACAACGGGCGATCTGGACTCAGTCCAGAGCCGCCAGGGTCTTTGCGGTAATCTCTTCGACGCTGCCGATACCCGGAATATGGCTGTATTTCGGGGTACCGGATGCAGCGGAGAGCTTCTGATAGAAGTCCACCAGCGGTTTGGTCTGCGAATGATAGACGGACAGGCGATGGCGCACGGTTTCTTCCTTGTCGTCTTCGCGCTGAACCAGCTCTTCACCGCTGATGTCGTCCTTGCCGGCAACCTTCGGCGGATTGTACTCGGTGTGGTAGACACGGCCGGAAGCCGGGTGAACGCGACGACCGGACAGACGCTTGACGATCTCCTCGTCGTCCACGGCGATTTCCACCACGTGATCCAGCGCTACGCCAGCATCGCGCAGTGCTTCGGCTTGTGGAATGGTGCGCGGGAAACCGTCGAACAAAAAGCCATTGGCACAATCGGCCTGAGCGATGCGCTCCTTGACCAGATTGATGATCAGGTCGTCGGAGACCAGGCCACCGGCATCCATAACGCTCTTGGCCTTCAGGCCGAGCTCGGTGCCAGCCTTGACCGCAGCACGCAGCATGTCGCCAGTGGAGATTTGCGGAATGCCGAATTTCTCGGTGATGTAGCGAGCCTGGGTACCTTTGCCGGCACCGGGCGCCCCCAGCAGAATCACGCGCATCGATGTGCTCCTCAAGAGTTATGTAGTAATCGGTCGGACTCGCCTCGTGGGGCCAATCTCTTGAATGTAGTGCGGCAGCCGTAGCGGCCAAAAGGCTGCTCAAGATACACAGCGCACCCCAGGCGCACAAGCCGCCAAAAGTCGGATAAAAACCCTCCTCGCGACGGCCTGGACCTGCTTCGCGGCGCAGCTCAGGCAGCTGTCTGCCAGCGCACTGCCGCCCTCAGCCGGTGTTACGCAAGCCCGCTGCAATACCCGCCACGCTGACCAGCAGCGCCTGCTCCAGAGGGCTCTCCGGCGCCTGTTCACGTTGCCGGCAGCGCGCCAACAGCTCGGCCTGCAACAGATGCAGCGGGTCGAGGTAGGTGTTGCGCACGCTGATCGATTCCAGGGTTTCCTGATTATGTGCGAGCAAGCGCGACTGACCAGTCAGTTCCAGCACGGCAGCGCACGCCTGCGACAATAGGTCGCGTAACTGCGCACCCAGCGCCTGCAGCGACGGTTCGACCAGGCGCTCGTCATACAGGGCAGCGATATTGGCGTCCGCTTTGGTCAGGACCATTTCCAGCATGTCGATGCGGGTGCGGAAGAACGGCCATTGCTCGCGCATGCTTTTCAGCAGCTCAGCATCACCACCTTGCAGGGCTTGTCCCAGGGCCTGCTCCCAGCCGAGCCAGGCCGGCAGCATCAGTCGCGTCTGGGTCCAGGCGAAGATCCACGGGATCGCCCGCAGGCTCTCCACACCACCTTCGCGCCGCTTGGCCGGGCGACTGCCCAGCGGCAAGCGGCCGAGCTCCTGCTCCGGCGTGGCTTGGCGGAAATACTCGACGAACTGCGGATGCTCGCGCACCACGCCGCGATAGGCCTTCACGCCGACGTCGGCGAGGCGGTCCATCATCGCCCGCCAGCTTGGCTCCGGCGCCGGTGGCGGCAGCAGCGTGGCTTCCAGCACCGCGGCCAGATAGAGGTTGAGGTTTTGCTCGGCGATATCCGGCAGGCCGAACTTGAAGCGGATCATTTCACCCTGCTCGGTGGTGCGGAAACGCCCCGCCACCGATCCCGGGGGTTGCGACAGAATGGCCGCGTGAGCGGGGCCACCGCCACGGCCCACGGTGCCACCGCGACCATGGAACAGCAGCAGTTCGACCTGATGCTCGCGACACAGGCGCACCAGTTCCTCCTGGGCGCGGTACTGCGCCCAGGCTGCGGCGGTTGTACCGGCGTCCTTGGCCGAATCGGAATAACCGATCATCACTTCCTGCGGGCCATGCAGGCGCGCGCGATAGCCGGGCAACCCCAGCAGCCGGTCGATAACCGGCCCGGCGTGGTCCAGATCGGCCAGGGTTTCGAAAAGTGGCACCACCCGCATCGGCCGGCGCAACCCGGCCTCTTTCAACAGCAGTTGCACGGCCAGCACGTCGGAGGCAGCACCGGCCATGGAGATCACGTAAGAGCCCAGCGAGGCGGCGGGAGCGGCAGCTACCTCACGACAGGTGGCGAGGACCTCGGCAGTATCGGCCGAGGGACGATAGTCGTTCGGCAGCAGTGGCCGGCGGTTATCCAGCTCGCGCTGGAGAAAGCTGAGGCGCGCCTCCTCATCCCATTCGGCGTAGCGACCGAGGCCGAGATAATCGGTGATTTCCGACATCGCCGCAGCGTGCCGGGAGGAATCCTGACGAACATCGAGGCGTACCAGAAACAGACCGAAGGTGGCTGCCCGGCGCAGGCAATCGAGCAACGGACCATCGGCAATCACACCCATGCCGCAGGCATGCAGCGACTGGTAACAGAGCTGTAGCGGCGCCAGCAGATCATGATTGTCGCGCAGCACTGCAGGGCCTGGCGTCACATCGGCAGTGAGGGCCTGCTGCGCCCAGCTGCGCGTTTCGCGCAGGCGCTCGCGCAGCTGCTTGAGCAAGGCACGGTATGGTTCGGCACTGTCGCCCACCTGCGCCCGCAATTCGTCACTGGCCTGCTGCATGGACAGTTCCGCGGCCAGATTGTCGACATCGCGCAGATAGAGATCGGCGGCCATCCAGCGCGCCAGCAGCAACACCTCACGGGTCACGCGCGCGGTGACATTGGGGTTGCCGTCACGGTCGCCGCCCATCCACGAGGCGAAACGAATCGGCGCAGCCTCCAGCGGCAGACGCAGACCGGTGGCGGCCTGCAAGCTCTGATCGGCACGACGCAGGAACTGCGGCACGGCCTGCCATAGCGAATGCTCGATGACAGCGAAACCCCACTTGGCTTCGTCCACCGGGCTGGGCCGGCTACGACGAATTTCCTCGGTGTGCCAGGCCTCGGCGATCAGCCGCTGCAGGCGCTGGGCGATGCGTTCACGTTCTGTTGGCAACAGATCGCTGTGATCCAGTGCCGTCAGCTGCGCGGCGATGGCATCGTATTTCTGGATCAGCGTACGCCGCGCCACTTCGGTGGGGTGCGCGGTCAGCACCAGTTCGATGTCCAGACGCCCCAGTTGCCGCGCCAGTTCATCGTTGCCCTGCCCGGCGGCGAGCAGGCGTTCGAGCAGTTCGTCGAGCACGCGCAACTCGAATGGCTCGGGCTCACCAGCACGGCGACGGCGCACACGGTGCTGCTGCTCGGCGATGTTGGCCAGGTTGAGAAACTGATTGAAGGCCCGTGCCACCGGCAGCAGTTCGTCGTCACCCAGGTCCCCCAAGGTGCTGGTCAACTGCTCGGCACCCGCGGCAGAACCGCGACGACCGGCCTTGGCCGACTTGCGTATGCGTTCGATCTTGTCGAGAAACTCGTCGCCCAACTGGGTGCTGATGGTATGCCCAAGCAGCTCGCCAAGCAGGTGCACCTCTTCACGCAGGCGCGCATCGATTTCCGCCATGTCGCACTCCTTCCCCTGTCCAGTGTCAACAGAGTGCACAGCGCGCCAACTTCTTACAAGGGTGCGACGCGTACCCAGGCAGTCCTGCGTGCTGGGACTAGGCTTACTGACAGGCGTAGTGGATGCGCTAGCCGGCATCAGCTGCGCCACCCGTGAGGAGTAATGACATGAGAATTCGCGAACTGGCAAAACACTGGGAACAGAATGCCAAGGGGCACCTGACCCCGACCCGTTATCACATTCATCTGGATGTCGAGTCGGCCGCTCGCCTGGCGGCGCTCACCGAGATGTACCCCAAGCATCACAGCGAGGAACTGCTTGGCGAACTGATCGGCGCAGCGCTCGAGGAACTCGAAGCCAGCCTACCCTACGTGCGCGGCAGCAAGGTCGTGGCGCTGGACGAGCAAGGCGACCCGCTGTACGAGGACATAGGGCCCACTCCGCGTTTTCTGGCGCTGTCGCGCAAATACCTGCGTGAACTGAGTGACACGGGCAAAGAGACAAGCCATTGACGCCCTGAACAGCTCCTTGCGTTCGACATATTGTTCAATTCAGGGCGTCCAGGGAGAAAGCAAGTCTCCTGACCGGCCCTTTTTGCACTGACACGGCGCCTCCCCCACCTTCGGCAACGCGCGGGCGCCAGCCCCTTCCTTCGCCCCATAGAAACCCACCAAACCCTTTACGTACAAGGGCAAAAGAGCATTTCCAAGCGCATTGAAGGCGGTGCCGCGACCTTGTCACAGGCAAATAGTTGACTGACCAGTCATCCAGAAAATCATAAGCACGCTGTGTTTTTTTCTGAACTATTCGAAAAACCTGCCGGTCCCAACTGCAGGCCATCGTGGCACGCCAATATCGCCAAGCCCCTTGGTAGACGAGCTACACGATGGGCCAATTGCCACGGATATCGTCGTTCATAGGAGTGTTTCAAATGGAGTTAGCCGCCATGAAGACCCATACCGAGAAAGCCCCGCGCAGCCGCCTGCACGGGATCAAACTGGCTGCCCTGGCACTGGGTAGCAGCCTGGTACTGGCTGGCTGTGCGGGTAACCCGCCCAGCGAGCAATACGCCGTGACGCAGTCTGCCGTGAACTCGGCGATCAGCGCCGGCGGTACCGAGTTTGCCGCCGTGGAAATGAAGTCCGCGCAGGACAAGCTCAAGGAGGCCGAGCTGGCCATGCACGAGAAAGAGTATGAGAAGGCCCGTCGCCTGGCTGAACAGGCCGAGTGGGATGCCCGACTCGCCGAGCGCAAGGCCCAGGCCGCCAAAGCCGAGCAGGCTTTGCAGGACGCCCGTCAGGGTGTTCAGGAACTGCGTGAGGAAGGCATGCGTAACGCTCAGTGAGCGGCATGCACCCCACCTATTCGCTGACAGATCAAAGGATGAACGCCATGCGTAAACACGTGATGATCCCCGCCCTTCTGGCCCTGAGCGTCGGCCTGGCCGCCTGCTCGCACCAGCCCAATGCCAACCTGGAGTCGGCGCGTAGCAACTTCTCCTCGCTGCAGAGCGATCCGCAAGCGAGCAAGGTCGCGGCGCTGGAAACCAAGGAAGCCCAGGAATGGCTGAACAAGGCCGACAAGGCCTACATGGAAAAGGAAGACGAGCAGAAGGTCGACCAACTGGCCTACCTGACCAACAAGCGCGTCGAGGTAGCCAAGCAGACCATCGTCCTGCGTAACGCCGAAGCCGAGCTGAAGAACTCCTCGGCGCAGCGCGCCCAGGCCCTGCTCGATGCTCGCGACGCGCAGATCCGCAAGCTGCAGGACAGCCTCAACGCCAAGCAGACCGAACGCGGCACCCTGGTGACCTTCGGTGACGTCCTGTTCGACTTCAACAAGGCCGAACTCAAGAGCAGCGCACTGCCCAACGTCACCCAGCTGGCGCGCTTTCTCCAGGAAAACCCGGAGCGTCAGGTGATCGTCGAGGGTTATACCGACAGCGTCGGCTCGGCCAGCTACAATCAGGGTCTGTCCGAGCGTCGCGCCGAGTCCGTACGTCGCGCACTGATTCGCGCCGGCGTAGAGCCGACGCGCATCGTCGCCCAGGGTTATGGCAAGGAGTATCCGGTCGCGGACAACTCCAGTGACTCCGGTCGTGCACAGAACCGTCGTGTGGAGGTGACCATCTCCAACGACAACCAGCCGGTCGCTCCGCGTCCGGCTACCGGCGCCTGACAGCCATGCCGGAATGAAGAAACCCGCCTGATGGCGGGTTTCTTTTTGGTACATCGCATTTTCGCGGGGAGAATACGCTTGACACCGAACTGGCAAGTTTGTGTGCGTCTTGCTTGCTGACTTAGCACTATCTATTACCGCGTGCGCTGAGCGTTTGGGTTGCGCCCCTTACGGGCGCCACACCTTGATTCGCTGCGCTCACCCTGCGGGCCAGCCTGCGGCTGTTACTGCGCTTCGCTACGTTTCTTTGCTTGCCCAAGAAAGGTGTGCCAAAGAAGGGCACCCCGACATCCGGGTTTCGCTGCGCGAAACTTCCCTCGCTCCGGCGCTGCTCCGGGGGCCGGCTTAATGGGCCATCCCTGGCCCATTAAGCCTCTCGCCGCATCCATGCGGCTCGCTCCCCTACGCAACACCTCCACTCGGCCTCCTGAAGGGGACCAGGTCGCGAGCTTGCACAATCTTTGCGGAATTGGAATTGGCGGCGTCTGGCCTTTGCTTTTGCTCTTCAACTGCGATGGTACAGACGACGGCCAAGTCCCCCTTCAGGAGGCCGAGTGGAATCGCCACGTAAGGGGTTGAGCGACATGGATGTCGCGAGAGCTGCGATGGGCCATGGATGGCCCTTCGCAGCGTGCCCCTGGAGTGGTGATGGAGCGAGGGAACCCCGGCGCAGCCGGGGCCGGATGGTGGGGTGCCCTTCTCTTTGGTTACTTTCTCTTGGGCAAGCAAGAGAAAGTGACTCGCCCGTGAGGGGCGAAACCAAGACGAGAGATCGACGCGCTAGTGATCTTGGCCCGGAGATAAATAGCGCAGCAGAACACACAAACTTGCCAGTCCGGTGTGTCAACCCGCACTTTCCCCAAACTATGCGAAGAACCTTCTTTATAGCGCCGGACCTTACTGCTCGAGAGCCGGGGTTTCCTGGCCGATGCAGCGCACAGCCTGCTTCTTGTTGTCCACCAGCACGCCGGTCAGCCCCTTCTGCTGCATGTCGAACAATACCAGCACGCCATCGATGCACTGCGCCACCTGATTGGCCGGTTTCAGCGAGACCTTGTAGTCCTCACCGGGAACGGTCTTGAGCATGGTGAAATCGGATAACAGCAGCGCATCTTCCGGTTTGGCGAAATGCACGTAGCCGTAGTACCAGAGCACGCCGATGGTGCCGACGATGCTGGCGACACCCGTGAGGATCAGGGGGATGGGGTTACGTTCGGTCATTGCGGACTCTCTGTTGCGGATTCGGTAGCCGGTGCCAGGCGCTCGACGTAGGCCTGCGGCGCGACGAAGAACGCCAGTAGCGACTGACGCCAGGCGGGCTCGGCAAAGGTTTGCACGTGCGGGCCACGGGTCGCCTGAAAGGCGCGTGGCGGGCGCGCAGCTTGATACAAACGCTGGCCATTGGAAAGCGGCACGATCGCGTCGTCAACACTGTGATAGATCAGCAAGGGCGCGCCTGCGAGTCGATCGATGCTGTGAATCGCGCTGTCGCCGTCCGGCACCAGCCAGGACAGCGGCACCTGCAGCGGCCAGGTCAACCAGGACTTGCTCAGCGCATGGCGGGCGACGTCGCGATAACTGGCCGGCACACCGTCCAGTGCGATGGCCTGCAAGGTCGATTGGCGCTCGGGATGCTCGGCCAGATAATGCACGGCCAACGCACCACCGAGGCTCTGCCCGAGCAGTAAAAGCGGCGCGCCCTGCACCTGCGGCGCCTGTTCGAGCCAGACGAAAGCGGCATCGATGTCCTGATAGACCTCCGGCAGCCGCGGCTTGCCTTCGGACAGACCGTAGCCGCGATAATCGAGCATCAGCACCTGATAGCCCTGTTCCGGCAGCCAGTGAACGCCGCCCAGGTGCCAGGCCAGGTTGCCGCCATTGCCATGCAGATGCAGCACCGTGCCCTTGACCTGCACCCCAGTCTTGGCCGGCAACCACCAGGCATGCAGACGCGTGCCATCGGCGGCACGCAGCTCGATGTCGCGGTATTCCAGGCCAGCGCGAGCCGGAGTGATCGGTAAACCCGGCTCCGGGTAGAACAACAGACCGCTGCAACCGACCAAGCACAGACTGGCCAGCAGCAAGAGCAGTGCTCGCAGGCTACTTGCCACCGGCGCGAACCTCCTCGCGCGCCTGCACGGTCGCCGCATAGACGCGCTCGGCCAGACGCGAGAACGGCAGGCTCTGAATCCACACCGTACCGGTGCCTTTGAGCGTGGTCAGCAAGATGCCTTCGCCACCGAAGAGCATGCTCTTGAGGCCGCCGGCCAGAGCGATGTCGTAATCGATGCCACTGCTGAAGGCCACCAGGCAGCCGGTGTCCAGGCGCAGGGTTTCATTGTTCAGCTCCTTGCGGATCACCGTGCCACCGGCATGCACGAAGGCCAGGCCGTCACCTTCGAGCTTCTGCAGGATGAAACCCTCGCCGCCGAAGAAGCCGGCGCCCAGGCGTTTGGCGAAGCTGATACCGATGCTGGTGCCATGGGCGGCACAAAGGAAGGCGTCTTTCTGGCAGATCAAGCGCCCGCCGATCTTCGCCAGGTCGATGGGCACCACGGTACCCGGATAAGGCGCCGCGAAAGCGACCCGCGCCTGGCGCTTGCCGGCATTGTTGAAGTGGGTCATGAACAGCGATTCGCCGGTGAGCATGCGTTTGCCAACGCTCCACAGCTTGCCCAGCAGACCGCTGGACGAACCGTCACCCATGCGCGTTTCGAAGCGCACGCCGTCAGTCATGTAGTTCATCGCACCGGCCTCGGCAATCACCGTCTCGCCAGGATCGAGGATGATCTCCACCGATTGCGCCGATGCGCCGAGGATTTCGTATTCGAGTTGATGGCTGGGCACGGGGCGGTCTCCAAGGCTTCCCGGATTTCATCCGGGCTACGGCAGCGGTGCGCGCGGCGCACCCTAGGTAAGGTGTGATTCAGAGGATATTGGCGTAGTCCGCTTCGATGCGATCCAGGCTCAGATGGTTGAGGAAGTTGGAGAAGCACATCCAGGCCGACAGCGCGTTCATGTCCTGAAACTGCGGCGGCAGGTACTTGGGCGGCTGCACCAGGCCCTCGTCCACCAGTTTGCGCAGGGTGCGCATGTCTTCCAGGGTGGTCTTGCCGCAGAACAGCAGCGGAATCTGCTCCAGCTTGCCTTTGCGCACCGCCAGCTGGATGTAGTTGTAGATCAGGATGAAGCCCTTGAGGTACGACAGGTCCTTGGTGAACGGCAGGCCCGTCGGCAAGGAGCCGCGGAACACCCGGCTGGCGTTGCTGTAGCCGCCTTCCAGGCCGTAGCCCTGCTCACGGAAGAACTCGAACACCTCGAGAAAATCCGCGCCCTCCTCGGCCATGTGGATGGCGCGAGTGCGGTTGGTCAGCTTGCGCAGGCGGGTCGGGTAGGAGGCGAAGGCGATCACTTCCATGAGAATGGCCAGACCTTCCTGGGTCACCGTCGATGAGGGCGGGCCCTTGGCCAGAAACGTGCAGATCGGCTGGTTGAGGCCGTTGAGCGTGGTGCCGACATGCACCAGACCTTCATGCACCTCCAGCGCCTTGACGTCACGCTCGTTGAAACGCGCATCGCTGCGGATCTTGATGTAGTCGGCGCCTGCCGCAGCATCGGCGAGAATGCCGTCGGACTCGAACACGCGAATGGTGTCGTCGCCGAACACCCCGGCCAGACGTTGCTGCAGGATGTTCACCGCATCACTGGCACCGAGGGTCTTGGCTTCGTCTTCCAGGTCACCACGCGCAGCGATGTTGTTGAGGTAGTCCGAGAGCATCAGGCCGAGGTCGGCCAGGGTCGGATCACCGGCATGAAAGGCGTCGGAGGCAGCGCCATACAGCTCCTGGCTGATCAGGCCGAAGTCCTCGGTGCCACGCGCCTCGAGCATGCGGATGACCATGCGGTATTCCTTGCACATGCGCCGCATGATCTGCCCGACCGGGTTGAACTGGCCGAGTTGACGGGTGATGTCGCGCTCGATGTTCTGGAATTCCAGTTTCTTCGCGGCGGCATCGAAGGCCAGCGGCCGACTCAGGTAGTAGTCGCGATCGACGGCCGGCGGCTGCTTACCCTTGGCCTTGAGAAAGCCGTCACGGATGCCGTCGTCCCACTTCACCGCATCCAGTACACGGATGGGTGTTTGTGCTTCGACGATGCGGTCACTGAGGGCGCGGATACAGAGCTGATAGTCGTCCAGTTTCTGCTGGCTGTTCATTGCAGTTCCTACTCGGCGGCCCGCTGATAACGCGCCACTTCGACGAACAGGTCGGCATTGGCCGGGTCGTCGAGGTAAGCGAACACCTTGTCCAGCGGGCTAGTGATCAAAGCGCCGTCCGCTTCAGGCATGGAAACGGTCTGCCCTTCCAGCAGGCCCTTTTCCATATCCTGGAGAATGCGGTCGGTGTCGAGGTTGTACAGCACCAGCTCGTTGTCCTTGGTCAACTCGAAACCGGCAATGGCGAAGTTGGCCCCCAGGCTCTTCGGCAGGCCCGCCGAGAGGTACCAGCGGCGGCCATGATGAGCGACGGTGAAACCGAACTCCTCGAAGCTGCTTTCGTTGTCCGCGCTGCCTTCATAGATACGCGCCAGGTAGAGGTTGGAGCCGGCACGGGTGATCTCCAGAAATAGCTGGTCGCCCCACTCGTCCTGCCGGGTCCATTCGCCCAGCAGAGGTATCGGGGCAGCCTCGTTGGCCGGAATCGGGTCCTTGAAGGTGACCAGGCAACCACTCAACAGCAGGAAGGACAGGGCGACCAATGCGCGCCAGGCTTTCATTACGCTCTCCTTGTGAAGGCCGTTCGACCCGATGATCGACGGTTTACAACCCCAGAACCAGATTCATGTAGCGTTTAAGGATGGCCAGCATTCCTTGGCTGTCCAGGTGCTCTACACCGTCTAGCAGGCCCTGATACTCCATCCGCACGATAGCGGCCGTCAACAGCACGGCATCCTGTTCAGGCTGGCGCGAGCCCAGTACCTCGAAGAAGTGGGTGACCCCCTGCTGCAGGATCTGCCGGTGAGCTCGTACCAGCTCGCGCAGTCGTGGATTGAGCAAGGCTTCCTGCTGGAATGCCTGCTCGGCGATCAGGTGATCACGACGCTCACGTAACTGACGCTGCACGTACTGCACCGCCAGAGCGGCGATTTCGTCAGCCAATTGCCGACGCGCCTGCTCGCTGCCATCCAGGCGCCCGACCATCTCCTCCAGCACACCCTGGGTACCAGCCCAGAATGCTGCCATCTGCGCGGCGCTGCGCTCGACGAACTGGGCGAAGGTATCGGTGATCAGGTCATCGATGTCCTTGAAATAGTAGGTCGTGGCCGACAAGGGTACCTGCGCCTCGGCCGCCACCGCACGATGGCGCACGGCGCGCACGCCATCGCGCACGATGATGCGCATGGCGGCATCGAGAATCGCCTGGCGGCGCTGCTCGCTGCCCTGACGACTGGCCTTGCGGCCCTGGTACTGGACGCTTTCGGCGACGGCATTGGCTGCCTGGGTGGCATTCGGGGACGCGGGCACGGAGCTCAAGATGGGTCGACCCTCTAGGTTCTAGTTATGACAGGGAGAGTAATGGCTTGGACAGGCAAGCAAAAGGCTCCGTTTCGCTTACAGCCCGGGCGAGCGGTGAAATCGCCGTGAAAAGTGCAACGACAAGTAGCAAAAAGCCGCCCGAAGGCGGCTTTCTGTCTGGCATCAAGCCTGCGGACGCATATGCGGGAACAGGATGACGTCGCGGATCGACGGTGAGTTGGTCAGCAGCATCACCAGGCGGTCGATACCGATGCCTTCACCAGCCGTCGGCGGCATGCCGTACTCCAGGGCGCGGACGAAGTCGGCGTCGTAGTGCATGGCTTCGTCATCACCGGCGTCCTTCTCGGCCACCTGGGCGAGGAAGCGCTCGGCCTGATCTTCGGCGTCATTGAGCTCGGAGTAGGCGTTGGCGATCTCACGACCACCGATGAACAGCTCGAAGCGGTCGGTGACGTTGGGATTGTCGTCGTTACGACGCGCCAGTGGCGACACTTCGAACGGATACTCGGTAATGAAGTGCGGCTGCTCCAGCTTGCTCTCCACCAGCTCTTCGAAAATCATCACCTGCAGCTTGCCCAGGCCTTCGTGGCCGAGCACCTTGGCGCCGGCCTTCTTGGCGATGGCGCGGGCCTTCTCGACGTCATTGAGGTCAGCTTCGGTGATGTCCGGGTTGTACTTGAGGATCGAGTCGTAGACCGACAGGCGCACGAACGGCTCGCCGAAATGGAATACCTTGTCGCCATACGGCACGTCGGTGCTGCCCAGCACGGCCAGGGCCAGCTCGCGGAACAGCTCCTCGGTGAGGTCCATGTTGTCGCGGTAGTCGGCATAGGCCTGGTAGAACTCGAGCATGGTGAACTCGGGGTTGTGCCGGGTCGAGACGCCTTCGTTACGGAAGTTGCGGTTGATCTCGAAGACTTTCTCGAAGCCGCCGACCACCAGACGCTTGAGGTACAGCTCCGGCGCGATACGCAGGAACATGGCCATGTCCAGCGCGTTGTGGTGGGTCTCGAACGGCTTGGCCGCAGCGCCGCCGGGGATGGTCTGCAGCATCGGGGTTTCCACTTCGAGGAAACCGCGCTCGTTGAGGAAACGACGGATGTGCGCGATCACCTGCGAACGTACGCGGAAGGTGTGGCGCACTTCCTCGTTGACGATCAGGTCGACGTAGCGCTGGCGGTAGCGCTGCTCGGTGTCGGTCAGGCCATGGTGCTTGTCCGGCAGCGGGCGCAGCGATTTGGTCAGCAGGCGCACGTTCTGCATGTCGACGTACAGGTCGCCCTTGCCCGAGCGGGCCAGGGTGCCCTCGGCAGCGATGATGTCGCCCAGGTCGAAGTGCTTGACCGCTTCCAGTTGCTCGGCCGGCAGGGTCTTGCGGTTGACGTAGACCTGCAGGCGCCCGGACGTATCCTGGATGACCATGAAGGCGCCACGGTTGAGCATGATGCGCCCGGCCACCTTGACCGGGATGGCTGCGGCTTCCAGCTCTTCCTTGCTCTTGCCCTCGTACTGTTTCTGCAGGTCGGCGCACAGGCGGTCGCGGCGGAAATCGTTGGGGAAGGCAATGCCCTGCTCACGGACGGCAGCAAGCTTTTCCTTGCGCTGGGCAATCAGCTTGTTTTCTTCCTGTTGCAGTTCGTTGTGGTCGAGTTGTTGGTCGCTCATGGTCGCTTTTTCTGCCTGGCGTGTCGTACAAGATTTTGAGCAGGCGCCGGCAAGCCGGCTCCCACGGATTGGTTAATGGGCTTACAGGCCCTGCTTGAGGCTGGCCTCGAGGTAGCCGTCGAGGTCGCCATCGAGGACTTTCTGGCAGTCGCTACGCTCGACGCCGGTACGCAGGTCCTTGATGCGCGAGTCATCGAGCACGTAGGAGCGGATCTGATGACCCCAGCCGATATCGGACTTGCTGTCTTCCAGCGCCTGCGAAGCCGCGTTGCGCTTTTGCATCTCCAGCTCGTACAACTTGGCCCGCAGCATTTTCATGGCGGTGTCCTTGTTGGCGTGCTGGGAGCGTTCGTTCTGGCACGCGACCACGGTGTTGGTCGGCACGTGGGTGATACGCACCGCCGAATCGGTGGTGTTGACGTGCTGACCACCAGCGCCGGAGGAGCGGTAGGTGTCGATGCGCAGGTCGGACGGGTTGATGTCGATCTCGACCTTGTCGTCGATCTCGGGCGATACGAACACTGCCGAGAACGAGGTGTGGCGACGCGCGCCGGAGTCGAACGGGCTCTTGCGCACCAGGCGGTGCACGCCGATCTCGGTGCGCAGCCAGCCGAAGGCATACTCGCCCTTGATGTGCACGGTGGCGCCCTTGATACCGGCGACTTCACCCTCGGACAGTTCGATGATGGTGGCGTCGAAGCCACGCTTGTCGGCCCAGCGCAGGTACATGCGCAGCAGGATGTTGGCCCAGTCCTGAGCCTCGGTGCCGCCGGAACCGGCCTGGATATCCAGGTAGCAGTTGTTGGGGTCCATCTCGCCGCTGAACATGCGGCGGAACTCCAGCTTCTCGAGGATTTCGCGCAGGCGCTCGACTTCGGCGGCGATGTCGTTCACCGCGCCTTCGTCGTTTTCTTCGGCGGCCATTTCCAGCAGATCTTTGGAATCGGCCAGGCTGCCGGTGAGGTCGTCGATGGTTTCGACGATCTGCGCCAGCATGGCGCGCTCACGACCCAGGGCTTGGGCGTACTCGGGCTTGTTCCAGACGCTGGCGTCTTCCAGCTCGCGGTTTACTTCGACCAGACGATCATGCTTGTGATCGTAGTCAAAGATACCCCCGAATTGACTGGGTACGTTCGGACAGGTCCTTGATGCTGTTGAGGATCGGATTGATTTCCATGGTGGGCAGCACTCTCGGGCAAAAGACGCGAAACGGCTCAATCCGGCTCGCCCGAGCGGCTAATGCGCTGCCCTGGCCGAGCACGGCAAGAGCCGTGACCGCAAAGTTTCTGAAAAGCCGGCGAGTATACCCGACTCGAAGCCCCCTGGCAGCCCGCTGGCTGACCGGCGGGGCGCGCTCAGAACTTCAGGCTCATACGTGCGGCCAAGGCGTTGTCGCGCGCGTCTTCGGCGTAGTGGCCCGCATAGGTCAGGCCCAGGTAGAGACTGCGGCTGAGCTCATGATCCAGGCTCAGGTCAAGACGCAGGCTGCTGCGCTCGAACTCACGACTGTGCATCTGCTGGAGTACGCCCTGGCCGTCGACCGCCTCGTCACGCAAGCGGTCGCTGCCCAGGTTCTGCCGCAGCGCCAGACTGGCACGCCCTACCCACTTGCGCTGTTGCCAGTACCAGGGCGCGGCCAGGCGCCAGCCAAGCGTCAGGTAACCAGTCTGCTCGTGCGCTGCCGCCAGGCGCAGTCCGTCGAAACGCCGGGCGTCGGCATCCAGATGCACTAACGCCAGGCCGGCAAATGGCTCCAAGGTGAAAGTGCGATAGTCCATGGCGTAACTGCTTTCGCCAAACAGCTGCCAACTGCGCGCGTTATCGCGCCGTTCCAGCTCATGCCAGCCGTGCAGCAACCCGAGCCGAAACCCCAACTGGTTGTATACCCGAGTCGCGGCGTAGACCCCAAGGTAACGGCTATCGGTGCGGCCATGACCCTGATCATGATCCAGCCGGGCACGCGCCACTCCACCCAGCACACCGCCGATCCACTGTCCGCCCAGCGCACGATCCATCCCCATCAGCAGCCCCTCGCCGCGGCGCTCGAGGCCGGCGTCGTCCCAGCTCCCCTGGATTCCGTAGGTGCGCGACCACAGCGGCCACTCGCCGGCCTCAGGCGCCGCCTCGCGAAAGGCGAAGCGCACCTGCTGCAGACGATCCAGAGCCGCCTCACGCGGCAACCTACTGTCCTCCAGGAGCAGGGCGCGCTGGTCCAACGCCAGGTCACCCGCTACAAGGCCCGTGGCGACCTGAAGCAAGCCCAACCCGATCAGCGCTACACGCAGAGCCATGTTCGCCTCCAGTCATCGACGTCCAATGCTAGCAGAGCACACCTGTCGTCTCGCCCGCCGAGGCACCTCGGTCGAGCGGTCACGCGCTCACCGCGCAGCCAGGCTCGCGCTGCGGCACCATGCTTATCGCTGCTCGCGCATCAGCAGCGATCATCTGCGCGGCCTTTTCCGCGATCATCAGTACCGGCGAGCAGGTATTGCCCGAGGTGATGCTCGGCATGATCGACGCGTCGACCACACGCAGCCCGGCGATACCATGTACGCGCAGACGCGCATCGACCACCGCTTCACGGCCCTGGCCCATGGCGCAGGTGCCGACCGGGTGAAAAATGGTGGTGCCAATCTCGCCCGCAGCGCGCTGCAGGTCTTCCTCGCTCTGGTACTGTGGCCCTGGCTTGTATTCCTCGGGCCGGTAGCCGGCCAGGGCGGGCGCGGCGACGATGCGCCGGGTCAGGCGGATGGCATCGGCTGCCACCTGTAGATCCCGCTCGTCACTGAGGTAATTTGGGCGTATCAGCGGGGCTACGCTGGCATCGACGGAGGCAATCTGAACGCTGCCGCGGCTGGTCGGGCGCAGGTTGCATACCGATGCGGTGAAGGCCGGGAAATCGTGCAAGGGCTCGCCAAAGCGCTCCAGCGACAATGGCTGCACGTGATACTGCAGGTTGGCGCGCGCCTGGCCGGGGTCGGACTTGGCGAAGGCACCAAGCTGGCTGGGCGCCATGGACAGCGGCCCGCTGCGCCTGAGCAGGTACTCCAGGCCCATGCCCAGCTTGCCCCAGGGGGTGGCCGCAATGCGGTTGAGCGTTTTCACGCCCTCGACGCGGTAGATCAGGCGCAGTTGCAGGTGATCCTGCAGGTTCTCACCGACACCTGGCAGCTCGTGGTGCACACCGATACCCAGGCGTTCAAGCAGCGGCCTTGGGCCGATGCCGGAACGCTGCAGCAAGGCCGGCGAACCGATGGCGCCGGCACACAGGAGGATCTCGCGGCGTGCCGCCACCCGCAGCGCCCGTCCCTGACAACGCAGATGCAGGGCACGGGCGCGACCGCCCTCCAGCTCCAGCCGTTCGGCTTCGGCGCCGGTCAGCACCTGCAGATTGGGGCGCTGGCGAATATCGCGCAGAAAGGCCTTGGAGGCATTCCAGCGCACACCGTGCTTCTGGTTGACCTGAAAGTAGCTGCAGCCTTCGTTATCCCCACCGTTGAAGTCATCGACGCTGGCAATACCATTCTGCGCCGCTGCCTCACGGAAGGCCTCGAGAATTTCCCACGACAGACGCTGGCGCTCGACCCGCCATTCGCCGTCGCCACCGTGCAGCTCGCTCGCGCCGGCAAAATGGTTCTCCGAGCGTTTGAACAGCGGCAACAGATCACGCCAGGCCCAACCGGGATTGCCCGCCGCAGCCCAGCCATCGTAGTCCGCGGCCTGGCCACGCATGTAGATCATGCCGTTGATCGACGAGCTGCCGCCAAGCACGCGGCCACGCGGGTACTTCAACGAACGGCCATGCAGGCCGGGATCGGCCTCGGTGCTGTAGCACCAGTCGGTACGCGGATTGCCGATGCAGTAGAGGTAACCGACGGGAATGTGGATCCAGGGATAGTTGTCGCGCCCGCCCGCCTCGATCAGCAGCACGCTGACGCCAGGGTCCGCAGAAAGCCGGTTGGCCAGCAGGCAACCGGCTGGGCCGGCGCCAACGATCAGGTAGTCGTATGCTTCCAGTGGCAGTTGCGACATAAGCATCCTCGCGTGTCGTTCTTGTCGTTGGCCAACAGCCTAAAACAAGCCGGGGCGAGGATGAATGATCTTTTGGTCTGAGGCAGCGGCTGAATGTGCGCCCATCGACTGGCAGCTATGGTGAAGCACCCGCGCTCTGCGCTTTACTTGTAGGCATTCCTGCCCGAGCCCATCCGCGATGCCACCAGCGCCTGCACGCAAGCCACACACGCCGCTTCCTGCCATTTCGCAACAGCGCGGCTGGCTGGGCTGGCTTCCGGGCCTGCAAACGCTCAGAGACTATCGCCTGGCCTGGCTGCCGAAGGACATTGCCGCCGGCCTGGTGCTGACCACCATGCTGGTGCCGGTGGGCATTGCCTATGCCGAGGCTTCCGGCGTGCCCGGCATCTATGGCCTGTACGCGACCATAGTGCCGCTGCTGGCTTACGCCCTGTTCGGCCCCAGCCGTATTCTCGTACTCGGCCCGGACTCGGCCTTGGCAGCACTGATTCTCGCCGTGGTGCTGCCACTCTCCGGCGGCGACCCGATGCGCGCGGTGACCCTGGCCAGCATGATGGCCGTGGTGGCCGGACTCACCTGCCTGATAGCCGGGCTGCTGCGCCTGGGGTTCATCACCGAATTGCTGTCCAAGCCCATTCGCTATGGCTACATGAACGGTATTGCGCTGAGCGTGCTGATCAGCCAGGCGCCCAAGTTGTTCGGCTTTAGCATCGACAGCCAGGGTCCGCTCAGCGACCTATGCGCTATCGCCAGCGCGCTGATCGAGGGCCAGGCCCACCTCTACAGCCTGCTCGTCGGCGCCGGCACCCTGGCCTTGATCCTGCTGCTGAGCCGCTTCCGGCAATTGCCCGGCATCCTCATCGCCGTGACCCTGGCAACCCTGGCGGTGGCCCTGTTCGAGCTCGACAGCCAAGGCGTGCAGGTGCTCGGCGAACTGCCCCAGGGGCTGCCCAGTTTCACCCTGCCCTGGCTCAGCGGCGTCGATCTGGCCAGCGTGGTACTGGGCGGCATCGCCGTCGCCCTGGTCGCGTTCGCCGACACCAGCGTGCTGTCGCGCACCTATGCAGCACGCAGCGGACGCCCAGTAGACCCCAATCAGGAGCTGGTCGCCCTTGGCGCGGCGAACCTGGCCGGTGGTTTGTTTCAGGGTTTTCCCATCAGTAGCAGCGCCTCACGCACGCCGGTCGCCGAAGCGGCAGGCGCGATGACCCAGGTCGCCGGTATCGTCGGCGCCCTCAGCGTCGCCCTGCTGCTGGTGCTGGCCCCGGATCTGATGCAGTACCTGCCCACCAGTGCGCTGGCCGCGGTGGTGATTGCTGCTGTCATCGGCCTGTTCGTGGTCACCGACCTGCGGCGCATCTTCCGCGTGCAGCAATGGGAGTTCTGGCTGTCGATGGCCTGCTTCGCCGGCGTGGTGACCTTCGGCGTGATTCCCGGCATCGGCATTGCCGTGGTGCTGGCGGTGATCGAGTTTCTCTGGGATGGCTGGCGCCCGTACTACACCGTTCTCGGCCAGGTAGAGGGCATCCGCGGTTTCCACGACATCAAGCGACACCCCGATGCACGGCAGATACCCGGCCTGCTGCTGTTTCGCTGGGACGCGCCGCTGTTCTTCGCCAATGCCGAGCTCTTCCAGCAATGCCTGCTGCAGGCGCTGGAAAAAGCCCCGGCGCCAGTGCGCCGCGTGGTGATCGCCGCCGAACCGGTTACCAGCATCGACGTGACCTCTGCCGACATGCTCGGCGAGCTGGACCGCATGCTCGCCGAGGCCGGCATCGAGCTGCACTTCGCGGAGGTCAAGGGGCCGCTCAAGGACAAGCTGCGGCGCTTCGGGTTACTGCATGACGGTCAGCCAAGGCACCTGCAACCGACGGTTAGCGCGGCCGTCGAAGCCTACCTGAGCGATCATGGTGATGACGCGATGCCGGGCCATGCCCGGCATGCGGATTGAAACGAGAGGACGGCTCAGACACCAACCGGCAGCGAGCGCACCTGGGTTTCCAGCTCAGCCTTCAGCTCCAGCGGCAGCTTCAACTGACGCGCCAGCTCCTCGAGGTAGGCACGCTCCATGAAGTGCTCTTCGTCGACCATCAGCACGCTGGCCAGGTACATTTCGGCGGCCATTTCCGGCGTGCTGGCGGCACGCGCGACATCGGCCGGATCCAGCGGTTTGTTCAGCTCGGTGTGCAGCCAGCTCTGCAGTTCGGCGTCCTGCGCCAGCTTGCCCAGTTCCTCTTCGATCAACTGACGCTCACGCTCGTCGACATGACCATCAGCCTTGGCTGCCGCCACCAGCGCCTTGAGAATGGCGCGGCTGTGCTGCTCGGCCTGCGGCGCCGGCAGGCGATCGAGCGTCTGCGGCTCGACTGGCTGCGCACCACCCTGCTGGGCCTGTTGCGCCTGCCAGTTGCCGTAGGCCTTGTAGGCGAGCACGCCAAGCGCGGCCAGGCCGCCATACACCGCCACCTTGCCACCGACCTTGCGCACCCGCTTGTTGCCCAACAGCATGGCCAGCGCCGCACCGCCACCGGCGCCCTTGAGCATCGAACCGAGATCACCACCGCCCGAGGCCTTGCCAGCGCCACCACCGAGCAAGCCACCCAGCGCGCCGCCCAGCCCGGAAGAGGCGCCGCCGCCCTTCTGTTGCAGCATCTCCTGACCGGATTTGAGCAGTTGATCGAGCAAGCCACGGGTATTCATCGCGCATTCTCCTGAGGAAATCTCGCCGAGTTTAGGCTTCGGCCGTTGGCCCGGCAGCTAGCTGAATGCTTCCAGATATTACCGCCGGGGGCGCTTGACAGCCGCGCCGGCATCCAAGCACCATCGCTGGACGATTCATGCAACGGGCTGCTCTTCATGTACGCCACTTTCGACCACCAGACACTGCTCCCAGGTTCCATGACCTGCCAGTGCGCGTGCGTCGTCGTTGCCAAGAAATCCAAGAAACAGTCGCTCATTTGACCGGGGCGCTGTCCCGTCAGGTGGGCTGACAGGACAAGCGCCAGGTTGCATCTTCCCTTCTCGCTCGTATCCCGCACCCTCCCTGACGGCGACCAGACGGTCAGTCGCAAGGAGTTTTTCGCATGTCCGATTTTCAGGGTATCTGGGTGGCACTGGTCACCCCGTTTCGTAACGGCGAGATCGATTTCGCCAGCCTCGACCGACTGCTAACCAAGCTGCTGGAGGATGGCGTCGCGGGTCTGGTGGTCTGCGGCACCACCGGCGAAGCCGCCGCACTGAGCCAGGCTGAGCAACTGGCGGTGCTGGATGCCGTGCTCCAGCGCGTGCCGGCACAGCGGGTGATCATGGGTCTGGCCGGCAATCAGTTGAGCGCGCTGCTCGAACTGCAACGGGAAATCCAGCGCCGCCGGCTGGCTGGCCTGCTGGTGCCGGCGCCTTACTACATTCGCCCGGCCCAGGCCGGGCTGGAGCATTTCTTCAGCACGCTGGCCGATGCCGCCGAAGTGCCACTGGTGCTCTACGACATCCCCTATCGAACCGGGGTACGCATCGAACGCGAGACGCTACGGCGCATCGTCTGCCACCCCAATATCCACGCCATCAAGGACTGCGCCGGTGATGCCGAAACCACCATGGCGCTGATCGCCGATGGCCAAGTGCAGGTGCTGGCCGGCGAAGACGTGCAGATTTTCAATACCCTGTGCCTGGGCGGCGCGGGCGCCATTTCGGCATCAGCCCATATCCGCGCCGACCTCTACGTGCGTATGCAGCAACGTGTGGCGCAGGGCGATCTGCAGGGCGCGCGCCGGTTGCACTACCAGTTGCTGCCCTGGATGCAGGCGGCCTTCAGCGAAGCCAACCCGTCGGCGCTCAAGGCCGCACTGGCGCTGCAGGGGCTGATCGATGATGAAACGCCCCGAGCGCCATTGCTGCCCTGCACCGCCGAAACGCGTCAGCGTCTGCAGGAGGTGCTGACCGGCCTCGTGCGTTAGCGCGGGGCAATATGCGCCACCATCAGTTGCACGGTTTCATTGCCACGAAACTCGTTGAGGTCGAGCTTGTAGGCCACTTCAGCCCAGCGCAGGGTTGGGTTGGGCCAGACCTCACGGTCGATGTTGAAGGCGATGCCGTCGAGTTGCACGCTGCCGCATTCGGTCTTGAGCACCAGCTTGAGGTGACGCTCACCGACGATGCGCTGATTGACGATCTGGAACACGCCATGGAACAGCGGTTCGGGGAAGTGCTGGCCCCAGGGGCCGGCGTTGCGCAGGGCGCGGGCCAGTTCCAGGTGGAACTCGGTGGCATCGAGCTGGCCGTCGGACAGCAGGCGGCCGGTCAGGTCGTCTTCGCACAGTTGGCGGCGCACCTCGGCGTCGAAGGCGACGGAGAACGCACCGAAATTCTCCTGCGGCAGCGACAGCCCGGCGGCCATGGCGTGCCCACCAAACTTACTGATCAGCCCCGGATGTTTGGCCGCCACGGCATCCAGCGCATCACGAATATGCAGCCCCGGCACCGAACGCGCCGAGCCCTTGAGCATGCCCTCGCCAGCATCGGCAAAGGCGATGGCCGGGCGGTGATAGCGCTCCTTCAGGCGCGAAGCGAGAATACCGATCACGCCCTGGTGCCAGTCCGGCTCGAACAGGCACAGGCCGAACGGCATGTCCGCCACCGGCAGATCCTTGAGCTGGGCCAGCGCCTCGCGCTGCATGCCCTGCTCGATGGCCTTGCGATCCTGGTTGAGCTGGTCGAGTTGCACCGCCATGTCGCGAGCCAGGGCCTCGTCGTCGCACAGCAGGCATTCGATGCCCAGGCTCATGTCATCCAGGCGCCCGGCCGCGTTCAAGCGCGGCCCGAGGATGAAGCCGAGATCGGTGGAGGTGATACGGCGGTGGTCGCGCCCGGCGACTTCGAGAATCGCGCGCAGGCCAGGCCGCGCCCGCCCGGCACGAATGCGCGCCAGGCCCTGGTGCACCAGGATGCGGTTGTTGGCATCCAGCGGCACCACGTCGGCGACGCTACCCAGTGCCACCAGGTCGAGCAACTCGCCCAGATTGGGCTCCGCACGGCTGGCGAACCAGCCGGTTTCGCGCAGCCGCGCGCGCAGCGCCAGCAACACGTAGAACATCACGCCGACGCCGGCCATGGCCTTGCTGGGGAAGTCGCAGCCTGGCTGGTTGGGGTTGACGATGGCATCGGCGGCCGGCAGTTCCGGCCCTGGCAAGTGGTGATCGGTGACCAGCACCGTCAACCCGGCGGCCTTGGCCGCCGCCACGCCGTCGACGCTGGAGATGCCATTGTCGACGGTCAGCAGCAGATCAGGCTGGCGTTCTAGGGCCACGGCGACGATCTCCGGGGTCAGGCCATAGCCGTACTCGAAACGGTTGGGTACCAGGTAATCGACATGCGCCGCGCCGAGCAGGCGCAGGCCGAGCACCCCGACCGTACTGGCGGTGGCGCCATCGGCATCGAAGTCGCCGACGATGAGGATGCGCTGACGCTGCGCCAAGGCTTCGACCAGCAACTCGACCGCCGCGTCGATGCCCTTCAGTTGCTGGTACGGGATCAGCCGCGCCAGGCCCTTGTCCAGCTCCTCGGCAGACTGCACGCCACGGGCGGCGTAGAGACGGGTCAGCAAAGGCGGCAGGCTGCCCAGATCAGGCAGTTGCGCGGGTAAGGGACGGGCTTCGATACGCATGGTACTTCTTCATGTTCGCATGGGAGTGACTTGTCTCCCCTCTCCCATTCATGGGAGAGGGGCTGGGGGAGAGGGTTCATCCAGCCACACCGAGTCGCCGAAATCCCCCTCTCCCTAGCCCTCTCCCCGAGGGGAGAGGGAACTGAACCGTAGCCCGGATGCAATCCGGGCTACGGTTTCAACGCTGACCAGCGAGCCACTCAATGGGGATCTCGTGCTGACCACGCTCGTCGGTGACGAACAGCTCGCCATCGCTGATCATCACGCTCCAGTTCAGCGAACGCGGCATGTCCAGCGCCAGGTCGGCCAATGCCTCCTGGCCAAGCGCGACCACGTTGATGTTCTTCAGGCTGCGCACCGGGTCAAGGCACTTGGTCTGCCAGACGCGCAGGTTGCCATAGGCCACCAGGCTGAATTTCTCGGTGCGCCGCGAGCACCAGGTGATGCGCTCGCTGTCAGGCTGACCGACTTCGATCCAGTGCAGCACGCGATCGTCCAGGCTCTTTTCCCACAGCGCTGGCTCGTCGACATCCGACAGGCCGCGGCCGAACGCCAGTTGCTCATGATAGAACAGCGCATAGGCGATCAGCCGCGCGGCCAGGCGCTCTTCGGTCTCAGAGGGATGGCGAGCGACGGTGAAACGCAGGTTTTCGTAAACGCTGCGATCCATGTCGGTGAGGTTCATGTCGATCTTGTAGGTGGTCGATGGCAGGGCCATGGCGGGCTTCTTGGCTGGTCGAAAGAGCACAAGTCTAACGCGAAAGCATGACCCACGCCGACCTTCAACAGGTCATGCGGCAGATCCTCAGTTGCTCATCGGTGTAATCGATGATCGCCTGCAGGCTGCTCAGATCGAGGTGCAAACGGCAGTAATGCTCGCCATGACGCCAGGCCAGCAGCAGTTGGTCGTCAGCCGCATAGTTCTGCTCGAAACGCCCCTCGAAAGCCGGATGCTGGCAACGAAAGCGCATCAGCGCCAACAGACGCTGCACCAGTGGCTGCAGCAAGGCCTGCTCGGCCTCCTCCAGGCTGTAGTAATGGCGATTGACGTCGCGTGCCTCGCCGGTCTGCTCGAGCAGGTCGAAGTCGTTGCAGCCCGCCAACAGGCCAACGTAGTAAACCTGCGGGATACCGGGCGCAAAGAATTGTATGGCGCGTGCGGCGATATAGGCCTCGTCATTGCGCATCAAGGCCTCGTAGAAGGTGCAGGTCAGTTGGTAGATGGCCCCGACGCTGTGTACGTTCACTGCAGAGCGGCGCATGATCGGATCGGCGCTGCGTGTCGAGACCTCATCGATCAGGTACTGGATCTGCGCCTCGGGCAGCATGCCTTCGACATCCGGGATACAGATGCCGTCGTGGGTATCGAGCACGGTGATCTGGTTGCGCGGGCACATGCGCAGCCAGTTCTTCAGGTAACGGCTGCTGCCACTGAGCAATGCGTGCAATACCAGCGGCGGCAGGGCGAAACCGTAGGGGCGCATGTGCCGCCGTGAGATGGCGTACTGGTAGCTGATATGGTCATGCACCTCCGGCAGCATCTCGGCCTCGTACTTGGCCCCGGTTTCGCGGAACCACTCGAGGATGCGATACACGTTCGGCTCCACCAGAAAGCAGCTGGTACCGATACGTTTGGTGGTGTAGCCGAAGGCATCCAGACGAAACAGCTTGACCCCGCGCGCCGCGAGAAAGGCCATGTACTGCTCCATCAACTGGTAGGTTTTCGGCGAGTCGTAATTGAGGTCGATCTGCCGTTCGGTGAAGGTGCACCAGACCCGGCAGGTTTCGCCATTGGCCAGGCGCACCTCGCGAAACGGCTCCTTTTCCTTGCGGATATGGATCTTGGCCAGGTCGTCGTGGGTGATTTCGCCGAAGCTGTCGACCTGTACGAAAAGATCCGCGTAAGGCGAGGCCTGGCCATGCGCGACGAAATCGAGAAACTCAGGCGACTCGTCCGCGATATGACTGATCACCAGGTCAACGCACAGGTCGAAGCGCGCGGAGATGCGCTCGACATCCGCCCAGTCGCCGTAGCGCGGATCCACCTCCATGTGGGTGAGCGGCGAGAAGCCACCATCGGCATTGGACGGATACAGCGGCAGGATATGCACCCCGCCAAGGGCGTCACCCAGATGCCGATCCAACAGTTGGTAAAGCTCCCCCAGGTTACGTCCAAGGCGGTCGGGATAGGTGATCAGTTGAACAGCGTTACGCAGCGCCATAAGCCCCCCGGAACATTGATGGTTTGGCCACGATCGCGTCGTGCATCAAGAGAACCCGCGACATCGGTCAAGATGTGAAGCGTCAGAGTCGCGCCAGTACCGCCTGCAACGCCTGCTCTGGTGCCTCACGCCATAGACCGTAGCTCAGCGGCAAGGTCTCCAGGCCGGCGCGCGCCAGCACCAGGTAGCGCTCCAGCTCGAGAAAGCCTTCGCCCTCCCCCGGAAAGCCGATCAGGTCGATGGCCAGGCACTTGTCACCGCGGCGACAGAACAGATCCAGCACCTGCCCGGCCAGCGGATAGTGACTCCACACGCTGACCCCCTGACTTTCGAGCGCCTGACACAGGTTCTGGCGGGCGGTTTCCACAGCGCCCGCCTGCCAACTGACAGCAGGCTTGTGCAGGAATTCCAGATAGCGGCGCAACAGATGCGTGGCAGGCAAGTGGCGTTCGTCACCGCTGAACAGCAGCACCTGGCGCTCGCGGGCGCGAGTGATGGCGACGTTGAACAGATCGGCACGATTCAGATAGGCCGCAGCCTGGCTCGATTCGCGGTCGATGGCGAAACTGAGGATCATCAGGTCGCGCTCCTCGCCCTGAAAGCCGTAGGGCGTATCCACCAGCAGGCGGAACTCGCGCAGTTGCTCCATCGGCAGCGTTGCGCCGATACGCAAGCGGATGCGTTCGACCTGATCGCGAAACGGCGACAGCACACCGATGCTGGGTTTGAGCGGGCTGCTCTGGTATTCGGCCAGGTGCGCGGTGATCAGCGCCAGCACCCGCTCGACCTCCGCCTCATTGGCACCGTTGCGCCCGCGCTGGCCCTCGATACGCAGCAGTTGCAGGCTGTCGCAGGCATCAACGCCGGGGCGCTCCTTCATCACGCGCAAGCGCTGGTCGTAGAACAGCTCGTTGCTGAAGCGGATCAGCGCCGGGCGGCTGCGAAAGTGCTCATCGAGAAACACCACCGCCTCCTGGCTGGCCAGTTGCAGGCCGACAAGATCCAGCACGCTGTTGTCGCGGTAGCTCCAGGCCTCGCGCTCCTCGGCCTGCAGACCGGCGCGCTGCAGCAGTTGCGTCTCGCGCACACGGGAGAGAAAGGAGATGTGCCGCAACTGACGCGCATCGCCAGTGACCACGGCGCGCTTGCAGCGCTGGAAGGCCGGTAGCGCCGAGGCGATGTCGCACTGCGTCGCCTCGTCCATCACCATCACGTCGAACAGCTCCGCACGCAGTGGCAGCAGGCGGTGCAATTCGTCCAGGGTCACCACCCAGATCGGGAAGGCAGCCAGCAGGCGCGCCGGGTCGATATCCTCGAACAAGGCCAGTTGACGCTGTGAGCTGCGCGCGCGGATGGCCTGGTTGTAACGCACGAACAGCGCGCGATCGCTGACCAGCAGGCGCTTGAGATTCAGGGCGCGATGACTATTGAGATGTTCACGACTGAGAAGCTGGCGGCGCCGCTGGCAGTCACGCAGTTCATCCAGCAATGCCCAGGGGCGCACACTGCTGCCAATACGCTTGCGCACCCAGGGCACCTGCAACCAGCGCTGCCAGAAGGCCAGGCTGCCACGCTCAGCGCGCAGCAACAGGCGGCTCCAGCGCACAGCCTGCTCGCAGCGCTTGCGAAAATCTGCCGACAGGCGCCGCTCGGCCTGAGTCAGCACGTCCAACTCGCTGCGCTGGCGCTCTTCGGCCTGTTCCGACACCCATTCGAATTCGCCCTGCAGCAACCGCTCCAGACGCTCGCGTAGAACCTGGCGCAGGCTCTGGCCATCGCCTTCGAGCACGCCATCGCGCAGGCCGAAATCCTCACGCAACTTGTGCGCGATAACCCGCACCGCCTGTGCGCTGCGGCTGACCAGCAGCACACTTTCACCCTGCAGATGACGATCCAGCGCCAGGGCCGCCAGGCTGTAGCTCTTGCCGGTACCGGGCGGGCCGGAAATCTGGCTCAGCGGATAGCTTGCGGCATTGGCCAGCGCCTGGCACTGGGCCGAGCTGAGTTGCGCCGGCAGACGCTGCGGTGTACTGGCCGAGCCCGCAGTCTGCACAGAGGGTGTTTCACCCAACAGTTGCAACAAGGCGGGCGACAGTCGCTCGGCGTCCTGCAGCAGTTGCAACTCATGGGCGATGCCACGGCTACCGCTGCCACGGGGCACCAGCGCGACGAAGGCACCGGCCTGCAGCGACAAACTGCGACGGCGCTGGGCCTTGGCCAACGTCTCGACATCTGCCAGTTGCGGGAACCCCGCAGCCTCACTGACCTCGCGCACCTGCGTATGGCGCGCCACCCAGGCGAGCAATTGGCCCAGCGAGGCAGCATCCAGTATTCCAGTCGGCAGCGGCAGACCATCGAGGCTGGCGTTGCCGCTTTCATCGAACAGACGGCGCAGCAGACGCCAGTTGCCATGCACCTGCTGCGGGTCGATGGCGAGCAAGTGGCTCTGCCCGTCCGCCGTCGGTTGCAGGCTCGCCTCGTAATAGAACAGCGGGCCGCAGATCATCTGCGAACCACCGCCCTCCAATTGCAGGCGGCCACAGATCGGCAGCACGCCATAGACCAGTTGCAGTTCACGCTGGTATAGCGCCTGCGCCTCGGCCAACGCACGCCCCAGCTCGGCCGACAACGGCAACAGGGGTATGCCGCCGCTGGCCAGTTCCTCACGCCCATCGAGCCAGGCCCAGCGGTTGGCGGGCAGCTTGCCGAGGTTGTCCAGATCCAGGTCGCGGCTGTCGGCCAGGTAGCAGCTGCGATAGAAGCCGAGAAGCTGGCGGGCGTGAGGATGTTTCATCAATTACCTGCGTAGCGTGCCCATAGTGCTTCGAACTCACGACTATAGGCTGCCAGCAGCTGCGGATGGTCGATCACCAGCAGGTTTTCCTCGTTGCTGATGGTGGCGCTGCGCGTCCAGTTGAAGCTGCCGTTGAGCAGTAAGCGGCCGTCGAACAGGGCGAACTTGTGGTGCATGTGATAAGGCCCGGCGTCGATGCGCAGCGGCACACCCTTGTCACGCAGCCACTGGATATCGCTGCCGACATCGAACTGTTTTTCGTTGTCGGTGATCACCCGCACGGCGATGCCGCGCTCATGACAGGCGAGCACCTCTTCGCTGAGTTGATCGTCGGAGATGGTGTAGACGCAGATATCCACGCTCTTGCGCGCCTGGCGGCACAGCTCGCGGATCTTGCGCCGGCAGCTCTCACCCGGACTGAAGTGAGCGCTGGCATGCTCCACGCGCGGCGCGCTGCCAACGCTGTCGAGGGTCTTGATCACCTGCTCCAGCCATTTCAGCGCAGGCTCGACGCTCTCCGGCTCACGCATCAATTCACGGGCCAGGGCGAAGGCGCGGTTGCGCATGAAGCGCACCTGATCCTGATTCAGCTCGCTGCCCAGCTGGCGCAGCTCGTCACGCTCCTCATTGCTCAGGCGCAGGTCGGCCAGGCTGTCACGCAGTTGCTGATCGAGTCGATTGAAATCCATTTAAAGTCCCTTTTAACGATATTTACGACGGCTCAGCGCGGCATACAGAACACCGCAGAAAGCTCCCGCCAGGTGGTATTCGAAGGAGACGCCGGCACGCGGCAGCAGGCCGAAGAACCAGCCGCCGTAGAGGAAGAACACCAGCACGGCCAACAACAGGTCGAGCAGGCTGCGCTCGAACCAGGCCCGCGCCAGCAAAAGCCCCCAGAAGCCGAACAGCCAGCCGCTGGCACCGACGTGCAGGCCGATACGGCCGAACAGCCAGACCAGCAGGCCGCTGCCGATGATGATAAAGGCACTGGCGAAGAAGAAGTCGCGGCGTGAGCGCAGCAGCACCAGGCTGCCGAGCACCAACAGACCGCTGAGGTTGCTGAGCAGATGCGCCCAACTGCCATGCAGCCAGGGCGCGAGGAGAATGCCGGGCAGCGCCTCGATATGCCGGGGCACCAGCCCCCAGACGTTCAAGGCGCCGCCAAGGGCGCCATTGACCAGTTGCACCAGCAGCATCGCGCCGCTGATCAGCAGCAGCGGACGCAACTCAACCAGCCAACCTCGCCTCACGGCGCCTCTTTGTCCGAGGCGTCGCTGCGCTGCTCCTGGCCGAGTAGCGTGCCGAGGTCACGCAATTGGGTGGAGATTTCCAGCATGCGGTTGTGGGTACGCAAATCGATATCGATTTTCTTGTCCATTGCCTTGATCAGCGGCAGGAAGCTGTTCTCCAGGCTATCGGCCAGGCTTTCCAGCAATTTTTGCGTACCCTGCTGCGGCGGCGCAACCACCTCCACCTGCGGGCGCAGCTTGCCGAGGTTGTCCAATCCAGCCAGCAACTGCTCCCAGGGAATACTCGGCGTCTCGCCGGCCGATTTGCCGGCGCCCAGGCCACGCACGCTCTCGACCAGATCATTGAGCTGCGCCACCACGCGGCCGCCAACGTCCGTATCGCTGCCGCCCATGGCCTTGTTGCGCATGAAGTCGCGCTTGATCTGCGCCCAGCGCTCGGCCTGCTCGGGCGTCATGTTGCCACGCAGCTCGGCGAGTTTGAGCAGGTTCTCCTCGGCGCCGGTGGTGAGCAGTTGCGACTCGCCCTGGTAGTGGTCGGCGATCAGTTGCAGCAGTTCGGCATCGTTCATCACCGCACTGATCTTCTCGGCCATCTTGTTCATGTTGCGGTAACTGCCCTGCAGCTTGAACGGTGGCTCGGTGCGGTAGCTGTCGGCCTGCGCGGCGCTGACGATGTATTGCTGGTTGACCCGGCCGACCACATCGCGAATCTGCATCAGGCGCTGCAGGGTCGAGGTGATCTCGTTGATCTCGGCGGCGCTGTAGGTGTGGCTCAGCTCGTTGGCGGAGAACGGCTTGCCCTCAGCCTTGGCGACGAAGCGGTAAACATCGGCCATGTCGCGGGTGGCCAGCGGCGCCAGCACCGGGTTGGAGGTCAGGCTGTTCTCGATGTAGGACAGCGCGAAGGCTTCCTGCATGCCGCCCAGGGTGTCGCCCAGGTTGTAGATGTCGGCGCGGTTGGCAAGCATGTCGGGGATCTTGAACACGTCGCCGGACTCGGTGTACGGGTTGCCGCTCATCACCACGCAGAACTTCTTGCCGCGCATGTCGTAGGTCTTGGTCTTGCCCTTCCACACACCCTCGATGCGCCGGGTGCCGTCACAGAGCGAGATGAACTTCTGCAGGAACTCGGGGTGGGTGTGCTGAATGTCGTCGACATAGAGCATCACGTTGTTACCCATCTCCAGCGCCAGGTTGAGCTTTTCCAGCTCCTGGCGCGAGGTAGCGTCCGGCGCCTGCGCCGGGTCGATGGAGCGCACTTCATGGCCGAGGGCCGGGCCATTGATCTTCATGAAGATCAGGCCCAGGCGATGCGCCACGTACTCCATCAGCGTGGTCTTGCCGTAGCCGGGCGGCGAAATCAGCATCAGCAGGCCCATCAGGTCGGTACGCTTGTTCTCGCCAGCGGTGCCCATCTGCTTGGCCAGGTTGTCGCCGATAAAGCCCAGGTACACGTCGTTGATCAGCTTGTTACGCACGAACGACGACAGTGGCCGCGGCTTGAACTCGCTCAGGCGCAGCGCCGCGCGCTCGCGATTGATGACCTCCTGGCGCAGCGCCTGGTAACGCTGCAACTGCGGCACGAAGTCGCCACGATGCTGCCGCAAACGGGCGAAGTAGTCGTCGATGGCCAGCACCAGCGCACCGTCCTGCACACGCGGATGGTCGCCGAGCAGGCCACTGACGGTGAAGCGCAGGTCGACCTCGGTGAAGCGACGCGGGAACTCGTCGTCCAGCAGGCTGATGGCCACGGCTTCGGGAATGTACTCGACCAGATCAGCCAGCGCTTGGTCCTGCGCACACAGGCCATCGAGCCAGGTCTGCGCCAGCGACCAGCGCTGCACCGGCCGGCCGCGCAGGTTGTCCAGCGCCTCACGGTAGTCATCCCAGACATGGCTGGCCTGCATGCGCTGCTGCAGGGTGTCGAGCAGTTGCCGGGCATACTTGCTGAAGGTGAACTCGATGGGCTTGGCCGCCAGCTCCTCGACCAGATAGGCCGCAGCCGTCTGGCGCTGCGCGGCCGTCACCGCCAGCGGGTGCTGGGCGAGGAAGCGCTGCATCGCTGCAGCGATCTCTTCCTGCAGGCGCAGCACGCCATCTTCACTGCAGAACATCCGTCGCAGGTGCAGGCTGCTGCGCGCGCGCTCGGGCCATAGTTCGGCCTCGATGTCCTGCCCCCAGCGGTTCCAGAACAGCGCGGCGAAGCCTCGCGCAGCGGGCGCATAGCGCAGCAGCCCGGCGCTTTCGCGCAGCGGCAACAGCTGGATCAGGATCAGCGCGGCATCGTGGTCGTGGATGCCCTTCTCGTAGGCATCCTTGTAGCGCGGCGCGGCGAAGTCGCGGATCAGCCGGGTCAGGTCGTCCGGCTGCGCCAGGTGGGTTTTGAGCAGATCCAGGGTTAGCCCTTCACGCCCGCTCAGAGCAGCGTCCAGCACCAGTCCAGCCAGGTATTCGGCGCGGTACAGCGCAGGCGATTCGGACTCCAGCGAGACCTGCCAGTAGTCGCGCAGGCCTTCCAGGGTTTCGTCGCGCAATGGCTCGAGGAAATCGGTGCCGGTCAGGTGCAGGTAGAGCTGATCACCTCGCGGCATCAGGGTCAGATCCAGTTCCTGGGTGTTGACGCTGAAGCGGTGGCGCGGGCCGAGCTTGATGACGTTGCCGCCCTCTTCGAACAGCTCGCTCTTGTCGCGCAGGGCGCGCACCGCCTGGTCGCGGGCGGCCTTCAGGCGCGCCTCGACATCGTCAGCCTTGACGCTGTCCTTGAGGTCGCGCAATCGCTCGGCCATTTCGCGCAGCTTGAGAATCAATGGATCGGCGGCGAAGAAGGCGTTGAGCTCGTCCATCTGGGTCAGGCGTGCGGTACGCCGGACGAGGCTGTCGAGGATGCGCTGGGCGGCGTCGAGCACACCCTGGGCGCGACGCTGACGCTCGTCGAGCAGGCTCTGCTTGTGCGCCTCGAAGGTTTCCAGCAGCTCTTCGCGCTTGCCGAGAATATCGCTGAGGAACTGCTCCTGATCACCGAACTGGCTTTCCAGCTCTTCCAGTTGCACCAGCAGACGCGACAGTTGTTCGTCGCACTTCTCCGGATCCTGGGCCAGCGCCAGAGCATTGGTGATGCCCTGGCCAAACAGTTTGAACTGGGCGCCGAACTGCGCCACGGTCTCGGCAGAGCCCAGGCCCTTGCGCCGTTGCTCGGCGCGCGCCTTGGCCTGGTTGAGGCGGGCGTAGACCTCGGAAATCGATTCGACGATACGCGTGCGCTGGGTGGCGTCGTCGATCTTCAGCGAGGCCATCAGGCTCGACAGCATGTCGAGGTTGCCGGCCATCTCCTGCATCTCGACCAGCGGCTCATTGAGCTGGGTGACGGTATCGGCCTTCTGCGCCAGGACATCCAGCTCGCCCAGGCGCTGCACATAGGGTTGCAGCGCCGCATCGCTGGCGAGGAAGGCCGAGGTGGCACCGGCCACGCGCTCCTGGGCTTCGAGCAGCTCGGTCTCCATGGCGTCGATACGCGCCACGTCGATGTAGCGGTAGTCGCGGATGGTCAGCAACTGGCCGCGCTGTGCGGTGATGCCGTTGAGCGCCTCGACGAAGTGTTGCACCTCGTCCCAGCTATCCACCAGCAGGCCGGAGAGCAGGCTCTTCTGCCGCGTCTCGGCCTCGGCCATGGCGCGCGCGGACTGCTGACGAATGCTCTCGACCTTCTCGAACTCATCCAATACCAGCTCGGACGTGGCGGCTACTTCGCGTAGCAGCGGCGCCAGTTCGGCGCACTGGGCGTCGCCCAGCCAATGGTAGACGTCGAACAGACGACGGGTGTTCTGGCACAGCTGGGTATAGCGCGCCACCGACACTCCGCGGCTGTCGATCTCACGGCTCAGATTGAGCAGATCGGACACGCCACGCACCAGCTCGGCGTTGCCGATACGGCCGAAGAAGCCGCTGCGCGCAGGCTGGCGTGCGGCATGGTCCTCGCTCTCGAACGGCGTCTGCCAGATCTGCATCGGGTGGATGCGCGTCGGCTCGCTGCCCTCGGCGGAAAAGATCACCATGCGCCCGTCTTCCAGGCGCGCGTAGCCGTGACCGAAGATCGGGTTGTGCAACTGGCGGTTGATCATGTTGTAGGTGAACAGCGCCGCGCGGCCTTCTTCCGGGTGATAGAAGATGTACTGCACGTCCTCGCCGTTGGGCGAGCGCACCGAGCGTTTGAAGCGCATGCCGCCCATGGGCTGTTCGAAGGTCTTGTATTCGCCGCTCTGCAGGTAGTAGCCGCCGGGGAAGATGATGCCGTGGTCTTCCGGCAGCTGCACGCAGGCCAGGCCGATGGCGTCGATACGCTCGACCTGGTTGGTCAGGCTGTTGAATACCAGGTAGCGCCACTGTTCTTCGCGGTACGGCAGGATCTTCAGCAGAATCAGGCTGCCCAGGCGGGCATATTCGATCTGCGCGTCATCCAGCGACTGGGTCTTGTCGACCACGGCTTCACGGTAGATACCCTGGCCGTCCTGGGTGTTGTTCTCGACCTTGATGGTCAGGTCGCCGCCGACGGTCTCGACGAATACGCTGTCGAGAATGTTGACGTGCGGGTGGCGGCCCATGACCACCATCTCGCGGGTGGTCTTCTGCCATTCGAAGTCGAACGGCGCCGGCAGCGCGATATCGCGCTCGCCACGGTTGTCGATATAGCGCACGTCCTTGCCGTCGGTGGAGATCGACCAGCGGAACACGCGGATGTCGGTAATGCGCTCACCGATCTGGAAACTCGCCAGCAGCTTGCCGTCACGGATGGCCAACTGCAGCAGACGGGTGTTCTTGTAGTAGGTGTACAGCTCGTTGAAGTCGGCGACGAAACTGGCCTGAGCCAGGAAGCTGCCGTCCAGCGGCACCGATTCGGCATCGAAGCCGTCAGGGGTTTCCACCAAGCGGTAGAGGGAGAACACGTCGGCGACGCTGGTTTCCTTCTTCAGCCCCAGGAACACGTTGTAGCCGAACAGCAGGCACTCGCCGACCTGGACGATATCGCGGGCGATGCAGTTGTTCTCGGTACGGATACGCACCCGACCAATGGCCTCCATGGCGCTGCTGCCGAACTCGGCCAGGCGCTGGCCGTTGAGCGTCTCGGTCAAGCTGCGCAGGCGCTGGCCCTGCTCCTGCAGGCGCCTGTGCAGCACCTCGTAGGCGCCGCCTTCGGCGACGGCCTTGTCCAATACGTCCTGTGTGTGTGCGTCCGACATCGTAGTCATCCTGAATCTGCTGCGTCTAAAACGCCCCTCCTAAGAGGGGCTGGCAGGTTGGGCTGGGCGGCATCCGCGTAGGGTGGCCCGGGCGCCCGCTTCAACCCACTATCTATGGCCGACGTGGTGGGCAGAAGCCCACCCTACAAACTGGGAGTGTTGGCAGGGTGAGCAGGCCTTGCTATACGCCGATCTTCTGCTCGACGATGGCGATCTTGTCGCGCAGCGCCGCATCGATCTCTTCCGGGCGCACCTGAGCGATGATCTTGCGCAGCACCCGCACCTCGTTGTCGTCGATTACGCCATCTCGCTCGGCGATTTCCAGCAGCGCTTTGAGTTCCTGAGCATCCAGGCGGCCGTCATTGCTGAAGCACTGGATCGAGCGGAAGGTCATCTCCAGATAATCTCTTGACTCTGACATCGCATATTCCCTGATTGGTCGAAATTAGGTGGTCATGTGGCGGGGGCGGCTGAAGCCCCTACCACAGTAAGCAATGGTGGGCTGCAGCCCACCCTACAGACAGGGCGCTCAGGCTTGCTCCGGGCCTGCGCTCGGTGCGACCACCGGTGCGGCCGGAGCGGCCTTGCCAGCCAGCAGACGCGACAGCACGTCCTGCACCACCGGGCTCTTGCCAACCACACCTTCGATGGCCTTGCCCACCGACAGCGATTTGGCGAAGGAGTTGAAGAAGTCGCCCTCGCCGCCGACGATCTCGATCTTCGCCTTGGCCAGCGCGGTGGCCAGCACCTCGGCCTGATCCTTGGCGATTTCCTTGTTGGCAGCGATGGCGGCCATGGCCTCCTCGAAGCTCTTCTCCAGCTGCATGCGGAACTCTTCGTGAGCACGCGCGTTGTCGCTCAGTGCATCCAGCGCGCCGAACTTCTTGCCCAGACCTTCGGCTTCGGCGTTCAGGCGCTCCAGCAGCACCTGCGCTTCGGCCATGCCCAGATCCTGAGTCGCCTTGGCCTTGGCGGTACCGAGTTGCTCTTCGCCGCGCGCCTGGGCGCCAAGCTTCTCTTCCAGCACCTTGGCGTCGGCCAGGCCGTCTTTTTCCTTGGCAGCGGCTTGCGCTTCGATGACACGCGCCTGCGCCAGCCCTTTTTCCTGCTCGCCCTTGGCTTCGGCGATCAGACGCTCGGCCTGCACGCGAGCCTCGGCCAGGCCTTCCTTCTCCTTAGCCGCAGCGGTGACTTCACGCACGCGCGCATCGGCCAGGCCAGGTGCGGCGCGCTCGGCTTCGATACCTTCGGCCAGTTTCTTCTTGGCTTCGGCGCTCTTGGCCGCTGCTTCCAGTTCGGCCTGGGCCAGGTTGTTGATTTCCACTGCCTTGTGCTTGGAACGGGTTTCGTCGGCTTCAGCCTGCTTGACCTGGCGCACCAGTTCCTGCTCGGCTTCGGCCTGGGCATTGAGCACGGTGACCTGCTTGAGGCGCTCGGCCTCGGAGACTTCACGCACTTCCTTGATGCGCTCTTCTTCCTGGGCCACGGTCTTCTCGACTGCGACGCGCTCGCGGATCACGCCAGCGATGTTCTTGCGCTCTTCTTCCAGCGCCTTTTCCTTCTCGATGCGCTGCAGTTCGACTTCGCGCTCGCGGGCGACCACTTCCAGGTCCTTGGCGCGGGTGACTTTCTCCACCTCGATGACCACGGCACGCTGGCGGTTCTGCTGGGCCACCTCCACTTCGCGCTGATGGTTCTCGGCGCGGATATCCAGCTCCTGCTGGGTCTGGATGCGGGCCTGTTCGGCCTTCAGGCGTTCTTCCTCGCGCACCTTGAGGGTTTCCGCTTCCTCGCGGGCACGGATGGTCTCGATCTCGCGCTTCTGGCGTGCTTCGGCATCGGCCTGCTGGCGCTCCAGCGACAGGGTCGCCTCGCGGGTTTCGACGTTCTTCTTCTTGATCGCCAGCTCTTCGTTGCGCTCCAGCTCGTTGGTGATGACGTTCTGCGCAGCGGTCAGCTCGGTGATCTTGCGGATACCTTCGGCGTCGAGGATGTTGCTCGGGTCCAGCGAGTGCTTGGCCGTCTGTTCCAGGTAGTCGATGGCCACGTCTTCGAGCACATAACCGTTGAGGTCGTTGCCGATCACCTCGACGATACGATCACGAAACTCCTGACGATTCTCGAACAGCTGGACGAAGTCGAACTGCTTGCCGACAGTCTTCAGTGCTTCGGAGAACTTGGCGTTGAACAGTTCGTTGACCGCTGAGCGGTCGGAGGCACGCTCCACGCCGATGGCCTTGGCCACCTTGAGCACGTCTTCCTGAGTCTCGTTGACACGCAGGTAGAAGGCCACGGTGATATCGGCACGCATGTTGTCGCGGCAGATAAGACCGTCCTTGGCGCGACGGTCGACTTCCAGAGTGATCAGGGAGATCTTCATGAACTCCTTGAGGTGGATCACCGGGTATACCAGCGAGCCGGTGAAGTGCACCTTGGGCGTCGAGCTCATGTCGTTGACGATCAGCGCAGTGCCTTGCGGAACCTTGATGTAGAAGGCCTTGAACAGGGCAATCAGGGCGATGATGAAGAGGACGACCAGCCCTGCCCCGACGATGAAGGGAATGACGTTTTCCATTACAGCTCTACTCCTTTGCTAATTGTGCAGGCAGGTTGGGTAATGCCCCACTTTGCCTGCCCTCTGTTACGTACGGATTGTGGGCAGAGGCTAGACGCCTCGGAACTCTTCTTCGGTGATGATGCGATAGGCGTGTTCGGCCGCCAGGTATTCGAGCAACACGACGCGGTCGCCGCGCTTGAAGCCCAGCGCCTCATCGGCACGTACCCGCAGGATCAAACCAGCGCCGCCATCTTCCAGCACCGCCTCACCATGACTGCTGGTGACACGACCACTGCGCACCACGGCCACCTGGCCCAGCACCGACTTGCTGCTGATCGCCTCAACCTTGTGGAACAGCGGCCGCAGCGGCCGACAGATCACCGCGCACAGCGGTGCAGCCAGCACGAAGGCGCCAGCGATGACCACCAGCCCCAGCGGGTAACGCACAATACCCAACGGCAGGTGACGCAACAGCCATAGCTCGATGAAGTAGCAGGCGAACCAGGCAAAGAAGAACAGCAGCGTCAGCACCAGGGTAACCGGCACGCCATCGAGCTTGAGTTTGTAGAGCAGGCCGGCAAGGCCTTCGGTCTGGCCGCTGCCCTCCATCACCGAATCGGCTTCGACGTCGAGCAAGTCGACCTCGAGCAGACCGGCGGCAACCACCAGCCAGTAGATGACCGCCACGCACAGCAGAAAGCTGTAGATGGCGGTGGGAAACGACAGCGCAGTTTGCAGGAAGAGTTCCATTTATTCCTTTCCCTGATGTAGGGAAACGGGGCGCGAACGCCCCGTCATTAACGCGAAAGTCGCGCAGCGACGCCCTCCTTGATGTCCTTCTCCCCCCGGGAGAAGGTGGCGCGCAGCGCCGGATGAGGGATGGCATGCCACGAAGGCTTTCATCATTCGGGATACCTCGCATGGCATGCCCGTTAGCAGAGCGATCAAGCCTTGGACTTGTCCTTGAGCCTGGCCAGCACGCTGTCGGCACTGGCGTTGTCGGCCTTGATGCCGGCCGCGCGCAGCTTGGCTTCCAGCGAATCGTCCGGCGCGCTGGTAGCGGCCAGCTCGGCCGATGCCTCCATCTTCGCCGCACGCTCGGCCTGCTTCTGCTTGATCCGTTCGAGCGACTCGACCGCCGTTTGCAGCTTGGCCTGCGAGCCACCGTAACGCTGGGCCACGGCCATTTGCGCTTTCTGCACGCTTTCGGTGGCCTTGACCGTATCCACCTGCTGCTTGAGGCGCTTGATATTGCCTTCGGCCTGGGTCACGGCCTTGCGCAGTTGCGCCACGCTGGCGGCGAAACCTTCGGCCTGTTCACGTTCGCTGGCTTGCTCGACTTCCAGGTTGGCGATCTTCTCGGCGACTTCCTTGGCCAGGGTTTCGTTGCCCGCGTCCAACGCCTTCAGCGCGTACTGCTCGTACTCGGCAATGCTCGCCGCGCTCTTGTTCACCTTGTCGCTGGCCAGCTTCTGCTTGGCCATGATCTCGGCCAGCGCTTCCTTGGACTTGCGCAGCTCGACATCGGCGTCACGGATTTCCTGATCGAGGATGCGCAGGGCCTGACTATCGACCACCGCCTCACCCACTTCATTGGCGCCGCCACGCAGCGCCGTCAGCATTTTGCTCCAGACATTCATCGTCTCATCTCCTCTCAGGCACTGGTCTTGAGGAAGCCTTCATAGGCTTCGGTGGCCTTAATCACGTTGTCCGCCAACAGCTCGATCTCGAACACCACGTCGGACAGGGTCGAGGACGAACTCAGCGCACCGAACATGGTGTAGCAATCGCGCCCGTCGCCCATTTTTTCCAGGCCGATGGACGACAGCGGGAACAGCTTGTGGGTACGCAGTACCTCTTCGTTGAAGGCCGCCGCATCCTTGACGTCCGCTACCGGCCAGAGCAGCGCCTCGACGATGATCTGCTCACCGAACACGGCGATGAACAGCGGCAGGTCGCCGTATTCACGCATGGTGATGTGCAGGCTGGCGTCAGCGCCTTGAATCAGCTCGATGCCGGCCTGACCACTTTGGAACAGTTCCGTTGCCGCCAGCGCTTCATGCAGCGCCTGGGCGGTCCAAACTTGAGGCATGCTCATACCCTCCTCCTTCTCCATCGAAGCCAGCAGCGACTGTGGCTGGCGCAGTTTGCGCTCGAACGCGACCAACAATGGCGCATGCTCGGGCAAGATCCAGACTTCCTTCTTGACCAACCCCTGCTCACGCAGACGCTGACGATAAAGACGCTGGTAATGGGCTGATGATTTGTTGTCCATGAATCGCAGCCTAGACCCTTACATGTGAACCGTAAAGTAATCACATGTGATAAATGTGATGCCGTTCGTCAGATCAGCGCGCAGGAGTCATCCTCGGCACAAAACGCCGAAGCATGCACAGGAATGGGAAAGAAGAGAGGCAGGCACTCAGGCTCATCCATGATTCGAGCAAAACGCTTCCATTCGCGAAGTGTCGGATTAAACATCAGGCGCTTTCGTTGCGCACGGAAAAAAAGCGCCAACCGGGTCGCAGTTAAGATCCCTACTCAGCCAACCCAGGAGACAGGCGCGCCATGAATGAACTCCCACCGGCCGTACGCCAACTGCTGCATGCCAATCAACGTCAGGCAGCCATCGACCTGCTGAGCGAATACCTGGCAAACGACCAGAAGGAAGCCGAACGCCGTATAGATCAGTACCTGGAGGACGATCCACCCGTGCACCTGCGCGGCGCTGGCGTCGTTCGCGCCAGCCGACTTAACGCCCTGATCTGGCTGATCCTGATCATCCTGATGGCGCTTCTGGCCCTGATCTTCGCCCTTTGAGCCGCTCACAAACGAAACCGGCGCCACAAGGGCGCCGGTTTCGTCGAAGCAGAAACCTCAGAGCGGCTTGCCGCGATTACCATGAGCCGCGACGAACTGCTGCACGGTCTTCAGATCATTGGCCAACACCGTGCAACGCTCTTCGCGCTGGAACAGATCGGTCAGGTGCGCAGGTAGCGTCGGCACGGCATCGATGCCAGCCTTTTCCACCGCTTCGGGGAACTTGACCGGATGCGCGGTACCCAGCACCACCATCGGCGTCGCCAGGCTGCGGCGGCATTCACGCGCAGCACGCACACCGATGGCGGTATGCGGGTCGAGCAATTCGCCGCACTCCTTGTACACCTCGGTGATGGTCTCGCAGGTCTGCTCGTCGTTCACTGCCAGCGAATCGAACAACTTGCGTGCTTCGGTCCAGCGATCTTCGTCGACGCTGAAACCGCCACCCTGCTTGAAGCTGTCCATCAGACTGGCGATGGCCGCGCCGTTGCGGCCGTGCAGGTCGAACAGCAGGCGCTCGAAGTTGGACGAGACCATGATGTCCATGGACGGCGACAGGGTCGGGTGCAGGGTTTCTTTCACATACTGATTACCGCTCATGAAGCGGTGCAGGATGTCGTTGCGGTTGGTGGCGACGATCAGCTGGCTGACCGGCAGGCCCATGTTGCGCGCCAGGTAGCCGGCGAAGATGTCGCCAAAGTTGCCGGTCGGTACCGAGAAGGCGATGGAACGCGCCGGCGCGCCGAGCTGCAGCGCGGCGTGGAAGTAGTAGACGATCTGGGCCATGATCCGCGCCCAGTTGATCGAGTTGACCGCTACCAGGCGCGTGCCCTTGAGGAAGCCCTGGTCGGCGAAGCTGGCCTTGACCATCTCCTGGCAGTCGTCGAAGTTGCCTTCGATGGCGATGTTATGGATGTTGTCGCCGAGGATGGTGGTCATCTGCCGGCGCTGCACCTCGGACACGCGGTTATGCGGGTGCATGATGAAGATGTCGACGTTGTCGCAGGCCTTGCAGCCCTCGATTGCTGCCGAGCCGGTGTCGCCGGAAGTGGCGCCCATGATCACCACGCGCTCGCCGCGCTTGGCCAGTACGTGATCGAGCAGGCGACCGAGCAGCTGCAGGGCGAAATCCTTGAACGCCAGGGTCGGGCCGTGGAACAGCTCCAGCACCCATTCGTTGCCGTTGAGCTGACGCAGCGGAGCGACAGCATTGTGCTCGAACACTCCGTAGGTTTCTTCGAGGATCTTCTTGAAGTCGGCATCGGCGATGGAACCGGCAACGAACGGGCGCATCACCCGGAAGGCCAGCTCGTGATAGGGCAGGCCCGCCCAGGAGGCGATTTCCTCGACGGTGAAGCGCGGCAGATTCTCCGGCACGTAGAGGCCGCCATCGCTGGCCAGACCAGCCAGCAGCACGTCTTCGAAATTCAGGGCCGGCGCCTGGCCGCGGGTACTGATATAGCGCATGGGATAAACCTTCGTTCTGCAGCACCCGCAGACCAGAGGCCTGCGGGTGGACACGGGATTAGTTGAGCTGTTCGACGCGCAGACGCACGACCGGCGATGTCACGCCATCCAGCGCTTCCATGGCGGCGATGGCCTCGATGATACGCGCCTCGACCACACGGTGGGTCACGAGGATCATCGGCACCAGACCGTCCTGCTCCTCGACTTCCTTCTGCATGATCGACTCGATGTTGATGCCGCGCTCGGAGAGGATGCTCGCCACCTGCGCCAGCACACCCGGATGATCCTTGGCCTGGATGCGCAGGTAATAGGCGCTCTCGCACTCCTCGATGGGCAGGATCGGGTGATCGGACAGCGAATCCGGCTGGAAGGCCAGGTGCGGGACACGGTTGGTCGGATCGGTGGTCAGCGCACGCACCACGTCCACCAGGTCGGCCACCACCGCCGAAGCGGTCGGCTCCATGCCGGCACCGGCACCGTAATAGAGGGTGCTGCCAACCGCATCGCCGTTGACCATCACCGCGTTCATCACACCGTTGACGTTGGCGATCAGGCGATCGGCCGGAATCAGCGTCGGGTGCACGCGCAGCTCGATGCCTGCATCGGTGCGGCGAGCGACACCCAGGTGCTTGATGCGATAGCCCAACGCCTCGGCATAGTTCACGTCGACCGTGGTCAGCTTGGTGATGCCCTCGGTGTAGGCTTTGTCGAATTGCAGCGGGATGCCAAAGGCGATGGACGCCAGAATGGTCAGCTTGTGCGCGGCATCGATGCCTTCGACATCGAAGGTCGGGTCGGCCTCGGCATAACCCAGCGCCTGCGCTTCCTTGAGCACGTCTTCGAAGGCGCGGCCCTTCTCGCGCATCTCGGTGAGGATGAAGTTGCCGGTGCCGTTGATGATGCCGGCCAGCCAGTTGATGCGGTTAGCCGACAGGCCTTCGCGAATCGCCTTGATCACCGGGATGCCGCCGGCCACAGCCGCTTCGAAAGCGACGATCACGCCCTTCTCGCGCGCCTTGGCGAAGATCTCGTTACCGTGCACGGCGATCAGCGCCTTGTTGGCAGTGACCACATGCTTACCATTGTCGATGGCCTTGAGCACCAGCTCCTTGGCCAGGGTGTAGCCGCCGATCAGCTCGATGACGATGTCGATCTCGGGGTTGTTGACCAGCTCGAACACGTCGCTGGTCATGGCAATGCCGGTGGTGTCGTACTGCGGCTTGGGCGAACGAATGGCGATCTGGGCAATCTCGATGCCGCGACCGGCGCGCCGAGTAATCTCCTCGGCATTGCGCTTGAGTACATTCAACGTACCGCCACCAACGGTGCCCAACCCACAGATGCCCACTTTGACCGGCTTCACACTCAATTCCCCATCAGCACTGCACGAAACGGCCGGAGCATGCCCCGGCCGCAGATAAAGAGCCGCACCTTACGAAGCGGCTGTTTGTTAGTCAATCCGCGCTCAGTCGTTTGACTCCAAAGCTATTTTGGCCAACTGCGGCGCCGGCTGGTAGCCCGGAATCATCTTGCCGTTGGCCAGAACGATGGCCGGCGTGCCATTGACCCCGATCATCTGACCGAGCTGGTACTGCTTGGCCACCGGGTTGTCGCAGGAAGCATCGGCCACCCCCTGGCGAGCCTTGGCGCGATTCATCGCGTCCTGCTGATCCTTGGCGCACCAGACGCTGACCAGCTCCTTGGCCGCCGGGCTGTTCAGGCCCTGACGCGGGAAGGCGACATAACGCACTTCGACACCCAGACGATTGAGCTCCGGCACTTCGCTATGCAGTTTCTGGCAATAGCCACAATCGGTATCGGTGAACACGGTGATGTGGGTCTTCGGCGCCTTCGGCGCGAACACCACCATTTCCTTGGCCGGAATGGCGTTGATCTGCTTAGCCACGGCGCGGCTTTCTTCGATCTCGGTCAGGTTCACGGCCTTGCCGTCCTTGACCTGAAACAGATAGCCCTGAATCAGGAACTGGCCATCAGCACTGGTGTAAAGCTGACGACCACCTTCCAGTTGAACCTGATAGACACCGGGCATCGGGCTCTCGGCAATGGCCTCTATCGGCAAGCTGCTGTCGAGCGACTTCAGCGTCTGACGGATGACCTGATCGGGATCAGCCGCCAGAGTGACACTGCTGCCCAGCGCGAGCGCCAGGGCAATGGAAATACGGGTCAGGGACATGAACACTCCTGTCGAACGACGGACCGGTGAAATCGCTACAGCCTACCACAGATGGCGTCCCAGACAGCCGACCAGCTAGCAGACGGCACATCAGCTGATCGCCCCCCCTGAGAACGCTCAACCGCACCTCGGCCGAAACACACCCCGAACCAGCGCTTATGCCAATGACCCGTAGCACATATAGCCAAATCTTCCATATATTTATCTTGCGCGCTAATGTTTTGCGCAATATAGTTCGCTCCACGGAAACGGTTAGCGCACAAAAGATTAGCAAACCAATCCATCACTACCCCACCGACAAGGATCAATGCCATGACTATCGAAAACGTTCTCTACCGTGCAACCGCTGAAGCCTTTGGTGGCCGTGAAGGCCGCGCTGTCTCCTCCGACGGCATCCTCGACATCGCCCTGTCCACCCCGAAAGAACTCGGCGGCGCCGGCGGTAACGGCACCAACCCGGAGCAGCTGTTCGCCGCCGGTTATTCCGCCTGCTTCCTCGGCGCCCTGAAATTCGTCGCCGCCCGCGACAAGCTGAGCATCCCGGTTGACACCTTCATCGAAGGCACCGTCGGCATCGGCGCCATCCCCACCGGCTTCGGCATCGAGGTGGAACTGCGCATCAGCCTGCCCGGCCTGACCCCGGAAGCCGCACAAACCCTGGTGG
>NZ_PGLR01000039.1 GCF_002803095.1 Pseudomonas sp. ZH-FAD | reverse complement strand
CCCTCTCCCCCGGCCCCTCTCCCATAAATGGGAGAGGGGAGCAGAGCCACTGCGGTGCTCTGTGGGCCAGTCCCCTCTCCCGCTTGCGGGAGAGGGTTAGGGAGAGGGGCAGTTAAAAAGGCTTACTCGCCCCAGACGTCTTTCAAAACCCTTACCCAGTTCTCGCCCATGACCTTGCGCACCACGCGCTCGGGCATGCCGCGCTTGAGCAGGGTCTCAGTGAGGTTGGGGAACTCGCCCACGGTGCGGATGCCCAGCGGGTTGACGATCTTGCCGAAGTTGGTCAGGCGCCGGGCGTAGCCCTTGTCGTGAGTCAGGTACTCGAAGAAGTCCTGGCCGTGGCCCTGAGTGAAGTCGGTGCCGATGCCGATGGCGTCTTCGCCGACCAGGTTCATCACGTACTCGATGGCTTCGGCGTAGTCGTCGACGGTCGAGTCGATGCCCTTGGCCAGGAACGGCGCGAACATGGTCACGCCGACGAAGCCGCCGTGGTTGGCGATGAACTTCAACTCTTCGTCGGACTTGTTGCGTGGATGTTCTTTCAGGCCGGAAGGCAGGCAGTGGGAGTAGCAGACTGGTTTCTTCGATTCGAGGATGACTTCCTCGCTGGTCTTGGAACCGACGTGGGACAGGTCGCACATGATGCCGACGCGGTTCATCTCGGCGACGATCTCGCGGCCGAAGCCGGACAGGCCACCGTCGCGTTCGTAGCAGCCGGTGCCGACCAGGTTCTGGGTGTTGTAGCACAGCTGCACGATGCCCACGCCGAGCTGCTTGAACACCTCGACGTAGCCGATCTGGTCCTCGAAGGCGTGGGCGTTCTGGAAACCGTAGAGGATGCCGGTCTTGCCCTGCTCTTTGGCCTTGCGGATGTCGGCGGTGGTGCGCACCGGCATGACCAGGTCGCTGTTGTCGCGAATCAGATTGTTGCTGGCAACGATGTTGTTCACCGTGGCCTGGAAACCTTCCCACACGGACACCGTGCAGTTGGCTGCGGTCAAGCCGCCCTTGCGCATGTCCTCGAACAGGTCGCGATTCCACTTGGCGATGATCAGACCGTCGATGACGATACTGTCGGCGTGCAATTCGGCTGGGCTCATCAGGCTTGTCCCCTAAACGTATGCGCCGAGTCGGTCGTCGGCGCTTTGGGGAGAGCTTATCCCTGGGGGGCAGGGCGACCCGATGCAAAAACGACTGGGGGTTTGCCGAAAGCGTCAAGCCGAGGTCGCGAACGGATATGCCATGGTTTCGTCCTTACCGCGTAGCCCGGATGCAATACGGGGAATCCACGGCGCCTGCGCTGGATTTCATCTGGGCTACGGTTGGCGTAGCAGGCCGTTGAAAAACGTAGGCGACGACTGCATGGATGCAGGAGGTAGAGCGAAGCAGGAAGCCCGAGCCGAGGCAGCCAGTGCAATACCGATGGCGGCCCCACAAAAACAGGCGAAAAACGGTCGGAGTCGCGCTCGACTTTACGAGTTGTAAATGAGCATTTTGAGCCTGTTTTTAACGCAGCAATGGCAACGCAGGTAGTTTTTCAACAGCCTGCTAGCTGCCTGGCCGCTCGTGGCGATCCTGGCTGGGGCTGGCGGCGAAGCGCTTGCGGTAACAGCGCGAGAAGTACGAGGCCGAATCGAAGCCGCACGCCAGGCTCACCTCCAGCACGCTGAGGTCGCTCTGACGAAGCAACTGACGCGCCTTGTCCAGGCGCAGGCCCAGATAGAAGGCCGACGGCGTGGTCGCCAGATGATGACGGAACAGCCGCTCTAACTGACGCACGGTGATGCCGACCCGCTCGGCCAGCGCTTCGCTGGGCAGAGGCTGCTCGCACTGACGCTCCATCTCGCCGATCACCCGCACCAGCTTCTTGTTGTGCAGGTCGTAACGGCTGGCCACCTGCATACGCTGGTGATCCAGGCGGGTGCGGATGCGGCTGACCACAAACTGCTCGGACACCTGCACCGCCAACGGCTCGCCGTGTTCCTGGCCGATCAGGCCGAGCATCAGGTCGAGGCTGCTGGTGCCGCCGGCGCTGGTGATGCGTTTGCCATCGATCTCGAACAGCTCCTGGGTGACCAGCAACGCCGGGTAGCGCTCACGGAAGGCGTCGATGGCTTCCCAGTGCAGGGTCAGACGCTGATGCTGGAACAGCCCGGCCTCGGCCAGCACGAAGCTGCCGGTGTCGATACCGCCGAGCACGGCCAACTCGGGTTCGCGGCGTTGCAGCCAATGCGCCAGAGTGTGGTCGTAATGGGCCAGCGGCTCGAAACCGGCGACCACGAACAGCGCCTGGGTATCGTCCGGCAGCTCCAGCCCGGCCTCGACGTTGAGCGACATGCCGTTGCTCGCCGCCACCGCCTCGCTGTCCAGGCTGAGTAGGCGCCAGCGGTACAGCTCGCCGCGAAAGCGGTTGGCCACGCGCAACGGCTCGATGGCCGACATCAGGCCTATCATCGAGAAACCGGGCAGCAGCAGGAAGGCGAAGGTCTGGGTCATGGGCAATCCGCCAGTAGGGTGCCCTCCATTAAGAAGCCAAGCACCAGCGCCGCGCAAGATAAGGTCGCCATAGGTCAAGCAATGGTCGACTAAGTGGGAATTTTCCGGCGAAGCGGCGCGTAAGGTGGCTCCATCGGGACCAATCGATCCCGGAACACGGTGGGGGCCGACCGGCCTCTAGAAGAACGAAAGCAAACCGCTGTGACACGATGAGGAGCACCCAGATGAAAGGTCTTACTGCGCTGGCCGCATGCTGCACCCTGAGCTTGTTCAGTTCCTCCCTGCTGGCCGCCGAAGATGCCAGTTGTCAGAAGACACGTATCGGTCTGGTCGGCTGGACCGACGTGGTCGCCACCACGGCCGTGGCCGCAACCCTGCTCGAAGGCTTGGGCTATCAAACCACCCAGACCCAGGCCTCGCAGCAGATCATCTTTTCCGGCATCGGCAAGAAGCAGGTCGACTTCTTCCTCGGCTACTGGAAGCCGCTGATGGACGACAACATCAAGCCGTTCCAGGACAAGGGCGAGGTCAAGGTGCTCGCCGAGCCGGGTCTGAGCGACGGCATCTCCAGCCTGGCGGTGCCCACCTACCTGGCCGAGGCGGGCCTGAGAACCTATGCCGACATCGCCAAGTTCCGCGACCAGCTGGACGGCAAGATCTATGGCATCGACCCGGGCACCGGGGCCAACACCACCATCCAGAAGATGATCGACAGCAACCAGTTCGGCCTCGGCGGCTTCAAGCTGGTGGAGTCCAGCGAGGCGGCCATGCTCGCGGCGGTCAGTCGCGCGGTCAAGGCCAAGAAGCCGGTGGTGTTCTTCGGCTGGAAGCCGCACCCGATGAACATCAAGATGGACCTGACCTACCTAACCGGCAGCGAGGACGTGTTCGGCGCCGATGAAGGCCTGGCCACGGTGTGGACCGTGGTCGCCCCGGACTATGCCCAGCGCTGCCCCAACGTCGACCGCCTGCTCCATAACCTGACCTTCAGCGCCGCCCAGGAAAGCGAGCTGATGGAGCCGATCATGGCCCGCGAGGATGCCAAGGCCGTGGCCCGTCGCTGGCTCAAGGACAATCCGCAGGACCTCGAGCGCCTGCTGGCCGGGGTGACCACCTTCGACGGCCAGGACGGCGTGACGGCAGTCCTGGCCGCCATCGACTGAGACGCGCCGCGGCGCCGCCTCCCACTTCAATCATCACCTGCCGTGCGTGCGCCTCTGGCGGCGTACGGCACCCTTTCGCCTCGAATAAGGATGGAGATTCCATGAACTACGAAGTCATCGTCACCTGCGCGTTGACCGGCGCCGGCGACACCGTCGGCAAGCACCCTGCTATCCCGGTCACGCCCAAGGAAATCGCCGCCGCGGCCATCGAGGCAGCCAAGGCCGGCGCCACTGTTGCCCACTGCCATGTGCGTGATCCGCAAACCGGCAAGCCGAGCCGCAACGTGGCGCTGTACCGCGAGGTGGTCGAGCGCATCCGCGAGAGCGACACCGACGTGATCATCAACCTCACCGCCGGCATGGGCGGTGACCTGGAAATCGGTCGCGGCGAGCAGCCGCTGGAGTTCGGCGCCGGCACCGACCTGGTCGGCCCGCTGGAGCGTCTGGCGCATGTCGAGGAGCTGCTGCCGGAAATCTGCACCCTGGACTGCGGCACCCTGAATTTCGGCGACGGCGACTTCATCTATGTCTCCACTCCGGCGCAGCTGCGTGCCGGCGCCAAACGCATCACCGAGCTGGGCGTGAAGGCCGAGCTGGAAATCTTCGACACCGGCCACCTGTGGTTCGCCAAGCAGCTGCTCAAGGAGGGCCTGCTGGAAGACCCGCTGATCCAGCTGTGCCTGGGCATTCCCTGGGGCGCGCCGGCCGACACCACGACCATGAAGGCCATGGCCGACAACCTGCCGTCGGGTATCACCTGGGCCGGCTTTGGCATCGGCCGCATGCAGATGCCGATGGTCGCTCAGGCCATGCTGCTCGGCGGCAACGTGCGGGTCGGCCTGGAGGACAACATCTGGCTGGATCGCGGCGTGCACGCCAGCAACGGCCAGCTGGTCGAGCGTGCCATCGAGATCATCGAACGCCTCGGCGGCCGCGCCCTGACCCCGGCCGAAGGCCGCGAGAAGATGAAGCTCAAGCGCCGTTGACGATTTTCTCCCCTCTCCCATTGGGAGAGGGGCCGGGGGAGAGGGCCTGTGTGCATCCCCCGTAGCCCGGAGGCAATCCGGGAAAACTTCACCTGCCATGCCCCGGATTGCATCCGGGCTACCGGAGTTCACCATGACCTTCGTTACCGACATCAAGACCTTCGCCGCCCTCGGCACCGGCGTGATAGGCGCCGGCTGGATCGCCCGCGCCCTGGCTCACGGCCTCGACGTGATCGCCTGGGACCCGGCGCCCGGCGCCGAGGCCGCGCTGCGCACGCGCCTGGCCAATGCCTGGCCGGCGCTGCAGAAGCAGGGCCTGGCCCCTGGCTCCTCGCTGGAGCGCCTGCGCTTCGTGAACACCATCGAAGACTGCGTACGCGATGCCGATTTCATCCAGGAGAGCGCCCCCGAGCGCCTCGAGCTCAAGTGCGAGTTGCACGCCAAGATCAGCGCCGCCGCACGCCCGGATGTGTTGATCGGCTCCAGCACTTCGGGCCTGCTGCCCAGCGAATTCTATGCAGACGCCAAGCATCCCGAGCGCTGCGTGGTCGGCCACCCATTCAACCCGGTGTATCTGCTGCCGCTGGTGGAGGTGGTGGGCGGCGCGAAGACCGCCCCTGAGGCGGTGCAGGCCGCCATCGAGGTCTACCAATCGCTGGGCATGCGCCCGCTGCATGTGCGCAAGGAGGTGCCGGGCTTTATCGCCGACCGCCTGCTCGAGGCGCTGTGGCGCGAGGCGCTGCACCTGGTCAACGACGGCGTGGCGAGCACCGGCGAGATCGACGATGCGATCCGCTTCGGCGCCGGCCTGCGCTGGTCGTTCATGGGCAGCTTCCTGACCTACACCCTGGCCGGCGGCCCGGCCGGCATGCGTCACTTCATGGCCCAGTTCGGCCCGGCATTGAAGCTGCCCTGGACCTATCTGCAGGCGCCGGAGCTGACCGAGGGGCTGATCGACTCGGTGGTCGAGGGCACTGCCGAGCAGCAGGGCGAACGCAGCCTGGATGCCCTGGAGCGCTATCGCGATGATTGCCTGCTGGCGGTGCTGGAGGCGATTCGCCAGACCAAGGCCAAGCATGGCTTCGAGTTCGCCGAGTAACCGCATCTTTCCGGTGCGCGCGGCGCACCCTACGGGCGACTCCTGTCCAGCTCCCCTCTCCCGCTGAAGAGAGAGGGGGCGGGGAGAGCCTCAACGGAAGCTGAACATGAATCTGCCGACTTATCGCACCACCATTCCCCCCGAGTGGGTGGATTACAACGGCCATCTGCGCGATGCCTTCTATCTGCTGATCTTCAGCTACGCCACCGACGCGCTCATGGACCACCTGGGTCTGGACGAGGCGGGGCGTGCCCGCAGCGGCCACACCCTGTACACCCTGGAGTGCCACCTCAACTACCTGGCGGAGATCAAGCTCGGCGCCGAGGTAGAGGTGCGCACCCAGTTGCTGGCGCATGACGGCAAGCGCCTGCACATCCACCACGGCCTCTACTACCCGGAGGGCGAGGAACTGCTTGCCGCCAGCGAGCAGATGCTGATGAACATCGACACTGCCGGCGGCCGCTCGGCCGCGTTCGACGAGCAGGTGCGGCAACGGCTGCTGGTGTTGGCGCAGGCCCATCGGAGTCTGCCCATACCGCTGCATGTCGGCCGGATCATTGCCTTGCCCCCGGCCAGGGCCTAGTGCCCGGCCGGCAGGCCAGGATGGCCTGGTGTGCGTCCCCCCATCTCTGACAACAATTTCGCGGGCCAGCATCCCGCAAGGAGACCGCCATGAATGCCGTAGATCCCTCGCTCCAGGCCGCGCCCATCGCCGATTGGCGCACCTACCCGATCAGTGCCGATCTGGTCGGCCTCGACGCCACCCGCGACAGCCTGCAGGTCGCCTGGAGCGATGGCCGGGTCAGCCCCTTCCATTACCAGTGGCTGCGCGACAACTGCCCCTGCAGCCAGTGCGTCTACGGCGTGACCCGGGAACAGCTGCTGGAGATCGTCGACGTGGCGGAGGAGCTGGCTCCACAGCGGACCCGCATCGACGAGCAGGGCCATCTGCTGATCGATTGGCAGGGCGGTCACCACAGCCGCTTCCACCCCGGCTGGCTACGGGCCCACGCCTATGACCCGGCATCGCGCGAAGAGCGCCAGGCGCAGCGTCCGCAGCCGCAGCTGTGGGGCGCCGAACTGGCCGAGCAGTTGCCGCGCTTCGACTACCAGGCGGTGCTCGAGGATGACGCCACCCTGTTGCGCTGGTTGCTGGCGGTGCGCGATCTGGGCCTGACCCAACTGGTGGCAGTGCCGGCCAGCGAGGGCGTTCTGCTCCGGCTCGCCAAGCGCATCTCTTTCATTCGCGAGAGCAACTTCGGCGTGCTGTTCGACGTGCAGTCCAAGGCCGATGCCGACAGCAACGCCTACACCGCCTTCAACCTGCCGCTGCACACCGACCTGCCGACCCGCGAGCTGCAACCGGGCCTGCAGTTCCTGCATTGCCTGGTCAACGACGCGACGGGCGGCGAGAGCGTGTTCGTCGACGGTTTCGCCATCGCCGAGGCGCTGCACCAGGAGTCGCCCGAGCTGTTCGACATCCTGTGCACGACGCCGGTGGAGTTCCGCAACAAGAGCCGCAACAGCGATTACCGCTGCCTGGCACCGATCATCGCCCTGGATGCCGAGGGGCGGATCGGCGAGGTGCGCATGGCCAACTTCCTGCGCGGCCCGTTCGACGCGCCGGTAGAGCGCATGCCGGCGCTGTATCGTGCCTACCGGCGCTTCATCGCCCTGACCCGCGAGCCACGCTTTCGCCTGCAGCGCCGGCTCGAGGCCGGCCAGCTGTGGTGTTTCGACAATCGGCGGGTGATGCACGCGCGCAGCGAATTCGACCCGGCCAGCGGCGCGCGGCATTTTCAGGGGTGCTATGTCGACCGTGACGAGCTGCTGTCGCGGATCCGCGTGCTGCAGCGCTGATATATCCGAAATGCGCGGCGCTGCAGCGCGCCGCGCATGTCCGGCCTACTTCGGTTTGTAAGCGCAATACCCCGGCCGCGGGCCGACCTTGGGATGATGGCGGCAGGTATCCGGGCGCTTGTCGTAGACGGTGCACAGGCGCGTCTTGCGATCGAGGAACAGGCAGTCGTTGTTGGACATGCGGATCAGGGTGAAGATGCCGGACTTCTGGTTGAAGCGCTCGACGATGCCGTCCTTCTGCAGGCGCTTGGCGATGTTCTTCGGTGGCTCGCTGCGCTCGAACTCGTCCACCAGCTCCAGGCGGATCAGATCGTTCAGGCGCACCTCAACCGGCATGGTGCAGCAGGTGGACATGCAGCTATGGCACATGTCTGCCGTGTATTTGGCCCAGGTTTCCAGGCGGTCGATCTCTGCAGCGGCTATCAGGCGGGGTTTTATCATGATGCTCGGGTAGGCCTGTCTTGTGCGGCGGACTGTTCGCTTCGCTCCCGAGTCCGCCCTACGGTCACGGGGCGGCGATGATAGCGGGCGCGGGGCGTTTGTGAAGCACCGGCTGGCGGCTGATCGCTTTGCGTTGTGCCTGTGAACGGCTTGGCAGTCGTCTCTCTGGGTGTGGGTCGGCGCGGCTCCTATACTGTGGCTCGTCTCGGGCGGCCAGCAGGAACGTGAGGCGACTTCTTTCTCAGGATTGGGACATAACGCATGCAATGGATTTTCATGCTGGTCGGTTTGGTGCTCGGCGTGGGCGTCAGCGAATCGGTCACGGGCGCGCTTCTTGGCGGTCTGATCGGCCTCAGCCTGGGCCAGGCGCTGCGTCTGCAAGGGCTGGAAACGCGTAATGCGCAACTGGCTGCGCAGCTCAAGGACTTCGCCGAGCGCTTCGATCACGGAACTCGTGCCATCCACGAGCGCCTGGTCAAGGTCGAGCAGGGCGAGCGAAGCGAACCTGAGCCGGTTCCCGCGTCTGCTGACCCTGTCGCCAGTTCCGCGCCCGAGGCCCAGCCCGAGCCGGTCGTTGCTGAAGAGCCCGAGCTGGACTGGACACTTGATCCGCTGCCTGAAATCGAAACATCGCCGCCTGTCGAGGAACCTGCGTCACTGGCTGCTCAGGTCGCTCACCAGCCGCAACCGGCAGCGCAGCAAAGCCCCTGGCGCGAGCAAACGCCGCGTGAACCGAACCTGATCGAGCGTGGCATCGCCGCGGCCAAGGCCTGGCTGTTCGGCGGTAACACCGTGCTGCGGGTTGGCGTGGTACTGCTGTTCCTCGGCCTGGCCTTCCTGCTGCGCTACGCCACCGAAGGTGTCGAGGTGCCGAACGAGCTGCGCTACATGGGCGTGGCGGCCAGTGCCCTGGCCTTGCTCGGCCTGGGCTGGTGGCTACGCCGGCGTAATCCCGGTTACGCCCTGGTGCTGCAGGGTACCGGCATCGCCGTGCTGTACCTGACGGTGTTCGCCGCCATGCGCCTGCATCCATTGCTCGACCCCGGCATGGCGCTGGGACTGCTGGTGGCAGTGACGCTGTTCTCGGCGATTCTCGCCGTGCAGCAGAATGCCCTGGGCCTGGCCGCTGCAGCGGCGCTCGGTGGTTTCGCCGCACCCATCCTGACCTCCACCGGCAGCGGCAACCATGTCGCGCTGTTCTCCTATTTCGCCCTGCTCAATGCCGGCATCTTCGCCATCGCCTGGTTCAAGGCCTGGCGCCTGCTCAACCTGATCGGCTTCGTCGGCACCTTCGGCATCGGCTTCGCCTGGGGCCTGCGTTCCTACACGCCGGAGCTGCTGGGCAGCACCCAGCCGTTCCTGATCCTGTTCTTTTTGATGTACGTGGCCATCGGCCTGCTGTTCGCCCGCCGCACCCTGCGTGACGCGGCGGATGCGCCCGAGACGCGTGACGAGTTGCTGCGCTGGTCGGCGCGGCGTGGCGACTATGTCGATGCCACCACCCTGTTCGGCCCGCCGCTGATCGGCTTCGGCCTGCAGGTGGCGCTGGTGCGCCATATCGAGTTCGCCGCAGCGTTCAGCGCCCTCGGTCTCGGTCTGTTCTATTTGCTGCTGGCGCGGGTGCTCAAGGCGCGCGCTGGCGACCGCGCACTGCTGCTGGTGGAAACCTGCCTGGCACTTGGTGTGATATTCGCCAGCTTGGCCATCCCCCTGGGGCTCGATGCGCGCTGGACAGCGGCGGCCTGGGCGGTGGAAGGGGCCGGCATTTTCTGGTTGGGTCTGCGTCAGGGGCGGCCGCTGGCGCGTGCTTTCGCCCTGCTGCTGCAAGTCGGCGCAGCGCTGGCTTTCCTTGGTGGACTGGATCTCGGCTACGCCAGCCTGCTGGACGGTTCGCCGCTCGGCGCGCTGATGCTCGGTGTGGCGCTGCTGTTCAGCTACTGGCAACTGCGCCGCGAACCTGAGGCGGGCAGCGCCTGGGAGAGGCGCCTGCTGCCCTGGCTCGGCATTGCCGGCCTGGCGTTTCTCTATCTGATCGCACCGCTGCTGTTCGAGGCCCCCGGCACTGCCATCGCCTGGGCGCTGGCGGGGCTGGCGACCCTGTTGGTCGGGCTGCGCATCGCGGCGCCGAGCTTCGTCTACAGCGCCTTTGCCGTGCAGTTGCTGGGCGGGTTGCTGTTCCTCGGGCAGATGGCGCTGGACTCGCTGTTTGGCCGTGGTGGCTTCAGCGCCGGCTGGTTCGGCCTGCTGGCCGCGTCGATGGTGGGACTGGGCCTGATCGCCGGCATGCTGCTGGCGGCGCGCGACCCGCAGATTCGCGAGAACCGCCGGCTGCTTGGCGCCTTGTCGATGGTCATGCTGGTGGGCCTGGTGTTCATCAATCTGGCTGTGCTGTTCGTGCTGCCCTGGGTGGCGGCTGCCGCGGTGTGGGGCGGCACGGGGCTGCTGATTCTCTGGCTGGCGCTGTATCTGCAGCAGCGCGCCGCCTTCCTGTTCAGCCTGGCGCTGCAAGTGTTTGCAGGCCTGGCCTTCCTCGCGGCCGGGCCGTTGCTGCTGTCGGGCATCAGTGGCGAGGGCCTGTCGCCGCTGGCGCACACCGGCTTCTGGACCCCCGCTGTGCTCGGCCTGGCTGCGCAGATCGGCGCCTGGCGCCTGCAGGGGCTGGCGCGTAGCGGCCGTGATACGGGCATCGATGGCGTCAGTCTGCAGCGCCTGGGCCAGCTGTTGCTGGCCTGGGGGGCGGGCTGGTGGGCCTTGGCTTTGGCCAGTGAAGTGCTGCGTTTCGTGGCGCCGCAGCTGCAGGCAGCTGTTCTGTTGCTGGCGGCGGCGCTGACGACCCTGCTCTGGATGCTGCTGGCGCTGCGCACTCGCTGGCGCGAGCTGGCGCTGCTGTGCAGCCTGCTAGCGCCGGTGGCCGGTTTGATCCTGGCCTATGCCTGGCATCCCTTCCATCACCCGGCGGCGAATTTCGGCTGGCTCGGCTGGGTTGCGGTGCTGGTGGTGCATCTGCTCGCCCTGCGTCGTCTGGCTGAACTGCTGCCGAGCCGCGCTGCCAGCATTGCCCATGTGCTCGGCTGCTGGTTGCTGATCGGCGTGCTGGCGCTGGAACTGCGCTTCCTGCTGCTGAGCCTGGCCGATCATTACAACGCCTGGCGTTGGCTGGGTTGGGCGTTGCTGCCGACCGCTTTCCTGTGGGTAATGGCGCAGGCACGTCGCCTACCCTGGCCGGTGGCTGGGTTCGAGCGTGAATACAGGCTGTGGGCAGCGGCGCCTCTGGCGGCATTGATGCTCGCCTGGTTCTGGCTGGCCAATGCCAATAGCGCCGGTGATAGCGATCCGCTGCCTTATCTGCCGCTGTTCAATCCACTGGAGTTGGGTTTGCTGCTGTGCCTGGGCGCGCTGTTTGTCTGGGCACGTGATGCGTTGCCGCGCTTTGGCCTGCAACCTGCGCGTGCACAGCAAGTGGTGCAGGGCGTCGCAGGACTGTCGCTGTTCGCCCTGCTGACCGTGATGGTGATGCGTACCGCGCACCACTGGGGCGGTGTGCCCTGGCAGACGTCGGCGTTGTTCGACTCGATGCTGGTGCAGGCTGGGCTGTCCATCGTCTGGACCCTGATTGCCCTGGCACTGATGCTCTTCGGGCATCTACGCGTACGTCGCGAGCTGTGGCTGTTAGGTGCTGCGCTGATCGCCCTGGTGGTAGCCAAGTTGTTCTTCGTCGAGCTGGGCAACCGTGGTGGCCTGGAGCGCATCGTCTCGTTCATCGGCGTCGGTGTGCTGTTGCTGGTGGTGGGCTATTTCGCCCCGCTGCCGCCGCGCAAGGCCGAAAAGTCGGCTGCTGAGGAACAGGAGTCTGCCGTATGAAATTCATCCGTTGGGGCCTGCTCCTGGGGTTGTCGCTGAGTGCACTCAGTCAGGCCAGTGAGACACCTCGGGACTATCGGCACAGCGCTGCCCTGCAACTCGCAGGTGAGGGCCCCTGGTATCGCCTGGAGCTGCCCTTCGCTGCTCACCTCGCCGCCGGACATGGTGATTTGCGCGATCTGCGTGTATTCGACAGCAATGGTCAGATGCAGGCCTACGCGTTGATTCCGGGGCGTAGCGAGACCGTGCAGCAGGAACAGGAGCATGGTGTGCGCTGGTTTCCGTTGCGGGGCCGCGCCGATGCCCAGGAAATGCCTGCGCTGCGCGTCGAGCGCAGCACCACTGGCACGCTGATCGAACTGCGCGGCGATGCACCGACCGAAAGCGAGCAGCAACTGCGCGGCTGGTTGCTCGATGCCAGCGCCATCGATGCGCCGCTGGTGCGTCTGAATCTGGACTGGAGTGGGGCAGAGGAAGGATTTCAGCGCTTCAGCATCGAGGCCAGTGACGACCTGCAACACTGGCGTAATTGGGGAGACGGGCAGGTGGCGCGTCTGAGCTTCGCCGATGAGCGTATCGATCAGCGTCAGGTCGAACTGCCTGGGCAGCGTGCCCGTTATCTGCGTCTGCTGTGGAACAACCCAGCCCGGGCCCCGCAGTTGGAGGCCGTTACTGTGCGCAGTCAACGGCAGGCTCATCAGGCTGCGCCGCTGGTGTGGTCCGAGCCCATGCCGGCGCAGACCAACGCTGAGGGGCAATACCAGTGGCAGTTACCCTTGTCGTTGCCTCTGGAGCGACTGCGGGTCGAACTGGAACAGAGCAACACGCTGGCGCCACTGCGCTTCGAGGCGCGCAGCAGCGACCAGGGCGCCTGGCGCCAGCTGACAAGCGGGGTGCTTTATCGTCTGCCTGAGGCTGGGCGTGAAGTGGTGAACGATGAGTTGGCCTTGCCTGGTTGGCCGGTGCGCCAACTGCGCGTGCAGGTGGATGCGCGAGGGGGCGGCTTGGGCGCGGATACGCCTCGCCTGCAGGTAGCGCTACGCGCCACGCAACTGGTGTTTCTCGCCCGTGGCCAGCCGCCCTATCGGCTCGCGCTGGGTAGCCCGAGTGCGCAGTCGGCAGCATTGCCGCTGCACACCCTGATCCCCGGTTATCAGCCGGAACGACTTGTCAGCCTTGGTCGTGCCGAGTTGGTCGAGCCGCTTGCCGCTGCGGTCGAATCCCAAGCCGGCGCCGGTCAGGACTGGCAGCGTTGGGGGCTCTGGGCTGTACTGCTGGTGGGAGTTGGGTTGCTGGCCGCGATGGCCGCCAGTGTGCTGCGCCGCCCACCAGACGCCTGAGAGGCATGGACCCATAAAGCCCAGCTGCGGCAGGGCTTTTGCAGTATCTTAGGCACCCCGCGCCAATCCAGCATGGAAGGTCAGGAAGGCCCTTGCGTATTTCGATTCGCGTCATCGCCCAGTCGCCTCGTGTCGCTTGCGTATGCGACTCACGCACTGCTTCGCCGGGAATGCGGAGGAGTCGCTGATGCAGGCCTGCATGGCTTCCGGCTGGAGTTTCTCGGCGCCGGTGCTGGTGACGCTGCTGGTCTGCCTCGGCGTGATCCTGCTGGCGCACTGGGTGACCCGGCAGCGCGACTTCCCGGGGCGTGACAGCTTTATCCTGCTGCACTTGGCCAGCTTGTGGTGGATGGGCGCCGCGGCTCTTGAGATGAGCTTCTTCGCCGCCGACTGCAAGATGTTCTGGGCCAGCATGGCCTGGCCCGGCATCGTTGCCACGCCGACGTTCTGGGCGGTCTTCCTCTGGCAATACGTCAACAGCATGCGCGCCTCTCTGGCGCGCAGCAGCATCCTCGTGCTGAGCCTGATGCCGCTGCTGGTCTGGGCTCTGGCGCTGAGCAATCCCTGGCATGGTCTGTTCTACGGGGCTGGCAGTGCGCCGGTCGACGCCAGCCTGGGTGCGCCGGTGCGCTACGAGCATGGCCCGCTGTTCTACGCCACCGCCGTCTACGTCTACCTGTTCATGGCCTTCTGCATGGGCGTGGTGACGCGTGCCGCGGCGCTGAGTCAGGGGTTGCATCGCCGCCACTATCTGGCCTTCGTGCTGGTCACCGCGGTGCCTTGGGTGGCCAATATCGGTTATGTGGGGTTCGGCTGGACGCTGTTCGGCTTCGACCCGACGCCTTTCAGTTTCGCGTTCACCCTGATTGCTTTTTCCTGGTTGATCGTCGGAGTGCGCCTGTTCGACCTGTTGCCGGTAGCCCGTCATCTGCTGCTCGAAGCCTTGCTCGATCCGGTGCTGGTGATCGACCCGCGTGGGCGCGTGATCGAGGCCAACCCGGCGGCGCTGAAACTGGCAGGCCTGCAATCGGGATGGCAAGGCACCGAGTTGGGGCAGTGGCCGGTTTTCGGTGCCGATCTGCAGCAGTTGCTGCAAGAACACAACGGCCCCGAGCAGGACCTGCCGCTGACGCTGACCAGCGCCGCGCGCTACTACGAGGTGCGCGTGCGCGCCATCCAGCGCGCCACCCGCCATGGCCCGACCCTGCTCGGCCACATGCTCTATATCCGTGACGTGACCCAGCGTCACCTCAGTGAGCTCAAGCTGGCCGAGGCCCTGGCGCTGAGTGAGGAGCGTCTGCGCACCATCTCCAGCCTGCACGAGCAACTGCGCGAGCAGGCCCTGTGCGATCCGCTGACCGGGCTGTACAACCGCCGTTATCTGGATGAGTTCTTCGAACGCGAACTGGCCAGGGCACAGCGCGAGAACCTGCCACTGGCGCTGGCCCTGATCGATCTCGATCACTTCAAGCGCCTCAACGACGAATGCGGCCACCTGGTCGGCGACGACGTACTCAAGGCCGTCGCGCAGCACCTGCTGGATAACCTGCGCAGCTCAGATGCGGTGTTTCGCATTGGCGGCGAAGAGTTTCTGCTGATATTGCCGGGCGTCGATCCGCGCGAGGCCAGCGAACGCCTGCAGAGCATCTGCGCGCAACTGGCGACTCGCGATGTCGCCACTCGTGGCGGCGACCAGCGTGTGACCCTGTCTGCCGGCCTGGCCCATTGGCCTGAGCAGGGGCAGGCACTCGACGAGCTGCTGCAGGCTGCCGACGCTGCGCTGTACCAGGCCAAACGCGACGGGCGCAATCGTGTTTGCGGGCTGCTGGCAGACGCCGATCTCAGCCATCCATCCCGGCAGGCAGCATTGCGCGGCGACTCGGGTTAAACTGCGCGCGATTTTTTCCCTTTCCGGAGCCGTCCATGTCCCGCGTCACCCTGAGCCGCTACCTGATCGAGCAGACCCGCAGCCACAACACCCCGGCCGACCTGCGTTTCCTTATCGAAGTCGTGGCACGGGCCTGCAAGGCGATCAGCCACCAGGTGTCCAAGGGCGCCCTTGGCGGCGTGCTGGGCAGCCTGGACAGCGAGAACGTGCAGGGCGAAGTGCAGAAGAAGCTCGACGTGATCTCCAACGAGATCCTGCTCGAAGCCAACGAGTGGGGCGGCCACCTGGCCGGCATGGCCTCCGAGGAAATGGACAACGCCTACCAGATCCCGGGCAAGTACCCGAAAGGTGCCTATCTGCTGGTGTTCGACCCGCTGGACGGCTCCAGCAATATCGACGTCAACGTCTCGGTAGGCACCATCTTCTCGGTGCTGCGCAGCCCCGAGCGCAACGGTGAAACCGGCGACCTGGGCGAGGAAGCCTTTCTCCAGCCGGGCACCCAGCAGGTCGCGGCCGGCTACGCCATCTATGGTCCGCAGACCATGCTGATGCTGACCCTGGGTGACGGCGTGAAAGGCTTCACCCTGGATCGTGAACTTGGCAGCTTCGTGCTCACCCACGACAACATCAAGGTGCCGGAGTCGACCAAGGAATTCGCCATCAACATGTCCAACCAGCGCCACTGGGAAGCCCCGGTGCAGCGTTATGTCTCCGAGCTGCTGGCCGGCGAGACCGGGCCGCTGGGGCGTAACTACAACATGCGCTGGATCGCCTCGATGGTGGCCGACGTGCATCGCATCCTCACCCGTGGCGGTGTGTTCATGTACCCGCGCGACGCCCGCGAGCCGGACAAGCCGGGCAAGCTGCGCCTGATGTACGAGGCCAACCCGATGTCGATGATCATCGAACAGGCCGGTGGCGCTGCGACCGACGGTAACCAGCGTATTCTCGATATCCAGCCCACTTCCCTGCACCAGCGCGTGCCGGTATTCCTCGGCTCCAAGGAAGAAGTGCTGCGTATCACCGCCTACCACCGCAACTGATGAGCGCCTGGCAACCGCTGCTCGACTGGTGGTTCGGTGCCGAAGGCAGCGCTACCGAGATCGCAGCGGCGCGCCGGGGGTTGTGGTTCGGCAAGCGTGACAGCCAGGACCGTGAAGCCGAGGCGCGTTTCGGCGCCCTGGTCGAGCGGGCACTGGCTGGCGAGTTCAGGGATTGGCTGGATGACCCGCAGGGTTGGCTGGCACAGCTGATCCTGCTCGATCAACTGCCGCGCATGATCTTTCGCGATACGCCGCGGGCCTTTGCCGGCGACAGCCGGGCTCGCCCATTGCTGCAGGAAGGCCTTGAGCGTGGCTGGGATCATAGGCTGACGCCGATCCAGCGGGTGTTTGCCTATCTGGTCTTCGAGCACGCCGAAGATCTACCCTTGCAGGACCGCGCCGTCGAACTGTTTGCTGATCTGCTGAACGAAGCCGCTGTCGATGAGCGGCCATTGTTCGCCGACTTTCTCGACTTCGCCGAGCGTCACCAGCGGGTGATTGCGCGCTTCGGTCGCTTCCCTCATCGCAACGCCATTCTCGATCGCGCCTGCACTGACGAAGAACAGGCCTTCCTGCGGGAACCCGGCTCGCGTTTCTGAACTCCAAGCGGGCAAGTCGTCGCCGGCTATGCCAAGCTTGCTGGCACCTTCCCATCAGGAGCTTCATCCATGTCGATGCGTATCGTCGCGTTGCTCGCCTGTTGCCTGCTCGCCGCCTGCAGCAAGGTCAATCAGGAAAACTACTCCAAGCTCAAGGCCGGTATGAGCAAGCAGGAAGTGGAAAGCCTGCTCGGCGCGCCCGGTGAATGTGCCGGCGCACTGGGGATGACCAGTTGCACCTGGGGCGACGACAAGGCCTATATCAGTGTCCAGTACGCCGGGGATAAGGTCATGCTGTTCTCCGGCAAGGGACTCAAGTAAACAGGAGCTTCCATGCGTTCGATCCTAATCGCCAGCGCCATTCTCGCCCTGGCCGGCTGCGCCAATTCCGGTACCGGCAGCATCCCCAAACCGCCACCGCAGACCATGCAGGTCGACCTGCAGCGCTACCAGGGCACCTGGTACGAGCTGGCGCGCCTGCCGATGTTCTTCCAGCGCAACTGCGTGCAGTCCGAAGCGCATTACGGTCTGCGTGACGATGGCCGCATCGACGTGACCAACCGCTGCCGCGACAAGGACGATGAGTGGATCGAAGCCAAGGGCATCGCCGAGCCTCAGGTCGAAGGGCAAACCGACAAGCTGTGGGTGCGCTTCGATAACTGGGCCAGCAAGCTGCTACCGATCAAGGGCGACTACTGGGTGATCTACCACGACGAGGACTATCGCGTGGCACTGGTCGGTCACCCGGAGCACAAGTACCTCTGGCTGCTCTCGCGCACCCCTGAAGTGGATCAGGAAACCCGCGACAAGCTGCTCAGCGTCGCGCGCGAGCAGGGCTACGTCACCTCGGACCTGATCTGGCGTCAGGCCGATTGATCCAGCGCTCGCCCGTAGCCCGGATGCAATCCGGGGGTGTCTACCGGGATTTCCCGGATTGATCCGGGCTACGATTTCACTCCCAATCCAGGCGCGCCAGCTTCCATTCGCTGCCGTCGAGCCACCATTCCAGCTTCACTGAATAGTGCCGCGCGCTGTCAGGGATCAACCCCTCGGCGCCACTCAGGCCTACCTGAGCTTCGGTATAGCCCTTGCTGCTGATCGCAGCGTCGATCCAGCTGTTCTTGCCCAGTGCGATGACCTTGATGTTCTTGTGGCGCAGGAACAGCAGGGTCATGGTGCGTTTGGCCCATTCACGGTCCAGCTCCTGGCGGGCGAGGAAGTCGCCATGCAACTGCTCCAGCACTGCACCGGTGCTCTTGGCCTCGATGTTGTCCTGCAAACGCTGAACGGCCGCCTCCAGAGCGGCCTGTGGGTCGTCACGGCCGCCGCAGCCGGCGAGCAGGAGGGTGAAGGACATAAACAGCGACCAAGCCAGATGACGCATCGACATGCTGAACTTCCTTTTCATGGTTATGATGCCGGGCAGAGTGGAACACGGCAGTTGTAGCCCAGCCAACAGGAGCCAACCATGCAGACTTTGTACCCGGAGATCAAACCCTACGCTCGCCATGAACTGGCGGTCGAGCAACCGCACGTGCTGTACATCGACGAGAGCGGCTCTGCGGATGGGTTGCCGGTACTGTTCATTCATGGCGGCCCCGGCGCCGGCTGCGACTCTGCCAGCCGCCGTTACTTCGATCCCGCCCTGTACCGCATCGTCACCTTCGACCAGCGCGGCTGTGGCCGTTCGACGCCGCACGCGAGTCTGGAGAACAACACCACCCAGGCGCTGATCGCCGATATCGAGCGTATTCGCGAGCATCTGGGCATCGACAAGTTCGTGCTGTTCGGTGGCTCCTGGGGCTCGACCCTGGCGTTGGCCTATGCACAGGCGCATCCGCAGCGCGTGCATGGACTGATCCTGCGCGGCATCTTCCTGTGTCGGCCGCAGGAGTTCAGCTGGTTCTATCAGGAAGGCGCCAGCCGCCTGTTCCCCGATTACTGGGAGGATTACGTGGCGCCCATCCCGGTCGAGGAGCGTGGCGACCTGATGCAGGCCTTCTACAAGCGCCTGACGGGTACCGACCAGATCGCCCAGATGCATGCGGCCAAGGCCTGGTCGACCTGGGAGGGGCGTACTGCCACCCTGCGTCCGAACACCCAGGTGGTCGAGCGCTTCAGCGAGGCGCATCGGGCACTGTCCATCGCCCGTATCGAGTGCCACTACTTCGTCAACGAGGCCTTCCTCGAGCCTAACCAGCTGCTCCGTGACATGCCGAAGATCGCCCATCTGCCGGGCATCATCGTGCACGGTCGCTACGACGCCATCTGCCCGCTGGACAACGCCTGGGCGCTGCACCAGGTCTGGCCCAACAGCGAGCTGCAGATCATCCGTGACGCCGGCCACTCGGCGGCGGAACCCGGTATCACCGATGCGCTGATCCGCGCCGCCGAACAGATGGCCCGGCGCCTGCTCGACCTGCCGCCGGAGGATGCATGAAGCTGCTGATCCAGCGCGTCAGCGGTGCACGGGTGGAGGTCGAAGGCGAGGTGGTGGGCAGCATCGATCAGGGCCTGCTGGCGCTGGTCGGCATCGAGCCGCAGGACGATCAGGCCAGTCTGTCCCGCGCGTTGCACAAGCTGCTGAACTACCGCGTGTTCAGCGACGAGGCGGGCAAGATGAATCGCTCGCTGACGGACGTGCAAGGCGGGCTGTTGTTGGTCTCGCAGTTCACCCTGGCAGCTGACACCAAGAGCGGCATGCGCCCCAGTTTCTCCAGCGCTGCGCCACCCGCGCAGGGTGCTGCGCTGTTCGATGCTCTGGTGGGAATGGCCAGGGCCCAGCACCCGCAGGTCGCCACCGGACGCTTCGGCGCCAATATGCAGGTGCACCTGGTCAACGACGGGCCGGTGACCTTTCTGTTGGAGGTTTGAGTTATCTGTATGGCGTGCTTGGCGGACTGTTCGCTGGCGCTCCTGAGTCCGCCCTACAGCACTGAAGGTGTGTTGTAGGGCAGGTAAGAGCGTTTAGAACAATCTGGCCAGCAACGCCGGCACGGCCGTCTCCACTCGCAAGATTCGCTCGCCGAGTTGCACCGGCTGCAGGCCTGCGGCTTCGCGCAGCAGCTCGACTTCGTAGGGAATCCAGCCGCCCTCCGGGCCGATGGCCAGGGTCACCGGTTGCTCGACGGCACGCGGGCAGGCCGGGTAATCACCGGGGTGGCCGGTCAGGCCAAGCGTTCCCGCCGCCAGGGTCGGTAGGCGATCCTCGACGAAGGGCTTGAAGCGTTTCTCGATGCTTACTTCGGGTAGCACCGTGTCGCGCGCCTGTTCCAGGCCGAGGATCAGCTGTTCGCGAATGGCCTCGGCCTCGAGAAACGGTGTCTGCCAGAAACTCTTCTCCACCCGGTAGCTGTTGACCAATACCAGGCGCGCCACGCCCATGGCGCTGACCGTCTGCAGCACGCGCTTGAGCATCTTCGGGCGGGGCAGGGCGAGGATCAGGGTCAGCGGTAGCTTGGCCGGTGGCGGCTGGTCGAGACTGACATGCAGTTCGGCATGCTCGGCATCCAGAGCGATCAGTCGGCCTTCGCCCATCAGCCCGCCAAGATGACCGACGCGCAGGCGATCACCGGTCTCGGCGCGATGCACGTCATGTAGATGTTTCAGGCGCCTGCCACTGAGGCGTACCCGCTCGCCACCGACGAAGTCGGCGTCCTCCAGCAGCAGCAGGTTCACGGCAGCGGTGCGGGTGGTTGGTCTTCGGGCTTGGCTTCTTCTTCGGCCTGTTCCTGGTCGCGCTTGCGCTTGACCAGCGCGCCAGCCAGTACACCGGCCTCGAACAATAGCCACATCGGCACGGCCAATAGGGTCTGCGAGAACACGTCCGGCGGCGTCAGCACCATACCGACCACGAAGCAGCCGACAATGACATAGGGGCGGCTCTTGCGCAGAGTCGCTACGTCGACCATGCCTACCCAGATAACCAGGAAGGTAGCGATAGGGATCTCGAAGGCCACGCCAAAGGCGAAGAACAGCGTCAGGACGAAGTCCAGGTACTGGCCGATGTCGGTCATCATCGCCACGCCTTCCGGGGTCACGCTGGCGAAGAAACCGAACATGATCGGGAACACCACGAAGTAGGCGAAGGCCATGCCGGCATAGAACAGGAAGATACTGGAAATCAGCAGTGGCACCGCGATGCGTCGCTCATGGGTGTACAGCCCCGGTGCGATGAAGCCCCAGATCTGGTGCAGGATCACCGGCATGCCTAGAAACAACGCACACATCAGGGTCAGCTTGAATGGCGTCAGGAACGGCGAGGCGACCCCTGTGGCGATCATCGTCGCGCCTTCTGGCAGATAGGCGCGTAACGGCGCAGCGACCAGGGCGTAGATATCCTGAGCGAAGTAGAACAGGCCGGCGAAGATCAGCAGGATGATCACTACACAGCGCAACAGGCGAGTACGCAGCTCGGCCAGGTGCGAGACCAGAGGCATTTCCTGGTCGGCTTGTGGATTATTGCTCATGGCTGGGGATTCTTGTCCTGAACGCTCGGGGCCGTGTCGGCAGTCGATTTGGCGCTGTTCTCCGCTGGCGGATTGTCGCTTTTGCCGGTGCCGAGAATGTCCTGCTTCATCGCCTGCATTTCCCGCTCGAGTTCGAGAATCCGCTCGTTATGCAACTGACGGCGAATCTCGTCGGCGCCGATCTCGCGCTCCACCTCGGCCTTGATCGAGTTGAAGCTGCGCTTGATCCGGCCTATCCACAGGCTGGCCGTACGCACGGCGCCTGGCAGGCGCTCGGGGCCGAGCACCACCAGGGCCACCAGACCGACCAGCAGCAGCTCGGTAAAACCGATGTCGAACATGGCTTAGTCTTTCTTCGCTGGCTCTTCGACCTTGCGTGCCTGGGCGTCGATGGTCTGGCCCTTGGGCTCTTCCACGGCTGGCTTTTCAGCTTCGCCGCTATCCATCGATTTGCGGAAACCCTTGATCGCGTCGCCCAGATCCGAGCCAAGGCCTTTCAGGCGCTTGGTGCCGAACAGCATGACCACGATGAGCAGGATGATCAGGAGTTGCCAGATGCTGATACCGCCAAAGCCCATGATATGTACTCCGTAATGAAGGTTTATTCGGATTGCGGTCGCGCGGCTTTTTCCGCGTGGCCGGAGAGGCCGAAACGGCGATCCAGTTCATCCAGCACAGCCTGGGGATGCTGGCCGAGAGCGGCGAGCATGACCAGGCTATGGAACCACAGATCGGCGGTTTCGTAGATCAGGTCCTTGCAGTCACCGCTGGCGGCGGCGTCCTTGGCGGCGAGGATGGTTTCCACCGATTCCTCGCCGACCTTTTCCAGAATCTTGTTCAGACCCTTGTGATACAGGCTGGCGACGTAGGAGCTGTCGGCCGCTGCGCCCTTGCGCGACTCCAGCACCTCGGCCAGGCGGCTCAGGGTGTCACTCATGGCTGTGTCCTGCATAGATGGCGTGCGGATCTTTCAGCACCGCGTCGACGGTTTTCCAGCCGCCATTCTCGTATACCCGATAGAAGCAGCTTTCGCGACCGGTGTGGCAAGCGATGCCGCCCAGTTGTTCGACCATCAGCACGATGACATCGGCGTCGCAGTCCAGGCGCAGCTCGTGCAGTTTCTGCACGTGGCCGGATTCCTCGCCCTTGCGCCACAACTTGCCACGTGAGCGCGACCAGTAGATGGCGCGTTGTTCGCTGGCGGTGAGGGCCAGGGATTCGCGGTTCATCCAGGCCATCATCAGGATGCGGCCACTCTGGTAGTCCTGGGCGATGGCCGGCACCAGGCCGTCTTCGTTCCAGTGGATTTCGTCGAGCCAATCGTTCATCGGTATTCCGTATCTGTTACGCCGGGCCTCGGCCCGTGAATTCCCCAAGTGTGCCAGTGCCGCAGCCAACTGGCTATCGGCGCAGCACCAGATAGAGCCCGCCGCCGACCATCAGCCAGGCTGGCCAGGTGGCCAGCAGTGGTGCCAGGCCTTGCATGGCGCCGGCGCCGATCAGTGCCGCGCCAAGCAGGCGCAGTGGCCAGTGATCGCGCGGTGCAGTGGTCTGGACCTGTACCGGCTGCTGCAGACGCTCCAGGGTGTCGCGGGCGATCTGTGACAGGTGCGGTACCTGCTCGGCTTGTTGCTGCAGGTTGCGCAGCAGATGCAGCGGGCTGATGCGCTCGCGCATCCAGCGTTCGAGGAAGGGCTGCGCGGTGCTCCACAGATCCAGATCGGGGTAGAGCTGACGGCCCAGGCCTTCGATGTTGAGCAGGGTCTTCTGCAGCAGCACCAGCTGCGGTTGCACTTCCATATTGAAGCGCCGGGCGGTCTGGAACAGGCGCAGCAGCAGCTGGCCGAAGGAAATGTCCTTCAGTGGCTTTTCGAAGATAGGCTCGCACACGGTGCGAATCGCCGCTTCGAACTCGTTGACCTTGGTGTCGGCCGGTACCCAGCCCGAGTCGATGTGCAATTGCGCGACCTTGCGGTAGTCGCGCTTGAAGAAGGCGATCAGGTTGCGCGCCAGGTAGTCCTGGTCCTCGTCGGTGAGGCTGCCGATGATGCCGCAATCGATGGCGATGTACTGCGGGCTCCACGGCGTGCGGGTGCTGACGAAGATGTTGCCGGGGTGCATGTCGGCGTGGAAGAAGCTGTCGCGGAACACCTGGGTGAAGAAGATCTCCACGCCGCGCTCGGCCAAAAGTTTCATGTCGGTGCGCTGGTCGGCCAGGGTCGCCAGGTCGGTCACCGGGATGCCATAGATGCGCTCCATTACCAGCACCTGGTGGCGGCACAGGTCCCAGTACACCTGCGGTACGTAGAGCAGAGGCGAGCCGTCGAAGTTGCGTCGCAGCTGGCTGGCGTTGGCTGCTTCGCGCAGCAGGTCGAGTTCGTCGAAGATGGTTTTTTCGTAGTCACTGACTACTTCCACCGGGCGCAGGCGGCGGGCATCGGCCGAGGCTTTCTCGGCAATACGGGCGATCAGGAACAGCCAGGCCAGGTCCTGGCGAATCACCGGCTTGAGGCCAGGGCGCACCACCTTGACCACCACCTGCTCGCCGCTTTTCAGCTGCGCGGCATGCACCTGAGCCACTGAGGCCGAGGCCAGGGGCTGGCTGTCGAAGCGGGCGAACAGCTCGCTCACCGGGGCACCAAGCTGGCGTTCGATCAGGGCGATGGCCTGATCTTCCGGGAAGGGCGGTACCTGATCCTGCAGGCGCGCCAGCTCATCGGCGATATCCGGCGGCAGCAGGTCGCGGCGGGTGGACAGCAGTTGGCCGAACTTGATGAAGATCGGCCCCAGGTCTTCCAGCGCCAGACGCAGGCGTGCGCCGCGCGACAGCGCCAGCGTCTTGCGCGGCAGCCAGCGCCAGGGCAGCAGGCAGGACAGCGCGCGCAGCCAGAATGGCAGCGGTAGCTCGAAGAGCATCTCATCCAGTTGATAGCGGATGACTACGCGCTGGATGCGCAACAGGCGGCGAACGGCAAGCAGCTTCATGCGTCGGACTTATTGGCAGAAGTGAGGCGCTCGATGCGTGCTTCCAGGCGGTCGAGGGCGAGTTTGAGTTGATCCAGCTCGGCGAAACGCGCATCGGCTTCGCGCTGACCCACCAGGGTGCGTGATTCTTCGGCCAGGTAGTCGGCCAGATTCTGCTTGAGGCTGGCGGCGCCGTGGCTGGCGAGATTGACCCGGCTGCGCAGGTGACCGGCGAGCAGGGTAGTGGCCACCGGGCCGAGCCAGCGCGAGATTTCGTATTCCCAGTCCAGCTCCAGATCCTGCAGGATGCCGGCCAGTTGCAGCAGCACCGCGCTGTCACCATCGAGTGACACCTCGGGGCGATGCAGCACGGCGGTTTTCTCGCGGCTCAGGGCCAGGCGCACCAGGCTGGCGGCCGGTGCGGTGAGCGTGCAGTCGGCAGGTGCATGCCACTGTGCGGCGAGTTGCAGGCCATTACCACTGGGCAGGATGAACAGCTCCAGTGCCGGGCTCTGGCACTGTACGGCGATGACCTTGCCACTCAGTGCCTGTAGGCGCGGCAAGGCCGTGCCATCGAGGCGCAGGGCGCGGTTGAGGCCTGTTTCGACGCCCGCCAGCAAGCCCGTGATGAGCATTAAGGCTTGATGCCGCGATGCAGGGCGACGATGCCGCCAGTCATGTTGTGGTAGGTGACGCGCTCGAAGCCGGCGTCGACCATCATCGCCTTGAGGGTTTCCTGATCCGGGTGCATGCGGATCGACTCGGCCAGGTAGCGGTAGCTTTCCGAGTCGTTGGTGATCAACTTGCCGGCCAGCGGCATGAAGCTGAACGAGTAGGTGTCATAGACCTTGGCCAGCAGCGGGTTGCCAGGCTTGGAGAACTCCAGCACCAGCAGGCGACCGCCGGGGTTGAGCACGCGCAGCATCGAGCGCAGGGCGTCTTCCTTGTGGGTGACGTTGCGCAGGCCGAAGGCGATGGTGACCACGTCGAAGTGGTTGTCGGGGAACGGCAGCTTCTCGGCATCGGCCTGGACGAACTGCACGTTGCCGGCCACGCCTTTGTCCAGCAGGCGGTCACGACCGACCTTGAGCATGGAGTCGTTGATGTCGGCCAGCACCACTTGCCCGGTCGGACCGACGATGCTGGAAAACTTGCGGGTCAGGTCACCGGTGCCGCCAGCGATGTCCAGTACGCGGTTGCCTGGACGCACGCCGGACAGCTCGATGGTGAAGCGCTTCCACAGGCGATGCAGGCCACCGGACAGCACGTCGTTCATCAGGTCGTACTTGGCCGCCACCGAGTGAAAGACTTCGGCCACTTTCTCCGCCTTCTGGCTTTCCGGCACATCCTGGAAACCGAAGTGAGTGGTGGGTTCCTGCTCGTGGGCCTTGCGTGGATCGCTCATGTCGCTCTCACCGGGTAGAAAACCGCACCATTCTAAAGGCGCCTGGCGCCTTTGTCTTGCCTGGGTGCCCGCTCGCTCGATGGGCTGGTAGAGTGATGTGACCTCATGCCGCAGCCGTGCGGCACGCCGCCAGTTCAAGGAGTTGCCATGTCCCGTATTCGTGTCGAACGATCCCATTCCCTCGGTCGCGAGGCCGCCCGCGAGAAGGCCGAACGCCTGGCCGAGCGCCTGGCCAGCGAATACGACGTGCGCTACCGATGGAATGGCGACACCCTGGAGTTCAAGCGCAGCGGTGCCGATGGCAGCATCGCGGTGGGTGAAGACACTGTGCGTGTAGAGCTCAAGCTCGGGCTGTTGCTGTCGCCCATGGGCGGCATGATCCAGCGCGAGATCGAGCAGGTGCTGGACAAATCGCTGGCCTGAGAGCCGCGGCAAGCCAGTAGGGTGCGCTGTGCCCGCCGCCACTGGGTCGCATTGAACATGCATGCTGTCGCCTGTTCCTAGTATGCGATTTCTAATTTTTCTCCTTAGGGTGTACCCAAGCCTGCATTCCGTGGGCGTTTCCGCTAACTGTCAAAGCGCGTGAGGTGCACCATGTCGAAAGTTGCCGTGAAGAAAAAAGTAGAAGCCGTGGTCGAAGACAAAGCCGGTCTGTTCGACGACGTGAAGGGCTATGCCCGCAAGATCTACCTCGCTGGCCTGGGCGCTTACGCCAAGGCGGGTAGCGAGGGGGCCGAATACTTCAAGGAGCTGGTCAAGGCCGGTGAAGGCGTCGAAAGCAAAGGCAAGAAGCTGGTCGACGAGCAGGTAGAAGCCGCCAACAGCCAGATCGAATCGGTCAAGCAGTCGGTCAACAGCAATGTCACCAGTGTTAAAGGCAAGGTCGAAGTCCAGCTCGACAAGATCGAGAAGGCTTTCGATACTCGTGTGGCTTCCGCTCTGAACCGTATCGGCATTCCGTCCAAGCAGGATGTTGAAGCACTCTCTGCTAAGCTGGATGAGCTGAGCGCGTTGCTCGAGCATGTCGCGCGTACCAAATAAGGAGATCAGGATGGCTGTTAAGAAGAAAACCGAGAAACAGACCAGCTCCTGGATCGGCGAGGTCGAGAAATACTCGCGTCAGATCTGGTTGGCAGGCTTGGGCGCTTATTCCAAGGTCAGCAAGGACGGCACCAAGCTGTTCGACACGCTGGTCAAGGACGGCGAAAAGGCTGAAAAGCTGGCCAAGAGCGAAGTCGACAAACAGGTTGGCGCGGTGAAAGCCGGCGTCGGCTCCAAGGTCGGTTCCGCCAAGTCCAAGGTCGATGAGGTCAAGGACAGGGCAATCGGCAAATGGGGTGAGCTGGAAGAGGCCTTCGACAAGCGCCTGAACAATGCCATTTCGCGTCTGGGCGTGCCCAGCCGCAACGAGGTCAAGGCATTGAATGACAAGGTCGACAGCCTGACCAAGCAGCTGGAGAAAATCACTGGTGTATCGGCCAAGTCGGTCGCCAAGCCTGCTGCCAAAGCTGCGCCCAAACCTGCCGCGAAGGCTGCTGCCAAGCCAGCTGCGAAAGCCGCTGCCAAACCTGCAGCGAAGCCGGCCGCCAAGCCCGCTGCCAAAGCTGCAGCCAAACCAGCAGCCAAACCGGCTGCGGCGAAAGCTGCCGCGAAACCTGCAGCCGCCAAGCCGGCAGCTAAACCTGCGGCGAAACCGGCAGCCAAGGCCGCAGCGAAACCCGCTGCCAAGCCAGCGGCCGCCGCCAAGCCGGCAGCCAAGCCTGCTGCAGCGAAGAAGCCGGCTGCGAAGAAACCGGCAGCGCCCAAGGCAGCTGCGCCGAAACCGGCGGCACCGGCACCGGCTCCGGCCGCCGCTGCAACGCCGGCCGCTGCACCGGCTCCGGCTGCCGCCCCGGCAACTCCAGCCACCCCGTCCTGAGTTTCTCAGGATCAAAAACGCCCGGCCTAGTGCCGGGCGTTTGCGTTTCTGCTCGCAGGGCGGGCCATGCGCATCAACCATGGATGCGTCTCGGCTTTGTAGGGCGGGTGTAACCCGCCATTTGCGCTCTGGCGGGCCTACATTCCCAGCGTGTCATTGGCGTGCGCACGGCTGCCCCTCAGGCTTCCAGGTAGCGCTGAGCCAGATGCTCGACAGTGCCCCGTGAGGGCTGGTTCAGGTGTGGCGCCACCAGCATCATGATCTGGTACACCACCAGGCGCACTTCACCTTCCTGGTCGAGGATGCGCTGATAGTCGAGGGAGAAAAGCAGGGTCAGGGTGATCTGCTCGACCAGTTGGCCGAGCGCCTGGGTGCCGCTGTTCAGTTGGCCGTCGGCCATCAGGCGGGCAAGCAGGGAGGCCAGCGTGCGTTTCAGCGCGCTCAACCAGTGACGAATGCCGCGCGCCAGTTTTGGCAGGCGCCCGGCCAGGTTGGACAGATCCTGGAAGAGAAAGCGGTACTGCGACAGGCGCTCGACGATCAAGTGCAGGAACAGCCAGTAGTCCTCGACGTCCAGCTGGGCTTCGGCTGGCGGGTCGAGCAAAGGCGCCATCTCGCTCTGGAAGCGTTCGAACAGCTCCAGTATCAGCGGCTCCTTGCCATGGAAGTGGTAGTAGAGATTGCCCGGGCTGATGTCCAGTTCGTTGGCGATCTCCAGTGTGGAAACGTTGGGCTCGCCCTGCTCGTTGAACAGCTGCAGGGCGGTTTGCAGAATGCGCTCGCGGGTTTTCATCCTTGGCTTCTTGTTCGATTAGGCGCGAAGGACTGACGATAACCGGCCGGCGTGCAGCCGGCCATCCCTTTAGTAAAAGTCGCGTAGCGACATCTCTCATGTCCTTCTCCCTTCGGGAGAGGGTGGCGCGAAGCGCCGGATGAGGGATGCGGGCATGCCGCGCAGGTTTTGTTGGCGCTGGGGTCTTCGTGGCATGCCGCTTCAGCGGATATGCACGTAGGTGCCAGGTGCTGCCTCCATCGGTGGATGGTTCTGGTTACCCAGCGCCATCAGGGTTTCGCGTTGCGCGCCGGAGCGCGCCTGCATCCATTCCAGCCACTGTGGCCACCAACTGCCTTGCTGGTGCGTGGCGTCGTGATACCAGGCGCGTGGGTCGGAGGTGAGCTTGGTATTCTCGTAGTAGTTGGCCTTGGGGTTGCCCGGCGGGTTGAGAATGCTCTGGATATGCCCGCTGTTGGACAGGATGAAGCGGCGGTTGCCGCCAAGCAGCAGGGTCGAGCGATAGACCGCATCCCAAGGCGTGATGTGATCGTTGATGCCGGCCACGCTGAAACTGTCGACGTTGACCTTGGCCAGATCCACCGGCGTACCGCAGACCTCCAACGCACCCGCACGGCTAAGCGGGTTGTGCTTGAAGAAATCGATCAGGTCGCCATGCAGTGCAGCGGGCAGGCGCGTGTTGTCGTTGTTCCAGTAGAGGATGTCGAAGGCTGGCGGCTGCCTGCCGAGCAGGTAGTTGTTGACCCAGTAGTTCCAGATCAGGTCGTTGGGACGCATCCAGGCGAATACCCTGGCCATGTCGCGACCGTCCAGCACGCCTTGCTGGTAGGAGCGGCGCTTGGCCGACTCAAGGGTTTCCTCGTCGGCAAAGAGCATCGCCGGGCTGTCGATCTGACTATCGAGCAGGCTGACCATGTAAGTGGCACTGGCAACCTTGCGCAGTTGGCGGCGTGCCTGCAGGTGGCCTTGCAGGGCGGCGATGGTCAGACCGCCGGCGCAGGCACCGAGCAGGTTGACGTCCTTGCTGCCGGAGATGGCGCGGCAGGCATCGACGGCCTCCTCGACGGCCTGCACATAGCTCGACAGACCCCATTCGCGATGCCGTGGGTCGGGGTTGCGCCAACTGATCATGAAGGTCTGCAGGCCGTTCTTTAGCGCGTATTGGACGAAGCTCTTGTCGTTGGACAGGTCGAATATGTAGTACTTGTTGATCTGCGGCGGCACGATCAGCAGCGGGCGCAGGTACTGCTTTTCGCTCATCGGCTTGTACTGGATCAGCTCCAGCAGCTCGTTGCGAAACACCACGGCGCCTGGTGTGCAGGCCAGATTACGGCCGACTTCGAAGGCGTGTTTGCTGACCTGGCTGGGCAGGCCGTCGTTGTTCAGCAGGTCGTCGAACAGATGGCGCAAACCCTTGAAGGCACTGCTGCCTCCGGTGTTGAACAGCTCCTTGAGTGCCTGCGGGTTGAGCGGGCTGTTGGAGGGCGACAGGGCGTCGCTCATCAGCGATGCGAGAAAGCGCGCGCGGGCGCGGTCATCAGCCGACAGGTCGCTGTCGTCGATCCACGCAGCCAGTTGTTTCTGCCACGCCAGGTAGGCCTGCAGGCTGCGTCGGTAGAAGGGATTGAGGTGCCAGGTCGGATCAGCGAAACGCGCGTCCTGTGGGTTGACCTTGTGCAGGGTATCGCCGAGCAGCACCCGGCCAAGCTGGCCGCCGAAGGCGAGCAGATGACGTCCACTGCGCACCGGGTTCTTCAGGCCCTGGGCGGCCAGCAGGCGCATGGTGGACAACAGATCGCGACCGCGCACGCCCACCACCGCGCTCTGGGCGTTCATGAAACTGGCAGGTGCCGGCAGTGAAGCCGGGTTCGACTTGTCTCGCATGGGGCAACACTCCGTCGTCAAACCGTCTAGAGACTTTGCATGGCGCGGACTGCCTGACACGCACCTTGTACTTGTGCAGGGTGTGCAGCAAGCCCTGTACCAGGCGCGCGGGAAGTGCATTCCAGAGCGCCGCGTCGAAAAAACAAGAAGCCTTGAGCGGCCCCTTTGTCGAGCACGCAGAACATTGCGCACTACGCTGGTGCGGTCAATGCTGGCGTACTGGTGTGGGCTGCGGGTGCATCACCGCGCGGTGCCGTTCCTCCTCGAGAAATTTCATGATGATCGGCGCCACCGCTTCGGCGCGGGTCACCAGGAACAGGTGACCGTCGTCGATCACGTGCAATTCGGCGTTGGGAATGCGCCAGGCCAGCAGGCGCATGTTGATCAGCGGAATCAGTGGGTCGTCGTCGCCGGCCATCACCAGCGTCGGTTGGCGGATCTTGTGTAACCAGTGGATGCTGGTCCAGCCGAGGCCGGCGAACAGCTGCCAGTAGTAGCCCATCTTGCCGCCCGAGCGCACCTTGCTCGCGTGCGCCATGGCCAGCTTGGGGTCGCGCCGGAAGGCGCCGCCGTAGATGTCCGGGGCGATGCGTACACCGTAGGACGGTTGCACGTAGCGCCGCGGGCTGGCCATGCGCCAGAGCACCTTGGGTTTGCCCGGCACCATCACCGCGCCGGCCGAGGTGGCGGCGAGGATCAGCTTCTTGCAGCGCTCGGGGTAGTCATGGGCGAACTGCTGGGCCAAGGCGCCGCCCCAGGACACGCCGATGGCATTGACCTGACCGTAGTCGAGGTAATCGAGCATGCGCGCTGCCAGCTTGGCCAGACCCGGGAAGCGGTAGGGCGTGGCCGGCGTGGAGGAACCGCCGACACCGGGGACGTCGAAGGCGATGATTTCCAGCTCCGGGTCCAGGGCGGCGACGAAGGGCATCACCAGTTCCAGGTTGGCGCCGATGCCGTTGAAGATCAGCAGCGGCACCAATTGGCTGTTGCCTGGCCGCACCGCGGTGCGGATGGTCTGCCCATCGAGATCGATGGTGCGGAATACGAATGGTTGCGGCATAGGCGCAGCCCCTGTGGAGTTGAGCGCTGGAGAGGGCCGTCCGGGCCGCCTCCAGGGTTACCAGGGGTTACCTGGTTCCACGCCGGTCAGACCGTCGTGGCGTGCGGCACTTCCCGGTGCCGCTGCGGTTGAGACTGAAAATCAGCGTTCGTGTACATAGGTGCCCGGAGCGGCTTCGCCGGCCGGGAATTTCTTGTTGCCCAGCGCCCGTGGAGCATTCTTGGTTTCGCCCGAGCGTTCGCTCAGCCACGTCTGCCAATGTAGCCACCAGGAGTCGGCGTGCTTGGTCGAGCTTTCCTGCCAGGCCTTGGGATCCAGCGGCATCTCGCTGTTGGTCATGTAGCGCGCCTTGGGATTGCCCGGCGGGTTGAGGATGCTCTGGATATGGCCGCTGTTGGACAGGACGAACTCACACTTGCCGCCGAACAGGTGCGCCGACTTGTAGCAGGAATCCCAGGGGGTGATGTGGTCGGTGGTGCCAGCGACGACGAAGAAATCACAGGTGACCTGCTTCAGGTCGATCGGTGTGCCGCAGACTTCCAGCGCGCCCGGACGGGTCAGTGGGTTGGTCTGGAACATGTCGATGAACTCGCCGTGTAGCGCGGCCGGCAAACGTGTGGTGTCGTTGTTCCAATAAAGGATGTCGAACACCGGCGGCTCGTTGCCGAGCAGGTAGTTGTTGACCCAGTAGTTCCAGATCAGGTCGTTGGGGCGCATCCAGGCGAACACCTTGGCCATGTCGCTACCCTCCAGTACGCCGGCCTGGTAGGAGCGGCGTTTGGCGGCTTCCAGGGTCTTCTCGTCGGCGAACAGGGCAACCTGGGTGTCGAGCTGGGTGTCGAGCACGCTGACCAGCAGGGTCAGGGCGTTGACCTTCTGCTGGCCAAGCGCTGCATAGTGACCGAGCAGCGAGGCAGTGGTCAGGCCGCCGGAGCAGGCGCCAAGCATGTTGACGTCCTTGCTGCCGGTGATGGCGCAGATCACGTCGATGGCTTCCTTGAGCGCCTCTATGTAGGTGGACAGGCCCCACTCGCGCTGCGCCTTGGTCGGGTTGCGCCAGCTGACCACGAAGGTCTGCACCTGGCTGCGCAACAGGAAGCGCGCCAGGCTCTTGTCGGGTGACAGGTCGAAGACGTAGAACTTGTTGATCTGCGGTGGCACCACCAGCAGCGGACGCTCGTGCACGCTCTCGGTGATCGGCTTGTACTGGATCAGCTCCAGCACGTCGTTGCGAAACACCACGGCGCCGTCGGTGGTGGCCAGGTTCTTGCCGACCTCGAAGGCTTCCATGTTCACCTGGCTGGGCATGCCGCCGTTGTGCACCATGTCCTTGGCCAGGTGGGAGAGACCGTCTAGCAGGCTCTTGCCGCCGGTTTCGAAGAAGCGTTTGACCGCGGCCGGGTTGGCCATGCTGTTGGATGGAGCCATGGCTTCGGTCATCAGGTTGATGACGAAGTGGCCGCGACTGGCGTCCTGCTCGGACAGCGAGCTGTGTTCGATCCAGTCATGCAGCTCCTTGCGCCAGGCCAGGTAGGTCTGCAGGTAGCGGCGATACAGCGGGTTCTGGCTCCAGGCTGGGTCGGCGAAGCGGCGGTCGCCATCTTCGGGCTTGAGCGCGGACTGGCCGAGCATGACGTTCTTCAGTTCGAGACCGAAATGGGCGACGTGCTTGGCGCTATGAAAGGGTTGCTTGAGTGCCTGAGAGAGCACCATGCGGGCAGAGGTCAGGAGGTCCTTGCCGCGGATACCAATTACCGGGTTGAGTCCCAGGGTGTTTTCCGAGGCCTGGCGTTTCAGGTCTTCGTTATTCTTATCACTCATCTACGACGCTCCATTGTCCTGAGACGAATACCGGCCTGCGAGGGCGCACGGCGACACAGGGCCTGGTACTGCTCGGGTTACCGGGGGCGGATCGAGTCCGCGTATTTCGTTGCACCTGGCACTGCCAAATGCAGGGAACCTGCCAGTTCCTTGGTTACCCGAGTTTGTGAAGTTAAGCAAGCTGATCGATGGCGCAGGAGTATGCCGCGATAGATTAGAAAACTCGCCCTAACTGTCGTTAACGTGGTCGTTGGCAGATGCATCGAGCGCTCTGCGGCAAGGGTTTGCCTGTTGCCTCAGAGCATCAGGCGTACGACGGATTCGCTGGGGTCGCGGGATTTTCCAGCGGCGCTGAGCTGCGCCAGATAGTCGGCCCACAGCTGGTCATGCCGGGTGGCCAGCTCGTGCAGATATTCCCAGGTGAACAGGCCGCTGTCATGGCCGTCGTCGAAGCACAGTTTCAGTGCATAGTTGCCGGCCGGTTCGATGCGCTCCAGGCCGACGTTGAGCTTACCGGTCTGCAGGATCGGCTTGCCGTGGCCCTGCACCTCGGCCGAGGGCGAGTGCACACGGAGAAACTCGGCGCTGAGTGAGTAGCTCTGCTCGCCGTAGCGCAGCTCCAGAGTCCTGGAGGCCTTGTGCAGTTTGATCGCGCTGGGGATGGGCATGCTCGGCTCCTGAAACGATGTAACCCGGATGCAATCCGGGACGCTGTGGTGAACGTCCCCGAATTTCATCCGGGCTACGTAGCGGCTTACAGAATATAGCGCGACAGGTCTTCGTCCTGGGCCAGCTCGCCCAGGTGGCCGTTGACGTAAGCCGCGTCGATACGGATCGCCTCGCCGTTCTGCTGGCCCGCGAGATCGCCGGCGCTGAAGGAAACTTCCTCCAGCAGGCGCTCGAGCAGGGTGTGCAGGCGACGGGCGCCGATGTTTTCGGTCTTCTCATTGACCTGCCAGGCGATTTCGGCCAGACGCTTGATGCCGTCTTCGGCGAACTCGATATCCAGCCCTTCGGTCTTCAGCAGTGCGCTGTACTGCTCGGTGAGCGAGGCATGCGGTTCGCTGAGGATGCGCTCGAAGTCCTGCGGGCTCAGCGCCTTGAGCTCGACGCGGATCGGCAGGCGACCCTGCAGCTCGGGCACCAGATCGCTGGGTTTGCTCAGGTGGAAGGCGCCGCTGGCGATGAACAGGATATGGTCGGTCTTGACCATGCCCAGCTTGGTGTTGACCGTGCAGCCCTCGATCAGCGGCAGCAAATCGCGCTGCACACCCTCACGCGAGACGTCGGCACCGCCGGTATTGCCGCGCTTGGCGACCTTGTCGATCTCGTCGATGAAAACGATGCCGTGCTGCTCGACGGCTTCCAGGGCGCGGGCCTTGAGTTCTTCCTCGTTGACCAAGCGCGCGGCCTCCTCGTCGCGCACCAGTTTCAGCGCGTCGGCGACCTTGAGCTTGCGGCTCTTCTTCTTGCCCTTGCCCATGCTGGAGAACAGGTTTTGCAGCTGGTTGGTCATTTCTTCCATGCCCGGTGGGGTCATGATCTCTATGCCCATGGGCGAGTCGGCCACTTCGATGTCGATTTCCTTGTCGTTCAACTGACCTTCGCGCAGGCGCTTGCGGAACAACTGACGGGTATTGGAATCCTCGCTGCGCACCGGTTCGTCGCCGAAACCCTGGCGTGCGGGTGGCAGCAGGGCATCGAGGATGCGCTCCTCGGCGGCATCTTCGGCGCGATGACGGACTTTGGTGATTTCCTGCTCACGCAGCATTTTCACTGCTGCATCGGCCAGGTCGCGGATGATCGATTCGACATCGCGGCCGACATAACCGACTTCGGTGAACTTGGTGGCTTCCACTTTCAGGAACGGCGCATTGGCCAGCTTGGCCAGACGACGGGCGATCTCGGTCTTGCCGACGCCGGTGGGGCCGATCATCAGGATATTCTTCGGCGTGACTTCCTGGCGCAGTTCGGCAGGCAGCTGCATGCGCCGCCAGCGGTTGCGCAGGGCGATGGCCACGGCGCGCTTGGCGTCGTCCTGGCCGATGATGTGGCGGTTGAGTTCGTGGACGATCTCGCGGGGCGTCATGGACATGGAGTTTGGCTCGCTATCGAATCTGTATGAAGAACGGACGTCACTCGGGCGCGTCCAGTTCCTCTATTGTCTGGTGATGATTGGTGAAGACGCAGATGTCGCCGGCGATGCCGAGTGCAGTCTGCGCTACCTCGAGGGCCGACAGATCAGTCTTCATCAGCAGGGCGCGGGCGGCGGCCTGGGCGAAGTTGCCGCCGGAGCCCATGGCGATCAGGCCTTCCTCGGGTTCGACCACGTCGCCGTTGCCGGTGATGATCAGCGAGGCGTCCTTGTTGGCCACTGCCAGCATGGCTTCCAGGCGGCTCAGGCTGCGGTCGGTGCGCCAGTCCTTGGCCAGCTCGACGGCGGCTCGCACCAGATGACCCTGGTGTTTTTCCAACTGGCCTTCGAAGCGCTCGAACAGGGTAAAGGCGTCGGCGGTGGCGCCGGCGAAACCGGCCAGCACCTGGCCGTGGTACAGGCGGCGCACCTTCTTGGCGTTGCCCTTCATGACGGTGTTGCCGAGGGAAACCTGGCCGTCGCCTGCCATCACGACCTTGCCGTGGCGGCGCACTGAAACGATGGTGGTCAAGGGTGAATCTCCACGCTGCGGGGCGAACTTGCCCGGATGGAAACTCAGATGGGGTGCCCGCCGCGGCTTTTCAACCGGCGGCGGATCAAACGGCGATCAGCGGACCTGACGCTGCTGTAACAGCAGGTTGCTGAAGCCGCCGGCTGCCAGGGTCTTCTGCGCGCTGGCCAGTTGCTCGCGGCTGGCGAAGGGGCCGACCAGTACGCGGTGCCAGGTTTCCTCACGCACCTTGCCGGTTTCCACCCGTACGTTCTGGCCGAGCAGGATGATCTGCGCGCGCAGGCCGTCGGCGTCATCGCGTTTACGGAACGAGCCGGCCTGCAGGAAGAATTGCGTGGTGACCGGCGCGCTGGCCAGGACGGGTGGTGGGGGCGGCGGCACCTGGCCGTTGAGCGCGGCTTCGGCGCGAGCGGTGTCGATCTTCGCGGCTTCTTCCGGGGTGACCGGCTTTTGCTCTGGCACGGGTGGTGGTGTTTCTTCCAGGGCCTGCGGCAGGATCACTTCCGACTCCGGCAGCAGGGTGTAGAAATCGTACTTGGGCCTGGATGGCTCGGGTTGCGTCGGCTTCGGCTCGGGCTTGGTGCTGCGCACCTGTTCGCCCTTGTCGCGCTTGATCTCGTCACGGCCCGGTTCGAGGCTGAACAGGAACATGAAGAAACCGCCGACCACCAGGCCACAGGCCAGCCAGATCCAGCCCGGTACCGGCTTCTTCGCTGGGGCCTGATAGCGACTGGCGCCGCGTTTCGGCGCCGGTTTCTTGCGCGCTGCCATTTACATCCGCTCCAGAGTTTCCAGGCCGAGCAGCTCCAGGCCCTGCTTGAGGGTGCGGCCGGTAAGGGCCGCCAGGCGCAGACGGCTGTCGCGCGTGGCCTCGTCCTCGGCGCTGAGGATCGGGCAGTTCTCATAGAAGCTGGAGAACAGGCCGGCGAGGTCGTACAGGTAGCTGCACAGCATATGCGGCGTGCCCTTGTTGGCGACGTTGTCGAGCAGCTCATTGAACTGTGCCAGCTTGGCTGCCAGGGCTTGCTCCTGCTCGGCGACCAGGGTGATCTGCCCGCCGATCTCGTCCACGCCCTTGCCCAGCTTGCGGAACACGCCGGCCACGCGGGTGTAGGCATACAGCAGGTAGGGCGCAGTGTTGCCCTCGAAGCTCAGCATCAGGTCGAAGTTGAAGCTGTAGTCGCTGGTGCGATGCTTGGACAGGTCGGCGTATTTCACTGAAGCGATGCCAACCACGCGGGCGATCTGACGCAGCTCGTCTTCGGCCAGTTCCGGGTTCTTGTCCTTGACCAGGCTGTAGGCGCGCTGCTCGGCCTCGTCGAGCAGTTGCACCAGCTTCACGGTGCCGCCGTCGCGGGTCTTGAACGGGCGGCCGTCCGGGCCGTTCATGGTGCCGAAGCCCATGTGCTCCAGCTCCATGCTGGCGGGGACGAAACCGGCCAGGCGCGCGCAGGCGAAGACCATCTGGAAGTGCAAGGCCTGGCGCTGGTCGACGAAGTACAGCACGCGGTCGGCCTTGAGCGTGCCGGCGCGGTAGCGGGTGGCAGCCAGGTCGGTGGTGGCGTACAGGTAGCCGCCGCCAGCCTTCTGTACGATCAGCGGCAGCGGGTTGCCCTCGGCGTTCTTGAACTCGTCCATGAATACGCACTGCGCGCCGTTGTCTTCGGTCAGCAGACCCTTGGCGGCGAGGTCGGCGACCACTTGCGGCAGGTCGTCGTTGTAGGCGCTTTCGCCCTTGACGTCGGCCATGGAGAGCTTGACGCCGAGACGGTCATACAGCGCCTGGCAGTGCGACAGGGAGATGTCGTTGAAGCGATGCCACAGGCGCAGGCACTCGGCGTCGCCGGCCTGCAACTGCACCACCAGCTCACGGGCACGGTCGGCGAACTCAGGGGATTCGTCGAAGCGCTTCTTCGCAGCGCGGTAGAAACCTTCCAGGTCTGCCAGCTCGCTTTCGGCGGCAGCCGGGTTTTCCTGCATGTAGGCCAGCAGCATGCCGAACTGGGTGCCCCAGTCGCCGACATGGTTCTGGCGGATCACCGTGTCGCCGAGGAACTCCAGTACACGCGCCACGCCGTCGCCGATGATGGTCGAGCGCAGGTGGCCGACGTGCATTTCCTTGGCCAGGTTGGGCGCGGACAGGTCGACCACCACGCGTTGCGCCGGACCGTTCTTGTGTACGCCTAGCTTGGCGTCAGCCAGCGCGGCTTCCAGGCGTTGAGCCAGGGCATCGCTGTTCTGGAAGAAATTGAGGAAGCCGGGGCCGGCGATTTCCACCTTGGTGATCTGCTCGTCGGCTGGCAATGCTGCGATCAGCTTCTCGGCCAGGTCGCGCGGCTTCATGCCGGCGGGTTTGGCCAGCATCATGGCGATGTTGCTGGCGAAGTCGCCGTGGCTCTTGTCCTTGGTGTTCTCCACCTGGATGGCCGGCGTCTGGCCCGCAGGCAACACGCCTTCGGCGGTCAGGCGGTCGAGGGCTTGCTGGATCAGGTGGCGAATGCTGTCTTTCATGTTCGGCTCGGGTTGCCTTGGGGCTTTGATCGAAAACTGCGCATTATAGAAGTAGCGACAGGCTGCAGGCCATAACTTGTAGGTTGCTCTATGCGCACCAAGGGTTGCCTGGTTACGAATCGAGAAGCTGGTGCGCATGGCGCACCCTACAGTTCGGCGAAGCGCTGGTGCGTCAAAACAGGTCGATCGGGTCGACATCCAGCGACCAGCGCACTGCACGACCGCTGGGCATTTGTTCCAGTGCATGCAACCAGCGGTTGAGCAGCCGGTGCAGTGGCGCGCGGGCATTGCCCTGCAGCAGCAGTTGCGCGCGGAAGCGCCCGGCGCGGCGTTCCATCGGTGCGGGCACCGGTCCGAGCAGTTCGATGCCGGTCAGACCCAGTTCGCCCAGCAAATGTTCGGCCTCGCTGCAGGCCTCATCGAGAAAACTCTCGGCCTGGCCAGGCTTGTGCGCTTCGGCGCGCAGCAAAGCCAGGTGGCAGAACGGTGGCAGACCGGCACTGCGGCGTTCGCTCAGCGCCTGTTCAGCGAAGGCGAAGTAGCCTTGCTCGGTCAGTTGCACCAGCAGCGGATGGTCGGCCAGGTGGCTCTGGATGATCACCTTGCCCGGTTCCTCGGCGCGGCCAGCGCGCCCGGCGACCTGCACGATCAACTGCGCCATGCGCTCGCTCGCGCGAAAGTCCGCCGAAAACAGGCCGCCGTCGGCGTCGAGGATCGACACCAGCGTCACCCGCGGGAAGTGGTGGCCCTTGGCGAGCATCTGGGTGCCGACCAGGATGCACGGCTCGCCCTTGTTGATGGTGGCGAACAGCCGGTCCATGGCGCCCTTGCGCGAGGTGCTGTCGCGGTCGATGCGCAGCACCGGGTAATCGGGGAACAGCAGCGCAAGACGTTCTTCGGCGCGTTCGGTGCCGGCGCCGACCGGGCGCAGGTCGACGTGTTGGCATTTTGGACAGTTACTTGGCTGTTTCTCGACGTGGCCGCAGTGATGGCAGCGCAGTTCCTGATAGCGCTGGTGCACGGTCATGCGTGCGTCGCAGCGTGGGCATTCGGACAGCCAGCCGCAGTCGTGGCAGAGCAGGGTCGGGGCGAAGCCGCGGCGATTGAGAAACACCAGCACCTGCTGGCCGGCGGCGAGGGTCTGGGCGATGGCCTGCTGCATCGGCCCGGAGATGCCCGAGTCCAGTGGCCGGCTCTTCACGTCGAGGCGCAGAAAGCGCGGCTGGCTGGCGCCGCCGGCGCGCTGTGTCAGCTTGAGCAGGGCATAGCGGCCGCTGTAGGCGTTGTGCAGGCTTTCCAGCGAAGGTGTGGCCGAGCCGAGGACGATGGGCACGTCTTCCTGGCGGGCGCGCACCAGCGCCAGGTCGCGGGCGTGGTAGCGCAGACCTTCCTGCTGTTTATAGGAGGCGTCGTGTTCTTCGTCGACGATGATCAGCCCCGGGTTCTTCATCGGCGTGAACAGCGCCGAGCGGGTGCCGATGATGATGTCGGCCTCGCCATCGCGTGCCGCCAACCAGGCGTCGAGGCGCTCGCGGTCGTTCACCGCCGAATGCAGCAGGGCGATACGTGCATTGAAGCGGCGAGCGAAGCGGTCGAAGGTCTGCGGCCCGAGGTTGATCTCGGGGATCAGCACCAGCGCCTGCTTGCCGGCCTCCAGGCATTGGTGGATCAGTTGCAGGTAGACCTCGGTCTTGCCGCTGCCGGTGACGCCCGCCAGTAGAAAGGCGTTGAACTGGTCCCAGCCTGACGCCACGGCATTCACCGCGGCGCGTTGCTCGGCATTCAGCGGCAATTCCGGTTGCGCCAGCCAGTGTGCCGGTTTGGCATGCGGTCGGGTGCGGCGCACCTCGACCCGTACCAGCCCCTTCTCATGCAGTAATTGCAGGCTGTCGCGGTTGAGTTGCAGCTGGCTGAGCAGGCTGTGGGCCACGCCATGCGGGTGTTGCGCCAGTGCCTTGAGGGCGTCGCGCTGGCGTGGTGCGCGGGCCAGGCGTGGGTCGTCTACGCTGGCGCCTTTGTTGGCCAGCCAGTAACGCTCCTGGCGGGTTTCGGCGGGCTCGCCCTGGCGCAGCAACACGGGCAAGGCCCAGCTCAGGGTGTCGCCGAGGCTGTGCTGGTAGTACTGCGCCGTCCACAGGCACAGCTTGAACAGCGACGCTGGCAGCGGTGGGTGGGCGTCGAGCAGTTCCAGGGCGGGCTTGAGCTTGTCCGTCGGGACCTCGCTCTGGCTGTCGACTTCTACCAGCACGCCGATCATCTCGCGCCGGCCGAAGGGCACGCGCAGGCGTGCGCCTGGCTGCAAGGCGCTGCGCGACACGCCAGCAGGGGCGAGGTAGTCGAACAGGCGGCGCAGCGGCGAGGGCAGGGCGAGGCGCAGGATCAGGTTGGGCAAGCCAGAAGCTCCATTGACAGGCCGGCGATCTTAACACGCGACGACCGGCGCCTTGCGTGGCTTGCATCGGTCTGCGTCTCTGGTAAGATGCGCGGCCTATTTCTGTGCGGTGCCTGACATTGGTCGGGTGGCGGCACGACTACCCCGAGGAAAGCACGATGAAAGCCGATATCCATCCGAACTACGTCGAAATCGACGCTACCTGCTCCTGCGGTAACGTGATCAAGACCCGCTCCACCCTGGGCAAGAACCTGAGCCTCGACGTTTGCTCCGAGTGCCACCCGTTCTACACCGGTAAGCAGAAAGTGCTCGACACCGGCGGCCGTATCGATCGCTTCAAGCAGCGCTTCGGCGTATTCGGCGCCAAGTAAGCGACCGAACGAAAACGGAATCTGGCATGCGCCACTCCGTGATACTGAAAAAGGCGTCCCTGGTGGGCGCCTTTTTCGTTTCTCTGCTTTGCGTCGATCTGGCTCAGGCCTTCTGTCCGTTACGCGCAGATCTGGCTCAGGTTGCGGTGCGCCAGGTGGTCGATGGCGACACCGTGCGCCTGGCCGATGGGCGCAGCATTCGCCTGATCGGTATCAACGCCCCTGAACTGGGGCGCAAGGGGAAAAGTGACGAGCCTTTCGCTGTGCAGTCCAAGCGCCGCCTGCAGGCGCTGGTCGATGCCAGCGATGGGCGTGTCGGCCTGCTTTACGGCAAACAGCGCAAGGACCGTTACGGTCGTACCCTGGCCCACCTTTACGACCGTCAGGGGCGTAATCTGGAAGCGCAGCTGCTGGGCGAAGGCCTTGGGTTCATGGTCGCCGTGGCGCCCAATAGCGCACTCGTGAGTTGTCAGGCAGAGGCGGAGCGCCAGGCGCGGCGTCAGCGTCTGGGTGTGTGGCGCACCGAGCAAGTGAAGACGGCTGGCCAACTAAAGAGTGGCGGCTTCGCCTTGCTCGGCGGGCGGGTTGCAGGCGTGCAACGCAATCGCGGTGGCCTCTGGCTCGATCTCGATGGTGGTCGGGTATTGCGCGTGGCGCCAGAGCTGCTCGGCGAGTTCGACGTGCGCGCGTTGCAGCGGCTCGAAGGGCGACGGGTGGAGGCGCGGGGCTGGGTCATCGATCGCCAGGGTCGCGGTGGCTTGAAATCCGGGCAGGCGCGCTGGATGCTGCCGCTTACCCACTCGGCGATGCTGGAGGTGTTGCCATGATACGTGCATTGACGCTGTGTCTTGTCTGCGGCTGGTTGGCGGGTTGCGCGGTCAATCCCGCCACGGGCCGCACCGATTTCGTGATGATGAGCGAGCGCCAGGAACTGGATCTTGGCGCGCGTTACAACCAGGAAATCCTCAAGCAGTATCCGCGCTATGAGGACGCCAAGCTGCAGGCCTATATCCAGCGCGTCGGCGAGCGGGTGGCACGCAGCAGCCATCGCAATCAGCTCAACTATGTCTTCACCCTGGTGGACAGCCCGGACGTCAACGCCTTTGCCTTGCCGGGGGGCTACATCTATATCCATCGTGGCCTGCTCGCCTACCTCAACTCCGAGGCGGAACTGGCGGCTGTGCTGGGTCATGAGGTCGGTCACGTGACCGCACGGCACAGCGTGCGCCAGCAAAGCCAGTCCACGGCCTGGGGGCTGCTCGGTCAGGCTGCGGCCATCGGTACCGGTGTCGGGGCGGTAGGGGATCTGACCAGTGCCATGGGTAATGCGTTCGTGCGCGGCTATGGGCGCGACATGGAGTTGGAGGCCGACGGTCTGGGCGCGCAATACCTGGCGCGTGGTGGCTACGATCCGCAGGCGATGATCGAAGTGGTCAAGGTGCTCAAGGCGCAGGAGGATTTCGCCCGCGAGCAGGCAGCCAAGCGCGGTGAAGCGCCCGCGGCGGGTGGCTACCACGGCTTGTTCGACACCCACCCGGACAATGATCGTCGTCTGCAGGAGGTGATCGGTCCTGCGCGTGCGCTGGTGGGCGGCAATCAGGAAGTGGGCCGCGACAATTTCCTGCAGATGCTCGATGGCCTGGTGTTCGGCGATTCGGCCGCCAGCGGTATTCGCCGTGGGCGCAATTTCTATCACGGCGAGCTGGACTTCACCCTGACCTACCCGCAGGGCTGGCAACTGGTCAATCGCCCCGATGTGCTGATCGGCCACACCCCGGATGAGCAGGCTTTCATCGCCATGACCCTGGAGGCGGCGGACAAGCGTCTGTCGCCTGCCGAATTTCTGCGCCAGCGCGTCGGCAACCAGCGTCTGGTGGCCGGCGAGGAGTTGCGTCTTGGCGCGCTGCAGGGCTATACGGCGGTGTTGCAGGGGCAGTCGGCGCGTCGCGTGGCGGTGATCTATCGCGGCGACAACGCTTACCTTTTCGTGGCAGCGGTGAAAGGGCGCGCTTCGTTGGAAACCGAGGACCAACGGTTCCTCGAGGTTATCCGCAGTTACCGGCCGCTCAAGACAGCCGAGCGCAAGCTGGCCGAGCCAGTGCGCCTGCACCTGGTAAGGGTGAAGGCAGGGCAGAGTATCTCCGCTTTGGCCAAGAATTCGCCGCTGCCAGTCGATGGCGAGGCGCAGTTGCGTCTGCTCAACGGGCTCTACCCAAGCGGTGAGCCGCGTGCTGGAGAGTGGCTGAAAACGCTGCGCTAGCGCGGCGCTTCAATCGCGACCGAACGGTCTTGTGCAGGTGTATACAACTTGCGTATCCTCGGCCGCCTGCCCGTTCAACAGCCAACAAAAGCGGAAATGCCACTATGTCAGATCTAAAAACTGCCGCTCTCGAATATCACGCCCAGCCCCGCCCCGGTAAGCTGAGCGTCGAGTTGACCAAAGCCACTGCTACTGCCCGCGACCTGTCGCTGGCCTACAGCCCGGGTGTCGCTGAGCCGGTTCGCGAAATCGCTCGTGATGCCGAGCTGGCCTACCGTTACACCGGTAAAGGCAACCTGGTAGCCGTTATTTCCGATGGCACCGCCATCCTCGGTCTGGGTAACCTCGGGCCGCTGGCGTCCAAGCCAGTGATGGAAGGTAAGGGCGTGCTATTCAAGCGTTTCGCCGGTATCGATGTGTTCGATATCGAAGTCGATTCGGAAAGCCCTCAGGCCTTCATCGACACCGTCAAGCGCATCTCCATCACCTTCGGCGGCATCAACTTGGAAGATATCAAGGCCCCCGAGTGCTTCGAGATCGAGCGCGCGCTGATCGAGCAGTGCGACATTCCGGTATTCCACGATGACCAGCACGGCACTGCGATCGTCACCGCTGCCGGCATGCTCAACGCCCTGGAAATCGCCGGCAAGACCCTGGAAGAGGCGAAGATCGTTTGCCTGGGTGCCGGTGCTGCCGCCATCTCCTGCATGAAGCTGCTGGTGAGCATGGGTGCCAAGGTCGAGAACATCTTCATGATCGATCGCAAGGGCGTGATTCACGCTGGGCGCGATGATCTGAACCAGTACAAGGCGGTGTTCGCCCACGAGACCGACAAGCGCACGCTGTCCGACGCGCTCGAAGGCGCTGACGTGTTCGTCGGCCTGTCCGGCGCCAACCTGCTGAGCCCGGAAGATCTCCAGCGCATGGCGGCCAACCCGATCGTCTTCGCCTGCTCCAACCCGGATCCGGAAATCAAGCCGGAGCTGGCGCACGAGACGCGCAACGACGTGATCATGGCCACCGGTCGTTCCGACTACCCGAACCAGGTCAACAATGTGCTGGGTTTCCCCTTCATCTTCCGCGGTGCTCTGGACGTGCGTGCCACCCGCATCAACGAAGAGATGAAGATCGCCGCAGCGCTGGCGCTGCGTGACCTGGCCAAGCTGCCGGTACCGCAGGAAGTCTGCGACGCCTACGGCGGTATCGAGCTGTCGTTCGGTCGCGAGTACATCATTCCGAAGCCAATGGATCAGCGTCTGATCACCGTGGTTTGCGATGCAGTGGCCAAGGCTGCCATCGAATCCGGCGTGGCGACTCTGCCCTATCCGAAGCACTATCCGCTGAAATCGGTGGATGAAGTGTTCAACGGCTGATCAGCCGACAATAAAAAACCCGCTTCGGCGGGTTTTTTATTGTCTGTGATACGGCTTAAGGCAACGATTGCAGCCGCCTGAGCCTTATCCTAGAACAAGTCGATCGGCGCCATCTCGTCGGCCGGTAGCGGGCTGCCAGGAACACCCATGCCAGGTTCGAACTCACTCATCGGAGGGGGCGAGTCTTCACTCTTGAACAGTTCGAAATAGGCGTCCGGTGTGCCGGGTGCAGCAGCGCGGCCACTGATCGGGTCGACGCGCAGCGTCAGCAGCTCCTTGGGTTCTTTGGGCAGATGGTTGGGTCGATCCTTGAGTACTGCGCCCATGTAGTTCATCCAGATAGGCAGCGCGACAGTGCCGCCGTACTCATGGCGGCCCAGGCTCTCCGGCTGGTCGAAGCCGGCCCAGACGGTGGTGACGTAATCGCCGTTGTAGCCGGAGAACCAGCTGTCCTTGGACTCGTTGGTGGTGCCGGTCTTGCCTGCCAGGTCATTGCGGCCAAGGGCGAGAGCGCGCCGCCCGGTACCGCGCTTGATCACGTCCTGCAGCATGCTGGTCATGATGTAGGCGGTGCGCTCGTCGATGATCTGTTCGGCGACCTTAGGCTCCTCCAACGGCAACTCATCAGTTACGTTGACGGTGAGGTTGGCGTTCTCCTCGGTCGGTGCGCTGCCTGGCACGCGGGCCGGATTGGCGCGGAACAGCGGCTTGCCGTTGCGGTCATCAATGCGTTCGATCAGGTACGGCTCGATCTTGTAACCGCCATTGGCGAAGGTGGCCCAGCCCTCAGCGATTTCCATGGGGGTCAGGCTGGCAGTGCCGAGTGCCAGTGACAGGTTGCGCGGCAGATCCTGCGGGGCGAAGCCGAAGCGCTCGATATAGCGCAAGCTACGGTCGATGCCCATGTCCTGCAGCAGGCGGATGGAAACCAGGTTGCGCGACTTGTACAACGCTTCACGCATGCGAATCGGGCCGAGAAAGGTGTTGTTGTCGTTCTTCGGGCGCCACTTCTGCGACAGGTAGTCGTCGGAGAGGATGATCGGCGCATCGTTGACCAGCGTCGCTGCGGTGTAGCCGCTATCGAGAGCCGCGCTATAGATGAAGGGCTTGAAGCTCGAGCCCGGCTGGCGCTTGGCCTGCACGGCGCGGTTGTAGTTGCTCTGATCGAATGAGAACCCGCCGACCAGTGACTGAATGGCGCCGCTGTATGGGTCGAGGGAAACCAACGCGCCCTGTGCTGCGGGGACTTGGGTGAAACGCAGGCTGCCATCGGCCTGGCGCTGCACGCGAACGATATCGCCGACCTGGGTGACATCGCCAGGTTGCTGCGGGCGCGGGCCCATGCTGTTGGTGTTCAGGTAGGGGCGAGCCCATTTCATGCTCTCCCACGACACCGCTTGTTCTTCGCCGTTACGGGTCAGTACCAGAATGCCGCTTTTCTCGACCTGGGTAACCACCGCTGGCTCCAGGCCGCCGATACTGCGGAACTTGGCCAGCTCGGTCAGCCAGGTTTCGCGGGTCATGCCCGGCAGGCGACTCTCAGGGCCGCGATAGCCGTGACGCTGGTCATAGGCGATCAGTCCGTCACGCAGGGCGGTGTTGGCTGCCTCCTGCAAATGACTAGGCACGGTGGTGGTGACATTGAAGCCCTCGGTATAAGCCTCGCTGCCATAGCGGCCAACCATTTCCGCGCGTGCCATCTCGGCTATATAAGGAGCGCTCAATTCTGGTGTGGGAACGTGGTAACGCGCATCGACTACCTCGGCAAGCGCTTCCTCGTAGCTGGCCTGATCGATACGGCCCAGGCGATACAGGCGGCCGAGAATCCAGTCGCGGCGCTCCTTGGCTCGGGTCGGATTGACCAGCGGGTTGTAGCGCGACGGTGCTTTCGGCAGGCCGGCGATCATCGCCATCTGCGCCAGGTTCAGGTCACGGATCGATTTGCCGTAATAGACCTGTGCGGCCGCTTCGATGCCATAGGCGCGGTGGCCGAGGTAGATCTTGTTGACGTAGAGCTCGAGGATCTCGTCCTTGCTCAGCTCGCGCTCGATCTGCAAGGCCAGAAGAATTTCGGTGGCCTTGCGCGAAAAACTGCGTTCGTTGGTGAGGAAGAAGTTCTTCGCCACCTGCATGGTGATGGTGCTGCCACCGCTCTGAATCTGGCCGCTTTTCAATAATTGCGTGGCAGCGCGCATCAGGCTGGTCACATCAACGCCATAATGGTTGGCGAAATTATCGTCTTCGGCAGCCAGCAGAGCGCTGATGAATTCCTTGGGGATCTCGTCGAAGCGAATCGGCGAGCGACGCATCTCGCCGAACTCGGCAATCAGCTTGGCATCGCTGCTGTAGATGCGCAGGGGGATCTGCAGCTGAACCTGGCGCAGCGACTCGACGGACGGCAGGGTCGGGCTAAGGTAAAGAAACGCGCCGCTGAAACTGAGCAGCAGCCCACAAAAAACGGCAACGCAAGACCACCAGATGAACTTCAGCAGGCGTATCAAAATGTTCGGAATTCCAAGTAAAAGAATGAGTTAAGCAGGAGCCGAGGCTAAAAGGGAAAAGCTGATCACATTATAAGCGTTTTTTTTCCCGGGGAGCCATTTGCGCCTCTGTCAAGACTGATATTTAATGTGGAAAAACATAAATAGTCCGTAAGTCGCGGATGCCAATAGGAAAACGGTCGTGCTAGGGCTCTTCACTAAGAAAGCGAATACGCTGCTGGGGATCGATATCAGCTCGACTTCGGTCAAGCTCCTCGAACTGAGTCGCTCGGGAAGCCGCTACAAGGTAGAGGCCTATGCCGTCGAGCCACTTCCGCCCAATGCAGTGGTCGAGAAGAACATTGCCGAGTTGGAGGTGGTCGGTCAGGCGCTTTCTCGCGTGTTGGCCAAGGCCAAGACCGGTGTCAAGACGGCCGCGGTTGCTGTGGCGGGTTCGGCTGTCATCACCAAGATCATCGAAATGGAAGCGGGTCTTTCTGAGGACGACTTGGAAAACCAGCTGAAGATCGAGGCCGATCAATACATTCCTTACCCGCTGGAAGAAGTCGCCATCGATTTCGAAGTGCAGGGGCCGGCGCCGCGTAACCCCGAACGGGTAGAGGTGCTGCTGGCTGCATGCCGTAAGGAGAACGTCGAGGTCCGCGAGGCAGCCCTTGCGCTCGCTGGGCTTACCGCGAAAGTGGTCGATGTGGAGGCGTATGCCCTCGAACGCGCTTACGGCCTGCTGGAGGCGCAGTTGGGTGGTGGTCACGATGAGTTGACCGTCGCGGTGGTGGATATTGGCGCGACGATGACCACGCTCAGTGTGCTGCACAACGGTCGTACCATCTACACCCGCGAGCAGCTTTTCGGCGGCAAGCAACTGACCGAGGAAATCCAGCGCCGCTACGGCCTGTCGGTCGAGGAAGCTGGGCTTGCCAAGAAGCAAGGTGGTCTTCCGGATGACTACGACAGTGAGGTTTTGCAACCGTTCAAGGAAGCGGTCGTTCAGCAGGTTTCACGTTCGCTGCAATTCTTCTTCGCCGCCGGGCAATTCAATGATGTCGACTACATCCTCCTGGCTGGGGGTACCGCGTCCATTCCTGATCTCGATCGGCTGATCCAGCAAAAAATCGGTACGCAGACGCTAGTGGCCAATCCCTTTGCCGATATGGCGCTGAGCAGCAAGGTCAACGCCGGTGCGCTGGCCAGTGATGCGCCGGCACTGATGATTGCCTGTGGTCTGGCGATGAGGAGTTTCGACTGATGGCGCGGATTAACCTACTTCCCTGGCGTGAACAGCTGCGCGAGGAGCGCAAGCAGCGGTTTCTGGTAAGTCTTGTCGGTGTCCTCGTTGTGGCGGCTGGTTTGGTGTTTCTGGGTGATCAATTTCTCAGTGCGGCAATCAGTAACCAGAATGCGCGAAATGACTTCATCAAGAAGGAGATCGCAGTTCTCGATGCGCGTATCAAGGAAATCAGTGAGTTGAGAACGCGTCGCCAGCAATTGCTGGAACGTATGAAGATTATTCAAGACTTGCAGGGTAACCGGCCAATTATCGGTCGTGTGTTCGACCAGTTGGTGAGAACGCTGCCGGACGGTGTGTATTTCACCAGTGTGAAAATGGTGGGTAATAGCATTGCCATTATTGGTGTGGCTGAATCGAATAATCGCGTCTCGAATCTGATGCGTAACTTGGATGCTTCTGAGTGGTTAACCGCTCCCAATCTGACCGAAGTCAAAGCTGTTACGGCGGGGGCTTTGGATCAGGAGAATGTGTTTCAGCTGACGGTGCAGCAGACACAGCCTGATCAAGAAAAAGCGGAGGCGGCGCAATGAGCATTAAGAGTTCCTTGGACAGCCTGCGCAGTATTGATATCAATGACCTTGATTTGAACAATGTTGGGTCGTGGCCTGGTGCGGTCAAATTCATTGCCGGCCTGCTACTGTTTATTGTCGTTCTGGCGTTGGGCTACAACTTTCACCTCAAGGATCTGCAGAGCATGCTCGAGCAGCGTCAGCGAGAAGAGGTGACGCTGAAGGAGCAGTTCTCCAGCAAAGCTTTTCAGGCGGCGAACCTTGAGGCCTATAAAGAGCAGATGCAGGAGATGGAGGTGTCCTTTGGCGCTCTTCTGCGTCAGCTGCCAAGCGATACCGAGGTTCCCGGGTTGCTCGAGGATATTACTCGTACCGGCCTAGGCAGTGGCTTGGAGTTCGAAGAGATCAAACTGTTGCCGGAAGTGGCTCAGCAGTTCTATATCGAATTGCCGATTCAGATCAAAGTTACCGGTGGTTATCACGACCTTGCGACTTTTGTAAGTGGTGTCGCCAGTCTACCGCGTATCGTTACCTTGCATGATTTTGAGTTGGCACCAGTCAGTGCTGGAAACTCCAGCCGCCTGAGCATGCAGGTTATGGCCAAGACCTATCGCTACAATGATAAGGGGGCTCAACAATGAGTTTCTCTCGTTTGGTTCTGGTGGCGGGTTTCGCTCTCTTGGCCGGGTGCGGTGTCGGTGGTGATTTTTCCGATTTGCGTATCTATATGGATGAAGTGCGCGCAAAGCCTAAAGGCGCTATTGAGCCGCTGCCGACGTTTCAGCCGTATGAAAGCTTCACCTATCGTGCTGCGTCTCTACGTAGCCCTTTTCAGCCCCCGGTTAAAATCGATGTCGTCACCCGACAAAAAGGGGCGCCAGAGATCAAGCCGGATGAAAGCCGTGTCAAGCAATTCCTCGAAGGGTTCAGCATAGACACGTTCGAGATGGTTGGCACGCTGAGAAATGATCGCCAGTTGTTCGCTCTGGTTAGCGGTGCGGGTGGTGTTCATCGTGTAAAAGTAGGCGACTTTCTTGGGCGTAACCACGGCAAGATTCTCATGATCGATGACTCCAAGATCGATGTTATGGAAATTGTTCCAGATGGCGAAGGTGGCTGGCTTGAGCGACCACGCAGCCTTTCCTTGAAGGAGCGCTCCTGACGGGGCGGGGTGAGAAATGAATATAATAATCTGTCTGCCACACGGGATACGAAAATGAACAGCTCTCTTTCGCGTCTTAGCGTCGTTCTGCTGGCGGCGCTGCTGTCGCCCGCGGTATTGGCGGCCAATCTTCAGGATTTGAATGTCGCCAGTTTGCCTGGTGATCGAGTTGAGCTGAAGCTTTCCTTCGATGAGCCGGTAACGGCTCCTCGCGGCTATACCATCGAGCAGCCTGCGCGTATCGCTTTGGACCTGCCGGGCGTGTCGAACAAGCTCGGCTCCAAGAATCGTGAACTGGGTGTCGGTAATGCGCGTAGCGTTACCATTGTCGAGGCCAAGGACCGTACCCGTCTGATTGTCAATCTCACCAGTCTGGCGCCATATAGCACGCGAGTTGAGGGCAACGACCTGTATGTCCTGGTTGGCGATTCTTCTGCCGCTGCAGCACGGCCTTCTGTTTCGGCGCCTGCGTCAGTAGCGGCGGTTGCACCCAAGAAAGCCTACGGGCCGCAAGCGAAAACAATCAGTAATATCGACTTTCAGCGTGGGGAGCAGGGTGAGGGTAATGTCGTCATTACCCTTTCCGATGCATCGATCAGTCCTGATATCCAAGAGCAGGGTGGGAAGATTCGTCTGGACTTCGCCAAGACTGAGCTGCCTGAATCCCTGCGTGTACGTCTGGACGTGAAAGATTTCGCCACGCCGGTGCAGTTCGTTAGTGCCACGGGTAGCGCAGACAGAACCAGTATCGTGATTGAGCCAGTCGGGTTATACGATTATCTGGCTTACCAGACCGAGAACAAGCTGACGTTGAGTGTCAAACCTCTCACTCAGGATGACGTAGAACGCCGCAAGGCTGAGCGCTTTGCTTATACCGGGGAGAAATTGTCGCTCAACTTTCAGGATATCGACGTGCGTTCGGTGCTGCAGCTGATTGCGGACTTCACCGATCTGAACCTGGTTGCAAGCGATACTGTCGCCGGCAATATCACTCTGCGTTTGCAGAACGTGCCATGGGATCAGGCGTTGGACCTGGTGCTGAAGACCAAGGGGCTGGATAAGCGCCAGGTTGGTAATGTATTGCTCGTTGCTCCGGCAGATGAGATCGCCGCTCGTGAGCGTCAGGAGTTGGAGTCGCAAAAGCAAATTGCTGAGCTGGCTCCGCTGCGTCGTGAACTGATTCAGGTGAATTATGCCAAGGCTGCTGATATGGCGAAGCTGTTTCAGTCGGTCACCAGTGCTGATGGTGCATCATCCGATGCCCGTGGTTCTGTAACGGTTGATGATCGCACTAACAGCATTATTGCTTACCAGACGCAGGATCGCCTGGATGAGTTGCGGCGTATCATTGCCCAGCTCGACATTCCTGTGCGTCAGGTAATGATCGAGGCCCGCATCGTTGAGGCGAATGTGAATTACGACAAGGCGTTGGGGGTTCGCTGGGGGGGCGCGAGTCGTCGGGGCAACTGGAGTCTTTACGGTAAGGACGGTGCAACCTCCTTTGATGATGGGCAGGCTTTCTTGCCCGGCTCTGACACCGTAGGAGATTTCACCCTGGAGGATGGTGTTGCTCCCGTGCCTTTCGTTGATATGGGGGTTGCAGGCAGCACTTCAGGTATTGGTATTGGCTTCCTGACAGACAATCTTGTTCTGGATCTGCAGCTTTCGGCTATGGAAAGTTCAGGCAATGGTGAAATCGTCTCTCAGCCCAAGGTAGTTACTGCAGATAAAGAAACCGCAAAGATTCTCAAGGGGCAGGAGGTCCCGTATCAAGAAGCCAGCTCCAGTGGCGCTACCACTACGTCGTTCAAAGAAGCGGCACTATCTCTTGAGGTCACACCTCAGATCACTCCAGACAATCGAATTATCATGGAAGTGAAAGTTACCAAGGACGCGCCTGACTTCCAGCGAGCTATCAACGGTGTTCCGCCGATCAACAAAAATGAGGTCAACGCTAAGGTTTTGGTTTCTGATGGTGAAACAATCGTCATCGGTGGCGTTTTCGAGAATACCCAGACCAAGGCTGTTGAGAAGGTTCCGTTCTTGGGCGACATGCCCTATCTTGGGCGCCTTTTCCGTCGTGACATTGTTCGCGATAACAAGACCGAGTTGCTGGTTTTCCTCACTCCGCGCATCATGAACAACCAAGCCATTGCCGTGAACCGATGACCTAAGTGCGGAATGTAATCCTCGTGGGCCCGATGGGAGCTGGAAAGAGCACCATCGGGCGTTTGCTTGCCAAAGAACTGCGCGTGCCTTTCAAAGACTCCGACAAGGAGATCGAGCAGCGTACCGGTGCTGATATTCCCTGGATCTTCGATGTCGAGGGTGAGCAGGGCTTTCGTGAGCGGGAGCAGGCAGTAATTGCCGAACTGTCGCAGCAAGATGGCCTGGTGCTGGCTACTGGCGGTGGGGCGGTTATGCGTCCGGAGAATCGCCAGGCGCTGCATGCTGGTGGCCGAGTCGTCTACCTGCATACCTCCGTTGAGCAGCAGATCGACCGGACTTCGCGTGATCGTAATCGTCCGTTGTTGCGTACGGCCAATCCGGCTCAGGTGCTCAGGGATCTGATGGCCATGCGCGATCCTCTGTATCGGGAAGTTGCCGATATCATCATCGAGACGGACGAGCGTCCGCCGCGCATGGTGGTTCAGGAAATTCTCTCGCGCCTGGAAGCCTTGTCGCCCCGTTAAAGCGCGAGGCGAACTGCGCTATCCTAGTGGCCTTTTTATTCTGGGGGCCTCATGCAGACTCTTCACGTTGAACTCGGCGAGCGCAGTTATCCCATTTATATCGGTGATGGTCTGCTGGCACGTTCCGAGCTGCTCACGCGTCATATCGCGGGGCGGCAGGTGGCGGTGGTCACCAATGAGACCGTAGCGCCTTTGTATCTCGAAACGCTGATGCGATCTCTTGAGGGTTTCAAGGTCGCCTCGATCGTGCTGCCGGATGGCGAGGCGTTCAAGAACTGGGAAACCCTGCAGCTGATCTTCGATGGCCTGCTGACGGCCAGGCATGATCGGCGCACGACAATTATCGCTCTGGGTGGCGGCGTCATCGGCGACATGGCGGGCTTTGCTGCTGCCTGTTACCAGCGAGGTGTGGATTTCATCCAGGTGCCGACGACGTTGTTGTCTCAGGTGGATTCCTCGGTGGGAGGCAAGACGGGGATCAATCATCCGCTGGGCAAGAACATGGTCGGCGCGTTCTATCAGCCTAAGGCGGTGTTGATTGATACGGCCAGCCTGCGCACCCTGCCGGAGCGCGAGCTTTCCGCTGGGTTGGCCGAGGTCATCAAGTATGGCCTGATCTGCGATGAGCCCTTCCTGGTATGGCTGGAGCAGAATATACCGGCCTTGCGTGCGCTTGATCAGCAGGCGCTTACCTACGCTATCGAGCAATCCTGTGCGGCCAAGGCGCGTGTCGTCGCTGCGGACGAGCGTGAGTCGGGAGTGCGCGCCACTCTCAATCTCGGTCACACCTTTGGGCATGCTATCGAGACCGAGCAGGGCTACGGCGTGTGGTTGCATGGCGAAGCGGTCGCCGCAGGCACGGTGATGGCGCTGGAAATGTCCTATCGCCTGGGCTGGCTGTCGGCGGCGGATCGAGACCGAGGCATACGCCTGTTGCAGGCTGCCGGGCTGCCGGTGGTGCCGCCGCAGGATATGACGCCTGCGCAGTTCCTCGAGCATATGGCAGTGGACAAGAAGGTGCTCGATGGTCAGCTGCGTCTCGTGTTGCTCAGGCGATTGGGTGAGGCTGTAGTGACCGCCGACTACCCGCGTGAAATTCTAGACGCCACGCTGCGTAGCGATTACGCAGCGCTGGCTCAGTCGTCCAACTCTTGAAGAGTGATCCATGACCAGTTTGCATGCTGACGAAGCTTTCCTGGCGCATTACCAGTTCAGTCACGACCCCTTTGCGCCGCGCGTACCTGGCTTCAAGTTCTTCCCGGCGCAGCGCAAGCCAGTGTTGGGGCAATTGCATCACCTTGCACGTTACAGTCAGCTGTTGCTCGCAGTGGTCGGGCCCGAAGGTAGTGGTAAGACCCTGCTGCGTCAGGCATTGGTTGCCAGTACCAACAAGCAGGCGGTACAGAGCATTGTCGTTGCGCAGGGCGTCACCGGTAGCGAGGCGCTGCTGCGCCAGGTCGCTCAGGGGTTGTCCATCGCTCAGGCCGATGTGCGTTCGATTCTGGCGCAGGTAGGGCAGTTGGCGTTGACCGGGCAGGAGGTCTATCTGTTGGTCGACGACGCTGATCAACTGGATGACGCGGCATTGAAAGGCGTTTTGGCGCTTGCAGCAGGTAATGCCGAGGGGCGCCCGCACATCTTTCTGTTTGCCGAGCAGAATCTGTTGGCGCGCTTGGAGGCACTGGCAGGTGGCGAGGAGTGTTATCACGCGATCGAGCTTCAGCCGTACGCCGAAGAAGAGACGCGAGACTATTTGGCGCAGCGGCTCGATGGGGCCGGTCAGAGTATCGATCTGTTGAGCGAAGAGCAGATCGAGGACATCCATCTCCGTTCTCAGGGTTGGCCTGGGGCAATCAATCAGGAGGCGCGTGAACTGCTGGTTGAGCAGATGCTCGCGCAGCGCTCGGCCGGGCGTGGTGCGGGCGGTGGTTTTGCTCTGCCGAAGAAGCATCTGTTGGCGCTGGCCGTAGTGTTGGTGGGTGTTGCCGCTGCCTGGTTCATGCAGGGGCGTGAGTCTGCCCCGCCGGCGCCGGTGGCTAGCAACACGTCGCTACCTTTGCAATCCTCCACGCCGCCTGTAGAAGCTGAAGAACCGGCGCAAGCGCCTGCTGCGGAAAGTCGCGCGCCAGCCATTGAATTCGCAGGCGCCAGTCAGCCGCTGCCATTGCCGCTGGTGGGCGAGTCGCAAGCCGTTATTCGCCAGCCTCTGGCTGAAGCGGCGGGAGAAGAACTGGATAACTTTGAGCCGCCAGCGTCGCCTGAGCCCTCGACAGTCACTCCGCCTTCGGCTCCAATCACTGCTGCAACTGCAACTGCAACTGCAACTGCAACTGCA
>NZ_PGLR01000038.1 GCF_002803095.1 Pseudomonas sp. ZH-FAD | reverse complement strand
GGCCGGATGGCCGTGGAATCAGTGGCCGGATGCGCGTGGAATGGGTGGCCGGATCAGCGTGGAATCGGTGGTCAGATGCTCATGGAATGGGTGGCCAGATGACCGTGGAATCCGCAGCTGGACAAGGGGCTTGAAGAAATCGAGTGGGAGCTGATTGGGGGGGAAATAACCAGCTTGCCGGTCGAGTATTGGCAGGAGAACCTTCCATACGCACTGGACCAATGCTCTGAATTCAACAAGGTGCTCAAAACGCCGGGCTCGATCAACGTGCTCTCTAACCTCATCTTCGCTGATGAGAAGCGGCGGAGTGATTACCTTGATCTGTTCGCTAAATATGGCGACAGACAGGAAATGTGCCTGTACACGTCCTGGGAGCCTGAGACTAACCGCTTCGGAAAGAACATGGCTTTGTTCGACCGCTGGAAAGAAACGGTCAGAGAGGCCGGCGTCCGCCAAAAAATCCTAGATGTGATCCTCACGCGGACAGTGGTAGAGCTTGGGCCAGAGTATCTGCTGGAGACTTTCCTGCCGCTTGGGATCAAGGACTTCTCAATCAAGATGATCAGTCCGTTCGGGTCTGGCCGGACATTCTGGCAGCCAAACATGGTGGAATTCGAGAAGATGAGTGACTACCTCATTCGCCTTTTCGACATTGTGCCCGATGGCATCACATTCACACCTGCTGATGAAATGAGCGGCGCGGTGTTCAGGGGGACAAGCTATCAGTGCATTGGGAACTTCCGGTACGACCTTGCGATTGAGCCGGACGGCCTGACCACATTCAATGCCAACCAAACTACCGGCGAGGCTTCGCTTGGAGCCGGGCTCATCTACCTGAATGATCCCGATTGGAGCTGGAAGGTCTTGAGTGACAACACTCAGGAGCTGGATAACAAACTGTCCGCCTACCACGACTACTGTTTCCAGTGTGAATTTCATTCCTCATGCGCTGGGGGCTGGTATCACTACCGAACGGCTGCGCCGGAGGATGTTCGTGCCTGGGATGCAGGGGACTGTCCTGGTTACAAGAAGCTTTGGCGGCAGATAAAGAATCGGTACGGCACTTTCGACCGATCTGTCCAGGTCCACCGCGATGCGCTGTCTAGGCTGCGCAAGGAGAGAGGCGCGGGCAAGCCATTATCCGGTCCTTTCGTGGAGCCGCAGGATGGCTCTATGCTTTTTGCTCAATGGCTCAAGCAGGTTGCGGGAGGTGAGGTTCAGCTTGAGGCTGCAAATGGCATGGGCAAGCCCTTCGTGCAAAGGGTCTGGGCATATCAAGCTGTAGGTTGCCGCATGCACTTGTCCGGCCCTCAATTCGTAAAGCTCTCCCCTCAAGAGCAGCGCATGGTGGTGGAGCATCTTGTGTTCGACGACTTCTTTAGCCTTTCGCTTGCGAAATCGGTTGTCTGGGAGTGGTGTGACCGCAATTCTTCCGACCAGCTCTCTCAGCTTCTGGTTGCTGGGGCACGGGCGGTAGAGTCAGGCCAGGTCGGGGAGAACTTGATAGCCGCAGACCATAACGCTGAGCTGCTGCGCTGGCTAATCAAGAATCGGAGGGAGAGCGACAGCTTTGATGATCTTGTTACTGCCGATCCGTCTGTCAGAGCAAGCATCCTGCGCTTGAGGTCAGAGGGGCGGCTCGCTCAAGCCTAGAGCGCGGCTTTCGCTGTTCGCTGGCACGGAGAGATACGCAGGAGTGCGCCTTGCTGAACGCAACTCAACCTCGGCGGAGTAGGGCACTGTAAACATCTGCGGGGCTCAAGGGGGCAGCTGCTAAAGCTACGAGCGCGACTGCAAGCCCGCCAAGAATCGTCGCCGGCAGCGCTGATCCTAGCAATAACGCTACAAGCGAAGCGGCGAAAGTCATGCCTGCCAGCCATCGGAACAGCCTGCGGCTATTGTGGGCTCGTTTCTCGGCTTTCAGCTTTTCTTCCCAGCCCGGCTCGCGCTCCCCCATGAATTGCATCTGCACTGCTCTGTCTCCAGTCGAAAAATCTGATTTCAGTGGGAATAGATTGTCTAGCTCGCTTTTGACTGTAACACCAGAGTGAAAGGTAAGGGGGCAGCAGCGGGGGAAATGTCTGGCGCTTACCTTGCAGGCAGATTTTCGGGGCGCCTGTGCTCGTAGACATGCGCAAGAGGTCCCTTTGGGCTCGCATTATGTAGGTATGAAGATCATGCCATACAGCCTGCCCCGCAACCGTTCGATTGAGATGATGAGTACCACTATCTCGACGAACCTGAACTGCAACATGTCGTGCAGGCATTGCTACATCCAGCCCGAGCTGCTTCGGGTGAAAGAGTACGTCGATGAGGCCACATACCGGCGTTGCGTGGAGGTGATCATTGAGTCCTTCCACTTGGACGAGTCCGTGTCCTACCTGCACCTCGACGTGCTCGGTGGCGAGGCCACCTTGATGCCTTTCGAGTTCTGGGAAAGGAACCTGCCTTGGACGCTCGACAAGATCAGCGAGCTGAACGCCGCAGGCATCCAAACTGAGTTCACGTTCTGTAGCAACCTGATGTGGCGCGACGAGCGCTACCTCGATCTGCTGCGAGCGCATCGGCACCATCCAGCCATGGATATTGCGATCAGCTTTGAGGGGCCAGAGAGCGGGCGCTTCGGGCGGAACATGGCCATTTTCCCCAAGTTCTTGCAGCGCATCGAAGCACTAGGCGACTGCAACATGCTGAACTTGGTGTTGATCATGGGGCAGGGGGTTATCGACCTAGGCCCCCAGTACATCATCGACACATTCGTAAGGCGTGGGATCACAGACGTGACCTGCGACATGATCTTCCCGTGGGGGTCAGGGAAAGCATACTTCGAGCAGCATCAGCCTCTGTACTCCGATGTGGCGAAATTCATCGCCGATCTGACCGACCTCGGAAAGCCTTATGGCCTGACGGTCGATCACCTGGATGACATGAAGAAGTCTCTACGGACGCTTTCCCGGTCGCAGAATACGCTGAACGATGCCTACGAGTATCACTGGGATCAGCGCGGGTATCTTTCTCTCAACCCGAACCAAACCGGCACCGAAGCAGTTAGGCCCGTGGTAGGGCTCCATGCAACGGACGCGAATGCCGCTCTCAAAATCGTCTGGGGCAACAATACAGAGCTGGACAACAAGCTCAGCTATGAACATGACTTCTGTCGGGACTGCAAATACCTCCAGGCTTGCAACTCTGGTTGGTATCCGCACAAAGGAATGGAGCCGCAGGTCGTTCGCAAATACATGGAACCCTCCGGCCAAGGCTTTTCCTGTCCGGGCTTCTACGAGCTTTGGGAGCGAGAAGCTAAATCCAGCTTTGACCCTATCGGGGTGACTCGCTACGGCGACGAAAGAAGGGCTCGGAAAGCGAAGCGTCAGGTTCGAGCGGCGACTACCTGTGATCGTATGCGCGAGGCCGACTACTCGGACGACTACGAGGGTTTCTTTGAGGCGGTGAAGGCCAAGCCGAAAGTTGAGGTCTTCGACGGGTTGCTGTTTGGGTTGTCGCCGAGGCAGCGGCTTTGGTTCTACGACCGACTGGGGATTGCCGTAAGTTTTGCCGGTGGAGTTGCTTCCTTCACCGATGCGGCATCCATCATCGCGCACTCCATTGCAGGCAACTATCACACTGTCGAGGTGGAGCTAGACGAGGTGGCCCGCTTCGCATCGAGTCAACCTGGGCATTCCTTGGTTGGCTATCTCAGGGATGCACTCGGTGTTGTTCAGCAGTGGGCGATGGCGCCCATTGAATTACGCGAAGGCTATGCACGGCACGGTCAGTCCGGCTTGGAGATTTCTTTCAAGTACGAGGACCTTTTGATCTGGATGCTGCGGTTCGCCGAGAGACTAGCCGACCACGCCGTTATCGTTCCGACAGCTGATGTGCGGCTGACACCCGCCTCCTATGACTACATGCAGCGCATCAAGGCAAGTGCCTACAGGGTGACGCGCATCCTCCAGGGCTCCAAATGATCAAGCAACTTGTAGCTGGCCTGTGCCTATTGCTGGCCCCGAGCTTGGCATTCTCATTCCCCATAGCAGTTAGCGCGATTGGCGCTGGCTTGCTAGGGGCGCTGGCGCTGCCAGCTGCGCTTCTCGTCGGCGCCGTTGTCATCGCACGGAAGGTGGGGGCTGGTCCTCTACACCTTATGGCCACGGCAATTGCAGTGGTGTTTTGCGTTGTGTTGATGCGCGATTACGGCGCTGAGCAAGCATCGAAGGCGGCGCTTTTCACAAGTGCCGACACGTCATTTCTCAGTCATCCGATCCCTTTCCCATTTCTTGATGCCGCCGCACAAGCTCGGTCATCGCAGGCTGTGACCACAGCCGAGTTCATGGAGGGGCTTCAAGCTGGCCATTTCAAAGCGCTCAAGCTCAGCACCTACGCAAGCCTCTTTACTGATGCTGGTCAGGTGTCCATCGATGACCTCTGGCGCGACAAAGATGTGCTTGTTGATGCTGTCGAGCAGCGTGGCGGGCGTGTTGTCCTTGTTGATGAGTACGGTGGTATCGCGGGTTCAGTTGCAGAAGCAGCTCATCGAAACTTCGGCTTGAACCTCGGCTTCCTACAGGGAGGCACGGCAGCCCTTTCACAGCTTGGATGGAAGCGCATCGATGAGGGCGACGTTCTTTCAGGCACTCCGGTTGCCGTCGAGCACTACAGGGAATGGATCGACACGCATCCAGCTGCGTTCATTCTGGGGGTCACTACTGATCGCGAGTTCGTTACTGACGGATGGATGTTCGGGCATCAGACGCTGACCCTGGCCGACTTCGTGGCCAACTACGGAAGCCTTATCGAATCCATAGCGGGTAGGCCCGTCTTTGTGGCCGGTTTCGAGACGAATGACACAGGTGCCACTCCGATCATTGTCAGCTTGCTTGCTGGCGCTGGAATCGACGTTTCTTACGTCCTGCCTGATGACGATGAAATTCTTGTAAAGCCGGCTTACTTCGACTCCTACACAAACGACACACGCCTGATCAGCCTTGAAGACATGAAGCGCTATGTCCTGCATCGATCAGACGTTGCGTTTTTGGATTTCAGCGAGCGCCCATGGGCGCTGGGTGTGGAATATCTAAAGGACCGCTACCACCACTTGCCGATGAGAGAGGTGGCGCAGGGTCGTTTAGCGGAGTTCATCCAGGGCCTCGATAAAAGTGTCGCCTACGTAGGGCTTTCGTTTGACCGGCGAACGGCATACCACTCTCTGCTTGCAGGGGAGTTGCTGACCAAGAATGGCGGGCACTGGCTGGGTCGCTTTACTCAGGCGGGAAGCTTTTCGGGTGCATATCTGACAGTCGAAGAACTGAACACTGAGGCCGAGAAAATCGCATATGCAGCCCGAGAGTATTTGGCGTTTGGGGGCAATCTGCTGCTTGGCCATGGGAAAGCGCTTGCAGTCCTATTTGGCTTGATCCTCTCGGCGCCGGCATTGCTTCTCAGCAAGCGCGCACCGACTCGAAGTGTGTTTGTGATCTTTTCCATGGTCGCCACCCAGGCATGCGTGCTCCAGGTGAAGTGGGATTATCCGTGGTTAGAGAGCGCGGCTTTCGTCTTTCTGGCCGGGAACGCAATTGGTCTTGCCTGCGTAGCGTATTGGCGGCGGCGCCAGTCGCGGCCTGCTATTGCAGCTTTGTCTGAATATGCCAGCTGGATGCCTCCGAAGGCCGGACTTCTGAACGCCGCAGCAGAGCTTGGGTTCCGAGTGCCCAAAGGTGTCGTAGTTGCGCCACAAGACGTTGATCGTATAGGAGACATCAAGCTAGGAACGGGCAGGCTTATCGTCCGTTCTGCAACGACGCAAGAAGCGCTTGATCACGGCGCTACTGCGGGCCTGTACGAGTCCGTTGTCTGCGCCTCCCCAGATGAGGTTCAGATAGCGGCGGAGAGGGTCTTTGCCGGTTTCACGCAGGCTTCGGTTTGTGGGTTTGTGCTGGTGCAGCGTTACGTCGAGGCTGATTGGTACGGCGTTATTCAGTTCCAGTCAGGTGATCGCTCCCCATATCTCGTCTGTGAGATAGGGCAGGCCGAAGATGTGACGGCGGGCTCCGCCACGCCACACCGTTTCGAATTCCCCATCTGGGATGTGCGTAACTCGCCCCGGCTTGCCCGGAGCCCGGCCCTGGCACTGCTGGCGCTGAGCCGCCTCGGTGCATTCTCGATTGAGTTCGCGCTCAGGCGGGGGAGGCTCATCCTGTTGCAGGTCAATCAGTCGAAATCCCGCGCATGCGCGGAAAATCGACTTTTGCAGCTGGCACGAAAGAATGCAGTTGAAGTTGGCTCGGCCCATGCCGACCCACTATCGGCAGCGGTAGTTGCCGCGCTGGCGCCGGGGCATGTAATTGCATATGGCAACCGGCGCTTCTGTATCGCGGAGCCTGATTCGCAACTACGCAAAATCCTGAAATCAGACCTTCGGGCATTAGGCTTCAATCCTCAGACGGTTGAGCCTAAGCACCTTGTGGCGTGGGTTGATCTGTATTGCCGTGCATCGTGCCTGTCCGAGGGGTGTCGGGCTGATCTGGGTGAAGTGGTGCAGGCGATCAAGAAAGTTGCAGACACCCTTGGGCGTATAAATCGCATTGCCAGCACCATGCTCGCAATTGGGTTGCGGTCAGACTGGGATGGTGAGCCTCGAATCCTTCCTTCCTCCCAGGTCGGAGCCCTATTGGTTGAAGGGAATGACGCTGAATGGGCAGGTTTCCCGGTTTGCCCGTTAGCCGGCTTTAGCGCGCTGGCTGAGCTGCGCGACTACAAAGCTGACGAGTTCCCGTCTGACGTTATCGAAGCCACCTCACCGCTGGTATGGGTGAAAGATGCCGCGAGCGTATTGATAGGGGTGCGGCTGTTCGCCATCCGAAAGGCAATTGCTGATCTGGCGTTTGACGGCAAGGCTCAGGAACTAATGGATGCCCTTGAGTCCCAGGTTGGGGATTGGCGGGCTGTGGAGCAGCTTCCTCTCGCGCCGGCATATAACACTGAGCCGCAGCCTATCCCGGCGCTGCTGACTGGAGCCTCTAACCCCGAGTTCGGCTGGCGCATCCCCATGGCAGGGCTAGAGGGCGTGATCACTACACCTGATAGTGGTGTTGCGGGCGGCATTCTGCTCCTGGACCAGTGCAGCATGAGCTACTTGAAGCCGATGATGCAGGCCAAGGCTGTGATTGCGCGTAACGGTGCGATCACCTCGCACCTGATGCAGCATGCTGCTGCGATGGGGATGCCTGTCGTATTGGGTGCGAAGCTGCCAAGCGATTTGGAGCCCGGCGATAAGGTAAGGGTCAGCAAGGACGGGGAGGTGCTTCGTGCATAACGCCCTGGACATGCTCAACGTCTGCATTGCGCCAACCCGTCTGTGTAATTTGCGCTGCGAGCATTGCTACATCACTCCCGAACTTCTCGGCGACAAGACGATGATGGCCGAGAGCGTTTACCGCAAGACTTTCGACCGGATCGAGCAGCTGTTCAATGCCGACCGTAAAGTCAGCAAGATCAACATCGAACTGTTGGGCGGCGAGCTAACAATGATGCCGCTTGAGTTCTGGGAGCGGAATCTACCCTGGACGCTGGAGCGGATGGCTTCATGGGACTCTCTCTACGATGCAGAGGCCGCGTTGATATGGTGTACCAACCTGATCTTCAAGGATGACGGCTACATTGACCTGCTGAACCGGATGGGAGAGCGCTTCGGCCATGGGCTCGATCTTTTCGTGCCATGGGAGCCAGATACCAACAGGTTCAAGAAGGACTTCAAGCTGCTACCCCGCTACTTGGCTACTCTCGAAGCCATCACACAGATCAAGCGAAAGACTCTGTGCATTACGATGAGCAGGGCTGTAATCGAGCAAGGCCCTCAGTTCATTGTTGATACCTTCATCCAGAAAGGCATCACGGACGTTACCTGCGACATGCTCTACCCGGCAGGGTCAGGGAAGGCCTACTTCGCCCGCAATTGCACCTACGGCCAAGTCTCCGACTTCATTATCGAGCTGCGTGGGCTTCTCCCAGACCACGTTGAGCTGAGCCCCCTCATAGAAATGGAGTCCGCCTGCCGAACGCTGACTCACTACCACTACCCTGGTAACGACACCTACGACCTTGAGGTGGAGCCAAACGGCGAAGTCACTTTCAATTCGAGCTACACAGGCGACGAGAGCGTCTTTGCAACGCATACGTTGTCGGTGGCTGACGACGCATTCGCGGTCAAAACAGTCTTCAACAATGCCCCAGAGCTGAGGCATCGTCACGGAATGCCCTACGAGGAATGCCGCTCCTGTGAGTTTGCAGTGGCGTGCTCGGGAGGCTGGGCTTGGCACAAGCAGCTAAGCCCAGAAATGAGCCAGCTGATCAGTCATGGTGACTGCGCAGGCTTGAAGCGTGTTTGGGCGTTCGCCAAATCGAGAGCCGGGGTCAGCCAAAGCGATAGAAGTCAGTATCTCGCTCTCATTGAGAGACGCCAGCGCCGTGGGGCTAGCGAGCTGCGCCGTTTGGAGTCTGCTGTGGCGCGGGGCGCTGATGTGCCGCTGGTCGAGGATGCGTTTGCTGGTGACTATGAGGGCTACTTTGCACAGCTCACAAGGCCTCGGCTTGTGGTTATGGCCTCCGGCAATCTTCACGGAAAGAGCTGGACTGAGCGCCTGTTCTTCTACGACGCGATTGGCTCGCAAGTCATGCTCGATGCCGGCTGGTTGGCCAGGGCAGCAGACGAGGGCGGTGAGGAACTTTTCCGGCACATCGTGTACCGCAACTACCACTTCCTTGCATTCCCTGGTCAGGGCGTAGCAGACGAGCTGCTGTACCGCCATCACTGGCCGCTCTCGCAACTGTTCATCGACGCGCTCAATAGCATCAGGGAGGGGAGGGGGAGTCCGTTTGATAGCGCCCTTGGGAGGCATGACGAGCTTTTCGAGTTCGCATACCGAGTCTACGAGTGGGAGCAGAGCCGGGTGGTCGCAGATGCAAGCTAATCCTTTGACGCTGCATATACGGCTGACCAAGCACTGCAACGCTGACTGCACCTATTGCAGTAGCTGGCAGGCTTCTCCAGATGCGCGCCTCACTCCTGACGCATTGGAGCGTTCGCTTACATTCATCCTCGATTCAGGGCCTGGGGTTTTAGGGGTTGCGTTCACCCATGTCACAGCTCAATTCCTCGGCGGGGAAATTGCGATGGTGCCGAGGGCCGAGCTGTATGAGCACATACGTATGGTCAAGCGGATATGCGCAGAGCGCGGAATCGGTTGTGTTGTTGGTGCGCAGAGCAACCTGATCGTCTCCGAGCAGAAGGCTGCACGCCTTTACGATCTGTTCGAGGGTCGCCTAGGGACGAGCATTGACCTCACCACGGATGCTAGGACAGTGAAAGGCGATGCTGAGAAGTACCGTCTGATCTGGAAGTCGGCGGATCAATATCTTCGCAGTAAGCGCAGCACGCCCGGTGCGATTTACGTTGTTGAGCCGGACTCGGGTGCGGACGCGATTAAGCATCTTCGGGAAGCCGCTCGCTCCAATCGGGCAATCACTTTCCGCCCGATCTTTAAGGGCGGAATCGAGGCGGTCCAAACAAGCTCCGCAGAGCAGTTTCGTGACGTGATGACCGAGCTGTTCGATGAGTGGTTTCTTCGCTTGCCGGTGATCGCTGAGCCCTTCTTTCAAATGTGTGAGGCCCGCATTGACGAGCTGGGTGGAATGGGGCGAGTTCAGTCAACGGCATGCGCCTTTCAACAGGACTGCACACGCAAGAGCGTGAACATCGAGCCAAACGGCGACCTTTACGTGTGCCTGGAAATGGCAGATGCGGGTTTTGCCCCGATTGGGAATGGGGTGCGCAGGGAGTGGTACGCCGATGCGCTCGCCATGTACTCAAGTCGAGCGGGCAACCTGCCGGGTTCCTGTCGGGAATGCCCATACCTAGCCTCATGTCAGGGGGGCTGCATGTACGAGTCAATCGCCCAAGGGCATGGCGTACACGGCAAGTCATACCACTGCGCAACTTGGAAGGCTCTCTATGCGCGCATAGACGAGGCCGTCGCTACGCACGGTTTGAGCCACATTCACGACTGGCTGCACCGACTTGCAACGCGGCATGAGAACGCGAGGCTTGAAGGGTTATCCAGGGCAGTAGATCAGCATTTCAGTGGGGGTGAGTAAGTGCATCTGAATCAGTTGTTCAGGGATGGGTTTTTCGTATCCTCGATTGATCGGGTCACTGCGGACAGGCTGCTGGCAGAAATCAAAGCAGACACGTTCGTGGAGGATAGGCCGGGGAGTCCAGACATTGCGGCATGGGAAGTAGACAACCCCTCCCAGAACCACAATATCCCACCCGTATACCTGTCGTTCATGGAGCAACTGGGCCTCAGTGAGGCGACACAGCATCTGCGGTCACACATGGGCGATTGGTCGCGAACCAATTGCATGCTGCAACGCGGCAAGAAGGGTGACTCGATGGTTTGGCATCACGACAGCTACGACCCGATGCACCTGATCTGTCTTCTGTACCTCAGTGAAGACGTATGGCATCCCGAGGATGGTGGGATGTTGCAGTTGGGTGAGGGAGATATTGATGAGCATGGCTTTCTGGTTGATCCAGAGTCTGTCTCCATCAAGGCGTCTGTCTCTCCGAACCACGGGACGCTGGTGTGGGCCATCAATACGAACCCCCGTTGGGTACATCGCGTGACTGAAATCGCCAGCGAAAAGACCCGCTACACGATGGTCGGCCAGTTTGGTTATCGGGAGAACGTGATGCGCACACGGGTTAAAGAGAAGTACGGTCGAGAATGGCGTTGAAGAAAACGATCAAGCTCAAACGTTTCCAGGTATTGGACGCGGTTAGAACCGCACCCAAGGACATGGGGGTTCTGAGGCTGCTGGCCCGAGTCGCTGGCACATTTGGCGACAGCCTCTACGGCAAGGCGTCCTTCGATGTGGTTGTCGTCGGCGATGATCCACTCGTTTCGCTGTGTCTGGCCGCAAGCCTCAAACGCTCTGGCAAATCCGTACTTCTGGCACCTGACTCCTTGGGGACTCAAGACTGGCCGAGTAAGGATTGGGGATACCGGCTGGCGCAGTTGGTGAACTATTTCGACGAGTCAGTTGCATCAGTGCTTTCCCAGTACCTCCATGACTTCGAGAGCCAGGATGGATACATGAAAGCCCTGTCAGCGCTGATTTCCGAGGTTGCACGCCATGAGCAAGTGATGATCCTCGCGGGAGACTGTTTGCAGTCGAGCAAGGGGATGATCAAGGGCTGTGATGAGTTGATTTTCTTTCCCGTGCGCGGGGAGTTCCAGCACACGCCGCTGACGAACCCTCTTTGGCGGATAGTGCGAGAGAGCCTTGTCTGCCTAGCATTCCAGCACTCGGAAATTGAGTTCATCCAGGCTCGCCGGCTGCTGATCACCACGCCGACTTCCCGGTTCATCGATCCAGCAATAGGCACCAGGATTGGTGTGGCACGCGAAACGCAGATGGACCGCAATAGGTACTCCCGCGCTGACAACGTTCTGTCGTCCTTTTCACTGATTCTGAGAGAGCAGTAATGCAGCCAGGGCTTTCCAATGTCGGCATTGGCCGAACTTCATTTCTGTTCCAGATCAACGTGACACGCCGCTGTCAGCTCAGGTGTAGCCACTGCTACATCCTGTCTGACAAGAAGGATACGTCGCCTGACATGAGCCAGGAGGAATTCCTGCATGTGGTGCAGGGTATCGTTGACCACATGAAACTCGATTACGAGTTCTCGCGTCGGTACACCTTCGTGGATATTCACGTCATCGGTGGCGAGCCTTCCATGCTCGGGGTCGAGTTCTTCAAGGCTGTGCTGCCAAAAGCCAAGGAGCTTTTGAGCCAAATCCCTCAAGAAGTGGCATTCAGCATAGTGACCAACCTTGTCACCGCAGAGGCGCTGGAGGTCGCACGCCTTTTCGACAAGGTGGCTACCTCTTACGAGCGATCCACTCGGTTCAACAAACGCAAGCAGGAGGAAATCTGGCGGCATAACGTCAGAACCCTCATGGCGGAGTCCAAAGACCCGTCGCTGCCAGGGCCTAAAGACTTCTCAGTGACCACCGCGCTTGTGAAGCCGGTTGTGCAGGCCGGCGCTGCGTCAATGATCGAGGAACTGGTGGAGCTGGGTTTCACGAAGATGCACTTCGGATTCTTCATCCCCAGCGGCGATGGGGACCTGAATTCTAAGTTGGTGCAGCCATCGCACAGCGAAACAGCCCAGTTCTACTGCGATGCCTTGGACTGGTACATCGACAACCGTGACCGTATCCCTGACCTGTGGGTGAACCCTTGCGAGTCCTGGCTTATGGCGGTTCACCAGGATCAGCCCATGGATGACGTGGTGTGCCCTATCGTCCACGGGGCTCTGGACATTGACTCCGATGGTCGCACCATCAGCTGCATCGAGAAGGGCGGCACTAACGACTACCACTCGCATGGCAACCTCTTTGAGACAAAGGAAGTGGCCAAGCCCGATGGCACCAGTGAGGTTCAGTTCACCACAACTGTCCATGATGTTCTTACCTCCCGCAGTTATCTGCGGGAAGTCATGAAGGCAACCCGACTTCCAGACGCCTGTCGTTCTTGCGATGAGCGCATGATCTGCAAGGCCAACTGCGGCGTCTTGCATGAGCAGTGGAACGGGCAGGGTGAATGTCCTGGCTTCAAGACGTTCATCAAGTACGCCCGTAAGCGAGTCAGCGAAGGCGTGTTGCCGCAGGCGCTGTTGATGCGTAATGCGGCGCTGCCTGAACACCTGATCGCGGTCGGTTGAGCGGTGGGTAGCACGATGAACGACTCTGGCCGAGCAACTGGGAGACATGTCGGGTTCTTCTCGATTTTCCCCATCCTTGCGAAGCTTCTATGGCGCTACGGACGCAGGCTGTTGAGCGTGGACACTATCGTCGCCCTGGAGAAAAGTCAGAGCGGGGGCAATGGTGAGCGCTCTGTCGAGGTTGAGCTACTTGAGCAGTCGCTGGAGCGTAACAAGCACCACTTCCATGTCGATCCGGCGAAGCTTGGTCTGAGCAATGGCCCGTTGCCCGGTGACTTACGCCGCCCTGTCCTCTACGTGAAGAAGGAGGCCGGCGATGACTGCAATGGGTAGTCAGTTTGGGCACGATGTGCCCGATACCATCGAGAACGGGTACTTCGTCTTCACGATCATGCCCACCTTGCATTGCCCCTATAACTGCAAGCATTGCTACCTGTCCCTAGAGCAGCGCCGTGACACCACGACGATGACCATAGAGCAGATGCGTGAGGTGTGTCGCAAGGTTGATGCTTACTGGGATCAGGTCCAGCCCCCCCACCGGGTAGTCCTTGTGTACAACTACGGCGGGGAGCCCACCAGCACTGGCCCAGACTATTTCGAGAGCTACGTCCAGATGATGGCCGAGGAATTCCCTGCGGCTAAGGGCTATGAAGTGAAGCATGTGATGCTCACGTCACTGCTCGGTGTGGACCTGGATGTATGGGCGCCGCTTTGGCATCGGCATACGGGTGGCTATATCCAGACCTCATACGATGGGTCTATGCGTTCGAACTCCTATGTTCGGAAGTGGGAAGCAAAGGTACGTGACGCTGTGGCTCGCGGTCTTCGCGTGGCAACCATCAGCGTGGTCAATTCGGACCTCCTTGCCCAAGGTGCTGCGCAGACTCTCGACATACTGACTGACCTGGGCATATGCGAGACAGGCTGGCTGCCGTTCATGTTGAACGAGCAGAACTCTGTACCCGGCAAGTACGACCGCTATGCGCCGACAATGACCGCGTTCAATGACTACATGATCGCGATGCTCGATCACTGGTACTCGCTCAAGTACAGAGGGCTCACACCGCCATCCATCGGTGAGGCGCACTTTGCAGTTGATCGCTCGAAGCGAACCCCCATGAGCAACATGTGTGGACAGACGCTGTTCCTGCTGCCAAATGGCGACTTCGTTTTGCCGAACTACAGAGACGGCTACACGGAGTACATGCACTCATTCGGGAACATCCTGGATGGGGATACCAGCTTCCACGACATTCTGGTTTCGCGTGAGCGCCGGCTCTACATGCGGAGACAGGTGACGCGGAACAATAATCCAGAATGCCAGGGCTGCTCATACAAGAACGCCTGCCTACTGGAGTTCGCCAAGCCTAACAAACCGAACGACGAATGCTTTGGGGCAAAGCGATTCGTTGAGCATGCCATTCATAGAAACTCGCTCGATCCCATGTTGGACGGGCCGGTTACGCTTTATTGAGAAGGGGGTTACGTGAGCTACGCATCGCAAATCGAAGTCGCCGATGAAAGCAAGATGGAGAGCGCCTTGAAGGAAGGCAGGAATATCCTGCTGACCGAGGACTTTGTGGAGACTACTGATTTCCATGGGATCACCACGTTTGGGCGGACACCGGCTCTCTGGCGTGATTTCTTTCAGCAGACACACGCTCAGAAAGCCAAGGGTTACAACACGCGGAGTTCGCACTACACAGCGGAGTTCATGGGCTACCGCTACCGCTGCTGCCTTGCGAACTCGCAGAAGGGCTGGGGCATTTCGATGCGCCACCTGCCCTTGAAGATTCCAGCTTTGCGCGATGACCTCGGTCTTGATTGGAACCTGATCAGGCCTCTGACCGAAGGTGCCGGCCTGACGCTGTTTGCTGGCCGAATGAGTTCGGGTAAGTCCACCACAATGGCTGCGACCATCGGACAGCTCGATCCTCGCTCTGCACAAATAGCCACGGTGGAAGACCCCATCGAGGTGATCTACCCCAGCCACTCCATCATCCAGCGCGAGATCGGTACGCACGTAGAATCTTTCCCAGAGGCGATCCGAGATTGCGTTCGGCAGAGCCGGACCACTATCGTGGTTTCTGAAATCCGGGACTCGGAAACGGCGAATGCTGCGCTTTTGGCTGCATCCACTGGGCACAGCGTTTTTGCCACGATCCACGCTGACAGTGCGTTCGACATTTACACCCGGATGCTCGCGCTGGTTGATCAGCGCTACGAGCGGGTGCTCGCTCGAAATCTGCGCGGGCTCTGGTGGCAGCATGTGGTTCGCTTTGGCACTAGCGACCGCAAGCCGCTTCCGATATACGAGTCGCTGCTCGTAGACACGGAGGCTCGCAACATCTTCGATAAAGGCCCAAGCGCACTGCCGATGCTGGCTAGCGTTATGGACAACCAGGGGCGCAAGAGCATGGCTGAGGTTGCGATGATGCAGGTGGCCCGAGGCAATGCGACCCGCGACGAGCTGTCTGAGTTCATCCAGCGCCGCAATCGTATCTCGAACGACTGAGGCCCTAGCAAAGCTGCTGGTGCTTCAACCAAAAAGGCCAGGAATACCCTGGCCTTTTTCATGGTTGTGCAGTGTAAAGCGTGGCTTGGTAGCTAGCGCTGGGCGAATTCTGGGATGCCAACAGCGCTGGATTGAAGGTGGCTAATCTTTGCGCCATTTGCTGGTCGTTCGGCCAGAGCCCGCAAACGGGTGCCAGGGGCGGGGAGCGAGGCCAAGGGTATCGGTTCCCACAGATGAAAGCCCTGGCAGTAGTCCACTTCAAGGCGCTTCGCCATGGCGAGCTGGGATTCAGTCTCGATGCCCTCGATTACGACAGTCTTGCCATTGGCCCTGCACCATCGGATCAGTCGAGAGATAGCCTCCAGATAAGCTGGCTCTGCACTCATTCGCATCGTAGATCGATGGGAAAGTTTGCAGCCCGTGATGAGGTCGGATCGAAGCAACTCTGATTTAGCGTAGCCATCGTCAATATCATCGAGCACCACGGTGATCTGTCTGCTAGTCAGCCATCGGGCGCTCTCCAGGAGCAGAGGCACCTTTCCATCTGCCGTCTCGGTAATTTCAACGGTGACTTGACCAGCTAGACCGTGTTCTTCGATGACTTTGGCTATCGACTTTGCCGCCCGTGGTGTGCTCAGGGTTACTTGCGAGAGATTTAACCAGAGGTTCATGCCGGCAATCTGAGAGGCGTCCTGGCAAACCATTCTGGTGATGAGCGCGTCGAGCGCTGGCATTGTTCCGTTGCGCTCGGCATCGGTGATGACCGAGAGAGTGGTGAGGTTTCGGTTGTTCGGCTTGATCCGCAGAAGGGACTCGTAAGCAACTACCTCCAACTCGCCTTGGTGAATTTTCGCTACGGGCTGATAGACCATGTAGATGGGAAGGCGCCCAGGCTCCATCATCGATTTGTCGTCCATTCAGCACCTGCAAAAAGGGGGGTTGTTCTTGTTGCCATATTAGCTAATGCCCCCGCGTAGCCCCCATTTATGGAGGTGAGCGCCCGTTTCCCGGTGTTTTTTTCATGGAAACGTTGGCCATTTATCCCCCCCCCGCGCTGATCCCCCCTGTTTAGAGGGGTTCTAGTCGCCCTCCGCGATCCTGGGTTCCTGTAATTGGGGTTGACGATCTTTTGGTGGCGCGACTGACACACAAAAGCGGGCGTTATCGTTTGGGCATCACAGGAGGATTCCCCCATGTCCCTTATTGCCCACCTTCAAAACCTCGATAACGACACCCTGGTGCTTGCAGCGACCGAGCGAGTGTCCCGGCATATCAAAATGCAGGCGGCTCTGTTGCAGTCCATTGCTGGCAAGCGGTCCTGGTTTGCTAAGGGCAAGGTGCGCACCATCACCCAATGGATCGAGGAAGTGTGGCTAGAGCAGTTGCCCAGCGAGCAGCTGCTTTACCCAGTTCAGGAACTCGCAGTGGTTAAGAGCGTGGCTGACCGCTCGGGCCTTCTGCCTGAAAACTTAATTTCCTCAACCAGTACGGCACGTCGCATCGCTCAGGCCTACTCGACGTTCATCAAGTTCAAACTGCCTCTCGATCAGGACCGCTTTCGCTTCAAGCGCGAGTACGAGGTGTTCTGGCAGTGGCGAGCGCTGATCGAAGCCGAGTGTCGTAAAAGTGGGTGCGTGTTCCGTGCGGAGCTTCCCGCGCTGGTGCTGAGCGCTATCCAGGCCGGCGAGGTGGATTTGCCGCGTAAAGTTGTGATGGTCGGCGTGCTGTACCTGAACCCATCTGAGCGTGCAATTCTCGAAGCTCTACAAGCGAAGGGTGTGGAGGTTGTGGAACTCGATCTTGAGGGCGAAGCCATTACGCCCAGGCTGAGCCGTGCAGTCACGCAGGCGGATGAATTCGAGCAGGTGGCTGAATGGGTGAACGCTACTCTCAAGCCTTACATCGACACGCCCCATGCAGCGCCCACCATTGCGATACTGGTTCCGGCCATGGATACCCACCAAGCGCCTCTGATCGAAGCTTTGACGATGAGCGTGAGCCCGGCGTCGTTGCTGCCGATTAAGGATGGCGTAGAGGTGCGCGAACCATGGGATATTTCCAGCGGGGCCACACTGGGCGCCCGCCCGATGATCCGCGCTGCCATGGGCATCCTGTCGATCACCAACCGTGAGGCGGATGCAGATGTGTTCAGCCGAGTGCTGCGCTCTAGCTGGGTTGGTGGCCATGTCAGCGAAGGTGCGCAGCGGGCATTGGTCGATGTGTGGCTGCGAGAGAACAACGGTCTGAATATGGGAGGTAAGGACTACCTTCGTGCTCTAGCTGCCTGCAAGGTGAGCTGCCCTATCTTCACCGAGAATCTGCGGCATGTTCTGGCCTCCCAGGAAGACGACAGTGAAGATCGCTATCCGTCTGAGTGGGCGGACTTCTTTGCCGCGAGCCTTACCAAGATGGGCTGGCCGGAGGCTGAGACTCTTTCCAGCGCTAATTACCAGACGCTGGAGGCTTGGGAAGAAGCCCTCAAGGTGTTCCGTTCGCTGGACTATCAGCTGGGGCATTGCACCTATCAGCGTGCCTACATGTGGATGCGTGAAATAGTTGATACCTTGCAGTTCCAGCCCCGCCTCAGTCATGTTGCACCCGTAGCAATCATGACCTATGCGGATGCGGTCGGCCTGAGCTTCGATCATGTCTGGATGCTGGGGGCTACCAGCAAAGTGTTGCCTCTGCCCGCTGATCCGAACCCGTTCCTGCCCCTGGAGTTGCTAACCGCTGCCGGCGTCCCCGAGGCGACTGGCGAAGGCCAGCTCGAAAAGGCACAGCGTGTAGTTCAGGCCCTGATGACAACAAGCACCGACATTACCGTTTCCTGTTTCGAGCACGATGATCGCGGCAGTAATGTCGGCCCGTCTGTGTTGTTCGGGGAGTGGCCGGCGCCTCAGCGTAGCAACGTTGCCTGGGGTGGCTTTGTCGGCAATGAAGTCGGAAGCCTGAATCGCGATGACTATCAGGAAGAAGCTATCCCAGCCGTTGGTGACGAGGAACGTAAGCAGATCAAGGGCGGCGTGAGTGTTTTCCAGAACTATGCGGTAGAGCCGTTCTTTGCCTTCGCATGCAACCGCCTGGGAGCCAAGGAATTCCCGGTTCCGGTGTTCGGTTTTGATCCGCGCATTCAGGGCACCATGCTCCACAAGTGCCTTGAGTTCTTCTGGACTGCTGTTCGCACGCAGGAGAAGCTGAAATCGTTCACGCAGGATGAGCTGGATGCCGAGGTGGCTCAGGCAATCGAGCAGGCCAGTGTGGCACTGTTGTACAAACTCCAATGGCGCTACGGTCGCCGCCTGATTGGCCTGGAGCAGAACCGCCTGCACACTCTGCTGATGGCTTGGATGGAGGTCGAGAAGGCCCGTCACTATCCCTTCGAGGTGATTGGTTTCGAGCGACGCACCGAGGTCAACGTCTTCGGTGTTGAGCTGACGGTGAGTCTCGACCGGATCGACAAGATATTCGCTCACGGCGACGTTACCTATTCCATGCTGTTCGACTACAAGTCGGGCGCCAACTTCACCTTCAAGCGGTTGAATGCAGAGAAGCTGTTGGAGCCACAGCTCCCGATCTATGCCACAACGGTTGACCCTGACGCCCTAGGTGTTCCGTCGATTGACGGGATCACGCTGGCGCAAATCAACCCCAAGAAACTGCACACTCACACCCGCAGTTCGTTCACCGCTAAGCTCGATGGCTCGGCATCGGGCAAGAATGACGTGTGTCAGCCATCCGAATGGGCTGCGCAAGTAGCTGCGTGGGAGGGTGCGCTGGAAGAAATGGCCGATGGCTTCCTTGGTGGGAATGGCTCTCTGTCCTCGTTCGATAAGGCGCTGCCTCTCGGTTACGAACATCTGGCGCCATTGATCTGAGTCTGGATTTGGCTGGCTCCGTCGAGCCAGCTTTCGCTTTGAGGTGAGGTTTGAAAGATAGAATCAAGGCTCTCGGGTTGCACTCTCCGACTTCCATAGGTGCGTCAAAAGCAGTCGCGTCCATTGCCGTTGCCTGTGTAGTCATCTATCTGCTAAGAACAACAGGCGCCTTACCTCCCGGCTTGGCGTCGGCCTTGATTATGGGCGTTGCCGGTGCTGAGTTGGCCGCTGCTTTTGGGGTGTCGTACAGAAGGCAAGGCGTTACTGCTTTGCTGCTAGTCTGCGCCAGTTCAGCGATATTGGCCCTCTTGGTATTGGCCATCGGCCAAGCCTTTGGAGTCGTTTCCCATATCCTCTCTTAGGGATTGACGACTTTCCCCCTGTTACGGTGACACGCTGTCTCGGTCGTTATCTTGGGGCTATCTGAAAGGAGAGCCCCAATGACCGCTCAAGCTCGAATCGAATCCAAGATTTCCCACCTGACGCCGATCATGGCAGCCATTGCCGCGACTAACCCGCATGATGCTGATGTGCGTGCGCTGTCGATTGATCCGGCTCGCTCTGTTGCATTGCTGGCGCCGGCAGGCTCGGGCAAGACTACCCAGCTCCTGTATCGTCTCCTTGCATGCCTCACAGTCGTTCAGCGACCGGAAGAAATTCTGGCTATTACCTTCACCAACAAAGCTGCTGGTGAAATCGTTGAGCGTGTAACCGGCGCCCTGGCTCTTGCGGCTTCTGGGCGTGAGCCGGCAGAAGCTCATGAGAAGCCGCTGTACATGCTTGCGCGTCTGGTGCTTGAGCGTGATGCCCTTCTTGGGTGGAACCTTGCGCTGAACCCCTCTCGCCTGCGCATCATGACCTTCGACGCCTTCTGCGCTCAGATCGCCGGCAAGATGCCGATCATGTCCGGGCTGGGCGGTGGGCGTACTTCGGATGATCCCTCGCTGATCTACCGGGCCGCGATTCTCAATACCCTCGGCAGCGTAAATGACGAGTCGATTCCCTCTGTGCTGCGTGAGGCCCTGGAGGCTGTACTGGCCTTCGCACGAAACCAGTTTGAGCTGCTTGTGCCGATGTTCACCACGCTTCTCACCAAGCGGGACCAGTGGGTAGGCGAGCTGCTGAATATGAGCGGCGATGAACTCTCTGAGGCGCTGCGCGAGATAGTAGAGACGGAAATGTCTGGTGCTCTGGCCGTGCTGGACAAGTACGACTTCAACACCTGCTGGAGCATCTTCGCTGACGCCAGCGGGGTGCATGAGCACCATAGCTGGGCCGCGTATGGCCGGGTCGATATGACCGATGAAGGTCGAGACTTTGCTCGGCGTGCCGCCAAAGCGCTGCTCAAGACCGACAACATGATCCGCTCCAAGGTCACTGCCCGCGAGGGGTTTCCGGCTAAGGAGGCGCTGACCTCTCGGATGAATGGCTTCCTCGGCTCGCTGACTGGCGACCCCGAGGTGGACAAGGCTCTAATCCTGTTGCGTGACCTGCCTGATCCTCAATATCCAGCTGAGTCCGCACGCATGATGGAGCACCTGACGGTGATCCTGCGCTATCTGATGGCCAACCTGATGCTGGCGTTCGATGGCGCTGCTGCCGTTGACTTCCCCGAGGTTGCCCAGCGGGCGATTCTCTCTCTGGGTGCTGGGGTTGAAATTGGTGATGCCCTGCTGGACGAGGATCGTGTCTGCCATCTGCTGGTTGATGAAAACCAGGATACGTCTCCGGCTCAGTACCAGTTGCTGCGCTGCCTTGTGCAAGCCTGGGAAGAAGATGACGAGCGCAGCGTCTTCATGTGCGGCGACAAGTACCAGTCGATCTATCTGTTCCGTGGCGCCACCGTCAACCTTTTCACCGATACCGTGGAGCAAGCTCGCTTCGGGCCTAAGCGCCTCGACGTTTACCACCTGCGCGTGAACTTCCGTTCTTCACCGACCATCGTCGAGTGGAACAACAAGGTCTACGGCTCGCTGTTCCAGGGAGCGGGCAGCAGCTTTGTGCCGTCTGTGCCGTTTCGCTCTAACCCTGGCCTCGTAACGGTCGAGGCTTTGCAATCGTCCGAGGCAGAAGCTCAACGTGTCGTGCAGTTGGTGCAGGACGCTTTTCGTGAAGACCCAGAGCAGTCGGTGGCAATCCTGGTGCGCGGGCGCTCGCACCTGAAACACATCCTTCCCGCGCTCAAACAGGCTGGCATTGGTGCTAGCGGCACCGATATTGACCCTATCGCGGAATGCGCCCCGGTAGCCGAGGTTGTAGCGATGATCCGCTCCCTTTGGCACCAGGCTGATCGCACCTCCTGGCTTGCCCTGCTGCGAGCTGCCTTCGTGGGCCTGAGCTGGGAAGACTGCCTGACTGTCAGCATGGGGCATGAAGTGATCCCAGTCGCGCTGAGAATGAGCGACGTGCAGGATCGTTTGACACTGGACGGAAAGGCACGCGTCAATCGCCTTGTCGAAGCCCTTGATGGCGTGGAGAAGTCTTCTCGCAGCGATGAGCTGGCATGGAAAGCTCGCGCCCTGTGGCTGGCGCTTGGCGGCATGTCTACTGTTGACCAGACTGAGCTGGCTGACATTAAGACCGTCTTCAAGCTGCTCGGCACCCACACTGCTACCGGCGACCTGGACAATCCCCAGGAATTTTTCAACGCGCTCACCAATCTCTACGCGTCGCCGAAGGCCGGTGTGGTGCAGATCATGACCATCCACAAGTCCAAGGGCTTGGAGTTTGGCACCGTGATTATCCCGGCCCTGCAAAAGAGCGGCGGTAGCGATGACACTCCGCTGTTCTACTGGCGCACCATCAACGGGCGTTTTTTCATGGCTCCCAACATGGGGGACCAGGATGCTCTGTCCCCAGAGAGCCGCTTGTTCAAATTCCTGGGCGCCCGCGTCAAAGCGGATCACCGGGATGAGCTGGAGCGGGTTGCCTACGTGGGCTTCACTCGCGCCAAGACGCGACTGCACCTGACCGCCTGCAAGGACGTTGAGAACGAGGAAGCGGGGTCCTCTAATTCGCTGCTGGGAAGCCTCAAGCGTGTGCTGGCTGATGAGTTTGTCGAGGCAGACGTAGACGTGATCGAGCTGGATGTTGCTGGCGGAGTCCCGTCGAAAGCTCGGCTGGATGCGGGGCACTACGTCGAGCTGCCGACTGATTGCTTCATCCCTGCGGCCACGAACGAAGCCCTTCCGACCGAAAGCGAACTCCATGATGAATTGCGCGAAGGGGAGGGTGATGACCACAAGGCGAAGGTTGAGGGCATCGTCTACCACCGGGTCGTTGAAATGATCGCCAAGGACGGACTGGAGACGTGGAGCATCGACAAGCTGCAAGGTAAGGCCCAAGCGGTAGCTGCGCTCATGCGCAGGGAGGGATACCCGATCCGGGATATTCCGACTGGCCGCGACCGCATCATGAAGCTGTTGGTCACGACTCTGCAAAGTGAGAAGGGGCGCTGGATTCTCTCCAAGCACGATGAAGGCGGTCAGGAAGTACAGGTCAGCGGGTTCCGCAATGGCCGCTGGGTTCACCGCTACCTTGATCGCCCGTTCGTTGATGCCGGCGCCTACTGGATCACTGACTGGAAGTCAGTAGCAAACACACATTATCCACAGCTCTGCAGAAGCCAAGTAGCAAAGGTTACGTTTTTTAAGTGCCTGAATTATTTGGCGATTAACGCGATTGCTGGCTTTCAGGGGCGAATATACTCGCTGTTCAATAAGTAGTCAAACTCCTACCCCAATCCTACCCCGAGCGCTATAATCCTACCCCAAGCCTACCCCGGAAACGGTCAGGATTTTGGTATGAATGCACGCGCAGCAATGAATGAGCACACCCTCAAACGGCTCAAGTTTGACCCGAAAAAAGGCCGTACAGAATACCTTGATCCCCCGACGTCCGGTCACGGTACATTTGGGGTCAGGGTCAACAAAACATGCAAAAGTTTCATCTGGCTATACAGCTTTCACGGCGCTGCACGGCGCCTGACCATCGGTCAATATCCCGATTTGTCACTCGCCGAGGCGCGCGCCAAGGCAGCGCAGGCCGCTGAACTGCTCAAGCAGGGGATCGATCCCGGGCAAAAGAAGATTGTTGAGTTGGTCGAGTACCGCACCAGTCCGACGTTCGAAGAGGCAGTTGTCAGCTACCTAGAGTGGGCTGCAACGAACAAGAAATCGTGGCGTGAGGATGAACGCATGCTGCGGTCTGAGTTTGTGCCTCACTTGGGCAGGACCAAGATTGGTGATGTCAGACGCAAGCAGGTGGTGGCATTGCTCGATGACAAAGCCAAGACCGCCCCCGTGCAGGCCAACCGCATGCTGGCCGTGATCCGCAAGATGTTCAACTTCTGCGTCGAGCGCGAGATTCTCGATGCCACACCTCTGGTGCAGATCAAGAAGGTGGCCAAGGAAACGCCGCGCGAGCGCAGTCTCAATCGGCACGAGCTGGTTTGGTTTCTGCACCAGTTGGCCGGCGCCTCGCTGACTCAAAACACGCGCTTTGCTCTGTTGCTGAGCCTGATGCTGGCGCAGCGCTCGGGGCGCATCGTGGCCATGCGCTGGGTCGACTTTGATCTCGAAGACCGGATCTGGGATCGCAGTGGCAAGTTCGAGAAGAACAACAACCCCATTGCCATCCCGCTCTCGGACGATGTGTTGAGCATTTTGAAATATCTGCGCGAGCAACGGGTTCAGAAAGTAATGGCGAATGACCCCGAGCGCTGGGTGAATAGTAAATCGCTGCCCAGTCCTGGTCAGTATGTGTTTCCGGGGCGGTGGCCCGCCAAGCCGCAGACGCAGCCCTCGCTCAATCGCGCGATGCGCCGCTTCTACGATGACTACGTGAAGGATTCGGATCGAGTCGAAGAGGAGGCTCTGCTGCGCGTCGCTGATGGCTACCCGCGTCCAACCGTGCATGACTTGCGTCGTACGGCGACCACGCACATGTCCAAGCAGGGGTTGGGCAAGGAGGTGCGCAGTCGGATCCTTAGCCACAAGGACCTGTCGGTGGATGCGATCTATGACCGCTATGCCTATTTTGAAGAAAAGGACGTGGCGCTGAGTGAGTGGCATGCCTTTTTGAAAGGCTCTGTCTGAGTTATCTGTTGCAGTGGTCTAAACTGAATCGTGATCTTTCCCAGCATGAGGGATCTATCATGAAAGCGGTTCAGTTTTCGCGGTGGATGGCACAGCTCTCCAGCCTCAACCCAGAGCAACGCGACCAGTTGAGATCCAAGCTCTTGCCAGCTGCCAGGCACTGGCAGGACGCAATCAAGGCCCCAAGCCATTGCCCGCATTGTCAATCGCGGGAACTGCGCCCCTGGGGTTCCAGTGGTGACTTGCCGCGATACCGCTGCAAGGTTTGCGGCAAAACCAGCAATGCCCTGACGGGCACCCCAATGGCGCGACTGAGAAAGCGCCATCTCTGGCAAGACTATGCGGACGCACTGACCCAGAGCCTGAGCGTGCGCAAGGCCGCCGTTCATTGTGGCGTCAGCAAAAACACAGCTTTCCTGTGGCGACATAGGTTTCTTTCTCGGATTGCCGATCACCAGGCCCAGCACGCGTCAGGCATTGTTGAAGCAGATGAAACCTTCTTCCTGGAGTCCTTCAAAGGGCAACGCGAACTGCCTCGACCGCCTCGTCGGCGCGGTGGCAGCGCCCAACGACGCGGACTGTCTGCCGAGCAAATTCCTGTGCTGGTGGTAAGAGATCGCAGTGGTCAGCAGGCAGACTTCAAGTTGGAAAAGCTGGATGCACAGCACATAGGGGAGCGGCTACGCCCGCTGATAGACGCGGATGCGATTCTCTGTACTGACAGCGCAGGTGTCTACGCCCATTTCGCCAAGGTTGAAGGCATCACTCACCGACCGATTAACCCGAGCCAGAATCGACGGGTTGATGGTGCTTTCCACATCCAGAACGTGAATGCCTACGACAGCCGACTCAAGAGCTGGATGATTCCTTTTCATGGTGTGGCCACCAAGTACCTAACGAACTATCTGGGCTGGCGCCGCCTGCTTGAGCGCTACAAAACACAGCTCAACCCATTGATTTGCTTGAAAGAGGCGTTGGGGTATAGGGATATGCAACAGTTAACTCAGACATAGCCTTTTGAAAGGGTTGCTGCGCAAAGAGTTTGGTGAAGTGGATTGGGTGGAGTTTTACGGGCGTAGGATGGAGGGTAAGGTGCCGGATGACGAGGAAGCTTAAGGTGTTTCAGCCCGGATCGGAGGAGGGACAAGTCCACCAAGGCATTATGGTGGGTTAGTTGTGTGGACGCTAATGCGGGGCGTCGGTGTGGTCACGACTTTACCGTGGTGGGTTGGCTGAGTGGGCACTGACTCACGGTGAGTGGGCGATTGCGCCATATGGCTGCGGATCAACCCGCGCGCAGTAGTACCAGCAGTTGGGCATGCAAGCGCGGATCGCCACAGGCGATCACGTCGCCACCATGCTGCGCGTCGCCGCCGTCCCAGCGGGTGACCACGCCGCCGGCGCCCTGGATGATCGGCATCAGCGCCTGGATGTCGTAGGGCTTGAGGCCCGGATCGAGCACCACGTCCACCAGCCCCAGGGCCAGCATGCAGTAGGCGTAGCAATCGCTGCTGTAGCGCATCATCCGCGCCTCGCTCGACAGCTTCTTGAACAGCTCGCTGTAGGGTGGCTGCAGGAAATGCTCGGGACTGGTGACCATCAGGGTGGCGTCAGAGAGCTTGCCGCAGGCTCGGCTCCGGATCTGCTTGCCGTTTAGCGAGGCGCTGCTGCCGTCGCCGATGAAACGCTCGCGGGTGAAGGGCTGGTCCATCACGCCCAGCACCGGGCGGGTAGCATCGTTGAGGGCGATCAGGGTGCCCCAGAGGGGGATGCCGCTGATGAAGGAACGGGTGCCGTCTATCGGGTCCAGCACCCAGGTCCAGGGTTCCTCACCCTTGATGTTCTCTCCTTCTTCGCCGAGAACGCCGTGACCGGGATAGCGCTTGGCGATCAGCCCGCGCATGGCTCGCTCAGCCATCTTGTCGGCTAGGGTCACGGGGTCGAAGTACTCCGCCTCCTTGTTCTCCACCTCCAGAGGCTGGCGGAAGTAGGTTAGGGTCACCTGAGCCGCTGCCTCGACTAGCTCTCTGGCGAAATCCAGATACTCGGGGGGCAGAGTTTGGTTGTTCATGGGGACTCCTCTTGTTTCAGCGGGGGCCAAGCCTCGTGCAGGACACGGCGTTGATTGTCGTTGAGCGGGTCGAGCAGGTAGAGGCGTGCGCGCTCAACGCGGCTAATGCTTCGTCTGGCTGGGAGGCCTTTACCGGCTAACAAGGTAGCCGGAATGGCTGGGGTGGCGTGACTGAACGTCGCGTTGCGTGCGACGTTGGCGGGATCTAGGAGGAAATCAATGAAGGCATGAGCCAGTTGGGGATGTTTTGCTGATTTGGGAATGGCCATGCTATCGACGAAGATAACGCTGCCTTCGTCAGGAATGCTGAATCGCAAGCCATTCTTTTCTGCCTCGCCATGCAATTGAACGTCCCAGGTCATTGCTACGCAATATTCGCCATTGAACATCTGTGAGACGTAGCTGCTGTAGTCTGGAGGGCTCAGGTGGACCCCGGGGTTGAGCAGGCTACTAATTTCCTTGCGAATCCGCCTTTCCCCGCTACTTCCCAAACGCTTTCCCATGTAAGTCATCTTTAGCGACACTGCTTCTTGGGCAGCGTTGAGCATGACCACGCCGCAACCGGCCAGCTTGTCCGTGCTTTGGCGGTCAAAAAGCACGCTCCAACTGTTGGGTAGAGGTCCTCCGTAGTGACGTTCCGCGAGCCGTTCATTGACCACTAGCCCTATCGTGCCCCACATGTAAGGGGCGACGAATCCCTCTGCCCCCTTCGCTGCCATCAGTCTGTGCAAATAGGGATCGAGATTCTCACGGTTCTGAAGGCGCGTGCTGTCCAGTTCGACGATCAGGCCTTCCTTGATCAGGTCCTGCAATTGATGATCGGTGGGAAACACCAGATCAAAAGACTCTCCACGTTGCAGGGCGTCCTTGAGTTCATTGGCATTGCTGAATGTCAGGTAGTCGACCTTCACGTGCTGGGAGCGCTCGAAATCCTGGATCACGTCGGGATCCATATACGCGTCCCAGTTGTAGACCCGAAGAGTCTCTTCGGCATGGAGCGGCGGTTGGATTGATAACCCCAGGGCCACCACTATCGGCCAGTGCTTCATGTTCCCATCTCCATTCTTGTTGTTCGCAGCCTTGGACCGTGCAACCACCTGACCCGCCAGTACGTAGAGGGAAGATTTCAGGCTCTGAATTGCTCGGCTAATTGTTGCTGGTCGCCGGCCTGGCGATTGAGTGCTTGGCTGACGTGTTGTGATTCCTGAGCTTGTGCAGAGAGCGATTCCGTTACGTCTCGGATGATGGCGACGTTGTGGCTGATTTCCTCGGCTACCCTGCTTTGCTGCTCGGCAGCCCCTGCTATCTGCAGGTTCATGTCGCCGATGATTGTGACTGCGCCCTCTATCCTAAGCAGGGCCGCCGCTGCCAAACCGACCTGCTCGACACCGGCGCTGGCCTGGGTGGTACCGCTATGCATTGCGTCCACCATTTTGCGGGTGCTGTCCTGCAGTTCTTCGATGACCTTGCGAATCTCTTCAATCGAATCCCTTGTACTCCGGGCCAGATTGCGAACTTCATCGGCCACCACCGCGAACCCTCGCCCAGCGTCTCCTGCGCGCGCTGCTTCGATTGCAGCATTCAATGCCAACAAGTTTGTCTGTTCGGCAATCGAGCGGATTACCTCAAGCACCGACCCTATTCGTTCGCTGCGTACCGCCAGGCCCTCGACCTGACTCATTGCAACGGTGATAGCGCTCGACAGACTGTCGATAGTGTTTTTTGTCCGGTCTATCACCTCAAGCCCTTCTCGTGTCGCGAGGTCGACACCCCGTGTTGCTTCGGCGGCTTGGGCGGCATTACGAGCGACATCCTGCGAGGAAGAGCTCATTTCGTGCGATGCAGTCGCTACCTGATCGATCTCTCGATATTGCTGCTGCATTCCGCTGCTGATCTGGACCGCGATTGCAGCCGAGCGGTCAGCACTTCCATGTGCTTCTCGGACCAGGCGCTGGAGGTCGGCAATCAGGGGTTGAAGCTTGTCGAGAAAACGGTTGAACCAACTGGCTAGTTCTCCCAGTTCATCCTGGCGCGTATATGTCAGGCGCCGAGTCAGGTCGCCTCCTCCACTGGCGATGTCCTTCAGCATCGCCGAGACACCACGCATGGGCATCGTCACTCCGCGCGCCGTCAGCCAAATAAGCAGTAATCCGCCTGCGGTTGCCAGCAGGCCGTAGATCATCGCCAACTGCGTATCGCGCGCATTTTGCTCATCGAGCTCGCGCTGCAATTCGAGCGCAGGCTTCAGTACCGTTTCCTTGGGCACGTCGATCAATACGCCCCACGGTGGGGAATCAGGGATAGGTTGCAGTGAAACTAGAACACGTAATCGGTCATTTTCGGACTCAATATGAGCTTTCCCTTGGCGAATTTGGTCCAGTAGTATTTGGCCGTTTCCTAAGTGGGATTGATCCAGGGTTTGCCCCAGCAGTTGGGCGTTGGCGCTGTGGCCAGCGAGCAGGCCTGAAGGGCTGACGATGCTGATCTCCCCAGCACCGTTGTATAGGTTTTCGCTGCCTTCCTGAGCCAGTTGCTGCAGGTTCTGCAGGCTGATATCCATCCCTGCGATGGCGATGACCTTGTCGTTCTCGATCAGTGGAAAGGACAGGGTAGTGATCAGCGTTCGCTGACCGGATGAATCGTCAAAGTAGGGAGAGAGAAGGCAGGGCTTTTTCGTCGTCTTCGGACAATCGAACCAGGTGCTGAAGGGGCTGCCGTCGAGTACCGGCGTTGCATCCTTAATCACGGCTTCGTCGGTAGGCATGGAACTCATCTGGCCATCCCGCTGCGCCCAGTAGATGGAGAAGCGGCCAATTTCATTGCTACCAAGGCCGGCTTGTCCAATAAAAGCCGCATCATCGCCGTCCAAAGCGTTGGGCTCGAATACCAGATAGAGACTAAGCAGTTGTGGATTGGCTTGAAGACTTGCCTTGACCTGCTCGGTCAGCTTTCGCCGAAGAGTTGCAGGATCCAATCGCTGCTCCTGCGCCAACTGGCGTAGTTGCAATGTGTGGAGGCCAAGGCTCAATCCTTCCTGATAGCTGGCTAGCAGATATCGCTGAAAGGCAAGGCTTTGCAATGAGCCTTCCACCATGAGTCGTTGGTGCGCCGAGTCCTCAAGAATACTGGTGCTTCGTTCCTTCACTAGTGACGTACTTTTACTGGTTCGATGGAGTGAGGTGCCGATGAGTACTCCAACGATAATCAGCAGGCACATTCCGACCAGTAGGGTGATTCGCCATTGAATCGATAGACGAACGATGGCCATGGGTGAAACTCCGTTGGCAGAATCGGTTCCGGGCTCAGTTGCTTCTGCTCGGGTGCTGCCATGCCAATTCGAAAAGCTAGGCAGCATCTCCGCTGATGCCGGAAGAGTTCGGGAGCAGCGGCCCGCGCTTTTAGGCGCGGGTCGCTGCTCTCTGGGGCGGGGTTTAGAAGAACGTCCCGACTACCAACTGCACGTAGGCGTTGGTGTCGTCGCCACCTAGTTGCAGTCCTCCCTGGTCGGCGCTGCGGTCCGGCGTGTAGAAGCCGACCACCGGGCTGATCAGCAGGTGATCGTTGACCATCCACTCTGCGTACAAATCCAACTCTTGGCCACCGAAATTGCCCAGGTCGCGGTCGATTGGGTCGAAGTCAAAGTAAAGGGCACCTAGAGTGACGTTTTCGAGCGGGGAAGCCTTCAGGCCGACATGGTGCACGCGGGTGTTGCTGTTGAAGGGGCCGGCGTAGTTACCAGCCACCTCGCCTTGGAACCAAGTGCCGTATCCACGGCTCATGCCGTAGAAAAGGGGATCGAAGGCCTCGGAGAAGCGACTGTAGCGATAGGTGGCTGTCGGGGACCACGGCAGGTCGGCGAAGGTCCAGCTACCCTCTAGGTACCAGGCGTTCTCGCGACCACTGCTACGATCCTGGGTCGCGTACTCGGCGGAAAGATTGAGGTTCTCCACGCCGAGCGAACCGACACCGCGCAGGCTGATGGTGTCCATGCCGTCGCGCTCGAGTTGGGCTGGAGTTGCGAAGCGTTCGTTGACGTCCAGGCCGCGAATGTAGGTCAGGCCGAGAGTGCCGGGCTCTGCGACGTGTTCCAAGGTGGCGACGGCCAGCTCAGTTTCTGCTTGAGCGCGGTTATCCGATTTCAGCCATGCCATGTCACTTCGCCATCCCTTCTCGCCGCCCAGGCGGAGCACTGCGGTTTGGTCGAACGCCTTGCGTGCTGCAAGGTAGTAAGCGCCCCCCCGGTCGAAATCTGCTCCGAGGTCAACGTCGCCGAAGTTGAGCCCGTCGCCCTTGATCAGGAAACCGTCACCGATGATGACTTCTTGTCGACCCGCAGAGATATCGATGCCGTTTTCACCGAGTGCCGGAAACAGGTTTCCGGAGCGCCAGCCCAGGTATGCATCTTCGACGTCTGTACGCCGCTCGGTGCCCTCGGTGAAGCCTCCTGCATCCCCATCACCCCAGGTACCGGAGCTCAGAAGGTTGAAGGCACCGTACAGGCTGCCGTTGTCCCCAAGTTCCTGACTACCACTGAGGCCGTACTTGATATACCCCTCGCGCCAATTGGAACTGCCTGCCTCTCGATTCCCGAATACGGCGTAGTTCTCATCGCTGTGCATGACCGCGAATATGGCTTCGAGGTCGGCATTGAGGATGCTGCCGTTCTGGTTGTAGAGCTCATAGGCGTGAGTCGGAAAACTGATCGAAAGTGCTAGAGCCAGTGGGGTGTATTGCTTGATATGGGACATCAACGGCATGTGCTGCTCCTTATGATTGTTGTGGTGTTGGACATGCTTTGGCGGTCGGCCTTTGCGGGCCTTCGCTAAATGCCAGCATTTTTCGAGGAGGGAGTGGAGTGTGGCAACGGCAGAATTGCGATTGATCAATCGCGATTTCCGATCCTGCCTGGCTATGGGCGGCGGTGCGCCGTGGGTAGTTGCAACGTGTAACGATTGGGCGGAATGGCCAACAGCCCCATTGACCATCCCCAAGTACATTTATGGGCGCAGCGGGGGCCGCTCTATCCGGGGCCTTATCTGACCTGTACTGCCCCACTCTTTACTCAGCATTTGATTGGTTCAGTCCTGCAATCACGACTCCCGATTGAACGATCAGCCTTTGATGGTTGCCAGTTCCTGCCCTTGGCCGAACAATCATTTCTCCAATAACAACAGCAGTTCTGCCTTGGTCCGTGACGGGAGGCCTTTATGCAACAAGGGGCATCGCAACAACAACTAAAGACCGCATCCTTGGGTGTGTCCGATATCGTTTTCTTCGTAATTGCTGCGGCAGCGCCGCTTGGTGCCACTTTAGGCGCTGGGCCAGTCGTATTTGCCGTAGGAGGCTCGGGGGCTCCTGGTATCTATCTGATCGCTTCGATTGTGCTCTTGCTGTTCGCAATCGGTTTCGCAGCGATGAGCCGGTACGTAGTTAGCGCCGGTGGTTTCGCCGAGCTGGTCAATCAGGGGTTGGGTCGGATGGCGGGACATGCTGCAGCAGGCGTGGCCTTGCTCGCCTACATCTGCATGCTTACTGGTATCTACGGTCAGTTCGCGGCTTTCGGTGCGGACGTGGTCAATTCATTTACCGGCATCCAATTGGATTGGGGCTTGGTGGCGCTTTTCGTGATCGCCTTGGTCGGTCTCTTCGGTTACCTGGACGTAAATCTATCTGCCAAAATCCTTGGCGTTCTGATGGTCCTCGAGGTGCTGATACTCCTAGTGTTCGATGTTGCAGTCATTCTGCAAACCAATGCCAGCGACTTCTCATGGGCCGGTTTTCGCCCCTCCGAGATTGCCGGCCCTGGCTTGGGTGTCGCTCTGATGTTCGCCTTCTGCTGCTTCGTTGGGTTCGAGTCCACGACGCTGTACGGAGAAGAGGCCAAGAATCCAAATCGGACGGTTCCGCTTGCCACCTACATCGCCATCGCGATTATCGGAGTGTTCTACACCCTTACCACTTGGTGCTTGGGGCTTGCCTATGCGAACCAAGATGTTCAAGCAGTGGCCGGGGCCGACATGATCAACTTCGTGTTTAACGCGAACACCCAGTATGTCGGTGAGTGGTCGACCGACATCATGAAGATTCTCGTAGTCACCAGCGTATTTGCGGTGCTGCTGGCTTTTCATAACGCCTTGTGTCGCTACCTGTTTGCCCTCGGACGGTCCAGTTTCGTTCCACTCCGGTTGAGTCAGGTTCATACAAAGCATTCGAGCCCGCATGTCGCGAGTGTTGTGCTGACTGCCTGCACTTTACTGGTTATCGGATCCTTCATCCTCACCAACGCCGACCCGATCCAGCATCTCTACATGTGGATGGTAGGGCTGGGAACCTTTGGTGTTCTGGTCCTGCAAGCGCTTGGTGCTCTCGCCGTCGTGGGATTCTCCCTTAGGACCAGAAAGTGCGGTGTTTGGCAGGGGGTGGTGGCACCGACCCTCGGTGGTAGCGGTCTCCTTGCAGTGGTTCTACTCGCTTTCGCTAATTTCGGTGAGCTCAGTGGTGCCAAGGACGGTATTGCCACACTTTTACCCTGGCTCGTGCTGGCCGCAGCAGTCCTCGGAGTACTCAACGGTCGCCGCAAGTCGATTCGACTTCCTGCGAATCCCGTAATTCCTCAATGCCAATAAGTAAGATCGAGGTAAACAAGAAATGAAATCCAGCGACGACCTCTACAGCCTTGATCGAAAGCATGTCGTGCATCCACACCTGCCGATCACCACGTCCAGCCGCACTATTTTCACTCGTGGGAAGGGGTGTTCGCTGTGGGACGTTGATGGGCGTCAGTATTTGGATGCCACGGGCGGCTTGTGGCTCGCCCAAATTGGGCACGGTCGCGAGGAGATTGCTGAGGTCGCTGCGCGACAGATCAAGCAACTAGAATACTTCACCTGCTTCTGGGACTTCTCCAATGACAAGGCCATTGAGCTTGCCGAGAAGTTGGCCCAGTTGGCCCCCGGCGATCTATCAATGAGCTTCTTCACCAGCGGTGGCTCGGAGGGGGACGATGCTGCGATCAAAACGGCGCGGTACTACCACTACAAACGCGGTGAACCGTCGCGGACTTGGATCTTGTCGCGAAAGAATGCGTATCACGGTCTTGCCTGCGGTGGAGGTACGGCTACGGGTTTCGCAGATCTAACCGAGGGTACGGGCCCTGGGATTCCTAATGTCGCTCACCTGACGCCTCCTCATAGCTACCGCAATTGGTATTTCAACGGTCAGGACACAACCGACTTCTGCGTCGCTGAGCTCGAAGCAACCATCACCAGAATTGGTGCCGATAATATCGCCGCTATGATCGCAGAACCGATTATGGGGGTCGGCGGTATGGTGATTCCACCGTCTGATTACTGGCCGAGAATGGCCGAAGTATTGCGTCGGCACAGCATCCTGCTCATTTTCGACGAAGTGGTGACTGCTTTTGGTCGTACTGGAACCTGGTTTGCGGCTGAGCGTTTTGGTGTAACACCAGACATTCTGGTCACTGCCAAAGGTATTTCCAGCGGCTATATCCCGCTGGGTGCAGTGATGATGACCCGTGAGGTATCTGACGTTGTCCGTGAAGGGCATGGCTATCCGGTTGGGTACACCTACAGCGGTCATCCCGTCGCCTGCGCGATAGCTTTAGAGAATTTCCGCATTATCGAGGATGAAGGCTTGATCGAGCGCGCCAATGAAATGGGGGGGTACATCGCCGAGCAGTTCTCTTCTCTGCGTGATCACCCCTGCATCGGCGAGATTCGCCAGATCGGCCTTGGCGTTGCTCTGGAGTTGGTGGTCGACAAGGCATCTCGTCAAGCCTTGCCAGAGCTAGCGATGCACATTCCTGATGTCATTCGTGAGGAAACCGGTGTCATCGTGCGCATCAGCAGTGCAACGAATCTGGTGCTTTCTCCGCCTCTGACGATATCCCGCGGGGAAGCCGATCAGGCGGTCGAGGCAGTCTGCAAGGTGCTTTCGCGCCTGCGTCCCGACGGATCCGTCTGACCCCGAAACGGCAGGTGCATCAGTCCGGCGGATTTGCCGGCGGACCGATGGCCTCTGCCTAAAACAACTCATAGCAGAGTGTCGTGGTCTGGTATCAGGCCATGCTCCCATTCTGCTGCCTGACGATCTCCGCGCCGATTATTAACGGTTCGTCCACGGGCGTGAAGTCGCCGCGCCGAAGCAATGGAGTACTACTATGACAAAGTCTCAAGTTTACGCTGACCTACACCTTCAACCTCTGGCGGGGATTTGGCGTGAAGGAAGCTCTGGCCGTTCGATGACGGTTGCCGACCCCTTTACCGAGCTACCGCTGCTGGAGATTCCCCTGGCAAACCAGGGCGATCTGGATTTGGCCTATGCCAAGGCCGCCGAAGTCCAACCCGCGTGGGCGGCACAGGGGCCTGCAGCACGAGCTGCGGTGCTTCTGCGCGCTGCCCAGATCTTTGATGAACGCCATGATGAACTGGTCAACTGGATCATTCGCGAGTCGGGTAGCACTTTGGTCAAGGCCGAAATCGAATGGGCCTCAGCCAAGGCGATTACATTGGAGGCTGCTTCGTTTCCGAATCGAGTTCATGGTCGAATCGTAGAGACGAATGTGGCTGACAAGGAAAGCCGCATCTATCGGCGACCACTGGGTGTGGTTGGTGTGATCAGCCCCTGGAACTTCCCCTTGCATCTGACTCAGCGCTCGGTCGCGCCGGCTCTGGCGCTGGGCAATGCGGTGGTCGTAAAGCCAGCCAGCGACACGCCGGTTACCGGTGGTCTGCTGTTGGCTCGGGTGTTCGAGGAGGCTGGGCTTCCGGCCGGCGTGTTTAGCGTCGTTGTGGGGGCTGGAGCTGAGATCGGCGATGCGTTCGTTCAGCATCCGGTCCCCAGCTTCATTTCCTTCACCGGCTCGACACCGATTGGCCAGAGAATCGCCCGTCAGGCCGGCGGTGGTGAATACCTTAAGCACGTCGCCCTGGAACTAGGGGGGAACAATCCGTTCGTGGTACTGGCCGATGCCGATCTAGAGCAGGCCGTGCATGCGGCCGTGGTGGGCAAGTTCCTGCATCAGGGACAGATCTGCATGGCGGTCAACCGCATCATCGTCGAGGATGCGATCTACGACGAGTTCGCCGCTCGCTTTGTCGAGCGCGTCCGTGCTCTGCGACTGGGCGACCCGAAGGACCCGGCCACCGCAGTCGGTCCGGTCATTAACCGCAAGCAGTTCATCGGGCTCCAGAAGAAGGTCGAGCAGGCCCGGACCGAAGGGGCATTGCTAGCGTATGCCGGGGAATCCCAAGGCCTAGTGTTCGCGCCCCATGTATTCCTTGAGGTCGAGCCACACATGGAGCTGGCATATGAGGAAATCTTCGGACCAATTGCCGGGCTGATGCGTGCCCGCGATGCTGAGCATGCCCTGGCGTTGGCAAACGATACCCGCTTCGGTCTGTCAGCGGCGGTCTTTACCGGGAATCTAGAGCGTGGCGTTCAGTTTGCGCGGCGGATCTACTCGGGCATGGCACACGTCAACGACATCACCGTGGGGGATGAGCCCAACGTTCCGTTTGGTGGTGAAAAGAACTCGGGCCTAGGCCGCTTCAATGGCGACTGGGCTATTGAGGAGTTCACCACTACGCAGTGGGTCTCAGTCCAACGAATGCCCCGGCCTTATCCGTTTTGAGTACATCAACGTTCAGATGTGGGGCTAGTCACAGACCTGAATATTTAAAATGCCATTTCTCCATGTTGAAGTCATAAGTTTTTATGAAAACTAATTACGAGCAAACTATCAGTAGATTTTCTGAAGCATTTCATCTTTCGAAGAAGGAGACGGCAAGAGGCAAGGATTATATCCCGGGCGGATTTAGTAGGCGTACGTTCGCCTACGGCCCTCACGCGATATTTGTTGATAAAGGCGATGGTCAATATATCTACACAATCGAAGGGAGGCGGTTGCTTGACCTGAATAACAACTTTTCAACCAATGTGCTTGGGCATAATCATCCTCTGGTCATGGATGCAATTCAGAAGATGCTCCCGAAAGGATTTTCTTTCGGTAATCCGACCGACTATGAGTTGGATTTGGCAAAGGAAATATGCAGCAGAATTGAGTCTGTTGATCAGGTGAAGTTTTTCTGCTCTGCCAGTGAGGCATGCTTGAGTGCCATTCGAATTGCGAGGGGATATACCGGTAAAAATAAAATTGCCAAGTTCGAAGGTGGCTATCACGGATTTTCCGACGATCTTGCAGTATCTGCTCACCCCGACCCAAGTGCATTTCCTGGTCCAGACTTAAATCCAAAAGCCATGCCGGACTCCGATGGGATTCCGTCTTATAAAACGGATAATGTGGTTGTGCTTGTCCAAAACGACTTTGCTGCGTGTGAGACGATACTGCGCAACAATGCCGATGAGATTGCTTGCCTTATCATGGAGCTACAGTCATGTGCGGGCGGTATCGTCGAGCTTGAAAAGGAATTCGTACGAAAGATCAGGGCTCTTACAGAAGAGCTTGGCATCCTACTTATCTTTGATGAAACCATCACCCTCCGCGCGGCATACGGTGGCTTGCAAAGTGTTTACCAAATCAAGCCGGATATGACAGTGCTTGGAAAAATGATTGGCGGTGGTCTGCCGATCGGTGCTGTGGGTGGAAGCCGCAAAGTGTTCCGTGTGCTGGAGGACAATCAGGTGATGCTTTCCGGCACTCACCACGGACATCCGCTGGCGTGTGCTGCTGGTAGTGCGTGTCTGGAGGCTATGGATGCGGACGCCTATGTGCGACTTAATGCTATGGCGGAAAAAATCAAAACTGAGCTGAATTCCTGGGCGCGAGAGTTCAAATACCCATTTATCGTCTTTGGTTCGTTTTCCGTCTTCGGTTATGCATTCACGAAAGAGCTTGGTCAGAGTATTACAACGCATCGAGATTATTGGAATAAAATCGATGAAGACAGTATGAATATCTATGCGCTTGAAATGGCAACCCGAGGGTACTTCCCGGTGCACCGTGGGCAAATTGGATTGACGCTTCCAATGACTGATGAAGATGTTGGCGGCTACATTGAAACCACAAAGGACATTATTCGGCTTATTTATAGCGAAGAATAAGATTCTTGAGAGATAGCCAGGGACGGCCCCCCTCATCACCAAAAGTGCCGGGCGCACAGGTTTGGTAGTTGAGTTCTGTGGCTCTGCAATCCCGCTGCTAACACCCCAGCCTGTTTTTGCCGAGCAATCAGGTACTCATGCAGGCACTCGATCCTGCAGGGAATCCGCCCAGCCTAGGACGTATCCCGAAAGCGGCGTGCCTCGGGAAGGCATGCAAGGGAGTGCTCTAGAGTCTCTGTCACGCAACGTCGGAGCGATCGGACTGCTGGGCTACGATTACCCTTTAAAGTGGCCAGTGCCAGAGTGCTTCGTGGTGCATCAGACAAAGGTACGTAACGCACCCCGGGATGGCTGAATAGTCGAGTGGCGGTTAGCGGAAAAGTATCGAATGCGCCGCAATAGGCAACCGCAGCCAGGCTTTCTGGAATGGACTGAACCTGTGCGCCGACTCGGCAAGGCTCGTGTCGCTCCGGGCCCAAGCTCCAGTAGGACGCCCATTCAGCAGGGGCACCTTCGCCAGCAACAGCGAAGGGTTGTTCCATCAAGTCCGAAATGTGGAGGAGCGGTGCGTCAGCCATTGTATGGCTGGCTGGCACGGCAGCTACGCGAGGTTCATCGAACATTACGTCAAATTCAAGTCGTTCATCGTCGATGGGCATACGGACGAGCGCTGCATCTACTTTGCCACTGATGAGCGCTTGGACTTGGTTGGTCATGGTCAACTCGGTGAAGATCATGCGGATGTCCGGATTTACCTGCCGGAACATCGAAAAGATCAGGTGAGTGAGCTCACCGGCGGCGTCACCGAAGAATCCCAGTTTCAATACACCACGATTATTCTCAGAAATGGCCCTGCATTCGAGAATGGTGTTATTCATATTGCCCAGCATTAGACGCGCTTGCTCAATGAAGGCATGGCCGGCTTCGGTTAGAGAAACACGGTGGCTGGTACGTTCAAATAGCCGGAAGCCGAGTTCTGTTTCTAGCTTGGCGATCTGAGCGCTCAAGCCCGATTGGGCAATATTCTCAATCTCGGCTGTCTTGCCAAAGTGAAGGGTTTCGGCGAGCCGGGTGGCGAGGAGAAGTTGTCTGGTGTCCATGGGCTATGGCTCCCTCATGGAGGTAGAAACAGAAGCTACGCGCAATATCTATGCTCTGCATCGCACACCGTCTTGTGAGAGGCCTTCTTGACTCCTTGCGGCTGGTATGTGGCTGCAGCCATGTACTGCTGCAGAGTGTCGAGCGAGCAGTTACCCCCCCCTTGCTTGATACTGCGTGCGTCGAATTAGGGTATGAGTCGACACACTATTGAAGCAGCGGCGCTTCCCATAGGCAGCTTATGTTGCCTTCGGGAGTGGCCCATTGGATAGCCCTCACTCTACAACCACCATCGTGATACTACGGGAGTATTAGTTGCGCGTGCAACAGGGGCGGTAGCCCTTTCAGCGCTAGTACTGGAGTGCCTATCTTCGGGTTTGGTTGGGCATGGGAAATAATACAGAACCGAAAGGTCCAAAACTGCTACCTTCCTTTCGTATAGGACCGATCAAACCTGCCCTAGTTGCTCCGGAGCCCCCGTACCGATCATGGCCAGACCGCAAGAATTCAACACCACCGAAGTCCTGTACAAGGCCATGGTCGTGTTCTGGCGCAAGGGCTATGAGGCTACGTCGATGGTAGATTTGCTCGAGGCCACAGGGCTGAGTAAGAGCAGCCTCTATGGCACGTTCGGCGGGAAGCGTGAGTTGTTCATAACTGCCTTTGATGTCTATCGCAATGAACGGGAAAAGGACATGAATCGCGTTTTGGCGCAGGGGCATGCCCGTCCGGCGATAGAAGAGTTCTTCCGCATGCTTTTCGTCAACCTCGGGGAGTTCGAGCTGCCCCGTGGCTGCATGAGCATCAACCAAGGCGTTGAGATGGCTCCGCATGATCCTGAGATCCGCGCGCGGGTCATGGAGGACTTCCGTCACATCGAGGACGCGTTGAACAGTGTTATCGAGCGAGGGCAGGGAGACGGTTCACTGGCCGGTACGAGAAATGCTCGTGAGTTGGCTCGCCTTTTGGTCCTTGCCTTTCCTGGCCTTCAGGTAATGGCACGCATCGGGTATGCACAGGCCGATCTCGATGGCGCGTTGAATCTACTGCTTTCCAATCTCGACTGATCACTGCAGCAGGCTTCTTTATCCAATATGCCCATATTGGGTAGCGGCAAGACAAATAGTAGGCGGGTGGGCATGGCAGCATTCCTTTTTTGTTGTTCTGGCTCATGCGATGGCGCCGTGCCGGGCCCGCAAATCACGGGCCCGGTGCCGATCCTGGCGTGGCGGGTAGCGACGACGGAGTGGCGGACGCAGAGGTAAAGCGGCGGCTCTCTCATGAAGAGCGCGTCGACAGCCAAGGCTGTGGGGTAGGACTTTAGGAATAGGGGCGGGCGCTCGGCAATCGGCTGGAACGAACAGGGTTCGGTCAGCGCCCACTTAGTGTTGCGCCCGCTCCGCCTGTTGTAAAAGGCTCCCGTGGCAGTCCCGCCGTCGGGAGCCGGCGACCGTTACTCGATGGCCTCGTAGGGCAGGCCGACATAGTTCTCGGCAATCGTCTTGCGACCTGCTTCGGAGCCGACAAAGTAGTCCAGTTCAGTCTGCTGCATGCGCAGGCTGAAGGCGTCGGTGCCTGGGAATCTGTGTAGCATCGAGGTCATCCACCAGGAAAAGCGCTCGGCCTTCCAGATGCGCTTGAGGCACACCGCCGAGTAGTTTTCCAGCAGATCGCTACGGCCTTCGCGATAAACCTTGAGCAGGATGCGATACAGCGTGCTGACATCGCTGGCCGCCAGGTTCAGGCCCTTGGCACCGGTGGGCGGAACGATGTGCGCGGCGTCGCCGACCAGGAACAAGTTACCGTACTGCATGGGTTCGACCACATAGCTGCGCAGCGGCGCGATGCTTTTTTCGATGGATGGGCCGGTTATCAGGCGCGCGGCGGTCTCTTCTGGCAGGCGGCTTCTTAGCTCGTCCCAGAAACGCTCGTCGGACCAGTCCTCGACCTTTTCCTCGCTGCCCACCTGCACGTAATAGCGGGTTCGGGTCGGCGAGCGCATGCTGCACAGGGCGAAGCCGCGCTCGTGGTTGGCGTAGATCAGTTCCTCGTTGATCGGTGGAGTGTCGGCCAGTACGCCGAGCCAGCCGAAGGGGTAGACCCGCTCGAATTCCTTGAGCACGCCTGCCGGGATCGACTGGCGCGACACGCCATGGAAGCCGTCGCAGCCGGCGATGTGGTCGCAGTCCAGGCGTACCGCTTCACCATTATGGGTGAAGGTAACATGCGGCTGCTCGCCCTTGAGCTCGTGCAGTTGAGTGTCTGTGACGTTGTACAGGGTGATGCCGCCGCTGGCCTTGCGGGCCTCCATCAGGTCACGGGTGACTTCGGTCTGGCCGTAGATCATCACCGTCTTACCGCCGGTAAGTTCGCTCAAGTCGATGCGTTCGCGGCGGCCGTCGAAGGCCAGTTCGAAGCCGTCATGCACCAGGCCTTCCTGGTCCATGCGCTCACTCACGCCAGCCTCGCGCAGCAGGTCGACCATGCCCTGCTCCAGTACGCCGGCGCGGATGCGGCCGAGCACGTAGTCGGGGCTCTGGCGTTCTATGATGATGTTGTTGATACCGGCTTTGAGCAGCAGCTGGCCGAGCAGCAGGCCGGAGGGGCCGGCACCGATGATGGCGATTTGGGTCTTCATTGTTATTGTCCTTGGGGCAGGGTGTTGATGGGTTCTCCTGTATTTTTGGTGGATATCCTTGGGCTTTGAAGGCACTATCCGATTATCTTTCTGGACTTTTCGAGTGTTGCTGCGCGATGCATAAAATTCCCGCCACGACGGTGCCGGTGTTCAAGCTGTACGGCGAAACGGCGGCCTGGCCGACGCCGGACCTGCTCCACTGCGAGTCGATCCCCGAGCGCAGCCGCCTGCATGACTGGGAGATCAAGCCTCATCGGCATGGCGATCTGGTGCAGCTGCTGTACCTGCAGGGCGGCAGCGCCGAGCTGGAAGTGGAGGGCCTGGTCAACCGCGTGCAGCAGCCGTCGCTGCAGGTGGTGCCGGCGCTCAGCGTGCATGGTTTTCGTTTTTCCCAGGATGTCCAGGGGCATGTGCTGAGCCTAGCCCTGCCGCTGGTGGAGCAGCTCGGCGCGGTGCTCGACAGCCCGCCGCTGGCGCGAGCCGCCTGCTATCCGGTGGGCGGGCAGCAGCGCTACCTGGATGCCCTGTTCGACTCCATTGCCGAGGAATACGGCGCGCAGCAAACGGGGCGCGAGCTGATGCTGCAGTCGCTGATCAGCGCCTTGCTGGTGTGGGTCGGCCGTCGCTCGCTGGCCCTGGAACAGGCCGAGGCACCGAGCCCGGACCGTGGCCGCGAGCATCTGCAGGGCTTTACCCGCCTGTTGGAAACGCACTTTCGCGAGCATCGGCCCATCGAGCAGTACGCCTTGGAGCTTGGCATCAGCGCCGCGCACCTGAATGCCCTGTGCCGGCGCCTGGCCGGGCAGTCAGCGTTGCAGCTGATCAACCAGCGCCTGCTGCTGGAGGCCAAGCGCTGCCTGGTGTACACCGCCATGACCATCAATCAGGTGTCGGACAGTCTGGGCTTTTCCGAGCCGGCGTATTTTTCCCGTTTCTTCAAGCGCGGTTGCGGGCTGTCGCCCAAGGCCTTCCGTCTGCAGCGCTGAAGCAGAGAGTCGTATGAATATCGACAACCGCATCAAGTTTCGCCACCTGCTGTGTTTTCTCGAAGTGGCGCGCCAGGGCAGCCTGGCGCGTGCCGCCGAGGTGTTGGCGATCAGCCAGCCGGCAGTGTCGAAGACGCTCAAGGAGCTGGAGGAGGTCCTCGCCACCAGCCTGTTCGACCGCAGCAAGCAGGGCGTCACGCCGACCGCGGCCGGGCTGGCCTTCCTGCGCTACGCCGGCCCCAGTGTGCAGGCCCTGCGTGAAGGCGTGCGCAGCCTGCGCAGCGGCGAGCATGAGGCCGGGGTGGTGCGCCTCGGCGTGCTGTCGACGGTGGAAAGCTCGCTACTGCCCGAGGTGGTGCGGCGCTTACATGAGCAGCATGCGGCCCTGGTGGTCAGCGTGGTCACCGGGCCCAGCGCCCATCTGCTCGACCAGTTACGCGTCGGCGCGCTGGATCTGGTGGTCGGGCGCATGACCGACAGTCCGCAGATCGAGGGACTGAGTTTCGAGCACCTGTACAGCGAATCGATGATCCTGGTGGTACGCCCCGGCCACCCCTTGCTGCAGGTTGATCTGCGCGACCGCAGCCAGTTGGGTGACTACCCGGTGGTGCTGCCGCTGGCCGGAACTACCATCCGCCGCTATGCAGATAGCCTCTATGTACAGTGTGGCATCGTGATGCCGCAACAGCGCCTGGAAACCCTCTCGGTGGCCCTCAGTCGGCGTTACGTGCAGTCCACTGATGCCGTGTGGATCGCCCCGCAGGATGCCGTGCGCCAGGACTTGGCGCGCGCTGAGCTGCTGGAACTGGATATCGGCCTGCGCGAACCCGGTGGTTCGGTGGGCATCTGCAGCAACCCCACGGCAGCGCTGTCGTTGGCGGCGCAGTGGTGCTGCGAAGCCTTGCGCGAGGCGGCGGCGGAGTATCGTGAGGAGCCTCATCCATAACCATTGAGTTATGGATTGTGGTGATCTTTTCAATTTTCAGTCGGACTACTCTGCTGGAGACTGGGTGCCAAGCCTGTACCCATTCCAATAAGAGGAGATCGATATGTCCGACGCGCACAATAGCCGCTTCGTCATTCGCGACCGCAACTGGCACCCTAAGGCGTTTACCCCCGACTACAAGACCTCGATTGCCCGCTCGCCGCGTCAGGCGCTGGTGAGTATCCCGCAGTCGATCTCGGAAACCAGCGGCCCGGACTTCTCGCACCTGCAGATGGGCCAGCTCGACAACGACCTGCTGCTCAACTTCAATAATGGCGGTCTGCCGGTGGGCGAGCGCATCATCGTCGCCGGGCGGGTCATGGACCAGTACGGAAAGCCGATCCCGCATACCTTGGTGGAAATGTGGCAGGCCAACGCCGGTGGCCGCTACCGGCACAAGAACGACCGCTACCTGGCGCCGCTCGACCCCAATTTCGGTGGCGTCGGCCGGGCGCTGACTGACCGTGATGGCAACTACAGCTTCCGCACCGTCAAGCCCGGCCCGTACCCCTGGCGCAACGGCCCGAATGACTGGCGTCCGGCGCATATCCACTTCTCCATCAGCGGCCCGTCGATCTCCACCCGCCTGATCACCCAGCTGTATTTCGAAGGTGACCCGCTCATCCCGATGTGCCCGATAGTCCGATCGATCGCCAACCCGGAAGCGGTGCAGAGCCTGATCGCCAGGCTCGACATGGGCGCGGCCAATCCCATGGATTGCCTGGCTTATCGCTTCGACATCGTGCTGCGCGGGCAGCGTCAGACCCACTTCGAGAACCGTTAAGGAGCAGCCCCATGCCAGTTCAATTGCTGCCGGAAACCCCTTCGCAAACCGCCGGCCCCTATGTGCATATCGGCCTGGCCCTGGAGGCCGCCGGCAACCCGAGCCGTCCCCAGGAAATCTGGAACCAGATGGCCAAACCCGGCGCGCCGGGCGAGCACATCACCCTGATCGGTAATGTCTACGACGGCAACGGTCACCTGGTGCGCGACTCCTTCCTGGAGTTCTGGCAGGCCGACCATGAGGGCCGCTACGACAGCACCTTCGACCTGGAAAAAACCTTCAACGGCTTCGGCCGTACCGCCACCACCTTCGATGCCGGCGAATGGACACTGCACACCATCAAGCCGGGCGTGCTCAACAACGCCGCCGGCGTGCCGATGGCGCCGCACATCAACGTCTCGCTGTTTGCCCGTGGCATCAATATCCACCTGCAGACGCGCCTGTATTTCGCCGACGAGGCCGAGGCCAACGCCCAGGACCCGGTGCTGGGCCTGATCGAGCAGCCGCAGCGCCGCGAAACCCTGCTGGCCTACCCCTGCGAGGTGGATGGCAAGCCGGCCTATCGTTTCGACATGCGTATCCAGGGCGACGGCGAAACGGTGTTCTTTGACTTCTAGCGGGCCGGCGGCGGATGTTCTCGTCCGCCGCCACTTCGATACCCTGCTGGCGGCCCGTGGGTATCGGGCCGACAGCGCGCAACAGGCAGCCATTGACCATCTCGGCCAATGGCTGTCGGCGTTTCTGGGCGCGCGCCCGGGCTGGTGGCGGCGCCGCGCGGCCGGGGTCTACCTGCATGGTGGCGTAGGACGCGGCAAGAGCCTGGTGCTGGATGCCGTGTTTGCCGCCGCGCCGCTGGCCGAGAAGCGCCGGGTGCATTTCCATGCCTTTCTCCTGGAACTGCAGCAGCGCCTGGGCGCCTGCGCCGGCCAGACCGATCCGCTGGCCAGGGTCGCCGGCGAGATCGCCGGGCAGACGCGGCTGCTGTGCTTCGACGAATTCCACGTGCATGACATAGGCGATGCCATGCTGCTTGGCCGCGTGCTCAAGCTGTTGGTAGCCGCGGGCGTGGGCCTGCTCTGCACCTCCAATTACCCGCCGGCCGGGCTGTGCCCCAACCCGCTGTACCGCGAGCGCTTCCAGCCGACCATTGCCTTGCTGGAACGGCGTTTCGACGTGCTGCAGCTGGATGGCGGCCAGGACTACCGGCAGGACTCGCCCCAGCTGTGGGGCAGCCTGTACTGGCCGCTGCCGGAGCAGGACGCCTGGCTGGGTGACCGGCTGGGTCTGAGCGCAGCGGCCAGGCGCAATGTGACCATTCAGCTCAATCGCCATCCGCTGCGCCTGCGCGGCCACGAAGGTGCGCGCGCCTGGCTGGATTTTTCCGAGCTGTTTCGCCGTCCGCGCTCCAGTGCCGATTACCTCTGGTTGTGCGGCGAGTTCCGCGAGTTGGCGATTGGCGGCGTGCCGCGCCTGGCGGGCGAAGGCCTCGACGTGCAGCAGCGCTTTCTCAATTTCATCGATATCGCCTACGACAGTGGCATCCAGCTGCTGCTCGGTTGCGCCGTCAACCTCGACGAGTTGTGCCGGCACGATATGCACGGTGATTTTTCCCGCGCCCATAGCCGCCTGCAGCAGTTGCAGGCGCTGCCGCTGACTGCCGTCGGCAGTTTTTTAGAGGCTCCAGATGCTGCAGATTCTCGCTATCACCACGCCCATCTTCATCCTGATCGGCATCGGTTTCATGGCCGCGCGCAGTGGCCTGGTCAGCCGCGAGCAGATCAACGGCATGGGCCGCTTTGTCATCACCTTGGCCTTGCCGGCCCTGGTGATCAAGGCGATGATCGAGCGCCCGCTGCATGAGGTGTTCGACCGCAACTACCTGCTGGCCTATGGCCTCGGCTCGCTGGCGATGTTCGTCCTCGGCTTTCTCTTCTCCCGCCTGCTGCGCCGCGACAGCCTTAGCGGCAGTGCCATCGCCGCCTTGGGGATGTCGGTGTCCAACAGTGGCTTCATCGGCTACCCGATAATCGCCCTGGTTGTCGGCGAGAAGGCCGCCGTGGGCCTGGCGCTGGGGATGCTGGTGGAAAACCTGCTGATGTTCCCTCTCGGCCTGATGCTGGCCGAGGCCGGCGAGCAACTGGGCGCCGGGTTGAAGGCGGCGTTGCTCGGCACCGGCAATCGCCTGCTGAGCAACCCGCTGACCATCTCCATCAGCCTGGGTTTGCTCCTGGCGCTACTGGACGTGCGCCTGCCGGCGATCCCGCTGAAGGTGGTGGACATGCTGGCGCAGGCCTCGGCGCCAGTGGCGCTGTTCGTCATCGGCGGCAGCTTGGTCGGACTCAAGGCCGGCGGCCTGCTGGGCGATGTGCTGCAGCTCAGCATTGGCAAGCTGATCCTACATCCGCTGGCCGTGCTGCTGCTGTTCAGCTGGTTTCCGGTGCAGGACCCGGCACTGCGCATCGCCGGGGTGCTGTTCGCCTGTTCACCGATGATGAGTATCTACCCCATAGTCGGTCAACGCTTCGGCCTGGCGGGGCGCTGTGCGGCGGCGTTGCTGGGGGCGACCCTGCTGTCGTTCCTGACCATCAGTTCCTTTATCGGCTTGCTCGGTGGTCCGCTCGGCTGATCGCTGCGTTCGTCCGGCGGCGGCGCCTTTGTCGTGTGGTGGAGGCTGGTGGTTGCGATTATCGAACTGTAGTTCGATAATCGCATAAAGGCATCGCGATACCATTCCCTCGGGGCTACACACAGGGCATCAACAATGAGCGAAGAATCCCGCCTGCCGTTGCCGACTCTGGCCCCACCCATCGTGGCTTCGCCGGCCAAACGCATTGAAGCGCTGACCGGCGACCCCAACTTCATGACCTCGCTGGCCCGTGGCCTGGCGGTGATCCATGCCTTTCAGGAGCGCAAGCGCCACCTGACCATCGCCCAGATCAGCCACCGCACCGAGATTCCCCGCGCCGCGGTGCGCCGTTGCCTGCACACTTTGATCAAACTGGGCTACGCCACTACCGACGGGCGTACCTACTCGTTGCTGCCCAAGGTACTCACTCTTGGTCATGCCTACCTGTCGTCGACACCGCTGGCGGTCACCGCTCAGCCGATTCTCGACCGCATCAGCGAGCAACTGCATGAAGCCTGCTCCATGGCCACCCTGGAAGGCGATGAGATCCTCTATATCGCCCGTTCGGCGACGCCGCAGCGGCTGATATCGGTCGACCTCAGCGTCGGCAGCCGGCTGCCGGCCTACTGCACCTCCATGGGCCGCATTCTGTTGGCCGGTCTGGATGATTTGGCCCTGGACGACTATCTGCAAAACGCCGACCTGCAGGTGAAGACCAGTCGCACCATCCATACCGTTGAAGGCCTGCGCGCCAATATCGCCGACATCCGTCAGCAGGGCTGGGTGATCATCGATCAGGAACTGGAGATCGGTTTGCGCTCGGTCGCCGTGCCGCTGAAGGATTCCGCCGGCCAGGTGCTGGCCGCGCTCAACGTCGGTACCCATGTCAGCCGCGTGTTGCGCCAGGAGCTGGAGACGCGCTACCTGCCGGTGCTGCTGGAGGCCAGCCGGGAGCTGAGCACGCGCCTGTTCCACTGAGGCTGTGCTGACCAGCGGCCCGGCCAGTGCCGGGGCGTTGTCGTTTCTGAGGAATCTCGCTCAAGACTGTGTTCGATAATCGCACTAACAATCGATTATCGGATTGTTAGGCCGGAAGACTGGCGCTAACGTCTGTTCACCGGCGACTACCGTGCGCCACGGAAACCACACGAGAACTCCCATGGCTGAAATCCTCTCCCTGCACGAAGCCATCCAGCGCTTCGTCCAAGACGGCGACAGCATCGCCCTCGAAGGCTTCACCCACCTGATCCCGACCGCCGCGGCCCATGAAATCATCCGCCAGGGGCGCAAGAACCTGACCCTGATCCGCATGACTCCGGACCTGGTCTATGACCTGCTGATCGGTGCCGGTTGCGCCAGGAAGCTGGTGTTCTCCTGGGGCGGCAACCCCGGCGTGGGTTCGCTGCACCGCCTGCGTGACGCGGTGGAGAAGGGCTGGCCGCAGCCACTGCAGATCAGCGAGCATAGCCACGCTGCCATGGCCAACGCCTATGTGGCTGGGGCCTCCGGTCTGCCGTTTGCGGTGCTGCGCGGCTATCAGGGTTCGGATCTGCTCAAGGTCAATCCGGACATCAAATTCATCCAGTGCCCCTTTACGGGCGAGCAACTGGCTGCCGTGCCCAGCGTGCGCCCGGACGTTACAGTGATCCACGCGCAGAAGGCCGACCGCAAGGGCAACGTGCTGATCCAGGGCATCCTTGGCGTGCAGAAGGAGGCCGCTCTGGCCGCCAAGCGCTGCATCGTCACGGTCGAGGAAATCGTCGACGACTTGCAGGCGCCGATGAACGCCTGCGTGCTGCCGGGCTGGGCTTTGAGCGCCGTGTGCCTGGTGCCGGGCGGGGCGCATCCGTCCTACGCCCACGGCTACTCCGAGCGTGACAACCGCTTCTACCAGGCCTGGGACCCGATCGCCCGCGACCGTGAAACTTTCAGCGCCTGGATCGACACCTATATCCGCGGCACCGCCGATTTCGCTGCCTATCAGGCCAAGCTTCAGGAGGCCAACTAATGAGCGCCTACAGCACCAATGAAATGATGACCGTGGCAGCCTCGCGCCGCCTCGGCAACAGCGATGTGACCTTCGTCGGCATCGGTCTGCCATCCAAGGCGGCCAACCTGGCGCGCCTGACCCACGCCCCGGACGTGACCCTGATCTACGAATCCGGCCCGATTGGTGCCAAGCCCAACGTGCTGCCGCTGTCCATCGGCGACGGCGAACTGGCCGAAACCGCCGACACCGTGGTGCCCACCGGCGAGATCTTCCGCTACTGGCTGCAGGGCGGGCGTATCGACGTCGGCTTTCTCGGTGCGGCCCAGGTCGACAAATACGGCAATATCAACACCACCGTGATCGGCGACTACCACAACCCGAAAGTGCGTCTGCCGGGAGCCGGCGGTGCGCCGGAGATCGCAGGCTCGGCGAAGAGGGTGTTTATCATCCTCAAGCAGGGTCACCGCACCTTTGTCGATAAGCTGGCCTTTATCACCTCGGTGGGCCATGGCGAAGGAGGCGACCATCGCCAGCAACTGGGTCTGCCGGGTGCCGGTCCGGTGGCGATCATCACCGACCTGTGCATCATGGAGCCGGAAGCCGGCAGTAAGGAATTTGTGGTCACCTCAATTCATCCAGGTGTGAGCCGTGAGCAGATCATTGCCGCCACCGGCTGGCCAATCCGCTTTGCTGAACAGGTGGCCGAGACAGAAGTACCGCAAGCTTTTGAGTTGGAAGCCCTGCGCGCCTTGGAAGCACGCACCGCAGCGGCCCACGGCCAGGCCGGAGGTGAGGAATGAGTCGCGAAGTCTTTATCTGCGATGCCATCCGCACACCCATTGGCCGCTTCGGCGGCGGTCTGGCAGTGGTGCGTGCCGATGACCTGGCAGCTATTCCGCTCAAGGCTCTTATCGAGCGCAATCCTGGCCTGGATCCGGCGGCTATCGACGAAGTTTTTATGGGCTGTGCCAACCAGGCCGGCGAGGACAACCGAAACGTTGCGCGCATGGCTTTGCTGCTGGCGGGTCTACCGGAGAGCATTCCTGGGGTGACCCTCAACCGCCTCTGTGCCTCGGGCATGGATGCAGTGGGCACGGCCTTTCGCGCTATCGCCAGTGGCGAGATGGAGCTGGCGTTAGCCGGTGGCGTCGAGTCGATGTCGCGTGCGCCCTATGTGATGGGCAAGGCTGACAGCGCCTGGAGCCGCAGCCAGAAGATCGAAGACACCACCATCGGCTGGCGTTTTATCAACCCGCTGATGAAAGCGCAGTACGGCGTGGATGCCATGCCGCAAACCGCCGACAACGTGGCCGACGATTACCAGATCAGCCGCGCTGATCAGGACGCCTTCGCCCTGCGCAGCCAGCAGCGCGCCGGGCGTGCTCAGGCCGAAGGCTTCTTCGCCGAGGAAATCGTTGCGGTAGTGATCAAGGGCAAGAAGGGTGACAGCGTGATCGAGGCGGACGAGCATCTGCGCCCTGACACCACGCTGGAAACACTGAGCAAACTCAAACCGGTCAATGGCGAGGGCAAGACCGTTACCGCCGGCAATGCCTCGGGAGTCAACGATGGCGCTGTGGCGCTGATTTTGGCTTCCGCTGATGCCGTGCAAAAGTACGGTCTGACCGCGCGCGCCAAAGTACTGGGCATGGCCAGCGCCGGTGTGGCGCCACGGGTGATGGGCATCGGCCCGGTGCCGGCGGTGCGCAAGCTGCTCGACCGACTGAAAATGAGCATCCATGACTTCGACGTAATCGAACTCAACGAAGCCTTCGCCGCCCAGGGCCTGGCCGTGACCCGCGAACTGGGCCTGGCCGACGACAGCAGCAAGGTCAATCCAAATGGCGGCGCCATTGCCCTCGGCCACCCGCTGGGTGCTAGCGGCGCGCGCCTGGTGCAGACTGCACTGCATCAGCTGGAGAAATCCTCTGGGCGACTCGGCTTGGCGACCATGTGTGTTGGTGTTGGCCAAGGTTTGGCCCTGGCCATCGAGCGCGTCTAGCGGGTGCTGCGTCCCAGGCAGGGACGCAAACTGCTATAAAACGAATATTCCTTTGATCTGCGGAGCATCGGCTTGAACAGCCCGAGCAACCAACTCTTCGACGCCTATTTCACCCAGCCTGCTATGCGCGCGATTTTTTCCGATCATGGCCGGGTGCAAGGCATGCTGGATTTTGAGGCTGCCCTGGCGCGCGCCGAGGCCAGTAGCGGGCTGATTCCGCAAACGGCCGTGCAGCCTATTGCCGATGCCTGTAAGGCTGAACGCTACGATTTTGCTGCGCTGGCTCAGGCTATCGTCACCGCCGGCAACCCGGCCATCCCGTTGGTCAAAGCGTTGGGTAAGCAGGTTGCGGCGCACAGCGCCGAGGCCGAGCGCTACGTGCACCTCGGCGCCACCAGCCAGGACGCCATGGACAGCGGTTTGATCCTGCAACTGCGCGCCGCCATCGGCCTGCTCGAACAGGATCTGGCGCAATTGGCGGCTGCCCTGGCCGTGCAGGCCGAGCGTCATGCCGATACGCCGCTGGCGGGGCGCACCTGGCTGCAACACGCCACCCCGGTGACCCTGGGCATGAAGCTGGCCGGCGTGCTTGGCGCGATTACCCGTCATCGCCAGCGTTTAGCGGAACTCAAACCGCGCCTGTTGGTACTGCAGTTCGGTGGTGCCTCCGGCAGCCTGGCTGCGCTGGGCGAGCAGGCCTGGCCGGTGAGCGAGGCCCTGGCCATTGAGCTCGGTCTGCAACTACCCGAGCAACCCTGGCATACCCAGCGCGACCGTTTAGTTGAATTCGCCAGCCTGCTTGGTCTGATCGCCGGTAGCTTGGGCAAGTTTGGCCGAGACCTTAGCCTGCTGATGCAGACCGAGGCCGCTGAAGTTTTTGAGCCGGCCGCGCCGGGCAAGGGCGGTTCCTCGACCATGCCGCACAAGCGCAACCCGGTCGGCGCCGCCGTGCTGATTGGCGCCGCTACCCGTGCACCTGGCTTGGTCGCCACCATGTTCAGCGCCATGCCGCAGGAGCATGAGCGCAGCCTGGGTCTATGGCACGCCGAATGGGACACCTTGCCGGAGCTGTGCTGCCTGGTCTCCGGCGCGCTACAGCAGGCGCTGCTGCTGGTGCCTGGCCTGGAAGTGGATGCTGCGCGCATGCGTAGCAACCTCGACCTGACTCAGGGCCTGGTGCTGGCCGAGGCGGTAAGCATCGCCCTGGCTCAGCGCATCGGCCGCGACGCCGCCCACCATCTGCTCGAACAGTGCTGCCAGCAGGCCGTGCGCGAAGGCGTGCACCTGCGCCGGGTGCTCGGCGCGAATGCCGAGGTCAGCGCGCAGCTGTCCGCCGCCGAGCTGGATCGGCTGCTCGATCCGGCCCTGTACCTCGGTCAGGCCCGCCGCTGGGTTGAGCGCGCCGTGGCCGAACACCAGAATTTTTCGAATTAGGAGTTTTTTATGCCTGTCGTACAGCTCGCCGATGGCGAACTCTTTTACCGCCTTGATGGCCCCGTTGATGCGCCGGTGCTGGTGCTGTCCAACTCGCTGGGCACCGATCTGCATATGTGGGATGCACAAGTGGCGGCCTTCGCCGAGCGCTTTCGCGTGCTGCGTTACGACACCCGTGGCCATGGCCAGTCGTTGGTCACCGACGGCCTCTACAGCATCGAGCAAAACGGCCGTGACGTGCTGGCTCTGCTGGATGCGCTGGACATTGCCAAGGCGCATTTCTGCGGGCTGTCTATGGGCGGCCTGATCGGCCAGTGGCTGGCGATCAACGCGCCGCAGCGCATCCAGCGTCTGGTGCTGTGCAACACGGCGGCAAAGATCGGCAGCCCGGAAGTGTGGACCCCGCGCATCGACACTGTGCTGCGTGACGGCCAAGCCGCCATGCTGGCGCTGCGTGATGCCTCGATTGACCGCTGGTTCACCCCGGAGTTCGCCCAAGCTCAGCCTGCGCTGGTCGAGCCGGTGGTCGGCATGCTGGCCGCCACTTCGCCGCAGGGCTATGCCGCCAACTGCGCGGCGGTGCGCGATGCCGACTTCCGCGAACAGGTCGCCAGCATTATCGCGCCGACCCTGATCGTCTGCGGCACGGCCGATGCGGTGACCACCCCGGAACATGGCCGTTTTATCCAGGAGCGCATCCGCGGTGCCGAGCTGGTCGAGTTCCACGCCGCGCACCTGTCCAGCGTCGAGGCCGGCGAGCTGTTTACCCGCCGTGTGCTGGACTTCCTCTGCGCCTGATCGGCCTTGTACTTATTCACGGAGCCAAAGATGGACGAGAAACAACGCTACGAAGCCGGCATGCAGGTGCGCCGTGCGGTGCTCGGCGACGCTCATGTCGACCGCAGCCTGCAGCACCTGACGCCATTCAATGAAGAGTTCCAGGAAATGATCACCCGGCATGCCTGGGGCGATATCTGGACCCGGCCTGGTCTGCCGCGCCACACCCGCAGCCTGATCACCATCGCCATGCTGATCGGGATGAACCGCGAAGGCGAACTGCGCCTGCACCTCAAAGCCGCGAAGAACAACGGCGTGACCCGCGACGAGATCAAGGAGGTGCTGATGCAGAGCGCCATCTATTGCGGTATTCCGGCGGCCAATGCGACCTTTCACCTAGCCGAGGAAGTGTGGGACGAGATGGGCGTGGAGTCGCTTCTCTAAATGTTGTTGGGGGAATCAGCTGAAAACGGACTAAGAAGCGTCTGTTCAAGATAAACCAGAATCTGATCGATGATTGGTGACTCAGTACGGTACCCGCTGAGTTGCACCGGATGAATCCATAGCCGATAGCAGACGGAGGCTCATCCTTCGCCAATGAACCTATTACCACGATGACGTTACGGCGTACGTTGGGTCTTTTCGTCACGTCGACTTTTCATCTCGGTATACCAATGCCCTCTGGTTGCGGCAGGGAACTCGATTACCCCTAAGCTGCGTCCTTGTCCGTATCTTGGGGGCTTCTGTGGCTGGCGAATGCTCGGCAAATCGGCACCCTCTGCGGAGCGGACATGGGATTTCATGCCTGCACCCAGCCGGCCATCGCCGTACACGCTGATCGACGAGGTGGATTGGTGCCCCATGATGTAAGCCATACTTTCGGGACTTTCCCCGGACGCCTTCAGAATTGAACCTACCTGGTGTCGGAAGCTCTTTAGGGTTGGGTGTTTTTTGCGCCTGGGCCACAGGCTTCGGCATTCTTTACGCAGGCAGTCTCTGATCGCTGTGTTAGTGCGTGGACACTCAGACATCCACTGGGTGGCCCATTGCACCAGCTTCAGCGTTTTTGGCTTGTCGATCACCAAGGTGCGGTCAGCGCCACGGTGTAGCTCGGCAGATTTCTTGCCTCCAATAATGTGCACGAGGTTGCCGGTGACGGTAATTGTACGCATCTCGCATGGACGCACACCCAGGCAATAAGCAAGCACTAGTGATGCAGCCTCGTCGAGATTGCCGCCTGCGCGCAGGTGTTTGATCAGCAATTTAAAGTCTTCGAAGGGGACTTTTCGAATCTGCCCCAGCTTAGTTTTTTTAGCTATCTGGCTGTCTGGAGCCGTGACAGGGTTGGCCAGAGCTCTGAGGGCTTTTGCTGCTTCGATGCCTCCCCGGGCAAGCTGGTCGTTCATCAGGGCGTTCTTGAGGGTGCTGAAAGCATTGGGTCGATAGTCCGGCGCACAGGCAAGCAAAGCCGCGCAGATTTGCGCCGAAGATGGATCGTCCTCGCCGCAGCGAGTCCGATAGAAATTTTGTGCTCTGGTCTGATATCGCTTCAAGGTTGTTGGTTGCATCACTGTCATCTCTCTTCTTGTTGTTTTGATGACAAAGCTAAGCCGCTTCGCGAATGGCGTTGTGTCAGTTCGGCCTACACTGAAATGCACTACGCCTTCGCTTCGTTTTTTCTCGTTCCGTCCAAACTGCCACAACGCCCTCTTACTCGCGCCGCGAGTAAGAGGTGCGCGCTCTCACTCACGCGACACGCTTCATCTACATTCAGGGTGCGCTGTGAGCAAAAGCGCGCGCAAGCGGTTTGTCATCAAAATCAAAACGCAGCCAGCGCCTGTGGCGCTGAAGGGGCGAGCTCGGCAGCACGAAGCCCGCTAGCGGAGATGCATGAAAATTCGATGCTTCAAAAATGCTTGCCATTGGCCTGGGTGTCGGGTAGATATTTTTAATATAACTATTTGATTTATATGGTTTTGATATCGAAATATAACCAACAAAAGCAGTGCCAGTTTGAGCACTCTTTGCGCCGGAGGTGGCGGTGATTGTGCCACTTCCGGCTGCTTTCGGTGCCTGATCAGGCACTGCTAATGTCGCATGCGGCACAGTAAGTGTGTCGCAAACCGCAGCTGCGACATGCGGGGTGTATCGCAGCTAGCTGCATGCGACATGGTCAGCGTATCGCAGCGCGTGTTGGCGACAGACTAGGTGTGTCGCACCGGTGCCCGGCGACACTCCCAGAGTGTCGCAAACCGAGTCTGCGACATGCGGGGGTATCGCTGCTAGCGCATGCGACACAAGATTCGTATCGCAGCGCGATCTTGCGACACGCTTAGGGTGTCGCAGTTAGGCTATGTCATCGGGGCAAGAGCTATTCTAGGAGTTGATGCTCGAGTACCTAGAACCAAAGCCCGCTAACAGCGAAGGCGCCTACAAAATCAGTCCAGAGATTCGTCATCATCGGAGTCAACCGGAGGGGCTACCTCTGGTTCAAGCAGGCCACTTTGAGTGCTACCTAGAATGTTGGCTGATTGAATGGTTCCAGACTTATAGCGGCCAAGTACCAGCAGATCGACTGGCTGATGCTTCGCGAAGGCCAGCGATATTTCTTCGATGCATTTTGCAGCGTTCTGCCCTCGGAAGAGGTCTGTCTGAATCTGCCCGGTCCGCTCACTAAATAAGACCACCCGCCATTTATCTTCGAATCTCTTGAGCTGAACGACTTCGTAGAGCCCATCAATGCGGCTAACAGCAGTAGCTTCACGCCCTCGTTGATTGATAGCCTCGATTTGAGGTTTATAGAGCTCAACGTCACCATAAGTGATCTTGTTGGCATCGTAGGCACCCTTGACCAGGCTCATAGCTGGGCGGCTGCAAAAACTGAGTGCAACACCTGACCAATCCGGTACGGTGTTGCCCCTATGTCTTATGTCGAACTCAGCGTTGAAGAACGCGCCACCATCCAAATCGGCTATGCCCAAGGCT
>NZ_PGLR01000037.1 GCF_002803095.1 Pseudomonas sp. ZH-FAD | reverse complement strand
CGCGCAAGCGCTTCAATTGGAAATGCCCGATTGAGGTCATGACAGAAGTAGTGGCGTTGCAGCATGATGCACCTGCTTCAATCCAGTAACCGTGTTGCACTCAGCTTCTGCAACCGCCAGGGTATTCATCGGTGCCAGGGAGTCGGCGATCAGCACCTTCTTGATGAAACCGAGCATGAAGCGACAGGCACCCAGGGAAAACAGCTCCAGCGAATGGGTGCGGTTCTTCAACTGTTTGTCGATCAGGCTGTAGCGCAGGATCGGCCCGGCGATCAGTTGCGGGAAGAGGGCGATATAGGCGGCGAAATCGACGAAGCGATTGGTCGGCTCGGCATTGCGACGATAGATGTCGACGATGTAGCTCAGCGCCTGGAACACATAGAAGGAGATGCCCAGCGGCAGAATGATGTGTTCCAGGGTGAAGGTATTGATGCCCAGCGGTTCCAGCACCGCCACCAGCACGTCGGCACCGAAGTTGGCGTACTTGAAGTAGCCGAGGGTGGCCAGGTTGCCGATCACGCCGACGGTCAACAGGCGAAAGGCGATCTTCTTCTGGCCTGCATCGATCCGCGCCTTGATACGCAGGCCGAACCAGTAGTTCCAGTAAGAGATGGCGACGAACAGCAGCAGGAAGTCCGGACGCCACCAGGCGTAGAACAGGTAGCTGCCGAGCACGATCACGTACGAACGCCAGTGGTCCTTGGCTATGTAGTAACAGAGCAGGAACACCGGCAGGAACAGGAACAGGAAGACGTTGGAGGCGAAGATCATGCTAGCGCTGCTCTCGGTCAGTAAGTCAGGGTTATGCCCAGCGTCAATTGATAGTCATCACCGATTTCCAGCGCGCTGCCGGCCTTGAAGTAGCTCAGGCTGGCCAGGGTGTTGAGCTGTACCCGCTTGCCGTCGTAGGCCAGCGGGAACATGCGCCAGTAGTGGTTGATGTCGAGCACCTGGCCCAGATGGGACGAGCCGGTATCGCGCACCACGCCTTCGGTGGTGGTGCGCAGGGGCAGTTGCGCCGAACGGTTGCGCAGATGCAGATCGCTGATGCGCAGATCCAACGCAGTGCGATCGGTGGGCTGGGTTTCCAGCACGATGCCGTAGAAGGCCAGGTTGCTCAGGTTGACGCTGACCAGGTTGCTGACCAGGCGACTGCTGTAGCTCAGCGGATCGTTGCGTCGGTCGGACTGAATGCGGTTGAGGGTGAAACCGTCGCTGCCGCTGTCGTCCGGGCGATCGGTGATGCCACCACTGATGCCTACGCGTGGTGTCCATGGCAGTGTTTCGAAGCGCTTGCCGACATCCGCCACCACGGCCCAGCCGGTCTTGTCACCGCTGTCGCGCAGGCCATTGTTCTGCGTGGTTTCCAGCCTGCCGTCGAGTGCCGCGACTTCCAGGTGGTAGTCGCTGACCAGCGATGTCAGGTGGCGGGTGTCACCATGCAGGAATACGCCGTAGCGCAGGCCATCGAAGTCCTGGCGATCATCGGGCGAGCTGCCCGAGTAATCGTCCTCGTACATCAGGCGCGCGCCGACCCAGTGGTCGGCATGCCAGCGCCAGGCGTACTCGGCCATCAGGTAACGGATCTTCTTGTCGCGCGGGTCGAGTCGGTTGTCGTCGGAGTTGTAGTAGTAGAACTTCTCGGCGATGGCGACGAAGCCTTTGGCGAAGCTGTCGTTGTAGTCCAGGCGCAGGGCTTCGATGCTGTCGTCCCACCAGATGCCGAAACGGTCGCTGAAGCGCTGGCGGCCGAAGGTCGCGGAGAAGCGCGGGTCGTCGCCCAGCAGGTTGCGGCGTACATAGAACTCGCGGGCTTCGCTGTAGGCATGGCGCCGACTCGATAGGTTCTCGTCGTTGCCCTCGTCGCTTTGCAGGGCATTCGGATCGGTGTCGTAGTTGAGCCACAGGCGGCCGAACGCTTCCCACTTGGCCCAGCGTTGTTCGGGGGAGTACCAGCGGTAGGACGGCTCGTAGCGCAGGCTGAAGAAGCTGCGACGGTCTTCGCCCAGGCGCGTTTCGTCCGGCCCGTAACCGGTACGCAGGAACAGCTTGTGCGTCAGCAGCGAAGTGACCGGCTCCAGCTCGGGCGAGGTGATGCTGGTTTCTTCCGCGTGCAGCAGACCGAGTGGCATGCAGGCGAGCAGCAGGGCTGCGCGGCCAAGGGAATTGGGAGCGCTCACAGTGTGGATTCCTCGATAAGACGGTTGCCTTCGGCGGCGGCTATATCGCGCTGTTCAGGCGTGAGCCGGGTGCTGAGCGAGTGCATCAGGTCGGTGGCGCGCTGGTCGCCCAGCTCGTGGGCGGCATAGGCGAAGGCGTAGGCCTTGCCGTTATCGCGGCAGATGGCGCGGCCGTAGGTATAGAGGCGGGCGATGCGCAGCAGGGCGTTCACCGAGCCCTGGCGGGCCTCTGCCATATACAGTTCCAGGGCGCGATCCTGATCGGGCTCGTCCAATCCGCCCTGGCTGTACAGGTCGCCTTCGAGCAGCTGGGCCTCGGGGTACTGCTCGGCCTGCAGCTCGGTGATCAGGCGCTGGCTCAAGCGCGGATCGAGGGTGCGCCACAGCACCATGTGCAGGCTGGCGCGCAGTGCCTTGATGCGCTGCGGGGTGATCGGGTTTTCGCGTTCGGCCATGCTCAGGGTCAGGTTCTCGCCCTGGCGTTGTTCCAGGCGTTGGATCAGGGCCAGCACCGGCTCCGGACTGTAGCGGTCCGGTGCGGTCATGAGAAAGCTGGCCTTGCTCAGCATGGCCGGGCCGAAATCACGCTCGATGGCGTTGTCCAGCCACTGCAGCACTTCCCGGTCGAGTTGTTCGACCAGGCTGGCATGGGCCTTCGCCTTGACTTCGCGGGCTTCTTTTTCTTCGTCGGTCTGCGCGCGAGTGGTTGGTCGGTTGTTGTTGAAGGTGCTGATCTCGATGTTGCGGATGTTCGCTACCTGCTGGGCGATGCGGTGCACCAGGTCGACCGGCAGCGCATTCATGCGCGGCGCCAGGCGCTCGGCGAAGGCGCGAAACAACACGTTGCGCTGCTCGCCAAGAAACTCGTAATAGCGCTGTACGGCACGCGGGTCGCTTTCCACGGCCAGCTGGAACCACTTCTCGGCTTCGCTTCTTTCGCCGTAGCGGGCTGCTGCCACCGCTCGGTACAGCGGCGCGTGGCAGTAGATCAGGCAGGCGCGGTCATAGAGTTCGATCAGGCGAGTGACTTCGTCCTGGGTGAACAGCTCGGGGTAGACCAGGAACACTTCCAGGCGCGTGTCGACGGCGATGAAGTCTCGTCCAGCGGTAAAGCGGCTGAGGGCCTGGCGCATGTATGCGCGGTTGGCTTCGCGCCAGCGCGGCTTGTTGTCCACCAGGCGAGCCAGGGGGATCAGCGCGCCGATGTCCCCGCGGCCATCGGCAAAGGCCTGCTTGAACAGGTCGATGGCCTGCGTGGTATTCGCCGGGCTGCGGCCGGCCAGCACTTCGCCGAGCAGGCGCGTGGCGCCCAGGTCGCCACGTGCGGCCAGATGGCGGAGGTCTTCTTCGACCTCCGCCTGGCTGTCCTGAAACAGCGCATAACGGACCTGCTCGAGGCTGCGCGCCGCATGCGCGGGGCTGGCAAGAACCAGCGTCAGGGCGGTTGTGCAAAGAAGGTATCTGACCGGCATGGCGACCTCAGAACGTCCAGCGCAGTGGCAGGCCGAGTTTGAAGTCGACGGCAGTCGGCAATTGATAGGCGCTGCGCGGCAACTCCTGATCCGGCTTGATGGTCAGCTCGACCATCTGTCGTTGGTCGTCGACGCGGCTGGCGACGATCTCGCCGCTGTAGATGGCGTCGCTACCCAGCACACGCATTTCGACCGCCCGCACGCGCTCGATCTTGTCCATGCGATCGAACGGCACGCTGGCCTTGACGTTCAGCGGCTGATCCAGCGGCAGCAGATGCACCAGTTGCTCCTGCTTGTAGGCGAAGCCATCCATGCGCGGGCGGGGGAAGTACAGGCTGCAGTCGCAGGGGCTGGCGATCACCGTCTCGACGGTCACGCGACCGAGCAGGGCGGCTGCATCCTGCTCGGAGAGGCTGGCCAGGGCGGCGATGTCGGTCGGGCTGGTCAGGCTGCTGGCCAGTTGCGTGGACACGCTGGCCAGTGGCTGGCCGGTACTCACGCTGGTCTGCTCGGGGCCGATCAGGTACTTGAGGTTGCCGTTCTCCGGCATGCTCACCACGTAGGCATTGGCGCTGACCACCGCCTGTGCGGCTGGCATCTGGAAGAACAGCAGGTAGCTCTTGTAGACGATCAGGCTCAGCGCGGCCAGGCCGGCGCCGAGAAACAGCATCGAACCCAGCGCCGCCTTCAGGCGTTCCGTGGGCGTGCGCGAGCTGGCCTGCTTGGTCTTGCGCTCCTTGATGTAGTTCTCGCGCTGCATCACGTTGAACAGGCCGTTGATGTCGGCGATGTCGCCGGACATGTAGGCCGAGATGATGTAGCGCAGGATGTCGCGCTTCTGCCGATCCAGCTCGACGAACTCGGCACCCACTTCATGACCGCGCTGGGAGACGATCTTCAGCTTGGTGTCGATGTTCAGGTCGACCTGGTTCAGCTTCAGCTTGATCGAGCCGTGGAACAGGCTACCGAGCTTCAGCGGCTGCTCGAAGGACAGACCGATGCCGCCCAGGGAGATGTCCAGGATCTCGCATTCCACGCCGTTCAGGCCGTGACCTTGCAGGCTGATGCGGGCGGGGATCTTGGCGCGGACGAACTGGCGCTCATCGATCGCTTCGTGAACAACGTTTACAGGTAAGACAGTGGTGCTACTCATAGCATTCGCGCCTTTACTTAAGGTTGCGTGAGTTCTAGCAGGACCGAAATGACCCCGAAGAAGATGGCAATGGAGGACAACAACATCGTCTTCGACGTCCATCGATTAAGGGCCGCATCGAAACTGACGCTGCCATTGCTGAGCGTGGTCTTTTGCCGGGTCCAGCTCTGCTGGTCCATGTGGAACATGGTGTAAACCTTCATCACCGAGCCGACGATCTGGTTGTAATACAGAACGAAGGGGTACATCGGATGCACCGGGTGCTTGGCGAAGAAGAACAACAGCGTTACCAGGGTGCGCGACAGCAGCACCCAGAACAGGTACAGCAACAGGTACTGGATGCCGAACAGCAGGCCGGCCACCACCGAGGCGCTCAGGCCCATCAGGCAGGTCCACATGGACACGCGCTGGTCGTACAGCACGTACATGGTGAACAGGCCCAGACGGTCGAGGCCCAGCAGTCGGGTGGCACGGAAGTTCTGCCGCAGCGAGTTGCCATACCAGCGGTACATCAGCTGCCGGGTCGCGCGCAGGAAGCTGTTGTCTGGTGGATGCTCCACCGTCAGGGTGTGGCTGTCGGGCACGTAGAAGGTGTCCCAGCCGGCGCGCATCAGGCTGAACCAGGAGGACTTGTCGTCGCCGGTGAGGAACTGGAAACGCCCCAGCCGCCAGTGATCGAGGAAGTCGGCTTCCACGTCCTTGATGAATTCCGGGTTGGTCATCACGCTGGCGCGGAAGAACGACAGGCGCCCGGTCATGGTCAGCACGCGTTTGCTCAGTGCCATCGAGCACATGTTGATGTGCCGCTGGACGAAGCGCATGGTGTGCCACTCCTGCATCAGCTTGCTGCCTTCCACCTCGCAGAACTCGTTGGTGGTGATGCCGCCGACGCTGGGCAGATAGGCGAACATGCTGACGGCGCGCTCGACGCAGCCAGGCAGCATCATGGTGTCGCCATCGACCACACCGACCACGGCGTTCTCCAGGGGCATCTGCCGGGACAGCGCGCGGAAGGCATGCGCCAGGCCGTCGCGTTTGCCAGTGCCGCGGGCGCGCACGATGATCAGCTTGATGTCGTCGCGGTCGCGGACTTCCTGACGCATGATGTCCTTGATGAAGTTCTCGTCGCCTTTCTCCACGATCGAGGCGATGACGGTGCAGGGCACCGGCATCCGCTGCACTTCCTGAAACACCGACTGGTACACCTTGAAGGTGGTGTGGGTCGGGATGCGGAAGCTGGTCACCACCATGAACATGTGCTCGGGCAGCGCCGCGGCCCCCATGCGCTCGACGGCCTTGCGCATGCGTGGGAAACGCCAGTGCAGGAAGTACATGCCGCGCAGGTAGTGAGTGGCGGCGTTGCCGTAACGCCACATGCCCAGTGCGCCGATCAGAAAGATGAATTTCTGATGCGACGGGTCGAGGTAGCTCGGGTCGACCATTTCCGAGGCAAGCGCGATCAGCGCGATCAGGCACGCCCAACCGCACAGCTTGCCGATACCGGATGAGGTGTCGACCCCATTGAATAACCTAGGCATGTGACGTGCTTCCTCCAGTGAAGCCGTGTACGAGCGTCAGCCGCTGTGACGCTGAAAGTCGCTAGTTGACCGTGGCGTCGGTGCGGCCGTAGACATCCTCGAAGCGCTCGATGTCGTCCTCACCCAGATAGCTGCCGGACTGGACCTCGATGATCTCCAGGGGAATCTTGCCGGGGTTGGCCAGGCGGTGAACGGCGGCGATGGGGATGTAGGTCGACTGGTTCTCCCAGAGCAGGAAGGTCTTGTCGTCACAGGTCACCCGTGCGGTGCCGGAGACCACGATCCAGTGCTCGGCACGGTGGTGGTGCTTTTGCAGCGACAGGCTGGCGCCTGGCTTGACCACGATGCGTTTGACCTGAAAGCGGTTGCCACTGTCGATGGAGTCGTAGCTGCCCCACGGGCGATAGACCTGGCAATGGTTCTGCGCCTCGGGGCGCCCGTCGCAGGTGAGGGTGTTGACCAGTTGCTTGACGTCCTGCACACGGTCCTTGTGGGCGACCATCACGGCGTCCTTGGTCTCGACCACCACCACGTCCTTCAGGCCGACCAAGGTCACCAGCTTGCTCTGGCTGTGGGCCAGACAGTCCTGACTGTCGTGGATCACCACATCGCCCGAGCGGCTGTTGCCCTGGTCGTCCTTGTCCTGAACGTCCCACAGTGCGGACCAAGAACCGACGTCGTTCCAGCCTGCTGCGAGCGGCACCACGCAGGCGCGATCGGTCTTTTCCATCACCGCGTAGTCGATGGAATTGTCCGGGCAGCACTCGAAGGAGCTGGGGTCGATACGGATGAACTGCAGGTCGCTCTTGCTGCGGCTGAGCGCCAGCTGGCAGGTGTCGTAGATGTCCTGATCGTGGCGTTGCAGCTCTTCCAGATAGCGGCTGCAGCGGAACAGGAACATGCCGCTGTTCCAGACGTAGTCGCCTTGCGCCACGAACTCGCTGGCGGTGGCCAGGTCGGGCTTCTCGACGAACTGCTCGACTGACAGAACGCCACCCGGCAGTCCGGATCGCTCGCCGGTCCTGATATAGCCGTAACCCGTTTCAGGCCGCTCGGCGGGGATACCGAACAGCACCATCTCGCCCTGTTCTGCAGCCTTGCGAGCCACGCCGAGTGCGCTGTGGAATACCTGCAGGTCTTCGATCACGTGGTCGGCTGGCAGAACCAGAAGCAGCTCGTCACGGCCGGCTGCGAGCAGGTGCATGGCGGCAATGGCCACGGCCGGCGCGGTGTTGCGGCCGAACGGCTCCAGCAGAATGGTCTGCGCCTCGCCGCCGATAGCGGCAAGTTGCTCGCTGACGATGAAGCGATGTTCCTCGTTGCACACCACGATGGGCTTGCTGACGCCCTCGATGGCCAAGCGGCCGAGCGTCTGTTGAAACAGGGTCTCACTGCCGGTGAGGGCCAGGAACTGTTTGGGATACAGCTTGCGTGAGAGCGGCCAGAGTCTGGAGCCACTGCCGCCGGACAAAATCAGAGGAATCATGCTGTCACTCCTGTAAACATCGATTCGGATCGTATGGGCAGTGAACTGGCGACACGCCATAACCAACCAAGCGGCACTCGACCGGTGCCGCCTCTGTTTTTGTTAGCTGTCTGCTACCAGCAGATGCCTTCCTTGTTGGCCTGGGTGGCATGCGCCATGAACCCCACGAGATCGACGATCTGTTTGTCATCGCCGACGCTGTCCATGACCTCGGCGAAGCGTTTTTCGCCATTGCCGATGATCAGTACATCGGATTGCGAGACCACCTCGTCGAGCTCCTTGCACAGCAGCGAGGAAACGTGGGGGATCTTCGATTCGATGTATTCCTTGTTCGCGCCGAACACGCGGGCGTACTCGACGTTGCTGTCGAAAATGCGCAGCTCGTAGCCTTTGCCGATCAGCATTTCGGCCAGCTCCACCAGAGGGCTTTCACGCAGATCGTCGGTGCCGGCCTTGAAGCTCAGGCCCAGCAGACCGATGCGGCGCTTGTCGTAGTGGGTGACGATGTCGAAAGCCTTCTTCACCTGAGCGGCGTTGCTGCGCATCAGCGAGCTGATCAGCGGCGCGTCCACGTCCAGGCTGCCGGCGCGGTAGGAGAGAGCGCGCACGTCCTTGGGCAGGCAGGAGCCGCCGAAGGCGAAGCCGGGCTTCATGTAGTACTTGGAGAGATTGAGCTTGTGATCCTGGCAGACCACGTCCATCACTTCGCGGCCATCGACGCCGGCGGCCTTGGCGATGTTGCCGATCTCGTTGGCGAAGGTGACCTTGGCCGCGTGCCAGACGTTGCAGGTGTACTTGATCATTTCCGCCACTTCGATGGACTTGCGGATGATCGGAGCGTCCAGCTCGCTGTACAGCTCCTGCAGCAGATCTCCGGACTGTTGGTCCAGTTCGCCGATCACGGTCATGGCCGGGAAGTCGTAATCCTTGATCGCCGTGCTTTCGCGGAGGAATTCCGGGTTGGTGGCCACGCCGAAATCGACACCGGCTTTCTTGCCGGACGCTGCCTCGATCAGGGGAATCACCACATTCTTTACCGTGCCCGGCAGGACCGTGCTGCGCACAACCACGGTGTGACGTTCCTGCTTGTCGCGCAGGGCGGCACCGATCTGCTTGCATACCGATTCCATGTAGCCGAGGTCGAGGTCGCCATTGCGCTTGCTCGGCGTACCCACAGCAATGAAGGACAGTTCGCTGGCCAGTACTGCGGCGCCCACATCGGTGGTGCCACGCAGTAGGCCGGAGTTGACGCCGACTTCGAGCAGTTCGGCGAGGCCGGGTTCGACGATGGGGGACTTGCCTTGATTGATCAGGTCGATCTTGGTTTGCGATACGTCGACGCCGATGACCTCATGGCCGCGAGCCGACAAGCAACCGGCGCATACGGCGCCCACATAACCCAGTCCAAAGATGCTGATTCGCATAGATCCCTCTCTCATTTAATTGAGCTGGCCGATTTGAACTGGCCAACATCCGTGTTCATTAAGTACGCCACTAAGATTGCGTAATGGTTACTGCAATCGAATGGTGTGCTCGAATTGGCGCGGATACTAAGTTGGCTGTTTTGGCATTTCAAGCAAAACGTGAACCAAAAGTTGTCAGGTCTTCTTTTTAATCTTTTGATAAATTTTTTATCAATTAAAACAATAAGTTATAATTTGATATTTTTAAGGCGCCAGAAAATAGTTGCTAATTTCTGTGCGTTATTTTTATGGCGTCATAAAAACATTATGTGACGTGCTTAGTTGTATGGCACTCGAACAGCGACTTGCTCGTAAGTTGTGCGTTGTCTTGTTGCAACAGTTGCATGGCAATGGGGGGGGGTGGTGTTAATTTGCTATCACTTCACAGCGGTAGGGGCTCGCAGGGATTGTGCGAGGCGCAGAATGCTTTCCAACTCTGTGAGTCATGCCGCGCAATTGAGGCTTGGCACATTGCCACTGCCTGGACTACTCTCCGGTTACCGAGCTAACGAAGTGGCCAACAGGCAGGATGCCGACCCCATACACTTCGTTAGCTCGGTGTTTCTTCCTTGCGCTGGTCAATGCCAAGCGAGTAGAAAAGCAAAGCCCTCCGAGAGAGGGCTTTGTCGTTTCTGCAGGACGCCTTGCGCGTCTGCTGTCTGTTAAAAGCATCCCTGCTGCCTTTCCATTCCCGCCCTAACCATCGTTGCTGGTTAGCCTAGGCGATATCTGGCGTTTTGCCATGTATTCCTGGGCGGTTCGGCGTCAGCTGGTGCGCTGCACCTGCGCCCTGTCGGGTTTGGCGGCGATCAGGTGCTCCGGCAGGTCGAGCAGGTCGGTGTCGTAGGTCTCCAGCGGCGGTGGGCGCCGCTCGAAGCGGGCGCCGAGTACCAGCAGGCAGGGGGTGAGCAGCAAGGTCAGCACCGTGGCGAAGGCCAGGCCACCGGCGATGGCACTGGACAGTTGCGTCCACCACTGTGTCGAGGGCGCGCCGAAGCCGAGGCTCGGCGTGACCAGGTCGACGTTGACGCTGAGCACCATGGGCATCAGCCCGAGGATTGTGGTGACGGCCGTCAGTAATACCGGGCGCAAACGCAGGCAGCCGGTTTCCAGCGCCGCTTCGCGGGGTTGCAGACCCTGGCTGCGCAGTTGGTTGTAGGTGTCGATCAGGATGATGTTGTTGTTCACCACGATGCCGGCCAGGGCGATCAGGCCCATGCCGACCATGACGATGCCGAACGACTGGCCATTGACCAGCAGGCCCATCAGCACCCCGGCAGTGGAGAGGACGATGGCTGACAGCACCAGTGCCGCCTGGTAGAGGCTGTTGAACTGGGTCACCAGGATGATCGCCATGAGGAAGATGGCGACCACGAAGGCGGTCATCAGGAAGGTGGCCGCCTCGCGTTGGTCGGCATCCTCGCCGGCGAACTTCACCTTGACCTCGGCCGGTACATCGCCGAGCGCTTCGCGCAACGCCTTGAGGCGTTCGTCCAGGCGCGCACCTTCGGCCAGGTCGGCCTGCAGGGTGATGGTGCGGTCACCATCGACGCGGCGCAGGGTGCCGACCTTGGGCGCAGGCTGCAGGTCGACGAAGTTGCTCAGCGGCACCTGGCCGGCCGCTGTGTTGAGGGTCAGGCGGCCGAGTTGGTCGAGCGAGCGCCAGTTGCCGGGCAGGCGCACACGGATGTCCACTTCGTCGGTGGCATCTTCGGGGCGGTAGGTCGCCAGTTTCAGGCCGTTGGTGATCATCTGCACCGCGTTGCCGACGCTGAGTACGTCCGCGCCGAAGCGCGCGGCAGCCTCGCGGTCGACCTTGATTCGCCATTCGATGCCGGGCAGGGCGCGGTCGTCCTCGATATCGGCGAAGCCGCCGAGCCGCGTCATTTCCCCGCGGATACGCTCGACCCACTGCTCGCCCAGTGCCGGGTCCAGCGCGCTGATCTGCAGCTTCACCGGCTTGCCGTCGGTGGGGCCCTGTTCCTGCTTGCGGAACTCCAGCACCACGCCGGGAATACCGGCGGTTCGCTGGCTCATTTCGGCGAGGATGTCCTTGGCCGGGCGGCGCTGGTGCCAGTCGACGAACTGGAATTGCAGGGTGCCGATCACGTCGGCGCCGAGCTGGCCTTGCTGGCCTTCCGGCTGGGCCAGGGAGCGCGCATACAGCGCCTTGACCTCACGCATGCCGATCACCTGCTTTTCCACCTGCTGGAGCAGGGCGTCCTTCTCCTGCACCGACAGATCGCCGCGTGCGCGCAGCCAGATCTGCGCGCTTTCCGGCTCGACGTCGGGGAAGAACTCCACGCCATGATTGAAGCGGGCATAGCCGACGTAGATCAGCGCGATCAGCGCCAGCATGCCGAGCAGGGTCAGGCCCGGGCGCTTGAGCAGCACCACCAGCAGATTGCGGTAGGCGTTGCCGGCGCGGCTGGCGCTGGGGGCCTGTGGGCGTGCCTGGCCGCCGGTGACGGCGCCGAGCACCGGCAGAAATATCAGGGCCATGGCCAGCGAGGCCAGCAGGCAGAGAATCACCGTGGCCGGCAGGTACTTCATGAACTGGCCGACCACGCCGGGCCAGAACAGCAGCGGCAGGAACACCACCAGGGTGGTGGCGGTGGAGGCGATCACCGGCCAGGCCATCCGCGTGGCTGCGTTGGCCCAGGCCTGACGGGGCGTCTGCCCTTGATGCAGGTAGCGGTCGGCCAGCTCGGAGACGACGATGGCGCCGTCGACCAGCATGCCGGCCACCAGGATCAGGCTGAACAGCACGACGATGTTGAGGGTGAAGCCGAGCATCCAGATCAGCAGGATGCCGCTGAGGAAGGCGCCGGGAATGGTCAGGCCGACCAGCAGCGCCGAACGCATGCCCATGCTCGCTACCACCAGGATCAGCACCAGGACGATGGCGGTGAGCACGTTGTTGAGCAGGTCGCCGAGCATGCTCTGCACTTCCTGCGATTGATCCATGATGTAGCTGACTTCAACGCCCGGCGGCAGCAGGGGCTTGGCCTGCTCCATCAGTGCCTTGACCTGATCGATGGTCTCGATGATGTTGGCGCCGCTGCGCTTGGCCACTTCCAGCACGATGGCCGGCTGGCCGTTGATGCGGGCGAAGCCGGTGGGGTCCTTGAAGGTGCGGCGAATGGTGGCGACGTCGGCGAAGGTGACCACGCTGTCACCGACCACCTTGATCGGCATGCGCATCACGTCTTCGAGGTCTTCGATAACGCCGGGCACCTTCATGCTCATGCGGCCTGCGCCGGTATCCAGGCTGCCGGCAGCGACCAGGCGGTTGTTGCGGCTGACCAGATTGAACAGCTCGTTGTAATCGATGCCGTAACTGTCGAGTACCTGCGGGTCGACGACGATTTCCAGCAGGTCTTCGCGGTCACCACCGATCTCCACCGACAGCACTTCGGCGATGCCTTCGATGTTCTCCTTCAGGCGCCGGGCGATGTACACCAGCTCGGTCTCGGCAATCGGCCCGGACAGCCCCACCGACAGGACCGGGAACAGCGCCACGTTGACTTCGTTGACGGTCGGCTCGTCGGCCTCCTCGGGCAGCTTGCTGCGCGCGGTATCGACCTTCTCGCGCACGTCGGCCAGTGCCACCTTGGCGTCGAAGCCGGCGTCGAACTCCAGGGTCACCGAGGCGTGTCCTTCGCTGGATACCGAGCGCATTTCCTTGACGCCCTCGAGGCTGCGCAGCTCCTGCTCCAGTGGGCGTACCAACAGGCGTTCGCCGTCTTCCGGGCTGATGCCTTCGAGGGTCACCGAAACGTAGATGATGGGAATGACCACGTCCGGGTTCGATTCCTTGGGCATGGCGATGTAGGCCACCAGCCCGCCGCAGAGCAGGAACAGCAGGACCAGGATGGTGGTACGGCTACGGTCGAGTGCGGCAGCGATCAGTGCGTGCATCTCAACTGCCCTCGGCCGCGAGTTGCGTGCGTACCTGCTGACCGGGCTGGACGAAGCCCTGGCCGAGGGTGATCAACGCCACCTTCGGCGGCAGGCCGCTGACCCAGGCGCCCTGATTGTCGACGCTGATCAGCTGCACCGGGGTGAACTCCACGCGCTGTGCGTCGTTGACCCACTTGACGCCGTGGCGGCCGGTTTCATCCAGGCTGAGCAGGGCAGGGGACAGGCGATGGGCCATGGCTTCGCCGGTCTGGATGTGCAGGGTGGCGCTGGCGCCGGCCAGGCGCAGGCCGTCCGGGTTGTCCACCTTGACCTCGATGCGGAAGCTGCGCGAACCGGGGTCCGCGGCCGCGGCGATAAAGTGCAGCTCGCCTTGCAGCGTGCGGCCGTCGAGCAATTCAACTTTTACCGGTTGGCCCAGTTCGAGCTGGGTGACCTGCTGCTGGGCGATCTGCGCGCTGACCTTGAGGCGGTCGATATCCACCAGGGTCAGCAGGCTCTGGCCGGGCTGGACGAAATCGCCCAGTTCGACCATGCGCTGGTCATAGATACCGGCAAATGGCGCCTTGATCTTGGTGTTCATAGATACCGGCAAATGGCGCCTTGATCTTGGTGTTGCGCTGCTGCAGGCGGGCGCTGTCGAGTTCGGCGCGGGCCTTGGCCAGTTCGCTTTCCAGGCGCATCAGCTCGTTGGCGGAAACCAGGCTGCGCTCGCGCAGGCGCTTGGCGGCGGTGACGTCGCTCTGACGCTGGCGCACATCGGCCTCGCTGCGCGCGACCTGAGCCGGGCGGTCGTCAGGCGAAATGCTCAGCAGCAACTGATCGGCCGCGACGCGGTTGCCCTTGTCCTGGTCCAGGTTCTGCACGCTGCCACTGACCTGGGCGCGCAGTTCCACACGGCGCCAGGCTTCGATCTGCCCCTGCACCACATGCTGGCGTTGCATGGGTTGGGCTTGCAGCCATTGAATTTCGACGCGCGCCAGATCATTGGTGGTGGCGGGTTGGTCTGGCTCGACATCGTCGCGAGCGACGAAACGCTCGCCGCTGAACAGCCAGGCCAGCAGCAGGACGGCGATGACGATGGCGATGATCCAGGGACGCTTGCTGAGTTGGGCGAACATGTGGGTTTACTCGCTGAGTACAGGCGCTGCGTGCAGCGCGGCGGCCTGGCCTTGCAGGCCGGCAATGATGAAATCGGTGACGCGCTGGAAATAGGCGTCCAGCTCGATGGGTTCGGCCCAATGGGCGAAGCCGCCGGAGGCGATGCGGGCCATCACGCCATTGACGCAAGCCTCCACACCCCACAGCAGGCGTTGGCAATCAGTGGGGGAGAGTTGCAGTTCGCTGAAGCTGCCTTGCAGCAGATGGTTGAACAGCGCCATGTACTGACCTTCCAGCTCGAGGAACTGTTCACGGTAGGGCGCGTCCAGGCGCTCCTGGAAGGCGGTGCGGTCGCACAGCAGGCAGAGTTGGGCTTGCAGTGGGTCGGCCAGCAGTTGTTCGAAGGCGCGACGAATCACATGGCGCATGGCTTCGCGAGGCGGCGCCTGGTTTGCGGTCTCACGCAGTTCGCTCAGATGCTGGCGCGAGCAGTCCAGCACCAGACGCGCGTAGAGCGCCTCCTTGCTGGAAAAGTGCTTGTACACCGTGCCCTTGCCGATGCCGGCGTGACGCGCCACTTCGGCGATGGTGACGCGATCCCAGGATTGCTCCTGAAACAGCTGGCGAGCGGATTGCAGCAGGGCGTTTTCCCGTTGCTGGAAGAGTTGATCCTGGTAGCGCATGGGCTTTCCGCGAAGAGTTGTGACCGGTGGTCATGCTATGACTGTTGGTCACGATTCGGCAAGGCGGGAGTTGTAACAAGGCAATTGGCGGGTAGCCGTTCACTGCCTCATTCGCCGCGAGGCGGGGCTCCCACAAGGATGTAGGAGCCCCGCCCCGGGGCGAAGCTTCTAACCCACTAGGCGATGAAACGCGTTGCGCCGATGGCGGGTTACGCCGCAACAGACATTGCGGGGGGGAATTGCGGAAGGTGGCTGGCGGCTAACCCGCCCTACGACATTCGCTCGATCCTTGCCCCGTGAGGCGACGCTCAGCGCGCCACGCTGACGCCTTCGAGGCTGGCGAAGGAGGTGTCCTTGGCGGTGAGCAGGAAGTCGCGCATGAATGGCGCGTCGAGCATGTCGGTGCGAATCGCCGCGTAGAGTGTGGCGAACAGCCCTTTTTCGCCCAGGCGCTTGGCGCTGACGTAGCCGCGCGAGCTGTACTCGTGCAGCGCCCAGTTGGGCAGGCCGCACACGCCACGGCCGCTGGCCACCAGTTGCATCATCATCACTGTCAGTTCGGAGGTGCGCACCTGAGCCGGCTCGATATCGTTGGGTTCGAGAAAGCGCGTGAAAATGTCCAGGCGGTCGCGTTCCACCGGGTAGGTGATCAAGGTTTCCGTGGCCAGATCCTGAGGCTGGATGTAGGCCTTGTACGCCAGGCGGTGCTGATTGGCCACGGCGAGCATGGCCTCGTAGGTGAACAGCGGCACGTAGGTGATGCCGGCCAGCTCGATGGGGTCCGAAGTCACCACCAGATCCAGATCGCCCCGGGCCAGGGCCGGCAGCGGGGCGAAGGAGAAGCCCGAGGCCAGGTCCAGTTCCACTTCCGGCCAGGCATCGCGGAACTGGTCGATGGTCGGCATCAGCCACTGGAAGCAGCTGTGGCACTCAATGGCCATGTGCAAGCGGCCAGCGGTGCCACCGGCCAGGCGCGCCAAATCACGCTCGGCGCCGCGCAGAAGGGGCAGGGTGGCGTCGGCCAGTTGCAGCAGACGCAGGCCGGCGCTGGTGAAGCGCACGGGTTTGGTCTTGCGCACGAACAGCTGCAGGCCGAGGCGCTCTTCCAGCTCCTTGAACTGGTGCGAAAGGGCCGACTGGGTCAGGTGCAGGCGCTCGGCGGCTTCCACCAGGCTGTCGGTTTCGCGCAGGGCGTGCAGGGTTTTTAGGTGGCGTAGCTCGAGCATGGCGGGTCTCTGCAAAGGTTTCACTCATCCAATGCCAGAACTGGATGAAAATGGTTCATACAGCCTACATGAGTAAATCTTTAGATCAAGACGAAAATCTTGAGTTTGTCTCACTCGGTATCGATGCCGAGAATGGCGCCATCTCGATTGATTCTGGAGTTTCACGACATGGCCCTGTCTCATTCCCTCGGTTTTCCGCGCATTGGCCGCGACCGCGAACTGAAAAAAGCCCTCGAAGCCCACTGGAAAGGTGAGCTGGATGAAGCCGGCCTGCGCGCCGTCGGCCAGCGTCTGCGCGCCGAGCACTGGCAACTGCAGAAGGATGCCGGTATCGACCTGCTGCCGGTGGGCGACTTCGCCTGGTACGACCAGGTGCTCGCTCATTCGCTGGCCTTCGGTGTGATTCCCGAGCGCTTTCGCCCGACCGCCGGCAAGCCGACGCTGGATACCCTGTTCGCCATGGCCCGTGGGACCGTTGCAAACAAGAGCAGTGGCAGTTGCTGCGGTGGTGCCCACGCCCAGGAAATGACGAAGTGGTTCGATACCAACTACCACTACCTGGTGCCGGAGTTCAGTGCTGACCAGCAGTTCGCCCTGAGCTGGGAGCAGCTATTCGAGGAAGTGGCTGAGGCGCATGCCCTTGGGCACAACGTCAAACCGGTGCTGATCGGCCCGCTGACCTACCTGTGGCTGGGCAAGGCCAAAGGCGCTGATTTTGACAAGCTGGAACTGCTCGAGCGTCTGCTGCTGGTCTATGGCGAGATTCTCCAGCGTCTGGCCGCGCAAGGTGTGGAGTGGGTGCAGATCGACGAGCCGATTCTGGTGCTCGATCTGCCGCAGGCGTGGAAGAACGCCTTCGAGCGCGCCTACAACCTGATTCAGCGCGAACCGTGCAAGAAGCTGATCGCCACCTATTTTGGCGGCCTGGAAGACAACCTCGGTCTGGCCGCCAACCTGCCGGTGGACGGTCTGCATATCGACCTGGTGCGTGCGCCGGAGCAGTACCCGACCATTCTCGATCGGCTGCCTGCTTATAAAGTGTTGTCGCTGGGCGTGGTCAACGGGCGCAACGTCTGGCGCTGCGATCTGGAGAAGGTACTCGAGTTGCTGCATCACGCTCACGAACGCCTGGGCGAGCGGTTGTGGGTGGCGCCGTCCTGCTCGCTGTTGCACAGCCCGGTGGACCTGGCTCGTGAAGACCAGCTCGATGCCGAGCTGAAAGGCTGGCTGGCCTTTGCCGTGCAGAAATGCCAGGAGGTCGCGTTGCTCGGCAAAGCCCTGGAGGCGCCGGAAGACGCCTCTGTGCAAGCCGCCTTGCAAGCGAGCCGCGCAGTGCAGGCCGCTCGTGCAGCTTCAAAACGTATTCACAAGCCTGAGGTGCAGGCGCGCCTGGCGGCGATTCGTCCGCGTCATGCCCAGCGCCAGTCGGCGTTCGCCGAGCGCATCGAGCAACAGCGTGAGTGCCTGCAACTGCCATTGCTGCCGACCACGACGATAGGCTCCTTCCCGCAGACCTCGGCCATCCGCCTGGCGCGGCAGTCGTTCAAGCAGGGCAAGCTCAGTGCAGCCGAGTACACCGAGGCCATGCACAGCGAAATTCGCCATGCGGTGCAGGTGCAGGAGCGTCTGGGTCTGGACGTACTGGTGCATGGCGAAGCTGAGCGCAATGACATGGTCGAGTACTTCGCCGAGCAACTCGACGGCTACGCCTTCACCCGCTTCGGCTGGGTGCAGAGCTACGGCTCACGCTGCGTCAAACCGGCGGTGATAGTCGGCGATCTGAGCCGGCCCAAGGCCATGACCGTGGAGTGGACCACCTACGCCCAGGGCCTGACCGACAAGATCATGAAAGGCATGCTGACCGGCCCGGTGACCATGCTGATGTGGTCTTTCCCGCGCGAGGATGTTTCCCGCGAAGTGCAGGCGCGGCAACTGGCGCTGGCGATTCGTGACGAGGTGGTGGACCTGGAGGCAGCCGGCATCAAGATCATCCAGATCGACGAGGCGGCGTTCCGTGAGGGCTTGCCGTTGCGTCAGGCCGCCTGGCAGCACTACCTGGACTGGGCCACCGAAGCTTTCCGCCTGACCGCCAGCGGCGTGCGTGACGAAACGCAGATCCACACCCACATGTGCTACAGCGAGTTCAACGATGTGATCGAGTCCATCGCAGCGATGGATGCCGACGTGATCACCATCGAGACGTCGCGTTCGGATATGGAGTTGCTGGAGGCGTTTGAGCGCTTCGACTATCCCAACGAGATCGGCCCGGGGGTCTATGACATCCACTCGCCGCGTGTGCCTGACAGCGCCGAGATGGCCGGGCTGTTGCGCAAGGCAGCGCGGCGTATCCCGCTCGAGCGCCTGTGGGTCAACCCCGATTGTGGTCTGAAAACCCGCGCCTGGCCGGAAACCGAGGCCGCGCTGGTGAATATGGTGGCGGCCGCCAGGCAGTTGCGGGCCGAGCTGGCCTGATTCCCCGGTAATCGCGGCTGAAGCCCCTCCCACAGCTAAGTGAGAGGGGCGTTCGCGACGCTCTGGGCAGCACCTTTGGTCACCGCCTGGGCAACCGTTCGTCCTCCTTCATCAAACTGTCACGCTTGTGTGGCAGCGCCGTCGAATGACTTTCATCAGACTCGAGTTTCAGTGGGGTTCTGCGTTTCTGGTGTTTTCATGCGTGCATTCATTTTCATGGCCGCGTTGCTTTGCGGTCTGCCGTCTTTTGCGGCCAATCGTTGCGACCTGTCCGAGCCGACCCGTTATGCGGATCTCGGTGAGGTGCGCCTGGCTTATCAAAGCATCGGCAACGAGCACGATCCGGCGCTGTTGTTGGTAATGGGGCTGGGCGGACAGTTGATCCACTGGCCTGACGAGGTAGTCGAGCGCCTGTGTCAGCAGGGTTTTCGCGTCGTGCGCTTCGACAATCGTGACGTCGGGCTGAGCACCTGGCGGCGACCGGCGCCAAGCATCAACCTGCCTTACGAGGTGCTGCGCTATCGCCTGGGCCTTTCGCTCGGCGCGCCTTATCACCTGCGCGACATGGCGGGCGATGCCCTGGGGTTGATGGATCGTCTGGGCGTCGACAACTTCCATGTACTGGGTGCGAGCATGGGCGGCATGATCGCCCAGCACCTGGCCGATCTGGCGCCGCAGCGCGTTCTCAGTCTGACGCTGGTGATGACCAGCTCGGGTGCTCAAGGACTGCCTGCACCCAGCGATGCGCTGGTGGCGCTGCTGGCAAGGCGCGAGGCGGGGAGTCGCGAGGCCGCTCTGCAGCAGCAGGCAGACTTGCTCGCGGCGCTCGGCAGCCCTGCGGTGCATGATGATCGTGCCTTGCTCTTGCATCAGGCCGAGCAGGCCTATGACCGTGCCTTCAATCCCGAAGGCGTGCAGCGACAGTTGTTGGCGATTCTTGCCGAGTCGAGTCGGGTCGAGCTGCTCAATCGCCTGAAAGTGCCGACGCTGGTGGTGCACGGCACGGCCGATCCGCTATTGCCGGTGATGCATGGCGTACACGTGGCGGCGCATATCAAGGGGGCGGAGCTCAAGTTGATTCCGGGCCTGGCGCATCGCTTTCAGGATGCCTTCAAGGAGCCTCTGCTGGCCGCGGTGTTGCCACATCTCGCGGCGCATCGGGGCGACTTGGGCCTGGCGCATCTGTAAGGGCGAGCGCTCACAGCTCCTGATTGTGCTTGATGGCTTCACGTCGCTGCAGATGGTCGATGTGCTCGCTGCTGTGGCGAAGCAGCTTGTTGGCCATGGTCATGCGCTCGATATAGCGGGTGATGCTCTGCTCGGCGTCATGGCGGGAGATAAAGGGGCCTTCCAGCGTGCCTTCGCGAGTGGCGAAGAAGTATTGGCCGTTGACGGCGCTGACGCGTGAGCTGCGGTAATGCGTGCCCGGTTGGGGGTCGATATCGCGTTGGCCGAACATGGTGAGAGCTCCATCTGCAGGTTCTGGATAATCTGAGTCTACTGTGGCCAATGCGACGTGCTTGGCAAAACGACAGATGGTAGATTTTGGCAGCCTGTTAGCGTCTTTTAGCGGATTTTTTGAATTATTGGCGCCGGTCGGCTGGCGTCCTGTGGATGCTGAGCAGTACAGTTTCGCTCGGCAACCGGGCTGAACTGTTGCTGTGTAGGGGGGCATGCCTCTCCTAGAATGCTCTGCTGCGGTCGACATGCTCTGTTGGCCGCCTGCCAGAGGTTGCCATGCACATTTCTTCCGGCCGTTGGATGTACGGCCTGCTGCTCGCCCTGATCACCTCCGTGCTCTGGGGCATCCTGCCCATCAAGTTGAAAGAAGTTCTGCAGGTGATGGACCCGGTGACGGTCACCTGGTATCGCCTGGCCGTGTCCGGTTCTCTGCTGTTTGCCTATCTCGCTGCGAGTCGCCGGTTACCACGTTTTCGGCCGCTGGGACGCAAGGGCGGTTGGCTGCTGGCGCTGGCTATCGGCGGGCTGACGGCCAACTACGTGCTGTATCTGGTCGGACTCAATCTGCTCAGCCCCGGGACCACGCAACTGGTGATCCAGGTGGCGCCGATACTCTTGCTGATCAGCAGCCTGTTCGTCTTTCGCGAACGCTTCAGCCTGGGTCAGGCGATTGGCCTGATGGTCATGCTGCTGGGCTTCGGCCTGTTCTTCAATCAGCGCCTGGGTGAGCTGCTGACCTCGCTGACCACCTATACCACCGGGGTGCTGACCGTGCTGGCGGCTGCCTTTGTCTGGACCTTCTACGGCCTGGCGCAGAAGCAACTGCTGACCTCGTGGAATTCGGTGCAGGTGATGATGGTCATCTACCTGGCGTGCGCGCTGCTGCTGACACCCTGGGCGCAGCCAATGCAGGTACTGGAGTTGAGCCCGCTGCAGGGCTGGCTGCTGCTGGCCTGCTGCCTGAATACCCTGGTCGCCTACGGCGCTTTCGCCGAGGCACTGGCGCATTGGGAAGCTTCACGGGTCAGCGCGACCCTGGCGCTGACACCGCTGGTGACCTTCGTCTCCGTGGCCTTGGCCTCGACCTGGTGGCCGGACCACGTGCTGCCCGAGCAGGTCAACTGGATCGCCTACGCCGGCGCTGTGGTGGTGGTGCTTGGCTCGGCACTCACCGCGCTCGGCCCATCGTTGCTGGCCGCTTGGCGGGCGCGCAGGGCAGGGCGTTAATCCAGCGGCAGCTCGGTGGTGCGCTTGACCTCGCTCATGGCGATATGTGAGTGCGCCTCGTGCACATGCGGGCGTTGCAGCAGGTGGTCGCGCAGGAAACGCTCGTAATCGGCGATGTCCTTGGCCACCACCTTGAGCAGGTAGTCCGAGCCGCCGGCCATGCTGTAGCACTCCAGCACCTGCGGGTAGCCGACCACGGCCCGCTCGAACTCATCCAGATTGCCGCGGCCGTGGGCCGACAGCTTGATGTCGACGAACACCGTGATACCAAACCCCAGACGCTTGTGGTTGAGCAGGGCGACCTTGCGCTCGATCAGCCCTTCTTCCTGCATACGATGAATACGCCGCCAGCAGGGCGATTGCGATAGCTCGACCTTTTCCGCTACTTCGGCGGCCGAGAGGTCGGCATCGTGTTGCAGCAGGCGGAGAATCCGCCGGTCGATGGGGCTGAGCTTGTCCTGCATGATTGTTTCCAATTTATTGTGATTGTTGGAAGGATCATGCGAAGTATCGCCTTCGATACTCGAAAATAGAAAGAAAAAAGCGGAACCCTCCAGTCATGCTTTAGGCAAATTCACAGCAGCGATCCTGCCGTGAAACCAACGGAGCGTGTCTACCGTCGCGCTCCCCGTGCTCGCCATAAAAATAAAAGGAGCGCTCCATGTCACTGGCCGAAATCCGCCTGGATGACAAATACCGCCTCGCTACTGGTCACCTCTACCTGACCGGCACTCAGGCGCTCACCCGCCTGCCCATGCTGCAGAAGCAGCGTGATGCCGCCTTCGGACTCAATACCGCCTGCTTCATCTCCGGCTATCGCGGCTCGCCCCTGGGTGGCCTGGACAAGAGCCTGTGGGACGCGCGCGAGTACCTCAAGGAAAACCACATCCACTTCCAGCCCGGCGTCAACGAAGAGCTGGGCGCGACCGCGGTGTGGGGCAGCCAGCAGGCTAACCTGTTCCCCGGCGCACGCTATGACGGTGTGTTCGCCATGTGGTACGGCAAGGGGCCGGGCGTCGACCGCAGCGGTGACGTGTTCAAGCACGGCAACTCGGCCGGTGTTTCCAAGCATGGCGGCGTGCTGGTGTTGGCCGGCGACGATCATGGCTGCAAGTCTTCGACCATCGCCCACCAGAGCGAGCATGCGTTCATCGCCGCGTCGATCCCGGTGCTCAACCCGGCCAACGTCCAGGAAGTGCTGGACTACGGCATCATCGGCTGGGAGCTGTCGCGCTACAGCGGCTGCTGGGTGGCGCTGAAGACCATTGCCGAGAACGTCGACTCTTCAGCTGTGGTGGACGTCGATCCGCTGCGCGTCCAGGTGAAGATTCCTGAGGATTTCCAACTGCCGGAAGACGGCGTGCACATCCGCTGGCCCGATCCGCCCCTGGCCCAGGAAAAGCGCCTCAACGTCTACAAGATCTACGCCGCGCGCGCCTTCGCCCTGGCCAACAACCTCAACCAGGTCAAGCTCGATTCGCCCAACCCGCGTCTGGGCATCATCACCACCGGCAAGTCCTACCTCGACGTGCGCCAGGCCCTGGATGACCTCGGCCTGGACGAAGCACTGTGCGCCAAGGTTGGCCTGCGCGTGCTCAAGGTCGGCATGAGCTGGCCGCTGGAGCCGGTGTCGGTGCACCAGTTCGCCGAAGGCCTGGACGAAATTCTGGTGGTGGAAGAGAAACGCAGCATCATCGAAGACCAGCTCACCGGCCAGCTCTATAACTGGCCAGTGGGCAAGCGCCCGCGCGTGGTCGGCGAGTTCGATGAACAGGGTAATTCGCTGCTGCCCAACTTGGGCGAATTGACTCCGGCGATGATCGCCCGGGTGATCGCCAAGCGCCTGGCGCCGATCTACAGCAGCCCGACCATCGAAGAGCGCCTGGCCTTCCTCGATGCCAAGGAAAAGGCCCTGGCCGCGCCCAAGCACAAGACCGTGCGCACCCCGCATTTCTGCTCCGGCTGCCCGCACAACAGCTCGACCAAGGTGCCGGAAGGTAGTCGTGCCCTCGCCGGCATCGGCTGCCACTACATGACCCAGTGGATGGACCGCAGCACCGACACCTTCACCCAGATGGGCGGCGAGGGCGCGACCTGGATCGGCCAGGCGCCGTTTACCGATACTCCGCACGTGTTCCAGAACCTCGGCGACGGCACCTACTTCCACTCCGGCCATCTGGCCCTGCGTGCGGCCGTGGCCGCCGGGGTCAACATCACCTACAAGATCCTCTACAACGACGCGGTAGCCATGACTGGCGGCCAGCCCCTCGACGGCGAACTGCGTATCGACCAGCTCAGCCAGCAGGTGCATGCCGAGGGCGTCAAGCGCATCGCCCTGGTCAGCGACGAGCCGGACAAGTACCCGACCCGCGCCACCTTCGCGCCGGGCGTCACCTTCCATCACCGTCGCGAGCTGGACGCCGTGCAGCGTGAGTTGCGCGAGGTAAAAGGTGTGTCGGTGATCCTCTACGACCAGACCTGCGCCACCGAAAAACGTCGTCGGCGCAAGCGCGGCAAGATGGTCGATCCGGCCAAGCGTGCCTTCATCAACCCGGCCGTGTGCGAAGGCTGTGGCGACTGCAGTGTGAAATCCAACTGCCTGTCGGTGCTGCCGCTGGAGACCGAACTGGGGCGCAAGCGCGAGATCGACCAGAGCGCCTGCAACAAGGACTTCAGCTGCCTGGAGGGCTTCTGCCCGAGTTTCGTCACCGTGCACGGCGGCAGCCTGCGCAAGCCTGAGGCTGTTGGCCTGGGCGCGCTGTTCATCGCCTTGCCGGAGCCGAAACTGCCAGCCCTGAGTCGGCCCTGGAACATCCTCCTGCCCGGCGTCGGCGGCAGTGGCGTGACCACCGTTGGCGCGCTGCTGGGCATGGCCGCGCATATCGAAGGCAAGGGCTGCACCGTGCTCGACCAGGCCGGCCTGGCGCAGAAGTTCGGCCCGGTGATCACCCATATCCGCATCGCCGCGCAGCAGAGCGACATCTACGCGGTGCGCATCGCCGCCGGGGAAACCGACCTGCTGCTGGGTTGCGACCTGGTGGTGTCGTCCAGCGAAGAGGCGCTGGCCAAGCTCAACGACAAGATCGCCCATGCGGTGATCAACAGTCATGAGGCGGCCACTGCCGAGTTCACCCGCAACCCGGACGCCCAGGTGCCCGGCGCTGCGATGCGCGAGGCGATCAGCGAGGCGGTGGGCGAGGGCAAGACTCGCTTCGTCGACGCTACTCGCCTGGCCACTCGCCTGCTCGGCGATAGCATCGCCACCAACCTGTTTATGCTCGGCTATGCCTATCAGTTGGGCCTGGTGCCGGTATCGGCCGAAGCGCTGAACAAGGCCATCGAGCTCAACGGCGTGTCCGTTCAACTCAACCAGCAGGCCTTCCTCTGGGGCCGTCGCGCCGCACATGATCTGGCTGCGGTGGAAAAGCTCGCCGCGCCCAAGGTCGTCGAAGCGCCACATTGCAGCACGCTGGAGGAGATCGTCGCCGACCGCATGCAGCGTCTGAACGACTACCAGAATGCCGCTTATGCCGAGCGCTACCGTGAGCTGGTCGAGCGTGTGCGCAAGGTCGATACCGATGCCGAGCATCGCCTGAGCAAGGCCGTGGCGCGTTACTACTTCAAACTCCTGGCCTACAAGGACGAGTACGAAGTGGCGCGGCTGTACAGCGATGCCACCTTCCGCAAGCAGCTCGAAGCGCAGTTCGAAGGCGACTACCAGTTGCAGTTCCACCTGGCGCCGAGCTGGCTGAGCAAGCCAGATGCGGTGACTGGTGAGCCGTGCAAGCGCAGCTTCGGCCCCTGGATGCTCAAGGCGTTCGGCGTACTGGCGCGCTTCAAGTTCCTGCGAGGCAGCGTGCTCGATCCGTTCGGCCACAGTGCCGAGCGTCGCCTGGAGCGCGAGCTGATCGAGGAGTACGAAGCCAATGTGGCCTACCTGCTCGCCGAGCTCAACGCCGGTAACTACCGCACGGCGGTGGCGCTGGCCGAGATTCCCGAGCAGATCCGCGGCTACGGTCACGTCAAGGAAGCGGCGCTGGCCAAGGCGCGCGAGCAGGCGAGTCAGCTCAAGGCACGCCTGACCGTCAGTGAGATCGCTGCTGTGCAGCTGTTCGAACCAGCGGCCTGACCTTTCCCATCCCCTTTGCCACCCTCTCCCGTGCGGGAGAGGGGCGGCTTTTTACATCCGAGGTAACCCGATGTCCGTCTTCACTCACGTCGACTTCGATCAGCACGAACAGGTGGTCTCACGATTCGACAAGCTCAAGAGAAATTACGAGAGCGTGGTGGCCATGGCCTGAGCCTTCCTATGGTTGCCCATGTAAAACGGCAACAGGCCCTAGGAAGTGAGCGGTGGCGACATGACAAATGCGCGTGTCGCCGCTAAGATGCGGCCCGGCCGTTGCCAATACGGCCGTGTCCCCTTAGTTCAACGGATAGAATAAGCCCCTCCTAAGGGCTAGATGCTGGTTCGATTCCAGCAGGGGACGCCAAATGATTGACTCTATCTGTCTATAGAAGTCTACGAATCCCAGTAAAGCCGGCCACTTGAGCCGGCTTTGTTGTATCCGGCTGTCTACTATTGTCTCTGTACATATCCACGTTTTAGGAAGACGTTTAGGGATACGCCGGTTCGATAAGGGTACGTATTCCTATGGCACGCCCAGTCACCCCTCTGACAGATTCCAAGTGTGAGGCTGCCAAGCCGCGCGAGAAGGCAGCATGGGCTGATCGACAGTAACCCGGCCAACGACCTGGTGGGCGCCACGGCCACCCGAAAGAGTGCCCACCGGCCCGCCTTGCCACTGGATCGCCTACCCGAGCTGCTACAGCGTATCGAGGCCGATTCCGGCCGGGCGCTGACCCGGCATGCGGTATCGCTCACCCTGCTGGTATTTATCCGCTCCAGCGAGCTGCGTTTTGCCCGTTGGAGTGAGATCGACACCGTCCGGGCCATGTGGGAGATACCCGGTCAGCGCGAGGCTATCGAGGGCGTCAAGTTCTCCCGCCGTGGTGCCAAGATGGGCACCCCACACCTGGTACCGCTGAGCCGCCAGACACTGGAGCTGCTGGAGCAGGTACGCCAGCTTACCGGCCGTTTCGATCTGGTGTTCCCCGGCGACCACTACCACCACAAGCCCATGAGCGAGAACACCATCAACAAGGCCCTGCGCCGTATGGGTTATGACACCAAGGTGGATCTGTGCGGCCACGGCTTTTGCACTATGGCCTGTTCCGCCTTGGTGGAGTCGGGGCTATGGTCGAAGGATGCCGTTGAAAGGCAGATGAGCCACCAAGAGCGCGACACGGTGCGTGGCGCCTACATCCACAAGGCAGAGCACCTGCAGGAACGCCGGCTGATGTGCCAGTGGTGGGCCGACTACCTCGATGCCAACCGGCAGCAGCACGTCACCTCATACGATTTCGCCCACCGTTGGGAAGGGGTCGGCAACGTGGTGCCGGTCAACTTCGGCAAGTCGGTTTGAGCATGCAAACCCATACCCCTGAAAAATTCCTTGTTCTTGGTGTGATTGGTGTTCCTAGAATGCTTGGAGCCAGTAACCACGGGGCTTTCAGCGATGGAACACAAGAGCGAACAGACAGGAACACGGGCGGCAATGAACACCTGTTGTGTTCCGGCGTCCTGCCTCAAAAAGGCCGATTCGGCCTGCTCTTGCCTGTAAAGGAGCTGATCTACCAAGAGGTTTGAGGATTGTTGCTGGCCTACAACATCATTCGTCGTGAAGCCAGTCAGGCAGCCGTCGCCTTTGGCCGCTCCCCAAGCGACATCCGCTTCAAGCCGGTGGCCCACTACATCGCCGTGCAATTGATCGTGATGGCAGCGGCCAACCCGATTTAAGCAACAGGACAACGCTTATCAGCGTTGAGGGCAGGAGTCGGTGGGCTGTTTCTGGATCACCGCCCAAGGCCATCAAGAGCTAGGACGGTGAAGATTTCAAAGACCCGCTACCCGGTGGATCGCAAGGCTGCTCCGCTTAAGTGAACAGCATTACACGCGAGGTGGGCCTTGCTATCAACGCGATGGGTCTCAGCTGTCCTTACGTTCTTGTGCCATGCAGGCAGCGGCGGTGAACAGTACGTCGGTGGAGGAGTTCAGTGCAGTTTCCGCCGAGTCCTGAACGATGCCGATGATGAAGCCGATGGCGACGATCTGCATGGCCACGTCATTGGGGATGCCGAACAGGCTGCAGGCCAGCGGGATCAGCAGCAGCGAGCCGCCGGCGACACCGGATGCGCCGCAGGCGCTGATCGAGGCCAGCACGCTCAGCAGCAGGGCGGTGGGTAGATCGACGGGGATGCCCAGGGTGTGCACTGCAGCCATGGTCAGCACGGTGATGGTGATGGCGGCACCGGCCATGTTGATGGTGGCGCCCAGCGGAATGGAGACCGAGTAGGTTTCTTCGTGCAGGCCCAGGCGCTGGCTCAGTTGCAGGTTGACCGGAATGTTGGCGGCCGAGCTACGGGTGAAGAAAGCGGTGATGCCGCTTTCGCGCAGGCAGGTGAACACCAGCGGGTAGGGGTTGCGACGGATCTTCCAGTACACCAGCGCCGGGTTGACCACCAGGGCCACCAGCAGCATGCAGCCGACCAGCACCACCAGCAGGTGCAGATAACCGAGCAGGGCGTCGAAGCCGGATTCGGCGAGGGTGGCGGCGACCAGGCCGAAGATGCCCAGCGGCGCCAGGCGGATCACCAGCTTGACGATGGCAGTCACGCCGTTGGAAAGGTCGCCCAGCAGTTGCTTGCTACCGGCGCTGGCATGGCGGAAGGTGAAGCCGAGGCCGATAGCCCAGGCCAGGATACCGATGAAGTTACCATTCAGCAGGGCATTGACCGGGTTGTCGACCACGTTCATCAGCAGCGTCTTGAGGACTTCGCCGATGCCGCCAGGGGGCGTCAGCTCGGCGGCCTGGCTACTCAGTACCAGCGAGGAAGGGAAGAGGAAGCAGGCCACTACCGCTACCAACGCTGCGCTGAAGGTGCCGAGCAGGTACATCAGCAGAATCGGACGGATGTGGGTTTGCTGGCCGTGTTGGTGGTTGGCGATGGATGACATCACCAGAATGAACACCAGTACCGGAGCGACGGCCTTTAACGCAGAGATGAATACGTTGCCGATGAACACGACAGACAGTGCCGCCTGCGGAGCGATTACGGCCAGGGCGATACCTGCCAGCAGGCCGATGATGATCTGTGTCACCAGGCTGGTGCGGTTGAGTAGCTGCAGGGCAGGGTGAAGGGCTTGGGACATCGCGAGTTCTCTGGTTGCTGGGCGCGTTGCAAGTGGCGTCGGGCCTGGTTCGAGAGGTTTTTCGGTAGTGCCATGGAGAGCAGGCCGAAAAAATAGCGCGCGACTCTAGCACAGCCGGATCGGGGTTCGTGCGCTGGGCGGGCATCTGGACGACAGGGCGCAAGCCCATGTCGCATCTCTACAAGGCTTGTCTGCCGGCTCTGCCAGGTAGTTGCCGGGGCGGATCAGCAAACCTGCGGCTGGCAGGGTGTGACCCGTGGTCGCTCGAAGAACAGGAAGAATTGAGGCTACGCTGTACCATGTGCGGCGCAAGCGAGCGTCTGAATCGTGATGAGTTGGCAATCGAACTGTTCGTTTTCCAGGGCATCGAAAGTTGCATCGCCCGCACGCCCCAAGGGCGCCGTCCTAGCCGCGCAGGCCCGCCGCCATTCCCGGTTTCCGTGCACAAGGAGCTTTACCCGTCAATGCGCTTGATCTGGAAGTCATTCCGCTCGCTCTATTTCGCCACCTTGCTGATGTTGCTCGGCTCTGGCCTGCTCAGTACCTACCTGGCCCTGCGTCTGGCTGACACCGTGGATGGTCTCTGGGTCGGTGCGCTGATGGCGGCCAATTACTTTGGCCTTGTGCTCGGCGGCAAGCTGGGGCATCGGCTGATCGGCCGGGTGGGGCATATCCGTGCTTACGTGGCCTGTGCTGGCGTAGTCACGGCTGCTGTGCTGGGCCATGGGCTGATCGAGTGGCTGCCATTCTGGCTGTTCCTGCGCATGCTGGTGGGCCTGGGCATGATGTGCCAGTACATGGTGATCGAGAGCTGGCTCAACGAGCAGGCCGAAGCCAAGCAGCGTGGCCTGGTGTTCAGCGGGTACATGGGGGCTTCCTACCTGGGCCTGATTCTTGGGCAGCTGGCGCTGGTGGTGCATCCGACGCTGGGTCTGGAATTGCTCATGTTGGTCGCCCTGTGCTTCGCCTTGTGCCTGGTGCCCGTAGCGCTGACCCGGCGCCTGCACCCGGCCCCCTTGCACCCGGCGCCGCTGGAGCTGCGTTTCTTCCTCAGTCGTGTGCCGCTGTCGCTGACTACCATCTCGGTGGCTGGTCTGCTGATCGGCTCGTTCTATGGTCTGGCGCCGCTGTACGCCACGCGGATGGGCCTGTCGACCGAGCAGGTCGGCCTGTTCATGGGTAGCTGCATTCTCGCCGGCCTGCTGGTGCAGTGGCCGCTGGGCTGGCTTTCCGATCGACATGACCGCGTGCGCCTGATTCGCGGCTGCTCGGTCTTGCTACTGCTGGCGGCCTTGCCGTTGGCGGCACTGCCACAGGTATTTCTCGGCCTGCTGTTCGGTGTCGGCTTTCTGGTCAGCCTGATGCAGTTCAGTCTCTATCCACTGGCGGTGGCCTTGGCCAATGACCATGTGGAGCCGGAGCGCCGCGTGTCACTGACGGCCATGCTGCTGGTCACCTTCGGCGTGGGCGCCTGCATCGGCCCGCTGCTGGCCGGTGTGCTGATGCGTTTCTACGGCGCCAACATGCTCTATGTGTTCGTCAGCGTTTGCGCGTTGATTCTGGTCTGGCGCATTCGTCCTGAAGTGGTGACCCATCTGCATCAGGTCGATGATGCGCCGCTGCAGCATATGGCCATGCCCGGCAACGTAACCAGCTCGCCACTGGTCGCCGCTCTCGACCCGCGGGTCGATGAGCAGACGGTACAGGAGCAGATGCAGGAGCCAGCTGCGGCGGGCGAGGAGGAGGTTGAGCCGGACGTGAAGCGGGGGTAGTCCGCCGCCAGACTTTGTAGGGTGGACTTTAGCCCACGGCGGCCTCCCTTGGTGGACTGAAGCCCACCCATCGGGCTTTGCGCGAATGGAGGGGGTGGGCTCAGAAGGGGCCGTCGCTCTCGGTGCGACGCGCCTCGCGTTGCAGCTGATAGACGAAGCGCTCGACCTGACGTTGCTCAAGGCCGTTCAAGCGATGAAAACGAGTGCCGACGAACGTCATGTCGACCTTGTCCTCGTATTGCACGTGACGTAACTCCACGGCGCAGGTCATGTTGCCGAAGGGCAGATAGGCGGTGAGTCGCTCGTGTACCTGGCCATTGCTCAATTGCTGGCTGAGGTTGCCGGCGAAACGCAGTTTGCAGCCGGTGGCCGAGATGTCCAGCAGATGGCCTGGCAGCGACTCGCGCAGTTTGTCACCATTGAGTACAACCTTGACCAGATCGCTTTGTTTCAATTGTGCGCGAAAGGCGCTGCGGCGCTGGTGATAGATTACCTCACTGGGTAGCGGCGCCCAGTAGCAGGGGGCTCCCTCGAGCTCGCCGAGCTGCACGTCATGATCACAGGTCCAGGCGACGCGTACCCCGTCGCGAAACGCTTCTATGTTGAAGGTTTCACCCTGCTTGAGAAAACGCTCACCATCGTTGGGGATGATTTCGTCCAGTGCCACGCGAGCACGGTCTTTATCGATTTCAACCAGGTAGCTTTGGAAGCGCAGGTCGCGCCCCTTGAACTGAATGATCAGGGGGTCATGGTTCTGTTGCAGTTGACGCAGGATGGCAATGATCTCGACGGATGTCTTGAGCACCTTGGGCGGCTGAGGACCGCTCTCGTCGTTGAACGCGCTGGACACAGGACGGAACTCTCCGGTTCATGAGCTATAACGGCACTAGCATACTGGCAGAGTGCCTGCATGTCCCTGTGCTTTTTGTTGGGGGATGGCTCAGGCCTGGCTGAGCGGTCTTTGCTGCGCGATTCTAGCGGCACCGCCGCGGCTGTCATAGAGGCCGGGTGTCTCTGCGCCGCGCAGAATACCAAGGACGCTGCCGACCGAGGCCTGGTTGGCGCGAATCAAACGCCCATTGCGTAGATTGGCCTCCTGGCAGCGCTGCAGGAGAGCGGACAGCTCCTCACTGCGTACCAGCAACTGATCACCTACGGAGGACTTGCTCGCCAGCGCAGTGAGCCCTTCGCGATCTGCACTCAGACCGGCGTTTTGCAGCAGACGGCTGCGCTCGTTGCCGTGCTGTTGAAGCAGGGCAAGCAGAGGTTGTTTTTCACTGAGCAGGCTGTCGAGGCGCGGCAGGTCGCGTTCGGTGAGGGCCTGGAATTCGTTATCGATCAGCTCAAGCAATTGCTCGGCGGTGCCGATATCGTTGGTGAAGAGGTCAAGCAAGGCTGTGTCGTTCATGGCGGGCTCTTGGGGGTCGGGCGTCCAACACCCCCAGCGCAGCCCTGAGACTAGCGCTGGGATTCGAAGTCGAGCAGTTTCTGGGCGACGCGTTTGCTGTCGACCTGATAGCTGCCATCAGCAATGGCCTGTTTCAGCTGGGCCACACGCTCCTTGTTGACGATGGGCTGATCACGCAGCTTCTCGCCGATTGTTTGCAACTGCTGTGCCTCACGGCTCAGTTGTACCGATTCACCGCTCTTGGTGTTGGTCTGTTCATCAGTACCGGTGACAGGCGCTTTGTTCGGCTGTGCCGACTCATTGCGATTGCCAGCCTGAGTCGCGCCGGTACGTCCCGCATTGGCGGGCGTATTGGCATTGTTCAGCCGGTTGAAGTCGATGACCATGATGCAGAACCTCGGACGATATGGTGGACGCTTGCCATGCTTCTCGGCTGCTGCCGGGAAAACTTTAGGATTAATTTCATCGCGTCGTTTAACAGTGTAGGGAATCGCCACGTCTTTGCGCTACAAGAAACATGCCTACATGGGTACTTCCACTTGCCCAGGCCCGACAACGCGGGCTCGAACGACTCGCTGCGAACGCAGGTTACGCACGTTGATCTGTTCGCCTGGAGCACCATCGGTCAGAGCTTCGCCGGGCATACGGACACTCACGCTAGCGCCGCGAGCGCTGATCACCACCTGGTCGCCGCGCCGAATGACCTCGGCTATTTGCAGATGAGTCGAAAGAAGAATCTGGTCACTACCGAGCTGGCGCGTCAATTTTTTGCCGATCGCCTGATTCAGGTCGGTGAGAAAGTTCTGACCCAATTGACCGACATCGCGTTCAACCAGGCTCAAATCCGTAGCTTTGACTACGCTCATGCGCTTGAGCGGGCGAGTCAGTACGACAATGGGGCGATACAAGCGCACTTCAGCGGGCACGAATACTGTCCACGGAGCGCTGCCGTCACAGCGCACGCGCGTAGTGACACGGCCCAGCGGCTGCGCCGGGCTTTCCAGCGTGGTGGTCAGCGGCTGATCGCACAGAGGCAGGCGTAACCGTGGGTCGAGACGGTTGACGCGAATCTCATGGCGGCCCTGAATTTCGCTACGCTGTAGATATTCAGTGGTCGCCTGCTCAAGAAAGGCCTCGGTGGCGCCGATAAGTTGTTCAGTGCTGGTGAAGGTGGCAGCCGCCGTAGCGCTGTAGCCGAGTGTCGGCAAAGCGAGTAAAACGGGCAAAGGGGCAAGGCACTTTGCTAGTAGCTGACGGAATGATGACGTTCTCTGCTTCATAAGCAATGCAAAGCAAGCCCCGTGCCGCCTGCTAGGCTCAACGGGGTAGGCGTTACTGGATAAGAAGGAGTCCGGGCATGGCCGGGTTGATGGATTCGGTTAACCAGCGCACTCAGTTGGTGGGACAGAACCGCTTGGAGTTGTTGCTGTTTCGCCTGGAAGGCCCACAGCTTTACGGTATCAACGTATTCAAGGTGAAAGAGGTGCTGCAATGCCCGAAACTCACCATCATGCCCAAATCAAGTCCGGTGGTGCGGGGGGTGGCCAACATTCGCGGGGGCACCATCCCGATTCTCGATCTTTCCATCGCTACCGGCCGTGCCGCGCTGGAAGATCTGAAGACCAGCTTCGTGATCATCACCGAGTACAACACCAAGGTTCAGGGTTTTCTGGTGCGCTCGGTCGAACGTATCGTCAACATGAACTGGGAGGAGATCCATCCGCCACCCAAGGGCACCGGACGCGATCACTACCTGACAGCAGTCACGCGGCTCGACCAGCAGTTGGTCGAGATCATCGATGTCGAGAAGATTCTTGCCGAAGTCGCGCCGACCTCGGAAGTGATCTCCGCTGGCGTCATCGATGATCAGGTGCAGAGTCAGGCGCTGACCAAGCATGTGCTGATCGTCGATGACTCCTCGGTGGCGCGCAAACAGGTTTTGCGCTGCCTGCAGACCGTTGGCGTCGAGGTGACGGCGCTGAACGATGGCCGCGAGGCACTCAATTACCTCAAGAAAATGGCCGACGAGGGGCATAATCCCGACAAGGAACTGCTGATGCTGATTTCCGACATCGAGATGCCCGAGATGGACGGATATACGCTGACCACGGAGATTCGCAGCGATCCGCGCATGCAGAAGCTGCACATCCTCCTGCATACTTCACTGTCCGGGGTGTTCAACCAGGCGATGGTGAAGAAGGTCGGCGCCGACGATTTCCTCGCCAAGTTCAAGCCAGATGATCTGGCGGCGCGGGTGGTCGATCGCATTCGTGTATCGGATGGGTGCTGAAGGGTAACCTTCGGCGAACGTTATGGTTGCAGAGGCGGCACTAGTGTCTTCAGGTAATTTGGATTTCGAGCAGTTCCGGACTTTCCTGGAAAAGGCCTGCGGTATTCTGCTTGGCAGCAACAAGCAGTACCTGGTCTCCAGCCGTCTGAACAAGTTGATGGAACAGAACGGCATCAAGACCCTGGGCGAGCTGGTGCAGCGCATGCAGAGCCAGCCGCGAGGCGGGTTGCGCGAGCAGGTGGTGGATGCCATGACCACCAATGAGACCCTGTGGTTTCGCGACACCTATCCCTTCGAGGTGCTCAAGAGCCGTGTACTGCCGGAGTTGATCAAGGCCTACCCGGGGCAGCGTCTGCGCATCTGGTCGGCGGCCTGTTCGTCCGGGCAGGAGCCCTATTCGCTGTCGATGACCATCGACGAGTTCGAGCGTACCAACCTCGGCCAGCTCAAGGCGGGTGTGCAGATCGTCGCCACCGATCTGTCTCCGTCGATGCTGAGCAACTGCAAGTCCGGCGAGTACGACAGCCTGGCCATGGGCCGCGGTCTGTCGCAGGAGCGTCTGCAGCGTTATTTCGATTCCAGGGGGCCGGGGCGCTGGCAGGTCAAGGCGCCGATCAAGAGCCGCGTCGAGTTTCGGCCACTGAACCTGCTCGACAGTTATGCGGCGCTGGGCAAGTTCGACATCGTGTTCTGCCGCAACGTGCTGATCTACTTCTCGGCCGAGGTGAAGAAGGACATCCTCACGCGTATCCATGCCACCCTCAAGCCAGGCGGCTATCTGTTCCTGGGGGCCTCCGAGGCGCTCAACGGGTTGCCCGAGAAGTACCAGATGGTGCAGTGCAGCCCGGGGATCATCTACAAGGCCAAATAGGCGCAAGGCATGTTTGGTATCAGCAGCGGGAGGCCTTTGGCCTAATGCCAGTCAGTTAAGCCGTTGCACTCGATCTTTGTAGGAGCCGGCTTGCCGGCGATCCGCCATAAAAAGCATCGCCAGCAAGCTGGCTCCTACGAAAAACGCCCCTCTACTGCAAGTAGGAGGGGGTGGTGACGAACTTATCTGATCAGCATTAGCCTTTGGCCTCCCGTTTGCGTTTCTGGACTCTGAAAACCATGGGCCCGATCGGATAGGTTTCGCCGTAGGCACCAGCGGTTTGGCCTGGTGCAGAAGAACCGATGCGCATCGCGCGCCCCAGGGTTCGGCGGGGCGGCAATCTGTCCGGTTGTCTTTGCCGCTTGCTTGCCAATAGGCGGTAAAGCCTTGCCGCTTTGCCGTTATTTTTCCGCCTGAATGCTATTAAAGTATTGATTTAATTGGATTAAATAAATTGGCACAGCCTTTGCTGGATAGCTTGCAACAGTGACTACATGGCCCAAGCGGCAAAGGTTCGGAACATGAGCATCAACTTCGGCAGAGCACTCGGTATTCACGAACAAGCCCTCGGCTTTCGCGCCCAACGCGCCGAGGTGCTGGCCAACAATATCGCCAACGCCGATACGCCGAACTACAAAGCGCGCGATCTGGATTTCGCCAGCGTACTGGCCGAACAGAGCAGCCGCATGCAGCGTGGCGGCGTTTCTCTGAGCCGCACCGATAGCCGCCACATCCCAGCCGAGGGCGTGAAGACCGGCGAAGCCGAGCTGCCGTATCGCACGCCGTTCCATGCCTCGCTGGATCAGAACACCGTGGATCTGCAGATCGAGCAGTCCAACTATGCCGAGAATGCCGTGCATTTCCAGGCCAGTTTCACCTTCCTCAATAGCAAGTTCAAAGGTCTCACCGCCGCCCTGCGCGGCGAATAAGGAGCGCGACCATGTCCCTTGCCAGTGTTTTCAGCATCGCCGGAACCGGCATGAGCGCGCAGAGCACTCGCCTCAATACCGTGGCCAGCAATATCGCCAACGCGGAGTCTGTCTCTTCGAGTATCGAGCAGACCTACCGTGCCCGTCATCCGGTGTTCGCCACCGTGTTCCAGCAGTCGCAGAACAGTGGTAGTGGTTCGCTGTTCGCCGAGCAGGACGAGGCGGGGAGTGGGGTGCAGGTGCTCGGCATCGTCGAGGATCAGAGCAATCTCGACATGCGCTACGAGCCCAGTCATCCGGCAGCGAATGCGGATGGGTACGTGTTCTATCCGAACGTCAATGTGGTCGAGGAAATGGCGGACATGATTTCGGCCAGTAGAGCCTTTCAAACCAATGCGGAAATGATGAATACCGCCAAGACCATGCTGCAGAAGGTTCTGACCCTGGGTCAGTAAGGACATAGCCATGAGCACCACAGAGACTGTTTCCAGCAGCGTGCTGTCGACATACTCCGGCACCTCGACCAGCAACACCAACGAATCCAGCTACTCCAGTCTTGGTAAGGATGACTTTCTCATGTTGTTGGTCACTCAGTTGAATAACCAGAACCCGCTGGATCCGATGGACAACAGTGAGTTCGTTGCGCAACTTGCGCAGTTCAGCAGCCTGGAAAGTCTGACCAATATCTCCGCTTCGATGGACTCGCTGCTGGGCAGCTATCAATCGTCGCAGGCTTTGCAAGCCTCTTCCCTGGTGGGGCGCAGCGTGACGGTATCGGCCAGTAGCACCTATGTCGATGGCGCCGCTGGCATGACGGGGAGCGTCGTGCTCCCGTCCGCAGCTGATGGTATTTCGGTTGGCGTCTATGACTCGGCGGGCAGTCTGGTCAAGACCATTGCGCTCGACAGCCAGACCAAAGGCGGCAACGTCAGCTTCACCTGGGATGGCACTAACGCCAGCGGAGTGGCGCAGCCGTCCGGCACCTACACCTTCAAGGCGTCGGCCTCGCTGGATGGCAAATCCACGGCCCTTGAGACCTACCTGCCGGCAACGGTCAGCAGTGTGACGCTGGGTTCTGGAACAAGTGACATGACGCTCAATCTGGCCGGTGTAGGCAGTATTGCGTTGTCCAAAGTAATCAATATCGGCCAGTAAGCGATCGATGTAAGGGAGACGCGAGCATGACATTCAATACAGCATTGAGCGGTTTGAAGGCTGCCAGTTCATACTTGAACGTGACGGGTAATAACATTGCCAACACCGGAACCACCGGCTTCAAATATTCGCGTGCGGAGTTCGCCGATCTCTATGCCAGCAGCATGTTCGGCACGGGGAGCAACTCGATCGGCAGTGGCGTGATCACATCGGATATCGCCCAGCAGTTTACCCAGGGCAATATCAGCTACACCGATAACAGTCTCGACCTGGCCATCAATGGCAGTGGCTACTTTATCGTCAATGACGGTGGTAGCCAGCTGTATACGCGGGCCGGTGCCTTCAAGGTCGACAGTAATGGCAATGTGGTCAACAGCGCTGGCAACAACCTGATGGGCTATGGCGTCGATGCTGACGGCAATCTAGTCAATGGGGTGCTGACCAATCTGGTGGTCGATACCAGTAACCAGGAGCCTAACGCCACCTCGCTTGTCACTCAGAGTCTCGCGCTCAATTCGTCGGCCAGCATACCCACTAGCTCGCCCTTCGATTCTACTGTGTCAACTTCCTATAACTGGTCGACCTCCGTGAGCCTGTATGACACGCAGGGTAACGCCCATACCATGACGCAATACTTCGTCAAGGATGCGAGCAACCAGTGGAGCATGTACGTGCTGGTGGATGGGCGTAACCCGGGCGATCCGACCAGTACGGACCCGTACCAGGCCACGTTGCCGTTCACCACCGCAGGCGCACTGGATACGGACAATATTGTATTTGGTGATTTTGGTGATAATGGCGATGGCACGCTGAGCCTGGCCAACTGGATTCCAGCGACAATCACCGATGCTACGACCGATCCGGTCACCTGGGGCTCCAATGGCGCTGCTGCCAGCGCTACCGGCGTTACCCTGGATCTGCGCAAGGCAAGCCAGACCAACACCAACTTCGCAGTGAACAGCTTGGCGCAGGATGGCTACACCACCGGGCAATTGTCGGGTTTGTCCTTCGATGAAACCGGGCAATTGTTTGCCACTTACACCAATGGCAAGTCCGAGGTGATCGGGCAGGTGGCCCTGGCGACCTTTGCCAACATGCAAGGCCTCACCCCGGTTGGTGGCACGGCCTGGAGGCAGTCGCTGGCCTCTGGTGAGCCGGTGATCGGGACGCCGACTTCCGGTACGCTCGGTTCGATTGCGGCGGGGGCGCTGGAAGACTCCAACGTCGATCTGACAGGGCAGCTCGTCGACCTGATCGTGGCGCAGCGCAACTACCAGGCCAACGCCAAGACCATCGAGATCGAGAACGCGATCGCGCAGACGATCATCAATATCCGTTGATGATTTCGGCGGCAGATTCTTGCCGTCTCCATTGTTGAAGCCTCTCCTTGCGAGAGGCTTTTTTCATTTAAAAACAGTAGCTTAATATTTATTTTTGGTTGTGGCACGTACCTTGCTAAAAACCCTGTGATTGTGGTTTTTCAGGCAGAGGTCGAGATGGACAAGTTGCTGTATGTGGCGATGACGGGTGCCAGCCAGAATGCGCTGGCGCAGAAGGCGCATGCCAACAACCTGGCGAATATCTCCACCAGCGGATTCCGTGCCGACCTCGAGCAGGCGCGTGCCATGCCGGTCTTCGGTGACAGTTATCCGTCGCGTGTCTACGCGATGTCCGAACGGCCAGGTACCGACTTTACGCCAGGCGCCTTACAGGAAACGGGGCGCGATCTGGACGTCTCCATCGAAGGTAACGGCTGGATCGCCGTACAGGCACCTGACGGCAACGAGGCCTACGTGCGTACCGCCAGCCTGGTCGTCGACGCCTTGGGCATGCTGCGTACCGGCAACGGTTTGCCGGTCATGGGCAATGCCGGGCCCATCGCCGTGCCGCCCGAGGAGAAAGTCGAGATCGGTCAGGACGGCACGATCAGCATTCGCGCCCTGGGCGAAGCGCCGAATGTCCTGGCCGAGGTCGACCGCATCAAGCTGGTCAACCCCGATACCGCGCAGATGCGCAAGGGGCGCGACGGCCTCATCCATATGAGAGACGGCCAGTTGCTCGAAGCGGATGCCAACGTACGCCTGCATTCTGGCTTCCTGGAGAGCAGCAACGTGAGCGCCGTCGGAGAGATGACGGCCATTCTCGCCCTGTCCAGACAATTCGAACTGCACGTCAAGATGATGAACACGGCCAAGGAGGGCTCCGAGTCCATGGCCCGTGTCATGCAGATCAGCTAACGAGTAGCGCCCGCGCAGGGCGAGGAGATAGACATGCTTCCAGCGCTTTGGGTCAGCAAGACCGGTTTGTCCGCCCAGGACATGAATCTGTCGGTGATATCCAACAACCTGGCCAACGTTTCGACCACCGGCTTCAAGCGCGACCGGGCCGAGTTCCAGGATCTGCTGTACCAGATCCGCCGTCAGCCAGGCGCTCAATCGACCCAGGACAGCGAGCTGCCGTCCGGCCTGCAACTGGGTACGGGGGTACGGATCGTCGGTACCCAGAAGAACTTCACCACGGGCAGCCTGCAGACCACCGACCAGCCACTGGACATGGCGATCAACGGGCGCGGTTTTTTCCAGATTCTGCTGCCCGATGGCACCATCGGCTATTCGCGCGACGGCACGTATCACCTCGATTCCGACGGCCAGATCGTCACGTCGAACGGCTTCGCCCTGGAGCCGGCCATCGTCGTGCCCGCCGAAACCCAGACCTTCACCGTCGGGGAGGATGGCACGGTGTCCGTGACCACCGCCAACAGCGCCGCGGTGCAGATCATCGGCAACCTGCAGACCGCCGATTTCATCAATCCGGCCGGCCTGCAGGCGATTGGCAACAACCTGTTTCTGGAGACCGCTTCCAGTGGCGCTCCGCAAGTGGGAACGCCGGGCCTCAATGGCCTGGGCACCGTTTTGCAAAATACCCTGGAAAACTCCAACGTCAGTGTCGTCGAGGAAATGGTCAACATGATCACGACACAGCGCGCCTACGAAATGAACTCGAAGGTCATTTCCACGGCCGATTCCATGTTGCAGTTCATCACGCAGACGCTTTGAGTCTGATCGGGATCGCTAGGGCGGGCAGAGTGTTGGATGTGAGGTGTGCGATGAAAGGTCTGATTGTGTTGACGTCGGTTTGTCTGCTGCTGGGGGGGTGCGTGGCGCCTGCGCCCAAGGCGGACGATCCCTATTATGCACCCGTGTTGCCGCGTACGCCGCTGCCGGCCAACGCGACCAGTGGCGCGATCTACCAGGCCGGTTTCGAGAGCAATCTGTATGACGATCGAAAGGCTTTTCGCATCGGCGACATCATCACCATCACCCTGGAGGAGCGCACCCAGGCGAGCAAGGCGGCCCGCTCCGACATCAGCAAGGACAGTTCCGCCAATATCGGGCTGACCTCGTTGTTCGGTGGAGGGGTGTCGGCCACCAACCCGCTGACGCGAAACCGGATGGATCTGGGAACCCAGTTCAACGGTTCGCGGGACAGCGCCGGCGATGCCAGCGCGGCGCAGAGCAACAGCCTCACCGGCTCGGTCACCGTGACCGTGGCCGAAGTGCTGCCCAACGGCGTGCTGGTGGTGCGTGGCGAGAAGTGGCTGACGCTCAATACCGGCAATGAAATGGTGCGGATTGCCGGGCTGATCAGGGCCGACGACATCGCCAGCGACAACACCGTTTCATCCACTCGGGTCGCCGACGCCAGGTTGACCTACTCGGGAACCGGTTCCTTCGCCGACGCCAGCCAGCCAGGTTGGCTGAGCCGATTCTTCCTCAGCCCGCTGTGGCCGTTCTGAGGACATGAACATGAAAACCTGGATGACCTCTGTCGCCGTAGGGCGGGTGCAACCCGCCAGATCGCCTGTGGGAGCGAGCTCTGCTCGCGAAGCTTTTACCGAATTGCGGGTTCGCGAGCAGAGCTCGCTCCTACAACGGACACCTGTGCATTCGCAGTCGGCCTCCTGCCGTCAGCAGTTCGCCTGCGCCTATCGCGGCCAGCGCCGCCGTGGTGCCAACGACTGGCTGCTGCTGGCGATCATGCTCGCCTGCCTGCTGATCAGCCAGCAGGCCCAGGCCGAACGGCTCAAGGATCTGGCGTCCATTCAAGGGGTGCGCAGCAACCAGTTGATCGGCTACGGCCTGGTGGTCGGCCTCAACGGCAGCGGCGACCAGACCACCCAGACCCCGTTCACCGTACAGACCTTCAACAACATGCTGGCGCAGTTCGGCATCAAGGTGCCGACGGGCGGCAACGTGCAACTGAAGAACATCGCCGCGGTGTCGGTGCATGCCGACCTGCCGCCGTTCGCCAAGCCGGGGCAGACCATCGACATCACCATCTCCTCCATCGGCAATGCCAAGAGCCTGCGCGGCGGCAGCCTGCTGATGACGCCGCTCAAGGGCATCGACGGCAACGTCTACGCCATCGCCCAGGGCAACCTGGTGGTCGGCGGCTTCGACGCCGGCGGCGCCGACGGCTCGCGGATCACCGTCAACGTGCCGTCCGCCGGGCGTATCCCCGGTGGCGCCACGGTGGAGCGTCCGGTGCCGAGCGGTTTCGACCAGGGCAACTACCTGACGCTGAACCTCAATCGTCCGGACTTCACCACGGCGAAGAACATCGTCGACCAGATCAACGACCTGCTCGGCCCGGGCGTGGCCCAGGCCATCGACGGCGGCTCGATCCGCGTCAGCGCGCCGCTCGATCCCAACCAGCGCGTCGATTACCTGTCGATTCTGGAAAACATCGAAGTCAATCCCGGCCAGGCCGTGGCCAAGGTCATCATCAACTCGCGCACCGGCACCATCGTTATCGGCCAGAACGTCAAGGTGCAGCCGGCTGCGGTGACCCATGGCAGCCTGACCGTGACCATTACCGAAGACCCTATCGTCAGCCAGCCCGAAGCGTTCTCCGGCGGGCAGACCGCAGTGGTGCCGCGCTCGCGCGTAGGCGCCGAGCAGGAGGCCAAGCCGATGTTCAAGTTCGGCCCCGGCACCAGCCTCGACGAGATCGTCCGTGCGGTGAACCAGGTGGGCGCCGCGCCTTCCGACCTGATGGCCATCCTCGAGGCGCTCAAGCAAGCCGGCGCCTTGCAGGCCGACCTGATCGTGATCTGAGGTGAGCATGAATACCTTGTCGGGCAATACCCGCGCCACCACCGATTCCGGGGCCTATACCGATCTCAATCGTCTGGCCGGAATGAAAAATGGCCAAGGGCGCGACAGCGAAGGCAACATTCGCCGCGTCGCCCAGGAGTTCGAGGCGCTGTTCATCAACCAGATATTCAAGTCGATGCGCTCGGCGAACCAGGCGATCGCCAAGGACAGCCCGTTCGACAGCGAGACCTCGCGCCACTACCAGGACATGCATGACCAGCAGTTGTCGATCAACCTGTCGCGTGAAGGCGGTGGCATCGGCCTGGCCGACGTGCTGGTGCGGCAGATGAGCGGGCTACGTGGCGCGCCGGCGCGCAGCAGCCCGTTCGGCACGACAGTGGAGCGATCCGAGGCCGCCGGGCAGTCGGCCGATGCCAGGCCGCAATCCCAGGCCGCCTTGCTCAATCAGCGCCGCCTGTCGCTTCCGGGACGTTTGGAGGATCGTCTGCTGGCCGGTATCGTGCCCAGTAGCGAGGGCGAGGATGGCGGCGGCAATTGGTTGCCAGCCAAGCAGGCGGCTGGCAAGACCACCGACGTTGCCGACACGCTGGCGCAGCGCACGCGGGTTCAGCCACCGCTGGCCAAAGGCAGTTCGGCTTTCTCGTCGGCGCAGGAGTTCGTCCAGACCATGCTGCCCCTGGCCCAGGAGGCGGCCGAGCGGATCGGTGTCGAACCACGCTATCTGGTGGCCCAGGCCGCCCTGGAAACCGGCTGGGGCAAGTCCATCCTGCGGCGTGGCGATGGCGGCAGCAGCCACAACCTGTTCGGCATCAAGACCCACGGTCAGTGGCAGGGGGAGTCGGCGCGGGCGATCACCCGTGAATATCGCAACGGGCAGACGGTACGTGAAGCGGCCAGTTTCCGCGCCTACGACTCCTATCGCCAGAGCTTCCATGACCTGGTCGATTTCCTGCAGAGCAACCCACGTTACCAGGAGGCCCTGGCGGCCACTGGCAACTCCGAGCGGTTCGTCAACAAGCTGCAGTCGGCCGGCTACGCCACGGATCCGCAGTACGCCCGCAAGATCAGCCAGATCGCCCGCAAGATCGACGCGACCTACCAGACCATTGCCCGCGCCGACGGCGCCTCCACCCGGACGCTCTGAGGTGACTCATGGCTGATCTTCTCGCAATCGGGGTTTCCGGCCTGCGCGTGAGCCAGACCGCGCTGGCCGTGACCGGCAACAACATCACCAATACCGATACTCCCGGCTATACCCGCCAGCAGGCGATGCAGGTTTCCAATAACTCGCAGCAACTGGGCGCGACCTACCTCGGCAGTGGCGCCTCGATCACCGACGTGCGGCGTATCTACAGCGGCTACCTGACCACCCAGGTGCGCACGGCCACCGCGCTGGACAGCGATGCGCAGGCTTATCTGACGCAGATCAACCAGGTCAACTCACTGCTGGCCGACAGCACCACCGGTATCACCGCCGTGATGGCGAATTTCTTCGCAGCCCTGCAGACCGCCGCAGCCAGCCCGACCGATACCGCCTCGCGGCAGTTGTTGCTGACCCAGGCATCGACCCTGGGCGAGCGCTTCAACTCCATCTACAGCCAGTTGGCGGAACAGAACGGCTACATCAACCAGCAGTTGTCGAGCATGGTTCAGCAGGTCAACAGCCTGGCGGCCAGTGTCGCCCAGTACAACCAGGCCATCGTCAATGCCTCCGCTTCCGGCGCCTCGCCCAACGACCTGCTGGACCAGCGCGACGAGGCGGTGCGAGAGCTTTCCGAGCTGATCGGGGTCACCGTGGTCGAGCAGGATGGCAGCTACAACCTGTTCATCGGCAATGGCCAGCCGCTGGTGGTGGGCGGCAGCGCGGCGCAACTCAGCGCGGTGCCGAGCGCCGACGACCCGTCGCGCCATGCCCTGCACCTGACGCAGAACGGCCATTTCACGATAGACGTCACCTCGTCGATCACGGGAGGACAGATCGGTGGCCTGCTGCGCTACCGCGAAGAAGTGCTCGACACCACCCTCAACGACCTCGGACGCCTGGCGCTGGTGCTCGCCGACCAGGTCAACAGCCAGCTCGGCCAGGGGCTCGACCTCAATGGCCAATTGGGCGCCATGCTGTTCAGCGACATCAATGAGCTGACCCTGCAGCAGCAGAGAAGCCTGGGGCAAGCCGGCAACAGCGATACCTCCGCCAACCTGCGCGTGTACATCGACGACACCAGCGCGCTCAGTACCAGCGACTACGAAGTGACCTTCACCAGCGCTACCGGCTACAGCGTCAGGCGCCTGTCCGACGGCAAGGACATGGGCAGCTACGACCTGACCGATTCGCCGCCGCCGGTGATCGATGGCTTCACCCTGGCACTCGACAGCGGCAGCGTGGCGGCCGGAGACCGGTTCACCATCCTGCCGACCCGCCATGCGGCGGGCGACATCAAAGTGAGCATGACCGACTCCAACCAACTGGCCTTCGCCGCCCCCCTGGCGGCGACCCTGACCACCGGCAACGTCGGCAGCGGCAGCGTCAGCCAGCCGAGCCTGATCACCCTGATCGACATCTACGACGCCGCCGCCGTTGCCGACATGCAGAGCAGCCTGGAAAACGGCATGCCGATCAAACTGGTCTACGACGCGCCCAGCGGCGGCGCCCAGGGCTACACCCTGTACGACGTTGCTGGCAACAGCATCGGCAGCGGCAGCATCGTGCCGGGGCAGAGCAACGTCGTGACGGTCAGCGTTCCCGCCAACCCGCCCAGCGTGCCCAGCGAATACGCCTTCGAGATGACCCTGGCCGGTTCCCCGGCGGCGGGCGACAGCCTGACCATCGCCTTCAACGGCGACGGCACCGGTGACAACCGCAACGCCCTGGCGGTGCTGGAACTGCAGACGGCCAAGACCGTCGCGGTCAATGGCAACAACGGCATGAGCCTGACCACCTCCTACAGTTCGCTGATCGAAACCATTGGCGCCAAGACCAGTCAAGCCCAGCTCGACGCCGCCGCCACGGAAGCCATCCTGGCCCAGGCGACCAGCAGCCAGTCGTCGCTGTCCGGGGTCAACCTGGACGAAGAGGCGGCCAACCTGATCAAGTTCGAGCAGTACTACACGGCGGCGGCGCAAATCATTCAAGTTGCGCGCACCACGTTCGATACCCTGATCAACAGTTTTTGACGCCGCATCCTTGATGCGGCCCGTATGAGGCATGACCCCATGAGCACGCGCATCTCCACCTCGCAGATGTTTCAGACCAGCATCTCCGGCTATCAGAAAGGTTACGCCGAGATCGTCAAGACCCAGCAGCAGATCTCCAGTGGCGTGCGCATCCAGACCCCCGCGGACGATCCGGTCGGCGCCGCGCGCCTGTTGCAACTGGAACAGCAGCAGGCCCAGCTCGAACAGTACAGCGCCAACATGACCACGGCCACCAACTCGCTGACCCAGCAGGAGGCCCTGCTCGACACCGTGATAAACGTACTGCAGAACGCGCGTGAACTGGCCGTCCACGCGGGCAATGGCGCGCTCTCCGACGAGGATCGCAGCTCGATCGCCAGCGAACTGGATCAGATCATGGAGCAGTTGCTGGACCTGATGAACAGCCAGGACGCCAGCGGCAACTACATCTTCGCTGGCTCCAAGAGCGGTGTGCAGCCCTTCGTGCGCAACCCCGACGGCTCGGTGAGCTACCAGGGCGACCAGACCAGCCTCAATCTGCAGGTTTCAGGTTCCGGCACGCTGGCCATCAACGACAGCGGCTGGAGCATCTTCGAGAACGTGCCCAATGCCAGCCGCACCCAGTCCAACCTGGACAACGATCCCAACACCGACGGCCAGCGCGTCTATCTTTCCCAGGGCCAGGTCGGCAACACCACCCAGTACGACAAGAGTTTCCGCGACGGCCAGCCCTACACCCTGGAGCTGGTCAGCAGTACGGAGTTCCGCATCTTCGATGCCTCAGGCAACGACGTGACCAGCGAAGCCTCGCTGGCGGGCGGCGTATTCGATCCGACCGCCATCGACGGCACCACCATCAACTTCCGTGGCGCCCGCTTCGAACTCGATGTGGTCTTGCTCGAACGCGACGGCGACGGCGACCTGGACAGCCTGCTGACCGGCTACAGCTTCACCTTCGGCGTGGCGGACACCGAGATCGTCACCACGCGCAGCGCCAGCAACACCTCCACCGCGCAACTGACTTCCGGCAGCGTGGTCGACCCGACCGCCTACACCACCCAGTTTCCCAGCAGCGGCGTGCAGCTTCGCTTTACCAGCGCCAGTGATTACGAGGTCTATGCCCAGCCGGTGCTGACGGGCAGCACGCCGATTGCCAGCGGCTCATTGTCGGGTACCTATCCCGAGACCATCGGCTTCGCCGGCGTGGAGCTGCAGATCAGCGCGGCACCGGCGGCGGGCGATACCTTCGTGGTGCAGGGCAAGTCGGCGGAAACCCAGAGCGTGTTCGAGACCATCGGCAACCTCAGTGCCGCGCTGAAGACCCCGGTATCCGGCGACCCTGCCGCGCAACTGGCGCTGACCGAGGCCGTGGCCTCGGCCATCAGCAACCTGGACAACGGCATGAACCAGGTGCTGGCCACCCAGGCGTCCATCGGTGCGCGGCTGAACGTCATCGACACCCTCAGCACCGAGAACGAAAGCCTGCAGATCGCCAATGCCAGCAGCCAGTCCACGATCCGCGACACCGACATGGCCGAGGCCATCTCCAAACTGGTGCTGCAAATGACCAAGATGGAGGCGGCGCAGGCATCGTTCGTGCGGATTTCGCAGTTGAGCCTGTTCAACAAGATGTGAATGTCCGTACGGTCGTATCGTGGGAAGCGAAGGGCGGGGGCGACCTGCAGGTGTTTGGGTCAACCGCAGGCGTAATCCGGGGCACGGCATTATCCCCCCGGACTATTGTTTCACTGATCCAGGGTTAGACTGGCGATACTTTTGGCGAAGTTGTCGAAGTCATCGAGGTGCCGGTTGGTGATGCTATGGACGATAGCCCAGTTGATCAGCCGATCCATGCCCGCCTCCGTATTGCGGCTGTGGCGACCTGATTGTAGGAGCGAGCTCTGCTCGCGAAAAAGCTGCGCTCGCGACGCTCGCTCCTACAGGGAGGCTCTATTCGTTCAGGCATAAAGAAACCTGATTAGCAACGATGCTCAGCCAAGCGGGTAGCCCGGATGAAATCCGGGAAAGGTCGGGCGGCATGCCAGACCGCCCCGGATTTCATCCGGGCTACAGGGTTGCGCCAGTGCCCTACCGGCGCGCGGTCAGTACGGCTGAAGCTCGTTGCCAATCAGGTAAAGAAAACGCCGCGATTCCGTACCGGCATCGCGGCGTTTTTCTTAACTGACCGGCATTAGGCTACGGACTGCTCCATACGGAACTTGATCGCTTCAACCGGGGTTGGCAGATCGACCGGGAAGTGTTTGGCTTCGTAGGCTTCGATCAGGGTCAGCATGACCTCAAAGGCGTCGCCTTCCGGGGTGCCGGGTGCCGGTTCGCAGTCAAACAGGGCGGAAACCTCTTTGAGCGCTTCTCTATACTCGCTGTCTGAACGGATCGGGCGAATGTTCATGGCGATTACTCCATCTCTCTGGCGTTAACGATGGCATACAACGGCCTCGTGGAGAAAGCCGAGATGATTTGGCGCAGGGCAATCGGGTGAAGCTTTTTCTCCCCTCTCCCATTTATGGGAGACGACTGCATGGATGCAGGAGGTAGAGCGAAGCAGGAGCCAGAGCCGACGACTGCATGGATGCAGGAGGTAGAGCGAAGCAGGAGCCAGAGCCGAGGGTGTATCGGCGAGCACAGTGCTTGAACTGAGCCAATGCTTGTTTCATCAGCACATCCGTGTAAATGTGGGAACCTGTAATTTCGGAGGTCATCCCATGAGCCGCCTAACCATCGACATGACAGACCAACAGCACCAAAGCCTGAAAGCGCTGGCTGCCTTGCAGGGCAAGACCATCAAACAATACGCGCTGGAAAGGCTGTTTCCAGGTGATCTTGACGCCAATCAGGCATGGAACGAGTTGCAAGCGCTGCTCGGTACCCGCATCCACGAGGGGCTTGCTGGCAATCTGTCTACCAAGAGCATCAGCGAAATTCTTGATGAAGAACTGGCCGAGGGCCAGGCTTGACCGGCTACGTTCTCACTGCGGCGGCAGAATCCGACCTGCGTGGCATCGTCCGCTACACGCGCAAGCAATGGGGCGATGCGCAGGCACGCCGCTACATCGCTACGCTGGAACAGGGTATAGCCAGCCTCGCCGATGGTCGGGGTGCGTTCAAAGACATGAGTGTGCTTTTTCCGGCTCTACGGATGGGGCGGTACGAACATCACTACATATTCTGTCTGCTGCGTGAGGGCGCGCCTGCCTTGATCGTAGCTATTTTCCATGAGCGCATGAACCTGATGGCACGACTGGCCGACCGGCTCAAAGACTGAAGGGCGACGATGCTCAGCCAAGCGGGTAGCCCGGATGAAATCCGGGAAAGGTCGGGCGGCATGCCAAACCGCCCCGGATTTCATCCGGGCTACAGGGTTGCGCCTGTGCCCTGCCGGCGCGTGGTCAGTACGGCTGAAGCTCGTTGCCAATCAGGAAAAAATATTGAAAAAACGCTAAAGAATTGGCAGGGCCCGACGATAAACCCAGTGAAAGCTCTCCAGGCCATCCCGGGCGGTTGCCAAGGCCGGGAGTCGCACAAGCCCACACCACGAGGTTCTCGTCATGGCTCTTACCGTCAATACCAACGTTGCATCGCTCAACACCCAGAAAAACCTGAACAAGGCGTCCGACGCCCTGTCCACCACCATGCAGCGCTTGTCCAGCGGCCTGAAGATCAACAGCGCCAAGGACGATGCCGCCGGCCTGCAGATCTCCAACCGCCTGACCAGCCAGATCAACGGCCTGAACGTCGCGGTGAAGAACGCCAACGACGGCATCTCCATCGCCCAGACCGCCGAAGGCGCCATGCAGGAGTCCACCAACATCCTGCAGCGCATGCGTGAGCTGGCCCTGCAGTCGGCCAATGGCTCCAATAGCGCCGAAGACCGTGCCTCCCTGCAGTCTGAATATTCCCAGCTCACCACCGAGCTGACTCGTATCGCCAATACCACCACCTTCGGTGGTCGTAACCTGCTGGACGGTTCTTTCGGTACCACCAGCTTCCAGGTCGGCGCCAACGCCAATGAAACCATCAACCTGAGCCTGGGCAACGTCTCGGCCAACAAGATCGGCTCGTACCAGATGGAGGAGGACACCACCTCCAAGCGTGTAAGCGGTACCGCGATGGCGGCGATTCGCGACACTGATCCGCTGCTGGTTGCCCGCGATGCAGCGCAAGCTGATGTGACGGCGAAAACGGCGGCGCTTGCAGCTGCTCAAAAAACGCTGGACGACACCGATCCAACAAATACCACCGCTTTTACTGACGCTAAGACTGCCAGAGACAATGCCAACATAGCGTTGAATGGTGACGCTACGGCGACGCCTCCCACCACCGGCGCTGTTGGCGCGCTTGCAGCTGCCGAGACCGCCCTCGGCGCCTCGACCTTCACCAGCTTCACAGCTGGCACCATCACCGTTCAGGGCGGTGGCGATACCAAGAACATTGCCCTTGATGGTAACGAGTCCGCTAAAGAGATCGCCAAGAGCTTCAATGGCGCTATCAGTGGTCTCAGTGCCAGCGCCCGTACCGTAGTGGACCTGAAAATCGATGACACTAAGCTTGCCGGTGGTTCGGCAAACTTGTCGGTCAAAGTTGGCGACAAATCGGTCAATCTGGTGGGTGTAACCTCTACCGCCGATCTGGCCGATCAGTTGAGCTCCAACGCATCGGCGCTGGGTATCGCGGTTAGCTACGACGAGACCAACGACAAACTCACCGTTACCTCGGAAAGTGGCGAGAACATCTCTTTCGGCGCTCAGTCGAATGTCAAGGCGGACGGCTCTGCGCTCGCCACGAGCGTTGTCACAGCAAGCGTGATGGATTCGAACGGTGAGTACTCAACGGCCGCGCCGCTTAACGCCTCCGGCAGCACCGTTGCCGGGTATGTTGAGCTGAACTCCGCCAAGTCCTATGCGTTGACCAGCAGTGGCGGGGCCGACATCTCCGAGGTGTTCGCCAAATCCAAGGCAAAAATGACGACTATCGCCGACACTGACATCACTACAGCTAGCGGTTCACAGAGCGCCATTTCGGTTATCGACAAGGCCATCTCCAACATCGACAGCCAGCGTGCCGACCTCGGTGCCGTACAGAATCGCTTCGACAGCACGGTTTCCAACCTGCAGAGCATCGCGGAAAACTCCACTTCTGCCCGGGGTCGGATTCAGGATGCCGACTTCGCCGCGGAAACCGCCGAGCTGACCAAGCAGCAGACCCTGCAACAGGCGTCCACCGCGATCCTGGCGCAGGCCAACCAGTTGCCGTCCGCGGTGCTGAGCCTGCTGCAATAAGCCAATCTCTGAGGCGGTGGAGGGGGGAGTGCGCAAGCCTTCCCCCTTTGCCCATTGCGGGGTGAACCTATGACCATTTCCAGCGTTACACCCATAAGCACCGTGGTGCCGACCCAGCGTCAGGCCGGTGTGGGTAGAGAGTCGCCTGTCGGGCAGCCCCCAGTGCAAGTGGAGGATTCCTCGGCTAGCAGTGAGCAATCGGCAGAAATGCCGCGCGATCAACTGGAGTCTGTCGTGGCCAATATGCAAAATGCCATGCAGTCCATCCGTCGAGACATCAATTTTCAACTGGACGACAGCACCGGGCGTGTCGTGGTCAAGGTTGTTGATGGCAGTTCCGGCGAAGTGGTTCGGCAGATTCCGTCCGAAGAGGCGCTCGAGCTGGCGGCGCGTCTGGAAGACATGCGCAGTCTCTTGTTCCGTGAAGAGGCTTGAGTGGCCCGTTAATTGCTGAGTGTCTGCTAGGCGTCAATTATTCGTTGCGAGGAGGTTGTCATGGTTGTCACGAGCGTAGGCCTGGGGTCCGGGATTGATATCAAAGCGATCGTAGAGGCCACGATAGCGTCCGAAAAAGCGCCCAAGCAGGCGCAGATCGACCGTCTGACGACCAAGACCGATACCAGTATCTCGGCCATCGGCACGTTGAAAAGCGCCCTTGAAGCTTTCGAGGCGGCGCTGACCAGTCTTACGACGGCTTCCAGTAGCTTCGATGCCCTCAGTGGCACCTCATCTTCCAGCTCTGTCGCCAGCGTGACGGCGGGTAACACGGCTGTGGCGGGCAGCTACAGCCTCGAAGTGACCAGCCTGGCCAAGGCTTCCAAGGTGGCCAGCGCCAGTCAGCCAGGTGGCTCCTCGACCACTTACGCCTCTGGCGGCACCTTGACCATCGATGTGGGGAGTAACGCCTCCTACGACGTTGAGATTAAGGCGGGTGCCTCGCTGACGGAAATTCGCGACGCAATCAACTCGCAACTGTCCTCGTCTGCCGGCATCAGTGCCAACATCGTCACCGATTCCAATGGCTCGCGCTTGGTGCTGTCTTCGGAAACCACGGGTGAGGGCACGGATCTTTACGTCAAGGGCACGGGTGATCTCGCTGCGCTTAACGTCAATATCGATGAGGATGGCAATAAGAGCCTGACGCAGCAGAGCGGTACGTCCGCTGGCTACATCACGCAGGCCAGTAATGCGTCCTATAAGCTCGACGGTCTCGAGTTGAGCAGCTCTTCGAACACCGTGACGGCTCTCAGTGGCTTGAGCATCAAGCTGGCTGGTGAGGGCAGTACTACCCTCACCGTGGCGGCCAATACCGACGGTTTGAAAACCTCGATAGAAAGCTTCGTTACGGCTTACAACACCTTGATGACCGTTACCAATGCATTGACTAAGGTGACGGCCAGTGAAGATGGCTCCAGCACCGATGCAGGGGCTCTGGTGGGGGATGCGTCGGTTCGCTCGCTATTGAACTCGGTGCGTAGCGCCATGGTCGAGCCTTCTACCAGTAGCGGTGAGCTGAGTATTCTTGCGCAGCTAGGCATCACGACTAAGAAGGACGGTACGCTTGAGGTTGACAGTGATGTATTGAATAGCGCCTTGGCGAGCCAGTACACCAATGTCAAGGAGTTCTTCGCGGGCGATAATGGCTTGATACCTCGCCTCAAGGAGGTAGTCAGTCCTTATACGGCCACGGGTGGCTTGTTGGAGACGCGTATCGAGGCGTTGAATATGACCAAGTCGCAACTGACCGAGCAGCAGGAAGCCTTGGACCGTCGTATCGAGAACCTGACCACCACCCTCTACACCAAGTACAACAACATGGACACCCTGGTTGCCCAGTTGACCGCCACCAGTAACAGCATCATGTCAACGCTCAATGCGCTGAATAACTCAAAAGACTGAGTGTCGTTCAGTGTCTCAGATGGGTCGGTGCGTTCAGCCTGACCCTGGCTCTCGCCTCGTGCTTTATGTGTGTTCCTGATAGGCTGAGTGGCCTGTATCGGGAGCATTGTCTTGAGCGTCGTTCAAGATGGGGTGTGTTGTATGGTGGCCTGCAATGCCAAAAGAAAGGGTAACCGCCGCTAAAGCTTTCGATGAGCACGTCGATAACTGAGGTAAGTAGGTTTACCAGCTCAGGCAATAGGAGCAGTCGTCATGTATGCAGCATCAGCACTCAGACAGTATCAGCAGGTCAACACTCAGGCTCAGCTCGTCGAGGCTAGCCCTCATCGTTTGATTCAGATGCTTCTCGAGGGGGCGCTGGATCGTCTGGCTCAGGCTCAGGGGGCGATGATGCGTGGCCAGGTTGCTGAGAAGGGCTTATTGATTGGCAAGGCTGTAAAAATCGTCTGCGGTTTGCGCGAGGCGCTGAACAAGGAGCAGGGTGGGCAACTGGCTGAAAATCTCGATGGCCTTTACGAGTACATCGTCCACCAGTTGACCCAGGCCAATCTCAAGAACGACGCCCAGGCGTTGCAACATGTTGCCTCCCTGCTACGAGAGATCAAAGAAGGCTGGGACGGCATCGCCTGATCGTTTATCCATAGGAGTAAGTCATGAGCTCATCCGTTCAGCGTTTGCAGGCGACCCGACAGGCCCTGTGTGATGCCCTGGCCAACCAGGATTGGAGCGCCATTGGCGAGTTGGATCTGCAATGCCGCATGGCGGTGGATGCCGCCATGTTCGAGGGTCAGCAGGATGAAGAGCAGCTTCGCTCCAGCCTGGAGCAATTGCTTGACCTCTACCGTGAGTTGGTGGGTATCTGCCAGGGCGAGCAGCGGCGCTTGGCCGGTGAGTTATTGCAGCTCAACCAGTCTCATCAGGGCGCCAAGGTCTATCAGTTGTTCGGTTGAGAGGCCTAGCATCGCTTTTGCTGTTTGAGTCTTTAGCTGCACATTAAACTGCAATTGTCGTCTTTTCACAGACGATTCCCTTCTTCCATGTAGAAGGCCGCATTCAGGCTCGAACGCCAGTGCAAATATTCACGCCATAAAATTGACTGCATCCGGTATATTGACTTTACTACTGGCTAATTGCCGGTTTTCGCTAAGTCCTTGGCGTACCATTTCCCCTCACTTCTCGGGCCAGACGTATACAAGATGTGGCGTGAAACCAAAATCCTGTTGATCGACGACAATGCTGTGCGCCGCCACGAGCTGGCGATAATTCTGAATTTTCTCGGGGAAGAGCACCTGACTTGCACCAGTCAGGACTGGCGCGCTGCGGTGGCTGAGCTGGGTTCGAGTCGCGAAGTGCTCAGTGTTTTGCTTGGCGATGTCGAGGCCAAGGGTGGGGCGCTCGAATTGACCAAGCAGATCGCTGGTTGGGATGAGTTTCTGCCGCTGCTGATGGTGGGCGACGCCTGCATCGCCGAGTGGCCGGAAGATCTGCGCAGGCGCATGCTGGCCAGCCTGGAGACTCCGCTTAGCTATAACAAGCTGCTCGATTCGCTGCACCGTGCCCAGGTCTATCGCGAGATGTACGACCAGGCCCGTGATCGTGGTCGGCAGCGCGAGCCCAACCTGTTTCGCAGCCTGGTCGGTACCAGTCGCGCCATTCAGCAGGTGCGGCAGATGATGCAGCAGGTCGCCGATACCGAGGCCAGCGTGTTGATCCTCGGTGAGTCCGGAACTGGCAAGGAAGTGGTGGCGCGCAATCTGCACTACCACTCCAAGCGCCGCGAGGCGCCGTTCGTGCCGGTCAACTGCGGCGCGATTCCGGCCGAGTTGCTGGAGAGCGAGCTGTTCGGTCATGAGAAGGGCGCCTTCACCGGCGCCATCACCAGCCGGGCAGGGCGCTTCGAGTTGGCCAATGGCGGCACGCTTTTCCTGGATGAAATCGGTGATATGCCGCTGCCGATGCAGGTCAAGCTGCTGCGCGTGCTGCAGGAGCGAACCTTCGAGCGTGTGGGCAGCAACAAGACGCAGACGGCCGACGTGCGCATCATCGCCGCCACGCACAAGAACCTGGAGAAGATGATCGAGGACGGCAGTTTCCGTGAGGACCTGTATTACCGCCTCAATGTCTTCCCGATCGAGATGGCGCCGCTGCGCGAGCGCATCGAAGACATCCCGCTGCTGATGAACGAGCTGATTTCGCGCATGGAGCACGAGAAGCGCGGCTCCATTCGCTTCAACTCGGCCGCCATCATGTCGCTGTGCCGTCATGACTGGGCGGGCAACGTACGTGAATTGGCCAACCTGGTGGAGCGCATGGCGATCATGCACCCCTACGGTGTGATCGGGGTGGGCGAGTTGCCGAAGAAATTCCGTCATGTCGATGACGAGGATGAGCAACTCGCCGCCAGCCTGCGTGACGAGATGGAAGAGCGCGCGGCGATCATGGCCGGCCTTCCGGGCCTCGATACGCCAGCCATGCTGCCGCCGGAGGGGCTGGATCTGAAGGACTACCTCGGCAACCTGGAGCAGGGCCTTATCCAGCAGGCGCTGGATGATGCGGGCGGTGTGGTGGCGCGTGCGGCTGAGCGCCTGCGTATTCGCCGCACCACCCTGGTCGAGAAAATGCGCAAGTACGGCATGAGTCGCCGCGAAGAGGATGGTCAGGACGAGGATTGATTCCTCAGCCTCAGGCTAAGGAAACTCTGGAAAACTCGTCATTCCCGCGCAGGCGGGAATCCAGAATCTGCGAAACTCCTGGGCTCCCGCCTTCGCGGGAGTGACGGTAAGTAACTTTTTCAGAACATCCGTAACGCCGCAAAGAAAGCCGGTTTGCCGTACCACCCTGGTGGAGAAGATGCGCAAGTACGGTATGAGTCGCCGCGAAGAGGATGGTCAGGAAGAGGATTGATTCCTCAGCCTCAGGCTAAGGAAACTCTGGAAAACTCGTCATTCCCGCGCAGGCGGGAATCCAGAACCTGCGAAACTCCTGGGCTCCCGCCTTCGCGGGAGTGACGGTAAGTAACTTTTTCAGAACATCCGTAACGCCGCAAAGAAAGCCGGTTCGCCGTACCACCCTGGTGGAGAAGATGCGCAAGTACGGTATGAGTCGCCGCGAAGAGGATGGTCAGGACGAGGATTGATTCCTCAGCCTCAGGCTAAGGAAACTCTGGAAAACTCGTCATTCCCGCGCAGGCGGGAATCCAGAACCTGCGAAACTCCTGGGCTCCCGCCTTCGCGGGAGTGACGGTAA
>NZ_PGLR01000036.1 GCF_002803095.1 Pseudomonas sp. ZH-FAD | reverse complement strand
AACCCTCTCCCCGGAGGGGCGAGGGAGCTGTCCGGGGTGCTGTCAAGTTCAGCGACTCGGTTGGCTCCCCTCTCCCATTTATGGGAGAGGGGCTGGGGGAGAGGGCGCTTTTATCAGTCCGTAGCCCGGATGCAATCCGGGGAATACAGACGCTACAAAGGTTTTCGAGGCAACCATGAGCAACACGACTCTTCACAAACTGGCTCTTCGCGCTGCGCCCTGGGCCTTGCCGCTGGGGCTGCTGGCCGCCTGGCAACTGGCGGTGGCCAGTGGCTGGTTGTCCAGTCGCATCCTGCCGGCGCCCAGCGCGGTGCTGGCCGCCGGCTGGGCGCTGCTGGCCTCCGGGGAAATCTGGCAGCACCTGGCGATCAGCGGCCAGCGCGCCGGTATCGGCTTCGCCATCGGCGGCGGCATTGGCCTGCTGCTGGGCTTTATCACCGGCCTGTCGAAATGGGGCGAGCGCTTTCTCGACAGCTCGGTACAGATGATCCGCAACGTGCCGCACCTGGCGCTGATTCCGCTGGTGATCCTGTGGTTCGGCATCGACGAGGCGGCCAAGGTGTTCCTGGTCGCGCTCGGTACCCTGTTCCCCATCTACCTCAACACCTACCACGGCATCCGCAATGTCGACCCGGCGCTGGTGGAAATGGCGCGCAGCTATGGCCTGTCCGGCTTCGCCCTGTTCCGCCAGGTGATCCTGCCCGGCGCGCTGCCCTCGATCCTGGTCGGCGTGCGTTTCGCCCTCGGCTTCATGTGGCTGACGCTGATCGTGGCGGAGACCATCTCCGCCAGCAGCGGCATCGGTTACCTGGCGATGAACGCCCGTGAATTCCTGCAGACCGACGTGGTGGTGCTGGCGATCCTGCTCTACGCGGTGCTCGGCAAGCTGGCCGATGTCGCTGCTCGTGGTCTCGAACGCGTCTGGTTGCGCTGGCATCCGGCCTATCAGGCCAAGGCAGGTGGCCAATGACCGCGCTGCACAGCATTCGCCAGGGTATCCCGCTGGCGATCGAGAACATCGAGAAATCCTTCGGCGAGCGCCAGGTGCTCAAGGGCATCGACCTGCATATCCCGGCCGGCCAGTTCGTCGCCGTGGTTGGCCGTAGCGGCTGCGGCAAGAGCACGCTGCTGCGCCTGCTGGCCGGGCTGGATCAGCCCAGCGGCGGCCAGTTGCTGGCCGGCAGTGGTTCGCTCAACGCGGTGCGCGAGGACATCCGCCTGATGTTCCAGGACTCGCGTCTGCTGCCCTGGAAGCGGGTGATCGACAATGTTGGTCTGGGGCTGTCCGGCAACTGGCGCAAGCAGGCCGAGGAAGCCCTGGCGGCGGTCGGCCTGGCGGATCGTGCCAATGAGTGGCCGGCGGCACTGTCCGGCGGGCAGAAGCAGCGCGTAGCCCTGGCCCGTGCATTGATCCACCGTCCGCGCCTGCTGCTGCTCGATGAGCCGCTGGGCGCGCTGGATGCGCTGACGCGGATCGAGATGCAGCAACTGATCGAGCGGCTGTGGCAGCAGCATGGCTTCACCGTGCTGCTGGTCACCCACGACGTCGCCGAAGCGGTGGCCGTGGCGGACCGGGTAATCCTGATCGAGGACGGTCAGATCGGCCTCGACCTCGATGTGCAACTGGTACGCCCGCGTCCGCATGGCTCGCCGCTGCTGGCTGCGTTGGAAGCGCGGGTGCTCGACCGGGTGCTGGCACAGCCGGAATTGCCGACCCCACCAGACCCCGTATCACCTCTGCCCACGCAATTGCGTTGGGCGCTGTGAGGCCGTAGCCCGGATGTAATCCGGGACGGCTCAAGAATTCCCCGGATTGCATCCGGGCTACATCAGTGGACCATCAGGAGAAACACCATGACCATCAAAGCCATCAACGTGCGTAACCAGTTCAAGGGCAGCATCAAGGAGATCGTCATCGGCGACGTGCTCTCGGAAATCGATGTGCAGACCGCCGCCGGCATCGTCACCTCGGTGATCACCACCCGCTCCGTGCGCGAACTGGAGCTGCAGGTGGGCAGTGAAGTAATCGCCTTCGTCAAATCCACCGAAGTGTCCATCGCCAAACTCTGATCGGCGGATGATGGCTCCCTCGCTCCAGCGTGGGAGCCCAAGCCTGGGCGCTTTGCGCCCGCTTGCTCCGGTGCTGCAACAGCATCTGACGCAGAGCGTCTCTGGATGTATTCCCACGCGGAGCGTGAGGAACGATAAAAGAGTGGTTGCCTGAGCAGCCTCGGTGCCGGGGGCTGCATGGCGTTTTAAATGCTGAAAGGAGATTGGTTATAAGAAGTAAATAAAAAGATATTTTTCAGCTATATGATTTTTCTGCAGAATCGCGCCATCAAATAGCCTGCCTGCAGGTTTCTCTCGCGATAAGAAGGACGCCTTAGATGCTGAAGAAGATCGTTCTGGCCACCTTGGCCAGCGTCACCCTGCTGACTGGCTCGCTGAGTCATGCCGCTGCCGATACGCCATTCCACAATGCCTCCTACGACATCGCCCGCGAGCTGTTCGGCGAGATCAATCCGCTGTTCGTCGAGCACTGGAAGCAGCAGAGCGGCAAGGAAGTGAAGATCATCCAGTCCTTCGCCGGTACCTCGCGTCAGGCGCAGGACATCATCCAGGGCAAGAAGGTCGACGTCGTTACCTTCAACCAGGTGACCGATGTGGACATCCTGGCCAAGCGCGGTCTGCTGCGTGAAGACTGGGCCAAGCAGTTCCCCAACAACGCCTCGCCGTACTACAGCACCACCGCGTTCCTGGTGCGCGAAGGCAATCCGAAGAACATCAAGAGCTGGGACGATCTGATTCGCGATGACGTGAAACTGGTATTCCCCAACCCGAAAACCTCCGGCAACGCCCGCTACAGCTACCTGGGCGCCTGGCTGTTCGCCAACGAGAAATTCAACGGCGACGAGGAGAAGGTCAAGGCCTTCGTCGGCAAGCTGCTGAAGAACGTCGAGAACTTCCCCACTGGCGGCCGTGGCGCCACCGTGGCCTTCGCCCAGAACGGCCAGGGCGACGTGCTGCTGACCTTCGAGTCGGAAGTGATCAACATCGCCAAGGGTGACGAGTTCAAGTCTGCCAACCTGGAAATCGTGGTACCGGAAGTCAGCGTGCTGGCCGAGTTCCCGGTGGCCATCGTCGACAAGGTGGCCGACGAGCGCGGCACCCGCGAGCAGGCCAAGGCCTTCCTCGACTTCCAGTACAGCAAGGACATCCAGCAGCTACTGACCCGCTACAACTACCGCGTGCACAACCCGGAAGTGGTCGAGGCGACCAAGGCGCAGTTCGCACCGGTACGCCTGATCAACCCGAACGAGATCCTCGGTAGCTGGGATGACATCACCGCCAAGCACTTCGACAACGGTGGTATCCTCGACCAGCTTCTTGCCTCCGGCCGCTGAGCGCTCGTCAACGATCTGCTGCGCGTCGGCCCTGCGGCGTTAAAAACAGGCTCGGGATGCTCATGTACAAAAGTACACTCCGCTCCCTCGCCTGTTTTTGCCTTGCAGGGCTCTAGCTCGCGAGATCTCACATGGGCTGTATTCGTCGTGGGCTATTGAGTTTCTGGTCCGTTGGCCGCCTTATTGGCGGCCAACTGCATTTGTAGAGCCGAGCTTTTTCGTGAGTAAACCGACGCTGTTCTTCCTGCAGACTCCACTGCTGCCTGGTTTCGGCCTGAGCTTCGGCGTCAGCGTGCTGTACTTGTCGCTGGTGATCCTGTTGCCGCTGTCGGCGCTGCTGCTGTACGTCAGCGACATGACCTGGGCGCAGTACTGGTTCGCGATCAGCGATCCGCGCGTGGTGCAGACCTACAAGGTGACCATCTCCGCAGCGTTCTACTCGACTGTGGCGGTGCTGGTGCTGGGCCTGCTGCTGGCCTGGATCATCACCCGTTACGACTTCCCTGGCCGGCGCATCGTCGATGCGCTGGTTGACCTGCCGTTCGCCCTGCCAACCTCGGTCGCCGGCCTGACCCTCGCCGCGCTGCTGGTGCCCAACGGCTGGATCGGCCAATGGCTGGGCTTCAAGGTGGCCTACGCCTACGCCGGTATCGTGGTGGCGATGGTGTTCACCAGCATTCCCTTCGTGGTGCGTACCGTGCAGCCGGTGCTGCAGGATCTCGGCTCGGAATACGAGGAGGCCGCGCGCACCCTCGGCGCCAGCCGCGTGCAGACCTTCCGCAAGGTGATCCTGCCGACCCTGGCGCCAGCACTGGTCACCGGTGGTTCGCAGGCGTTCATTCGCAGCCTCGGCGAGTTCGGCGCGGTGATCATGATCGCCGGCAACATTCCCTACCAGACGGAGGTCAGCTCGCTGATGATTTTCGTCCGTCTGCAGGAATTCAATTACCCGGCGGCGGCGGCCATTGCCTCGGTGATCCTGCTTGCCTCGCTGACTCTTCTGTTCCTCCTGCAGGTCGTGCAGGGGCGTCTGTTCGCATGGCAACGGCAAGGTCGATGAAAAAACCTCAGGATTGGCGCCAGTGGGCGCTGGTAACCCTCGGTCTGTTGGTGGTGGCGCTGATTCTGCTGGTGCCACTGGCATTGATTTTCAGCAAGGCGCTGGCAGGCGGGCTCGACCTGCTGTGGAGCAATCTGAACGAAGACTACATGCTCCACGCCATCGGCCTGACCTTGCTGGTGGCGGTGCTCACCGTGCCGCTGAACCTGTGCTTCGGCATCTGCCTGGCCTGGTGCGTGACCCACTACGACTTCCGCGGGCGCAAGCTGCTGACAACGCTGATCGACATTCCCTATGCGGTGTCGCCGGTGGTCGCCGGCCTCTGTTACCTGGTGGTGTACGGTCTGGAGAGTTTCATTGGCCGCTGGTTCTACGATAACGGCATGCAGCTGATGTTCGCCTGGCCGGGCATCGTCATGGTCACCGTGTTCGTCACCGCGCCCTATGTGGCGCGCATTCTGATTCCGGTGATGCAGACCCAGGGTCAGGACGAGGAAACCGCTGCCATGTGCCTGGGCGCCAGCGGCTGGCAGATCTTCCGCCGCATCAGCCTACCGAAGATCAAATGGGCGCTGCTGTACGGCGTGGTGGTGACCAACGCGCGCGCAGTCGGTGAGTTCGGCGCGGTGTCGGTGGTGTCCGGCAGCATCATCAACCAGACCCTGACCCTGCCGCTGTTGGTCGACCAGCTCAACAACGACTACAAGCCTGCGGCTGCCTTCACCGCCGCCGGCCTGCTGGCGTGCATGGCGTTGCTCACTCTGTTCCTGAAAACCTTCATGGAGTGGCGTCAGCGCCAGCTGATGCAACGCGCCGAGGCCTGATCGCCGTTATGTAGGCGCCTGCTTGCGGGCGCTCAACGCCCCTGGTTAATCGCCCGCAAGCGGGCTCCTACGATGTCTGCCGCGTTCAGTCGCCTGCGACCTGCACCTGATTGCGACCACCATGCTTGGCCGCATACAGCGCCTTGTCGGCGCGCTCGCGCAGTTGCTCGGCTTCACTGTGCACATCGGTGCCGGCGATACCGGCACTCAGGGTGCAGGAGAATTCGCCGCCATCGGCGATGAAGCGCAACTCGGCGAAGCGTTCGCGAATCTCGTCGACGATCTGCTTGGCCTGTTGCGGGGTGCAGTCCGGCAGTACCGCGAGAAACTCCTCGCCGCCATAGCGCCCCAGACTGTCGACCCGACGCAGGCGCTGGCGCAGCAGGTTGGCCAGGGCGCGGATGACGTTGTCGCCGGCGGCGTGACCATGTTCGTCGTTGACCCGTTTGAAGTGATCGATATCCAGCATCACCACACTGGCGCGGTCACCGCTGCGTAGCGCGCGCTCCAGTTCGATCGCCACCTGCTCCTTGATATCGCCATGCTTGAGCAGGCCGGTGAGGCTGTCGCGCGCCAGCGCATTGGACAGCAGACGGGCACGCTGAGCGCGGGAGAACACGGTGGCGACCAGGGCGTTGTCGGAAATCGGTTTGGTGACGAAGTCGTCGCCGGCCTTGATCAGCGCATTCATCTGCTTGCCGATATCGGTTTCCGCCGACAGGTAGATGATCGGAATGCGCAGCCAGTCGTCGTTGCAGCGGATGATCTGCGCCAGCTCAGGGCCGGTGCAGTCCGGCATGTTGACGTCGAGCAGCACCACTTCGGGGTTGAAGTCGCGCAGATGTTCGAAGATCTGCGCCGGGTCCTGGAGGATTTCCACCAGCATGCCGGCGTCGCGCAGCACCAGGCTGTAGCGGCTGGCCAGATCACGGTCGTCGTCGACGATCAGCACCCGGTAGGGTTCGCCGCTCTGCTGGGCGAAGCAGCGCTCCAGGCGGCTTTCCAGTTGCGGAATGTCCACTGGCTTGGCGAAGAACCCCAGTGCACCGGCCCGCACCGCCTGCAGCTGGGTGGCGAAGTCATCCTGGTGGGTCAGCACCAGCAGCGGTAGGGGCACCTCCAGGCGCTGTTGCAAGCGTGCAGCGTAGTCCAGGCCGCTGCAGTCTTCGTTGGCCAGGTTGACGTCGACGATCAGCGCGTCCGGTATCTGCTGCTCCAGGGCGGCATCGAGACCGGCGATGGTGTTGAAGTGCTCGGCCTGATAGCCGAAGTTGTTCAGGGTCAGGCGCATGTTTTCGCCTACGGCTATTTCATCCTCGAGGATGTAGATGAGCCGGGACTCGGTGTCTCCGCGTAGCGCCTGTGGGATCTGCTGCTGCACTGCGCCGGGTGCCTCGTTGCTGGAGGTCTGGTTGCCCAGGCGTTGCAGCGCCGCGATGAATTCGCCGAGTTCATGCTGCAGGCGTTGCTGGTGTTCCAGCCAGCGTTCGGCCTGTTGTTCCAGCTCCCGGGCTTGCTGGCCGAGCTGTTCGAAACCGAAGGTGCCGGCACTGCCGGCGAGGCGATGCAGCTGGTCGCGTAGCGCCTGCAACAGATGCCTGCGCTGCTCGTCGCCGGCCTCGAGCAATTGTTCGCCCTGCTGTGTCAGTTGCGGCAGCTCCTGGCGCAGGCGTTCGGCGAATTGCTGGCCGAGCTGCTGCAGGCGCTCCTGCAGGGTCTGAGGAATGGCGTTGCCGTCGTGTTTATCCATGGCGTTGGCTCCAGATCTGCCGGATCTGGGCGGCGAGCTGCATGGGATCGAAGGGTTTCACGATCACGTCGAGCGCGCCCAGGCTGCGGTAATGGGCCACTTCGCCGGGTTGGACCTTGGCCGTCATGAAGGCTACCGGCACCTCACCGATATCCACCAGTTCGCGCAGCCTCTCCAGCGTTTGCGGGCCGTCCATGCCGGGCATCATCACATCGAGCAGGATGAAGTCGGGCGCGAAGCCTTGCACCTGATCGAGCGCTTCCTGGCCGCTGGCGCAGCTCAGCACCTGGAAGCCGCCGACGGCTTCCAGAGCGACCTTGGCCACGGCCTGGATCGAGGGGTCATCCTCGACGTGAAGGATGCGCTTGAGCTCAGTCATGGCGGGTCTCCTTGGCGGGTAACAGGCGATTGAGCATGTGCAGGAAGTGTTGTCCATCATTGCGCGATTTGGCCAGTGCCGCGCTCACCCCGGCCAATTCATGGCCATCTATCTCGCTGGCCGAGAGCACGGCCACCGGTAGCCCAGGCCGCTGGTTCTGCAGTTCATCGAGCAGCTCCAGGCCGTTGCCGTCGGGCAGACCGAGATCGAGCAGAACCAGGTCGAAAGGCTGCTCGGCGAGCAGGCGACGCGCTTCGGCGAGGCTGTCGGCGGGAATGAATTCGGCCAGTTCGCGGCCCTGTTCGGCGACTACCAGACGCAGATCGTGATCGTCTTCCACGTGTAGCACGCGCGGACTCTGCGGCAAGTGCTGCAGGGCCTGGGCGAGACTGGCTAGCAGGCGCTGCGGGTCGATCGGCTTGCTCAGCCAGTCCAGCGCGGGCACCCCGTCCAGTGCCAGGCGGCCCTCTTCACAGGCGGCCGATACCACCAGAATCGGCAGCTCGCGATAGCGCGCGTCAGCGCGCAGTTCTTGTACCAGTTGCATGCCGTCGCCGTCCGGCAGGCGCAGGTCGAGGCTGATGGCGGCGGGTATTTCCTCGCGCAGGCGGGTGCGTGCCTCGTCCAGGCTGTGAGCCAGACGCACGCGATAACCGGCGTTTTCCAGCAACTGGCGCAGCAGGTTGGCGATGTCCGGTTCGTCCTCGACCACCAGCAGGTTGCGCCGGCCGTCGCTGGCCGCGGGCAGGGCGGTTTCGGCCAGCGTGGGTAGCTCGAACCAGAAGCAGGTGCCCTGACCCTCTACCGAGTCGAAGCCGATCTGCCCGCCCATGCGTTCGATCAACTCCTTGCTGATCGCCAGGCCCAGGCCGGTGCCGCCCTTGCTGCGGCTGTCACTGGCATCGGCCTGGGAGAACTTGCTGAAGATGCGCTGGCGAAATTCGGCGGCGATGCCTGGGCCCTGGTCGCTGACCTCGACGCGCACGCGAGCACCGCGACCTTCGGCGCGCAGGCATACCTCGGCGCCGGGCGGCGAGTACTTCACGGCGTTGGAGATGAAGTTGGCCAGCACTTGTTGCAGGCGCATGGCATCGACCCGTACGCGGGCCGGCACGCAGTCGAGCAGGCGCAGCTTGACCTGGTGGCGGTCTGCATAGGCCTGGTTGCTGTCCAGCGCTTCCTGGAGCTGGGCGGCAAGCGCGCAGGGTTGCAGGTCGAATTGCATCTTGCCGGCTTCCAGTTTGTCCATGTCCAGCAGATCGTTGATCAGGTGGCTGAGGCGCTGGCTGTTGGCCTGGGCGATGCTCAGCATGGTACGCATGCTTTCCGGTACCGTGCCCAGTGCGCCGCCATTGATCAGGCCCAGTGAGCCGGCGATGGCGGTCAGCGGTGTGCGCAGCTCGTGGCTGACGGTGGAGACGAACTCGCTCTTGAGGCGCTCGATACGCTTGGCCTCGCTCTGATCCATGGTGGTGCCGGTGATACGCAGCGGGTGGCCTTTGTCGTCGCGCTGGATGTAACCGCGCAGCAGCACCGGCAGTTCGCTGCCGTCGACACGCAGCAGACGACAGTCGAGGGTGAAGTTGCTCGCGCCCTCTTTTAGGGCCTGTTTCAGGCGGTTGCGTGCCGTGGGCAGGTCGTCCGGGTGCACCAGACTTTCCCAGGCCCATGGGGCGTCGGTAAAGCCCGGTGGCCCCTGTTCCGGGTAGCCGAGCATTTGCCAGCCGTTGGCTGAAGCGAAGAAGCTGCCGGCCTTGACGTCTATATCCCACCAACCGTCGTTGCTGCCTCTCAGCGCCAGGGCCAGGCGTTCCTCGCTGCGGTGCAACTGTTCGGTGATGCCTGCAGCCAGTTCCTGTACCTGGGCGCGGCGTAGGCTGAGGCTGCTGACCAGGAAGAACAGCAACAGGCTGATACAGCCGCCAAGTATCAGCAGCGCCATTTCGCCGCGGTGTTCACGTGCGAGGTAGCCCGGCGCGTAATGAAAGTTCAGGTGCCAGGTCTGGCCAAACAGTTCGAGCTGGTGCTGGCTGTCGGCTGGAACAGTGATCGGTGCCTCGCCGCGGCTGCTGTAGAGCTTTTCCGACGTGTCGGAGATGGCGCCTGCGTACAACTCGAAGTCCAGCTCGCGCTTGCGTTCGCCAAGGATGCCGTGCACCAGGTCGTGCACCCGGAACGGGCTGTAGACGAAGCCGCGCAGCGCCGCCAGGCGCTGTTCTGGCGTGTCCAGCGGTTGCTGCGGCCAGTACACCGGGACGTACAGCAGCAGGCCGGGTTGCACCTTGCCGTGGGTTTCCTGAAGCAGTGTGACGCGGCCGGACAGGCGGCTCTGGCCGCTGCGTGCGGCGTCCAGCATGGCAGCGCGGCGCACTGGTTCCGACAACATGTCGAAGCCGAAGGCGGCCAGGTTGCGCCCGGCGAAGGGTTCGATGAGGCGGATCACGCCGTAGCGTTCGCGCTGGCCGGGCGGGTGCATGCGAAACTCGGGAAAACCCTCCGCGCGTATTTCGCTTTCGAAGGCCGGTAGCTCCTGCGCCTCAAGCATCTGGGTAAAGCCGATGCCCTGGATGCCGGGGTAGCGCTCGTCCAGGCGCAGGCGTTCGGCATAGGTGCGCCAGTCGGCACGGTTGATCTCTTCGCTGGCGTCGAACAGGCCGGCGGCGCCGAGCAGAATGCTCTCATGCTCCTCCATGCGCTTGATGATGGCCCGGCTCAGCTCTTCGGTGAGCAGCTGGAACTGGCGGGTGGCAGACTCCGTCTGGCTCTGGTGCAGGTTGTGCCAGACCAGCAGCGTAGCCCCCAGTGCGAGTGCCAGCACGGCCCAGGCCAGTAGATTGATGCGGCTGAACAGTGAAGTCAGCAAAGCACGAGTAGTTCTCATGGTTGCCCTCCGACCTGTGGCAGGTCCAGCCAGAAGGTGCTGCCTTGTCCCTCCACGGAGTCGAAGCCGATACGTCCACCCATGTGTTCGATGATCTCCTTGCTGATCGCCAGGCCCAGGCCTGTGCCGCCCTGGCGGCGGGTGTCGCCGGCATCGGCTTGGGCAAATTTGCTGAAGATGCGCGGCTTGAAGTCCTGCGCGATACCCTGGCCCTGGTCACGCACGCTGATGCGTACCCAGCCGTCCGTGGGCACGGCTGCCAGCTCCACGCTCTGTCCGGCGGTGGAAAACTTGGCGGCATTGGCCAGCAGGTTGGCCAGCACCTGTTCCAGGCGCTGGGCATCGGCGCTTACCTGGCAGTCGATGCCCGGCAATAGCCGCAGTTGCACCCGGTGGTGCTCGGCATAGGGCTGGTTGCTGCGCAGCGCCTGCTCCAGCAGCGGGCGCAGGGCCAGCGGCTGCAGATCGAAGCGCATCTTGCCGGCGACCAGCTTGTCGATGTCCAGCAGGTCGTCGATCAGTTTGCGCAGACGCTGGCTGTTGCTCTGGGCGATTTCCAGCATCTGCTGCATCTGCTCCGGTACCGCGCCCAGGGCGCCGCCGTTGATCAGGCCGAGTGAACCGGCGATGGCGGTCAGCGGCGTGCGCAGCTCATGGCTGACGGTGGAGACGAACTCATTCTGCAATTGCTCGCCGCGCTTGCGTTCGCTGATATCGCTGATGAAACCGTGCCAAAGCGTTTCGCCGCCAGGCAGGCGCTGCGGTGCAGCACGTCCCTCGACCCAGAGCGGACCGTGCAGTGGGTGCAGGACGCGGTATTCCTGATGCCAGGTGCTCAGGTTCGCGGCCGAGCGGGCCATGGCGGCGTGCACCTGTGGCGCGTCATCCGGATGCAGGCGGGCGAGGAGTGGACCGGCATCCTCGCTGACTTCTTCAGGCGTGCAGCCGTAAACGTCGCGGATACCGGCGCTGGCATAGGGGAAGCAACTGCTGCCATCGGCGCGTAGCAGATACTGGTAGACCATGCCCGGCAGCTGTGCGGCGATGCGTTGCAGGCGTTGGCGCGCTTCTTCGCGCTGGCTGAGATCATTGGCCACCAGCAGGTAGCCTTGGAGCGGCTGGCCTTCGGCGCGGATCGGCGAGAGATTCAGGCGCACCGGCAGGTGCTGTCCGTTGCGTGCGCGCATTTGCCCCTCGGTGCTCTGCGGCCCGCTGCTACAGGCGGTACACAGGCGCTCGTACTGGCCTGGTTCGAGCAGCAGCTGTGGCAGGTACTGATCCTCCAGCTCAGCGGGCGAATAGCCCAGCAGCTGCTGCGTTTCATGGTTGCTGCGCAGTACACGGCCCTGTGGGTCAAGCACCAGCACTGCACTGCCGGCGTTGTCCAGCATGGCCTGGTGCATGGCGCTCTGTTCGGCCTGGCGACGCGCCTGCAGGCGCAGCTCGAACAACTCCCCGGTCAGCTGTGCCAGGTGCTGCAATTGAGCACGCTGGTGGCTGTCGAGGTGGCGCGGCTGGCGGTCGATCACGCACAGGGTGCCGAGCGCCAGGCCCTGGCCGTCGTGCAGCGGCATGCCGGCGTAGAAGCGGATATGCGGGTCGGAAGTGACCAGCGGGTTGTCGCGAAAACGGGCGTCATCCAGGGCGTTGTCCACTTCCAGTGGCGCGTCGGCGGCCACTGCATGGGCGCAGAAGGCCAGCTCGCGCGCGGTTTGCTCGGCATCCAGGCCAACCCGGCTCTTGAACCACTGGCGCTGGGCATCGACCAGCGAGATCAGGGCGATAGGGGTGTCGCAGATTTGTGCAGCCAGCGCGGTGATGTGGTCGAACATCGCTTCGGCCGGGCTGTCGAGCAGTTCCAGGGCGCGCAGGGCGGCCAGGCGTTCCTGCTCATTGGCGGGGATCGGGGCTTGGCTCATGACGCGTTCCCTGTGATCGGTAGTTCGAACCAGAAGGTAGCACCTTGACCTGGGGACGAGTCGAAGCCGATATGGCCGCCCATGCGTTCGATGATTTCCTTGCAGATGGCCAGCCCCAGCCCGGTGCCGCCCTGTTGCCGGGTGTCACCGGAGTCGGCCTGGGAGAACTTGCTGAATATGCGCGGTTTGAAGGCTTCCGGTATGCCGGGACCGCTGTCCGCTACGCTGACGCGCAGGACCTCGCCGCCATGCTGCAGACGCACCTCGACGCTGGCACCTGCTGGCGAGAACTTGGCGGCGTTGGACAGCAGGTTGGCCATCACCTGTGCCAGGCGCTGAGCGTCGACCTGCACCTGGGCGTCGCCCTCGACCTGCAGGCGCAATTCGACCTGATGCTGCTCGGCATAGGGCTGGTTGTGCAGCAGCGCCTGTTCCAGCAGTGGCTGCAGTGTGCGCGCCTGCAGGTCGAAATGCATCTTGCCGGCAACCAGTTTGTCCATGTCCAGCAGGTCGTTGATCAGGGCGCTGAGACGCTGGCTGTTGCTGTGGGCGATGCTCAGCATCTGGCGCATGCTTTCCGGTACGGCACCGAGGGCGCCGCCATTGATCAGGCCGAGTGAACCGGCGATGGCGGTGAGCGGGGTGCGCAGCTCGTGGCTGACGGTGGAGACGAATTCGTTCTTCATCTGTTCGGTGCGCTTGCGCTCGGCGATGTCGCGGATCACCGCGATAAAGCGGCGTTGCCCCTGGTGGCTGATCTGCGACACCGCCAGCTCCATGGCGAAGCGCTCGCCGCTCTGGCGCAGGCCCTCCAGCTCGCGGACCTGGCCCACTACCCAGGCTTCGCCGGTGCGCAGGTAACGTTGGATGTAGCCGTCATGGGCATCGCGGTAGGGTTCGGGCATCAGCATGCTGACGTTGCGCCCCGCTACTTCGCTTTGCCGATAGCCGAATATCGCTTCGGCCGCATGGTTGAAGGTTTCGATACGGCCCTGCTCATCGATGGTGATGATGGCATCGACCACGTTGTCGAGCAGGGTGCGCAGGTAATGCTCGCGCTCGCGTACCGCGCGCTCGGCGGCGACGCGGTCGCTGAAGTCCTGGATCTGCAGGACGAAGTGCACGGGCTGCCCCTCGCCGTCACGTACCAGCGACACGCTGAGCAACACCCAGAGTGTGCGCCCCTGCTTGTCCAGGTAGCGTTTCTCCATCTGATAGGCGTTGATTCGCCCGGCCAGTAAATCGGCGACGTTCTGCCGATCGGCATCGAGATCGTCCGGATGGGTGACCTGCTGGTAGGTGCAGGCCAGCAGCTCCTCGCGTTCGTAACCGAGCATGCGGCACAGCTCATCGTTGACCTCCAGCCAGCGACCGTCCGGGCCGACCAGCGCCATGCCCTGTGGAGCGGTATTGAAGGCATTGAGAAAACGCTGTTGGCTCAGGCGCAGTTCGTCCTCCATGGCCTGGCGCTCGCTGATGTCCCAGATGAAACCGTCGACCCACAGCAGATGGCCGTGGCTATCGTATTCGCCACGGCCTTTCTCGCGCACCCAGACGTTATGGCCATCGGCATGGCGCAGGCGGTAGGTGAGCTCGAAGCTTTCCTGGCGCGAGATGGCCTCGCCGATGCGGTAGGTGATGGCCAGGTCATCGGGGTGCACGATGCTGGAAAAGCTGCGTACCTGGTTGTCGATGAAGTCGCTGGCCGGGTAACCGCTGAGGTTGGCAATTTCATCGCTGATGTAGCGCATGCTCCAGTCGGCGTCGTTGGCGCAGCGATACACCACGCCAGGCAGGTTGGCTACCAGGCCGCGGAAGCGACTCTCGCTCTTCTGTAACGCGCGGGTGGTCTGTTGCAACTCGCTGATATCGCTGGCGATGCCGAGAAAGCCGGTGATCTGGCCGCTCTCGTCGAACATGGTGCTGACGGTGAGGTTGACCTGGCGCAGGCTGCCGTCCTTGTGGCGATAGGTCCACTGTCGGGTTTCCGGGTCGCCACCGCGGGTGTTGTGTACTAAGACCTCGAAGTCCACCAGCGGGGCGCCGGCGACCTCGCTCAGCTCGGCGGCGCGGGTCTGGATTTCGTCCGCGAGATGAAACATCGCCGGAGTCTGGCGTCCGATCATCTCTTCGGTGCTATAGCCGAGAAGGCGTTCGGCGCCGGAATTGAACAGACTGATGATTCCGCGCGTGTCGGTGGCGATGATCGACACCCCGGTGGCCGAGTCCAGCACCGCTTGCAGATAGGCGCGTGCCGAGCGCACGGCGCGCTCCTGCTGCTGGCGTTCGAGAATAGCGCCGACCCATCGGGCGAACAGACCGAGGAAGTCGCGGTCGGCGTCATCGAATGGCTGTCTGCGTCGCTCGGGGTTGGCGAAGGCCAGGGTGCCGAAAGGCTTGCCGCCCACCCGCACGGCGGTACCGATATAGCTTTCCAGAGCGAACTGGCGATAACAGGGGTGGTGCCTGTGCGGCGAGTCGGCCATATGGGGGATGGCCAGCGCATCGTTCTGCTGCAAGACCAGGCTGCAGTAGGTGTCGCCCAGTTCGAACAGTTGGCCGTCGCTGAGGGCGCCGTCGGGAGATACCTGTACCAGCACCTGGTACTGCTTGTCCTCGATACGGCTGATGATGCCCAGCGGCATGCCGAAATACTCCGCGCTCAGGCGCAGCGCCTGGCGCAATTGCTCGGTGCGGCTCAGGCTGGGTAGCGCAGCGATTTCGTTGAGCGCGCGCAGCGCCGCTTGCTGGCGCTGCATCAGGCGCTGCGTGCTGCGTCGGGTGCTGCGTAGCAGAACCAGCAGCAGGGCCTCGGCGCCGCACCAGGCGAGCAGCCACTTGACTACCAGCCAGCGCTTGTCGCTGCGGTGCAGATTGAACTGATCGCTGACGTCGTGCCAGATCAGTGCGACCGCCAGTGGCTCTGCGCTGGGGTCGTGACGTTGCCGGTAGCTGCTCAGCGCCACCTGATTGACCAGATAATGGCGTTCGCCATCGTCCAGCAGGCGCACGCTATCGCCCTCGCTCGGGGCGGGCAATCGCTGTTGCTGTTGCCAGGCCAGCACTTGGGGCCGCGAATGATCCATCAACTGCCAGCGCTGGCTATCGCCGGCCAGGCCGCGGAGTTCTTCGCCGCTGTCCGAACTCAGCAGCAGGTCTTCGCGCAGCAGCAGGGCCACACCGCTGTCGAACTCGCGGTCCAGCTGGGCAAGATCCTCGAGCACCCCCATGGCCACTTCGATGGCACCGACCTGTTGGGACCCGTTGTTGCCCTCGGCCAGCAATGGGGCGATGGCACGCATGCCGACGCTGCCGCGGGTCAGGCCCAGGCCGGCTTGGCTTCTGGCGCTGTGCAGCGCTTCCAGTACCATTGGGCGCCAGCCAATCTGCAGGTCGCCAAAGTGCTCGGGCTCGTGCACGCGCAGCAGCACCTTCACGTCTGGCGCCAGGTGCACGTAGAGACGAAACGGCTGGTGCGCCTGCAGGTTGCGCCAGCGCGGCGCCAGGCGGGTGTAGAGCTGGCTGCGGATGCTGGCCAGGCTTTGCTGATCGCTCGCCGGCAGGGCGTGAGCCTGGCGCACCAGCTCCGTCACCCAGGCATCGGCAGCGATGGTTTCCGCCAGCAGCTGCGCGCGTTCCTGCAGCCCATGCTGGGTGCTGTTCAGGGCCATACGCTGGATGTCTGCCTGTTTGCTGATCTGCAGTTGCCAGAGCGCTTCGCGCTCGTTCAGCGCCTGGCGCCCGAGAAAGGCGAAGAACAGCGCCAGGCACAGGCTGCCTCCGATGACTATCCAGCGGCCGGCGTCCCGGCGGCCGGCGTCTCGGTCACTGGCGTCGCGGCCACTGGCCTTGAATTGACCGAACCAGCGATTACCCAGCCTGGATTTAATCATTCGTCGCGCCTCAGCTCAGCCCGGCCAGGCGGCGCAGGCGTTGTGCTTCCTGACTGTCGGCGCTCTGCAGTTCGACGCTGGCAAGGCGCATGAGAATCGGCTCGCGGCGGGCGTTGCCGGGAGCCAGGCCGTAACAGGCGCCGATCAGTTCACGTAGCCCGATGGGCAAACGCCAATCTGCCTTGAGGCGGTTGGCCAGTTCGCCGCTGTATTGGCGCAGCGCTTGTTGCACTTGCTCCTCGCTCAACGGCAGACCGCGGTTGCGCCAGATCTGCGCCTGCTGCAGCACGGCCAGCTCGCCCATGCGTTGCAGCAGGGCGGCGCTATGCAGGGGTGTCGGGTCCAGCTGACAGGCTTTGGCCAGTGCACCGACCTTCTGCCGCAGGTCCAACTGCGCCTGCAGCAGATTCTGGCCCAGGGTTCTCAGGTCTGCGTCCTGCAGGCTGGCTACCGGGCGTAGCGCCAGGCCCTGAATCAGATTCAGCGCGGTGGCTGCGCCCAGTCGGCGCACGGCATCGGGCAAGCTGACGCAAGGCTGTCCGGTGCTGTTGTAGAGGCTGTTGTTAGCCGCAGCGATCAGCCGCGCCTGCACGGCTGGGTCCTGCTGCCAGTGTTCGCCGAGTTGCTCCAGGGTGCTGGGTGCTGCCGCCGTGTCGCGCAGTTGCTGAAAGAGCTCGTCATGCAGTGGCAGATCGAGCTCCTCATCGGGCAAGGCACCGAGATGGTGAAGAAAGTCCTCGTCGTTGGCTGCTGCCGCGTGAGGCTCATCATCGTCGGGTAACAGGCGGCGCAGGCAGTCCAGAACCTTGGGTACCTGGAAGGGTTTGCTGATAAAGGCGTTGATGCCCAGTGGGCGCACCTCGAGCACGCTGCCGCGATCGGCGCGCGCGGTGATCATCACCAGCGCCACGTCACGGTCCTGGCTGCGTACCGCCTGCAACAGCAGAGTGCCGCTGCCGTCCGGCAGGTTCCAGTCGGCGATCACCAGCTGCGCCGGTTCGCGCTGCCAGGCCGAGATAGCGTCTGCCACGCGCACCTGGCAGTCGACGCGGGCGCCGGGGCGCAGGCTCAGTACGATCTGCTTGAGCAGATCGGCGATCCAGGGATCGTCTTCGAGAATCAGCACGCGCATGTTCAGCTCCTGGTGCTGGACTGACTATCCTTCGCTTCGCTCATTGCAGTGGCGTCGATGGCTCTGGCTACAGGTTGCGGACGGCCGAAGTGGTAGCCCTGGCCGTAATTGCAGCCTAGCTCGCGCAGGAAGGCGGCTTGAGCGGGTTGTTCGATACCTTCGGCGAGAACCTTGAGGCCCAGGCTCTTGCCCAGGGCGATCACTGCGCGGGCGATGGCGGCATCCTCCGGGTCGTCAGGCAGGCCGCGCACGAAACTCTGGTCGAGCTTGAGCTTGTCCACTGGCAGACGCTTGAGGCGCGCCAGGGAGCTGTAGCCAGTACCGAAGTCGTCAATGGCCAGGCGCACGCCCAGGGCGCGCAGGCTGATGAGCAGTTTCTGCGCTGCATCCGGGTCTTCCATGATCGCGCTCTCGGTGACTTCCAGCTCCAGCTGCTCGGGCGGCAGGCCTGTTTCTGCCAGTACCTGCGCCACTTTCATATCGAGTTCACCGCGGCTGAACAGGCGGCTGGAGACGTTCACCGCGACGAAACTCAGCCCACAACCCTCGGCGTTCCAGCGCACCATCTGGCGGCAGGCCTGCTCCAGTACCCAGGTATCGATGGCGCCGATCATGCCGTTGTCCTCGGCAATCGGGATGAATTCGCCAGGAGCGATCAGCCCGCGTTGCGGGTGCTGCCAGCGCACCAGTGCCTCCATGCCTACCTGGCTACCGTCACCCAGGTCATGCAACGGCTGGTAGTAAACGCGCAGCTCGTCATTGTCCAGGGCATGGCGCAGGCTGCTGGCCAGTTCCACGCGCTGACGGGCGTAGTCGGTCAGCTCCTGCACATAGAAGGCATAGCCTTCGCGGCCGCTGCTCTTGGCTTTGAACAGCGCCGAGTCGGCGTTACGCAGGATCTGCTCGACGCTATCGGCATCTTCGGGGAACAGGCTGATGCCGATGCTGGCGCCAATGTAGAGCTCGTGGCCATCGAGGCGAAAGAACATTTCCAGGCTGCGCAGCAGGCGTTGCGCAAGCTCGGCTGCCTGAGCGGCGTCGGCGCAATTTTCGCTGAGCAGGCCGAACTCGTCGCCGCCCAGCCGGGCCAGCGTGCAGCCACTGGGCAAATCCTGCTGCAGGCGTTCACCGACGCCCTTGAGCAGCAGGTCGCCGACGTTGTGGCCGAGGCTTTCGTTGATGTGCTTGAAATGGTCCAGGTCGATCAGCAGCACTGCGCCGCGCAGCTCCTCGATCTTGCTGCGCTCCAGGGCATGGGCGACGCGCTCGGTGAACAGCAGGCGGTTGGGCAGGTTGCTCAGCGGGTCGTGGTGGGCCAGGTAATCCAGCTCACGCTGCGAACGTTTGAGCGCAGTGATGTCGGAGAACACCGCCACGTAATGGCTGACGCGGCCCTGCTCGTCGTGGATGACGCGGATGCATTGCCATTGCGGGTAGATTTCGCCGCTCTTGCGCCGGTTCCACACTTCACCGCTCCAGGCGCCACGGTTCTGCAGGGCGTGCCACAGGCTCTGGTAGAAGGCGGTGTCATGACGGCCGGATTTGAGCAGGTTGGGGTGCTGGCCGAGGATTTCCTCGCTGCTGTAACCGGTGATGCGGCTGAAGGCAGGGTTGACGTGGACGATGCTTTGCTCGGCATCGGTAACCAGTACCCCTTCCTGGGTGGCATCGAACACCGCTGCGGCCTGGCGCAGGCTGTCGTCGATGGCGCGTTGCTGGGTGATGTCGCTGGCGATGCCGATGAAACGCTGCGGTTGGCCGTTCTCGTCACGCAGCAGGCGGCCGCGCGAGTGAATCCAGCGATAGCTGCCATCGGCATGGCGCAGGCGGTAGAGGTTCTCGTAGGGCTGTTCACTCAATTCGGCATTGAGTGCATGCAGCGCGCGCTCCACGTCATCCGGATGCAGGCGCGCGGCCCAGTCTTCGCGGGTATCGCCCAGCGTTTGCGGAGTGAGGCCGAGAAGCCTGGCGTAGCCCTCGGAGAAGAATACCTTGCGTCTGGACACGTCCCAGTCCCACAGACCGTCGCGCGTGGCATCCAGCGCCAGGCGCAGACGCTCCTCGTTACCGGCCAGTTCCAGGCGTGCACGGCGGTGCTGCAGGGCATGGCGGTGCAGCACGAGGTAGAGCAGCGAACTGGTGAGCACGACGAAGAGCAGACCCTTGAGGGACTGCAAGCGCTCCTGTTGTGTCACGGATAGACCCAGGGCGGTCAGCAGATGATCGCTGAGAAGGATCCACAGAGCGGCGAGCAGCAGGTAGCCCAAGGTCAGGCGCAAGGCGGCGATGTCGATACGCATGGGCAAGCGGCAGCGCTCCCTTTAAATGCTGGCCAGTATAGATGCTTCACTGCTGAAACATTCTCATCTAAAAGACCAACTGGTTTTCTGGCATGGGTCAGGGATAATGTGATCAGGTTCGTCCTTGTAGGACAAGCCGCGTTCCCCCTTCAAGAGGCAACAGCGCCCATGTGGTACAACGGTTTACTCGACCTGTCGGTCTGGCAGCTGGTGGCTGCGATCTTGCTGATGACACACGTGACCATCGTCAGCGTGACTGTCTATCTGCACCGCTACTCTGCGCACCGTGCACTGGAACTGCACCCCGCGCTCAAGCATTTCTTCCGTTTCTGGCTGTGGTTGACCACGGGTCAGAACACTCGCGAGTGGACCGCGATTCACCGCAAGCATCACGCCAAGTGCGAAACCGTCGATGACCCGCATAGTCCGGTCATCAAAGGTCTGGGCACCGTGCTGCGCAAAGGTGCCGAACTCTATCAGGAAGAGGCGAAGAACCAGGAAACCCTGCGTATCTACGGCAAGAACTGCCCGGATGACTGGGTCGAGCGCAATGTCTACAGCCGCTATCCGATTGGCGGCGTGACGTTGATGGCGATCATCGACCTGGCGCTGTTCGGCGTACTTGGCATGACCGTCTGGGCAATCCAGATGATGTGGATTCCGGTATGGGCCGCAGGCGTCATCAACGGTCTTGGTCACGCTGTCGGCTATCGCAACTTCGAATGCCGCGACGCCGCCACCAACCTGGTGCCCTGGGGCATCCTGATCGGCGGTGAGGAACTGCACAACAACCACCACACCTACCCCAACAGCGCCAAGTTGTCGGTGAAGAAGTGGGAGTTCGACATGGGCTGGGCCTGGATCAAGCTGTTCAGCTTCTTCGGCCTGGCTCAGGTGCAGCGTGTCGCGCCCATCGCCCATCGGGTCGAGGGCAAAGCCAGCCTGGACATGGACACCGCCATGGCCATCCTCAACAACCGTTTCCAGATCATGGCGCAGTACCGCAAGTTGGTGATCGTGCCATTGGTCAAGCAGGAAGTGGCCAAGGCCGACGAGTCCGTTCGTCACCTTTTCCGTCGTGCAAAACGTCTGCTGTCGCGTGAACCGAGCCTGCTGGAAGAGCAGCATCACGCGCACATCGCCGATATGCTGGCGCAAAGTCAGGCACTCAAGGTGATCTACGAGAAGCGCCTGGCGCTGCAGCAGATCTGGGTCAAGACCAGCAGCAACGGCCACGACATGCTCGAAGCCATGAAGCAGTGGGTGCACGAGGCCGAGGCTAGCGGTATCCAGTCACTGCGTGAGTTTGCCGAGCAGCTCAAGACCTACTCGCTGCGACCTTCCAGCGCGACTGCCTGACCACCGCTCGTTACAAGCAAAGGCCCGCCGAACTGGCGGGCCTTTGTGTATGTCCAACAGCTCGCACTATGCTCATTTCAATGCGAGGCGAAGGACGGATGGCCGCTGTAATGGACGATCAAGGCAACGCTGTTTCCGAGTTGGAAGAACTGACCTTGGCTCTACTGCACAGTCGTGCCGAAGTAGAGCGCCTGGGTGCGCGCGAACAACTGTTCAGTAGCCTGCTTGGTAGCGTCAATGCCGTGCTCTGGGCTTTCGATTGGAACGAGCAGCGGATGATTTATGTCAGCCCTGCCTATGAGCGCATCTTCGGTCGTTCCGCCGCGCTGCTTTTGGCCGATTATGGCGAGTGGCGCAACAGCATCTATCCGGACGATATCGACTACGCCGCCGAAAGCCTGGCCAAGGTGCTGGAAACCGGCGCGGTGGAGTCTCGCGAGTACCGCATCATTCGCGCTGATGGCCAATTGCGCTGGCTCAGCGACAAGTGTTTCGTCAGCCCCCGGCTGGGCACTGAGCCCGGCAGTGTGATCGTCGGTATCGCCGAAGACATCACCGAGAAGAAGCGGCTGGAGGGCGAGCTGCATCGCCTGGCTACCACCGATGTGCTGACTCAGAGCAGCAACCGGCGGCACTTCTTCGAGTGCGCCCGTCGCGAGTTCGAACACGCGCGTAAGTTCGGCAGCCCGCTGGCCTTCCTGTTGCTCGATCTCGATGACTTCAAGAAGATCAACGACCAGTACGGCCACCAGGTTGGCGATGACGTGTTGCGGCGCCTGGCGCATTGCGGCAGCAATGCCCTCAGGCGCGGCGATCTGTTCGGGCGTATCGGTGGTGAGGAGTTCGCGGCGCTGTTCCCGGGCTGTGAGCAGGATGTGGCTTTGCAGGTGGCTGAACGACTGCAGCGTGAGGTGCAACGCCTCAGCTTTCAGCACGAGGGCGCCAGCTTCGGTATTACCGTCAGTCAAGGCCTGACCAGTCTGCTGGCCACTGATGTCAGCCTCGATGCGCTTTATGCACGTGCCGATGCAGCGATGTACATGGCCAAGCGCCGAGGCAAGAATCAGATCGTCCTGGGCTGAGGTCCTGGCGATTTTCCGCCTGGGAACAGGTTCTCATAAGCGGAAATTTGCCTATCTTAATTGTCATTACATGGTCACTGCGCTGCAGGAAAAATGTAACCTGTTGTTCTAGAGGCCTCGCAGGCCTGCTATAAGGAACTGGCGCGTTATCTGCATGAGAATCCGGCAGATGCCGGCCAGGATGTCGGCGCACAATAACAACGACGAGAGAGCATTCACCATGCACCACTCTGCCCGCCTTGTTTCGGCCGCCGCACTGCGTTCGCCGTTGTTCTGTTCTTCCTGAGTTTTTCGCGTATCCATTCGAGCCTGGTTCATACCCTGTCCCGGCTTATGGGTGCGTATGCCCCATTCGTGCCGGCCAGCCTCTTCGTGCCGAAGTCTGCGCCGGACGATGCGTCACCTTAAACACACTGGAGAGAAACATAATGAGAAAGACCTCCCTGGCACTGGCCGTAGCCGCCAGCACCCTGGGCCTGAGCCAAGTCGCCTTCGCCGATTTCATCGGTGACAGCAAAGCCAGCCTGTCGATGCGCAATTTCTACTTCGATAACGATAACCGTGAGAGCCAGGGTGATGTGGGTGTCGCCAATGCTCGTCGTGGGCAGGTGCGTGAATGGGGGCAGGGCTTCCAACTGAACTACACCTCTGGTTTCACCGAAGGTACTGTAGGCTTTGGGGTCGATGCACTGGGTATGCTGGGCGTGCGTCTGGATGGCGGTGGTCGTGATGGCAAGCCAGGGCAGGATCGTAACCCCAGCGCCCTCTTTCCATTGGAAAGCAATGGCAAGGCAGTTGATGAGTTCAGTAGCTTGGGTCTGACCGGTAAGGTTCGCATCTCCAAAACAGTTGCTCAGATCGGTACCTTGCAACCGAAACTGCCAGTCGTGACTTTCAACGATGGTCGTATGTTGCCGCAAACTTTCGAGGGTGGCCAAATCACCTCCAATGAAATCGACAACCTTACACTGATCGTCGGTCAACTGGAGCACGCCAAAGGCCGTACCTCCAGCAACGCCGAGTCTCTGGCGGTGGCTGGTGCGGGCACAGGAGCCGATAGCAACAAGTTCTACTACGGCGGTGCCGATTACAAGGTCAATAAGGATCTGCTGCTGCAGTACTACTACGGCAACCTTGATGATTTCTACAAGCAACACTTTGTGGGCCTGATCCACAACCTGGAGCTGGGTGTCGGCTCGCTGAAGACCGATCTGCGTTACTTCGACACTAGCGACGACGGCAAGAACGGCAGCGTTGCTGGCCGTGCCGATGGTTACGTTGGCTCCGGTTACTATGGTCGCAACGCATTGGGCAGCGCGATTAACGCCGGTGAAATTGATAACCGTACCTGGAGTGCGTTCTTCACCTACAGCCTGGAAGGCCATGCCATCAGCGCGGGCTACCAGCAGGTATCGGGTGACAGCAACTTCATCCAGCTCAACCAGGGTTCGATTCCGGGTCAGGGTGGTTCGACCACGTACCTGATCACTGATCGCCAGATCAGCAACTTCGGTCGTGCCGGTGAGCGCACCTGGATTGGCCAGTACGGCTACGATTTCGCCAAGGTTGGTGTTCCGGGCCTGACCGCGAACGTCCTGTACATGAAGGGCGATAACATCAAATCCGCAAACGGCGACCTGAAAGAGTGGGAGCGCGATTTCACTATCAGCTACGTGCTGCAGGACGGTGCGATGAAAGGTCTGGGTTTTGCGTGGCGCAATGCATCCATGCGTTCAGAAGTTGCTAATGCCGACGCCGACCAGAACCGTCTGATCGTCAGCTACACCCTACCGCTGATGTAAGACCAGAGGTTTTCGGGAGGCTTGCTAAGGCCTGATGTCCTGAAAAAAACTGAACGAAAAGTGCCCGCTCCCTTTGGAGGCGGGCATTTTTTATGGGCGACTGGTGATGGCTCAGCGTAGGTTGTCAGCTGGCGCTGCCGAAGTGGCGAGAATGGCGCTGGCCAGAGCCATATCGTCGGCATCCTGCAGTTGCGGGTTGGCGCTGCGCAGTTGCTGCATTGCCGCTTCCAGATGCGGGCCGCGGATTTCGCCGTTACTGGCGACGAAGCTGCTGGCATCCTCTTCGGCCGCCGCAACCAGCTTGCGATCCTTGAAGGTCAGATAGGTCGAGGCGGTGGTTGCGCCCGAGGAAAGAATGTCGCGCAGCAGGCCATCGGCTGCTGCGGTCTGGGCGATCAGGCAGGCACTGAACGCCAGTGCGGCACGGCTCGTTACACGCATGAGGCAACTCCTTAAGGGTGGTTCCTCTCCTAAGAGTCGCACAAGTCGCTGGTGGTTCCTTGATGGCGATGGCCGGTTGCCAGGCCGATCAGTTGCTGAGCTTGCGCGCCCGCTGCTGATGACGCCACCAAAGCAGCGCCGAGAGCATTGCCAGTGCGCCGAACAGCAGAAACTGCCAGACCCAGGGCAGGTCCGGGAACAGGTAGGTCAGTGCACCGACAGCGACGGCCACCAGGCCGATCCACAGCAGGTAGCCTCCGGCGCCGAACACCTCGAGAATCAGCAGCAGGGTGGCCAGGGCCAACCAATCCCAGAACGACAAGTTTTGTAGGTAGGTGATCATGGGAAGACGCGGTTACCCATACTCAGACTGTTTGCTGATCGCGCTTCGGTGTGCATCGCATAGACTCCATTGCCAGATCAATCAATCTAAGCACAGTCGCCTGGGCTCTGCCGCCGACCCCTTCGCAAGGCGGGCAGATGCCAGGCCATCCATGGGAGCCAGGGCATGTTTGCGCGTTCGTTGATGGCGTTCTTGCTTACCGCCCTGTTGTTGCCAGGGCAGGGCGCCGTGGCCGATGAGCTGCTGAATGCCCTGCACCGTGCAGCGCCGCAGTTGGAAATGCGAGCGTTGCAAGGTGCGCTACAGGCGCTGCGATGTGCCGAGCGTGAAGGCGCGGGCGGGGCCAGGCGGTTGGCGGTGATCGATTATTCGCACTCCTCGCTGGAGCGGCGCCTATGGGTTTTCGACCTGACGCACAGGAGTCTGCTGCAGCGTGAGTTCGTGGCCCATGGTCGCCAGTCCGGCGAGCTGTTCGCCGAGCGCTTTTCCAATCTGCCCGGTAGCCATCAGTCCAGCCTGGGTCTGTTTCGCGGTGGTGAAAGCTACAGCGGCCGGCATGGCCATTCGCTGCGCCTCGATGGCCTGGAGCCCGGCTTCAATGACCAAGCGCGTGCCCGGGCGCTGGTAATCCATGGGGCTGATTACGTGGCGCCGACATGGGCGCAGAAATATGGCCGCATGGGGCGCAGCCTGGGCTGTCCGGCTGTGCAGCAGGAGGTGATTCGGGTGCTGGTGGATCAGCTCAGGGATGGCCAGTACCTGTTTGCCTGGCACCCGCAGTTGGATGACGACCGCTATCGCGACTGCGCGAGCATCAGCGTTGCTCGCTCTGCGGAGTGACGCGCAGCACTTCCTCGATGGTGGTCAGTCCTGCCGCGACCTTTTGCGCGCCGGACAGACGCAGGCTGCGCATGCCGTCCTTGAAGGCGGCGCGGCGCAGGGCCGTCAGGTCGGTGTCGGCATTGATCAGCGGCTTGATGGCATCGTTGATCAACATGATTTCGTAGACGCCGGCGCGGCCGCGGTAGCCGGTTTCACGGCACTCCAGGCAGCCGACGGCGTGGTGCGCCTGGGTCGGCAATGGCGAACTCCAGGGCCGAGTCAGGCCGTTCCAGGTGTCTTCGTCCAGTTGCACGGGCGCCTTGCAGTGCGGGCACAGGGTACGCACCAGACGCTGCGCCATGACGCCGAGAATGGTGGCCTTGAGCAGGTAGTGCGGCACGCCCAGTTCGAGCAGGCGGGTGATGGCGCTGGGTGCGTCGTTGGTGTGCAGGGTGGACAGCACCAGGTGGCCGGTCAGCGCTGCCTGGATGGCCATCTCCGCGGTTTCCAGGTCGCGGATCTCACCGACCATGATGATGTCCGGGTCCTGACGCATCAGCGCGCGCACACCACTGGCGAAGTTCAGGTCGATGTTGTGCTGCACCTGCATCTGGTTGAAGGCGCCTTCGATCATCTCGATGGGGTCTTCGATGGTGCAGACGTTCACCTCCTCGGTCGCCAGCTGCTTGAGCGTGGTGTAGAGCGTGGTGGTCTTGCCCGAGCCGGTAGGGCCGGTGACCAGGATGATGCCGTTAGGCTGGCTGGTCATGCTGGCCCAGCGGCGCAGGTCCTCGGGGGAAAACCCGAGCTGATCCGGGCTTTTCAGCAGTACTTCCGGGTCGAAGATACGCATCACCATCTTCTCGCCGAAGGCGGTCGGCAGGGTGGACAGGCGCAACTCCACTTCGTTGCCATCCGGGGTCTTGGTCTTGACCCGGCCATCCTGCGGTTTGCGCTTCTCGGCGATGTTCATGCGGCCGAGGTTCTTCAGGCGGCTGACCACCGCCATGGTGACCTGGGCGGGGAACTGGTAGACGGTGTGCAGCACGCCGTCTATGCGAAAGCGTACGGTGCCCTGTTCGCGGCGCGGTTCGATGTGGATATCGCTGGCGCGTTGCTGGAAGGCGTACTGGAACAGCCAGTCGACGATATTGACGATGTGCGCATCGTTGGCGTCCGGTTCCTGATCTTGGGCGCCGAGGCTGAGCAGTTGTTCGAAGTTGCCAACGCCGCTGATCTTCTGGTCGGTGGCATTGGCGCCGCTGACCGAGCGGGCCAGTCGATAGAACTCGGTAGTGAAGCGCTGAATATCGCTGGGGTTGGCCACCACGCGTTTGATCGGGCGCTTGAGCACGTGCACCAGATTGGCTTCCCAGCTATGCACCAGCGGCTGGCTGCTGGCGATGGTGACGCTCTCGCTGTCCACGGCTACGGCGAGAATCTTATGGCGCTGGGCGAAGGCGTAGGACATCAGCGGGGTGATGGATGGTACATCGATCTTTAGCGGGTCGATGCGCAAGTAAGGTTGCCCGGCGAAGTTGGCCAGCCAGGTGGTGAGAGTTTCCAGATCGAGTTTCTTGCCCGGCCTTTTCTGATCGTCCACCTGCTGTGCGGCGAGAAACTCCAGCGGGTGTTGGGTATTGTTCAGCGAGCTGCGACGGATCGCCAGGCACTGCTCAGCCACATTCTGATCGACCCGGCCCTGGGCTACCAGCTCGCGCAGTAGGTCGCCAAGATCCAGTACACGGTCAGGGGCGGTAGCGGTGAAGGCGGACATGCGGGCTCCTCGGGTCGGCCTGAACAAGGTTAGCCGAACTAGGATGCCCGAAAAGCTGCATCAGGGCGAAGGCCCATGCGTGATCGAGTAGCCGCTTCAGGCCACCTCCGTCACCAGGCTGTGATCCAGGTGTTGCCAGGTCACCTCCCATACGCATACCAGGCCGCGCAGTTTCTGCGCCAGCACCCCGGCTCGATGCAGCGAGATGCCGGGCAGGTGCAGGCTGATATGCAGGTCATCCTGCAGGCGTTCCATGTGCAAGGCTTCGGGTAGCAGCTGCAATTGGGCGAACAGACCGAGCAGTCGGCACAGCACGTCGGCTTCGGCGTCGGTGCGCAGTTGGTATTCGACGTAGGCATCAGGACGATCCTGCCAGGGATCGCGGCGGTTCTGGGCGGACGGAAACGCAGTGGTATCAGGCATGGCAGCAGCTCGGGCAGGTTTTGCCTAAGTTTCCACCTTCTTCCGGCAAAAGTTCTGCCTGGATTTCTGTGTTTATGAGGGTTTAATGGATAGAATTTCCTCGGTTAGTCGCTAATGGGGATTTTTTATGTCCGTCACGCTGGATGCCTACGATCAACGCATTCTTGCTCTGCTACAGGAAGACGCGGGTCTCTCCACGGCGGAGATCGCCGAGCGTATCGGTCTGTCGCAGTCGCCCTGTTGGCGACGTATCCAGCGGCTTAAGGACGAGGGGGTGATCCGCAAACAGGTCACCCTGCTCGATCGCAAGCGCATCGGCCTGCATACACAGGTGTTCGCTCAGGTCAAGCTCAACGCCCATGGGCGCTCCAACCTGACCGAGTTCGCCGAGGCCATGCGCGAGTTTCCCGAGGTGCTGGAGTGTCACGTGCTGATGGGCGCGGTGGACTTCATGCTGCGCATCGTCACCCGCGATATCGAGGCCTATGAGCGCTTCTTCTTCGAGAAGCTGTCACTGGTGCCCGGTATCCAGGAGGTGAACTCCATCGTTGCGTTATCGGAGATCAAATCCACCACCAGCTTGCCGCTCGTCTAAGGAAACACTGAAAAAGCCGTCATGCCCGCGCAGGCGGGCATCCAGAACCTACGAGTCACCTGGGCTCCCGCCTTCGCGGGAGTGACGATAAATGGCTTTTTCAGAACATCCCTAAGGCTTGATCACCACCGGAGGCGACTGCTCGACGTTGCGCCTGCCAGGTGGCGTGAGGCCCATCGACACATAGATGCTGGTCAATTGATCCACGCCCATCTCGGCGGGGCGTATCCACTCTTGAGGCACGTAGAGCAGGCCGCCACCGACTGGAATCGGCGCGGTGGGAATGAGGATGGCGCAGTAGGCGCGGCCTTCCAGCTCCACTGTTTCGGAGCTCGGGCGCAGGGCTAGCACCGCTGCGCCGTCGCCGCCGAAGAAGCACCAGACCGGGGCCATGGTGGTGATATCCGGGTTCTTGCTCTTGTCCAGCAGGCCAACGAAGCGATCGGCCAGGTTGTAGAAATTACCGATCAGCGGGGTGCGCCGCAGGGTGCGATCGATCAACCAGGACAGCGGACGGCGCAGGCCCAATTGCACGGCCAGACCCAGTGGGTAGAGGCTGGCCAGCAGCACCAGACTGCCCAGCAGATAAGCCATATAACCGTTGCTGGAGAAAGGTTGGCCGAGGGCGGCGAACACCTGTCCGATAAGGGTCGAGGGGCCGACCAGTCGATTGAGCAGGCTGAATATCCAGGCAAGCAGTGCCAGGGTCAACGCCAGAGGCAGTAGCGCGAGTAGACCGGTCAGCCAAGTGGTAACGACGGATTTCAGGCTGCGTCTGAGCATGTAACGATTTCCTTGACGATCGTGGCGGTGACTTTACGCCAGGCCCGGCAATTCTGTGCAGCCATGAGTGTGCTGGGTTGGCGAAATGGCTACAGCACTTTTCGTCAGATTGTTTCGTGCAAAAAAAAGCCCGGCACTAAGGCCGGGCGGAGTGGGTACACGAGGTACCGAAGTAGCATCGTTCGGTTGAACCCTTACATGCCGAGCAGGTTCGGCAGCGCCATGGAAACGGCCGGGATGTAGGTAATCACCATCAGGAAGCTGATCAGCAGCATCAGCCATGGCAGCGCGGCGCGGATCACTGCCGTCAGTGGCATGCCCGTCACCGCCGAGGTGACGAACAGGTTCAGCCCCACCGGTGGTGTGATCAGGCCGATCTCCATGTTCACCACCATGATGATGCCCAGGTGGATCGGGTCGATGCCCAGTTGCATGGCGATCGGGAAGAGGATCGGCGCCAGGATCAGGATGATCGCCGACGGCTCCATGAAGGCACCGGCGATCAGCAGCACGATGTTCACCACCAGCAGGAACTGCCACGGCTGCAGACCCAGATCCACCACCCAGGCGGTGATCTGTTGCGGGATCTGCTCGGTGGTCAGCACGTGGGCGAAGAGCATGGCGTTGGCAATGATGAACATCAGCATGATGGTCAGCTTGCCGGACTCCAGCAGCACCTTCGGGCACTCGCGGATGGTCAGGTCCTTGTACACGAACAGGGCGACGAAGCCGGCGTACACCGCCGCCACGGCCGCGGCCTCGGTCGGGGTGAACATGCCGGTGTAGATCCCGCCGAGGATGATCACCATCAGCAGCAGGCCCCAGAACGCTTCACGGGCGGAACGCAGCCACTCGCGGAAGCTGGCACGCGGCAGGGCCGGCAGCTTCTTGATGCGCGCGACGATGTAGATCGCGATCATCAGCACCAGGCCGAGCATCACGCCCGGGATCACCCCGGCCATGAACAGCTTGCCCACCGACTGCTCGGTGGCGGCGGCGTACACCACCATCACGATCGACGGCGGAATCAGGATGCCCAGGGTGCCGGCGTTACACACGATGCCGGCGCCAAACGCCTGCGGATAACCGGAACGCACCATGCCGGCGATGGCGATGGAGCCCACTGCGGCCACGGTCGCGGGCGAGGAGCCGGACAGCGCGGCGAACAGCATGCACGCCAGCACCGCACCGATGGCCAGGCCGCCACGGATGTGGCCGACGCAGGCGTTGGCGAAGTCGATCAGGCGACGCGCCACGCCACCGGTGGTCATGAACGCACCGGAGAGCAGGAAGAACGGGATCGCCAGCAGGGTGTAGTGCTCGGAGGTCTCGAACAGCTTGATCGCCAGCGAGCGCACCGAGTCGGGGCTGAACAGCATGATGGTGATCGAACCGGCCAGGCCGAGCGAGGCGGCGATCGGCACGCCGATGAACATCAGCAAGAACAGCAGCAGGAAGAGGAACAGAACGGTCATTGCTTGGGCTCCTCGTGCTCATTGATTTTCAGCGCATCGGCGGCTTCGTCAGCCAGGCCGAGGCCGGTCTGCTCGTTGCGCAGGATACGGACGAGGATTTCCAGGAAGCGGACGAACACCATGGCGTAGCCGAACGGCACGATCATGCCGATATGCCATTGCTGGATGCCGTAGTGGCCGAGGTCTTCAGCACCGATACCGGCGGTGAACAGGGTGTGTACCCAGTCGAAGCTGCCGACCGCGATCAGGCCGGCGTAGCCCAGGCAGGCCGAACAGGCGATCACACCGATGACGCGCTGCACGCCGCGCGGGGCGAGTTTGACCAGGGCATCGACGCCGATGTGGCCGGCGGTGCGTACGCCATAGGCCAGGCCGAAGAAGATCAGCCAGCCGAACAGCGCCTTGGTCAGGGCATTGCTCCAGGTCATCGCCTGGGCCATGTCGAGAATGGAGTCGCCGATAGCGAGCAGAAACTCGTTACCGCCGAAGGCATCACCCAGCCAATAGAACAGGGTGTAGAAGTTGTTGAGGATCACGTAGACGAAAGTGATCAGCGTCATGGCCGCCAGGAGGAAAGCGATAAAGCCTTCCTCGAAGTGCTCCCAGACGCGCCGCAAGGCGTTCATGGTCGGTTCTCCCGAATGGAAAGGGCGTAGGGTGGGACGGTAGCCGGCCCACCGGTTACAGCGTTGATCGACGCCCGTCGCGGGCGTCGTGGTGGGTCAGAGCATCGACGCTCTGCCCACCCTACGGCTCTCCGGCCTTATTACTGGTTGGCAGCTTGCGCGGCCTTGATCAGGTCAGCGCCGATCTCGCCTTCGAACTTCTTCCATACCGGCTGCATGGCATCGCGCCATTGGCCGCGCTGCTCAGGAGTCAGGGTCAGGATCTCGGTGGTGCCTGCTTCGACGATGCGCTGCTTGTCGCCTTCGTTAAGGGCGTCAGCCTGCTTGTTCACCTCGACGGTGACCTCGGCGATGATCTTGTTCAGCTCGTCGCGTACGTCAGCCGGCAGACCTTCCCAGAACTTGGTGTTGGTGATCAGCATGTAGTCCAGCAGACCATGGTTGGACTCGGTGATGTACTTCTGAACTTCGTGCATCTTCTGGCTGTAGATGTTCGAGTAGGGGTTCTCGGCACCGTTGACCACACCAGTCTGCAGGCCCTGATACACCTCGGCGAAGCTCATCTTGCGCGGGTTGGCGCGCACGGCCTTGAACTGCTCTTCCAGTACGGCGGAAGCCTGTACGCGGAACTTCAGACCACGGGCGTCTTTCGGCTCCAGCAGCGCCTTGTTGGCCGACAGCTGCTTCAGACCGTTGTGCCAGTAAGCCAGGCCGGTGATGCCCTTGTCGGTCATGGAGGTCAGCAGTTTCTGGCCTTCCGGACCTTTCTGGAAGCGATCGACTGCAGCCATGTCGTCGAACAGGAACGGCAGGTCGAATACCTGCAGCTGCTTGGTGTAATGCTCGAACTTGGCCAGGGACGGGGCGATGAGCTGGACGTCGCCGAGCAGCAGCGCTTCCATTTCCTTGCCGTCGCCGAACAGCGAGGAGTTCGGGTAGACCTCGACCTTGACCTTGTCGCCCAAACGCTCTTCAGCCAGTTGCTTGAACAACACGGCACCCTGACCTTTCGGGGTGTGCTCGGCAACCACGTGGGAGAACTTGATGACGATCGGGTCGGCAGCGTGAACCACGCCAGCGATGGACAGGGACAGGGCGCAAGCCAGCGCCTTGGCAGTCAGTTTGAACATGCGGATGCTTCCTCTTGTTGTGTTTATCGCATTTGCGCCGGGGCGCAGCTGACGAACGGACAAGAGCAAGTCTAGGCGGCTTGGAGAAAAACGCCGGTGGCATTAGCGAGGCCTGGACTTGTACTTGTGGGTTCGCTTGGAGCTAGCTTAGAGCAACCCTTGTGCCAGTCTGCGATGCGCAGACCTTGCGCGCCGTGCAAAGGCCCATGGCTGTAGGCTTTGATGGCTTTTTGCCGAGACCTGGGCGGGCGTGTGAGCCCGCCTGCGACAGGTCTGGAAGGATGAAATTGGCGGTTTGTCGCCAGTCAGTCGAAGTCCTCTGGCGAGCTTCCGCCAGCGCCTGAGAAGTTCAGCCCATGTTTACGCAGCTTGTCGTGCAGCGTCTTGCGCGGCACACCCAGCGCCTCGGCCAGGCTGCGTAGCGAGCCGTGCGGGCGGCTCAGTTCGGCGGCGATCAAGGCGCGCTCGAAGGCTTCGACCTGCTCGCTGAGGCCGCCGTTGACCGGTGGCAGGTTTGGCGCGTTGCTGTCGAGCGCCAGCTCCAGGCCCAGCGCGAAGCGCTCGGCGGCGTTCTGCAGCTCACGCACGTTGCCCGGCCAGGGGTGACGCAGCAGCAAGGCGCGCTGCCCCGGCTGCAGCTCACGCGGGGCCAGGGCGTGGCGGGCGGCCGCCCCATCGGCAAAGTGCTGGAACAGCAGCAGGGCATCCTCGCCGCGCTCGCGCAGCGGCGGGATGGACAACGGCGCGACGTTGAGGCGGTAGTAGAGGTCGGCGCGGAAGCGCCCGGCATCGGCAGCCTGGCGCAGATCTTCCTTGGTCGCGGCGATCACGCGGATATCCAGCGGGATCAGCTGATTACCACCGAGGCGCTCGACCACGCGCTCCTGCAGCAGGCGCAGCAGCTTGACCTGCACATCCATGCTCATGCTCTCGATCTCGTCGAGGAACAGGGTGCCGCCGTTGGCGAACTCGAACTTGCCGATGCGCCGTTTCTGCGCGCCGGTGAAGGCGCCGGCCTCATGGCCGAACAGCTCGCTTTCCACTACCGACTCGGCCAGTGCACCGGCGTTGATGGCGACGAAGGGCCCTTCGCGGCGGTTGGACAGATCGTGCAGGGCGCGTGCGACCACCTCTTTGCCGGCGCCGGTCTCGCCGAGAATCAGTACGTCGGTGGCGATGCTGGCAAGCGCACCGATCTGTTCGCGCAGGCGCTGCATGGCCGGCGATTGGCCAACCAGACGGCTGGACAGTTGCTGGCGGTCATTGAGCGCCATGCGTAGGCTGCGGTTGTCCAGCACCAGGCGGCGCAGCTCCAGCGCCCGGCGTACGCTATCGAGCAGATCGTCATTGGCGAAGGGTTTTTCCAGGAAGTCGTAGGCGCCGGCGCGCATCGCTTGCACGGCCAGTGGCACGTCACCGTGGCCAGTGATCAGCAGCACGGGCAGCTCGGCATCACGCTCGCGCAATTGCTGCAGCAGTTGCAGGCCGTCGATGCCGGGCATGCGGATATCGCTGACCACCACGCCTGGCCAGCCAGCGGGAATGCGCGCGGCCAGGCCCTGCGCGTTGCCCAGGCTGATGACCTTGAGCCCGGCCAGGTCGAGCGTCTGGCTGAGTGCCTGGCGCAGATGGGCGTCGTCGTCGATCAGCAGTACCTGAATGCGGCTGTCGATGGCGCTGTCGCTGGTCATGGCGAAGGGTCCTCTGAGGGTTGCAGGTTGACGCCGGGGCTGGCCAGGCGCAGGCGCAGGGTGATCAGCGCGCCGCCGGCCGGATGATTGGCCAGCAGCAGTTCGCCGTCCAGCGCACGCACCAGACTATCGCAGATGGCCAGGCCCAACCCCAGGCCCTGGGCGCTGGTCTTGGTGGTGAAGAAGGGCTCGCGCGCGCGCGCCAGTGATTCGGGCGAGAAGCCGGGGCCATTGTCACGCAGCAGCAGGTGGAGGTGCTCGGCTTGATGCTCGATGCTGATCCAGATGCGCCGTGGCGGCGCCTTATCGATCAGCGCATCGAGCGCATTGCCGAGTAGATTGCCCAGCACCTGACGCAGCCGCGTCTCGCCAGCCTGGACCCAGAGGGTGGCGTCCGGCAGGTCGCGAATCAGCTCTACATCCATGGCCCGGCGGCGCTTGGCCAATAGCGCCAGAGCATCGTCCAGCGCTGGTTGCAGGGCAACCCGCTCCGGCGCGTGGCGGTCGCGGCGGGCAAAGGCGCGCAAATGGGTGATGATCGAGGCCATGCGCTCGGTCAGCTCGCTGATCAACTTGAGGTTGGCGCGAGCATCGTCGCTGCGCTGATGATCGAGCAGGGTACTGGCGTTCTCCGCATAGCTGCGGATCGCCCCCAGCGGCTGGTTGAGTTCGTGGCTGATGCTGGCACTCATGGTGCCGAGCGCTGACAGTTTGCCGGCCTGGACCAGCTCGTCCTGAGCGCGCACCAGCTCCTGCTGAGCCTGTTCACGCTCGAGCACTTCCTGCTTGAGGCGGCTGTTGAGCAGTTCCAGATCCTGCGTGCGTTCGGCGACGCGCTGCTCCAGTTCGGCCTTGGCGCGAGCGTCCAGAGCAATGCGTTCCAGGTAATGACGGCGACGCAGGATCAGCAGGCCCAGCAACAACAGCAGCGCCAGCAGGGCGGCCGCCCCGACGGCCACGGCGCTGCGCACGGGGCGGTCGAGGAGGATGCGTGGGGCGAGAATGCTCACCGTCCAGCCGGTTTCTTCCAGAGCGCGGCTTTGTGTCAGCCAGGCGTTGGGATCGATATCGAGCAGGGGCGGCGCCTGGGTCGGGTAGGGCTGGTTGGCGGCGATGGCCGATTGCTCGACGCGGTCCAGCGGGCGGCTGGCGTGAAAGCGCCAGTCCGGGCGCGAGGTGAGGATGACCACGCCGTTGGTATCGGTCACCAGCAACTGTTCAGGCGTGTTGCCCCACAGGGTTTCGGTGTGATCGAGGTCGACCTTGACCACCAGTGCGCCGATATTGTGGTCGTCCTCGCGCACCGGATAGGCGAAGTAGTAACCGCGTTTGCCGGACGTTGTGCCCAGGCCGAAGAAGCGTCCCAGACGCCCGGCCAATGCTTCGCGGAAATACGGGCGAAAGGCGAAATTGCCGGCGACGAAGCTGTCGGGTTTGTCCCAGTTGGAGGCTGCCAGGGTGACGCCACGGGGATTCATCAGGTAGATCACGTCGGCGCCGGTCTGGCTCTTCACGCGGGCGAGCAGGCGGTTGGCGTTGTCCAGCGCGGCTGGGTCTTCGGGGGCTTGCAGAGCGGCGCGCAGGCCTGGAAGATCGCCAAGAATCTGCGGCAGGACCTCGTAGCGGCGTAGCGTGCCGAGCAGGTTGGCCACATACAGATCGAGGGTTTGCCGGTTCTGCTCGATCAGCACTTCGCGGTAGTAGCGCTCGGCCAGGAAGTGGACGGGCCACAGCAGTGGCGCAAGCAGCAGCGCCAACAGCACGAGGCTGCGCCAGCGCAGGCGACGGGGAGTGGCGGTGTTCGTGCTCATGGCAAACCGTGCAGAAATGATCGGCGCATTATGCACGTTAAGCGTGCGGCCGGTGATGTGCGCCGGCCGCGCGGATGAAACGCAGGGCCTTCAGTTCATGCGCTGCAGGCAGGCATCCAGTGCCGTGCGCCAGTCCGGCAGGCGAACCTGCCAGTCTTGCTCCAGGCGCTCGCCATCCAGACGCGAATTGAGTGGGCGCTGCGCCGGTGTCGGATACTCGCTGCTGGGAATGGGACGTAGCCTGGCGCAGGGTTTGCCGGCTGCACGCAGGCGCTCGGCGATGGCGCTGGCGAAGCCGAACCAACTGGTCTCGCCCTGACAGGTCAGGTGGTAGGTGCCCCAGTGATGGCGCCCCTGCTGCCACTTGTCGATCAGCTCGGCGGTGGCGCTGGCGATGCTGCCGGCCCAGGTCGGCGCGCCGATCTGGTCGTCGACCACGCTGAGCTCTTCGCGCTCCTGCAGCAGGCGCTGCATGGTCAGCAGGAAGTTGCGCCCGTGCTGCGAGTAGACCCAACTGGTGCGCAGGATCAGGTGGTCGCAGCCGCTGATGCGCAGCGCCTGTTCGCCGGCCGCCTTGCTGGCACCGTAGACGCCGAGCGGGTGTGGCGTATCGGCCTCACGGTAGGGGGTGGCCTTGCTGCCGTCGAATACGTAGTCGGTGGAGTAGTGGATCAGCGGGATATCCAGCTCGAAACAAGCATCGGCCATGACGCCTGGCGCCTCGGCATTGATGGCGAAGGCCAGCTCTTGTTCCTGCTCGGCCTGGTCGACGGCAGTGTAGGCGGCGGCATTGATCACCAGCGCCGGCCGCTCGCGCAGAATGGTTTCGCGCAGGCTATCCGGGCGCGACAGGTCGAATGCCTGCCTGCCGAGACTGATCAGTTCGTGCTCCTGCAGGGCCAGTTGCAGTTCGCGAGCGACCTGGCCGGTGTGGCCGCTGATCAGGATCTTCATGCGAAGGTCTCGGCGTCGGTCAGGCTCAGGCCCTGTTGGTCCTTGGCCGAGAGTTGTGGCGACAGGCCCTCGAGCGGCCAGTCGATGGCCAACTGTGGGTCGTCCCAGCGGATGCAGCGCTCATGGGCGGGGGCGTAGTAGTCGGTGGTCTTGTAGAGGAATTCGGCGTATTCGCTGAGTACCAGGAAGCCGTGGGCGAAACCTTCCGGCACCCACAGCTGGCGTTTGTTTTCGGCGGACAGATGCACGCCGACCCACTTGCCGAAATTCGCCGAGCTGCGGCGTACGTCGACCGCGACGTCATAGACCTCGCCGGCACTGACGCGCACCAGCTTGCCCTGGGCCTGCTGCAGTTGATAGTGCAGGCCGCGCAGCACGCCGCGCGCGGAGCGCGAATGGTTGTCCTGGACGAATTCGCGGGTTACCCCGGTGGCTTCGGCAAAGCGCCGTGCGTTGAAACTCTCGTAGAAGAAGCCGCGTTCGTCACCGAATACCTGGGGTTCGAGAATCAGCACTTCCGGCAATGCAGTGGTAATCACCTTCATGGGAGTTCCTCGGCAAGCTTGTACAGGTACTGACCGTAGCCGGTCTTGCCCAGCGCCTTGGCGCACGCGAGCAGTTTGTCGCGGTCGATCCAGCCCTGCTGGTAGGCGATTTCTTCGAGGCAGGCGACCTTCAGGCCCTGGCGCTTTTCCACGGTCTGCACGTAGTGCGAGGCATCGAGCAGGCTGTCGTGGGTTCCGGTGTCTAGCCAGGCGAAACCGCGGCCGAAGCGCTCAACGCGCAGGTCGCCACGGGCCAGATAGGCGTTGTTCACATCGGTGATTTCCAGCTCGCCGCGTGGCGAGGGTTTGACCGCCTTGGCGATCTGCACCACATCATTGTCGTAGAAATACAGGCCGGTCACGGCAAAGCTGGACTTGGGTTTTGCCGGCTTTTCCTCGATCGACAGCGCATTGCCGGCGGCGTCGAACTCGACCACGCCGAAACGCTCCGGGTCGCTGACCCAGTAGCCGAAGACCGTGGCACCGCTATTGTGGGTGGCCGCGCGCAGCAGCTTCTCGGTGAAGTGCTGACCATGGAAGATGTTGTCGCCGAGAATCAGGCACACCGAGTCGTTGTCGATGAACGACTCGCCGATCAGGAAGGCCTGCGCCAGGCCGTCGGGAGAAGGTTGCTCGGCATACTGCAGTTCGATGCCGAACTGGCTGCCGTCACCAAGCATCTTGCGGAAGTTGGGCAAATCTTCGGGGGTGGAGATGATCAGAATCTCGCGAATGCCGGCCAGCATCAGCACCGACAGCGGATAGTAGATCATCGGCTTGTCATAAATCGGCAGCAGTTGCTTGGACACACCGAGGGTGATGGGGTGCAGGCGAGTGCCGGAGCCACCGGCGAGGATGATGCCTTTCATGTGTTCTGTGTTCCTTGTCGATGCGTAGGGCGGGTGCAACCCGCCGCTGCCTGGCTGGCGGGTTGCACCCGCCCTACGTCTTGAGCTCTAGAGTGCGCCGAGTCGCTGGCCCTGATAACTGCCATCCTGCACGCGGCGGCACCATTCGAGGTTATCCAGATACCACTGCACGGTCTTGCGCAGGCCGGTTTCGAAGGTTTCCTGCGGTACCCAGCCCAACTCGCGCTCTATCTTGCTGGCGTCGATGGCGTAGCGCAGGTCATGGCCAGGGCGATCCTGCACGTAGGTGATGAGGTCTTCATAGCGCTCGATACCGGCCGGCTTCTGTGGTGCCAGCTCCTCCAGCAGCGCGCAGATGGCGCGTACCACATCCAGGTTCTTCTGTTCATTATGGCCGCCGATGTTGTAGGTCTCGCCGACCTGACCTTCGCTGACCACCTTGAGCAGGGCGCGCGCGTGGTCTTCCACATACAGCCAGTCGCGCACCTGCTGACCGTTGCCATACACCGGCAGTGGTTTGCCAGCCAGCGCGTTGAGGATCATCAGCGGGATCAGTTTTTCGGGGAAATGATAGGGGCCGTAGTTGTTCGAACAGTTGGTGATCAGCACCGGCAGGCCATAGGTGCGCTGCCAGGCGCGCACCAGATGGTCGGACGCCGCCTTGCTCGCCGAATAAGGCGAGCTGGGCGCGTAGGGAGTGGTTTCGGTGAAGAGGTCATCGACACCGTGCAGGTCGCCATACACCTCGTCGGTGGAAATGTGATGAAAGCGAAACGCCGCTTTGCGTTCTGCGCTCAGGTCAAGCCAATAGGCGCGGGTGCTTTCCAGCAGGCTGTAGGTGCCGACGATATTGGTCTGGATAAAGGCCGCAGGGCCATCGATGGAGCGGTCGACATGAGACTCGGCAGCCAGGTGCATGATGGCGTCGGGCTGGAAGTCGGCCAGCGTCTGCGCGACCGCAGGGCTGTCGGCGATATCCGCCTGGACGAAACGGTAACGCGGGTTGTCATCAACGGGGGCAAGCGATTCCAGGTTGCCGGCGTAGGTCAACTTGTCGAGGTTGAGTACGTCATGCTCGGTACTTTGGATCAGATGGCGAATCAGCGCCGAACCGATGAAGCCGGCGCCGCCGGTAACAAGAATGCGCATCTGCTCATAACCTCGCTATGTAACCTTTCGCCATACCCACGAGCCGAGTGCGGTAAGTGCAATGAACAAGCGACGGATGTGGGCAGGAGCAAAAACAAAAAAGGCCTGCATGAAAGCAGGCCCTGATATTAGATGGTGCCGGCACCAGGAGTCGAACCCGGGACCTACTGATTACAAGTCAGTATTACACGCCTTTTATCAACAGCCTGCGTGGAAAATATTTCCATGCAAGAGTTCTTTTAAATGCCTGAATTAGCTAGGGATTAGCGTAATTACTGGCTTTCGTGGGTGAATATACGCGCTGTTCAATAAGTAGTCAAATCCCTACCCCAACCCTACCCCAAGGACTATAATCCCTACCCCAACCCTACCCCAAAAACGGTCAGGATTTCGGTATGAACACGCGCGTCGCCATGAATGAGCACACCCTCAAACGGCTTAAATTTGACCCGCAAAAAGGCCGTGTAGAATACCTCGATCCCCCCATGCCAGGGCACGGTACTTTTGGTGTGCGGGTCAACAAGACATGCAAAAGTTTCATCTTCCTGTACAGCTTTCATAACCATCCGCGGCGCCTGACGCTGGGCAATTACCCCGATTTGTCACTCGCCGAGGCCCGCGCCAAGGCGGCGCAGGCCGCTGAACTGCTCAAGCAGGGGATCGATCCCGGGCAGAAGAAGATTGTCGAGTTGGTCGAGTACCGTACGAGCCCGACTTTTGAGGAGGCCGTTGAAAGCTATCTGGACTGGGCCCGGGCCAACAAGAAGTCGTGGCGTGAGGATGAGCGCATGCTGCGCACTGAGTTTGTACCCCACCTGGGCAGGGCCAAAATCGGTGATGTCAGGCGCAAACAGGTGGTGGCGTTGCTCGATGACAAGGCCAAGACCGCCCCGGTGCAGGCCAACCGTCTGCTGGCCGTGATCCGCAAAATGTTCAACTTCTGCGTCGAACGCGAGATTCTCGATGCCACACCTCTGGTGCAGATCAAGAAGGTGGCCAAGGAAACGCCGCGCGAACGCAGTCTCAATCGGCACGAACTGGTGTGGTTTCTGCACCAGTTGGCCGGAGCCTCGCTGACTCAAAACACGCGCTTTGCTCTGTTGCTGAGTCTGATGCTGGCGCAGCGCTCGGGGCGCATCGTGGCCATGCGCTGGGTCGACTTTGACCTCGATGACCGGATCTGGGATCGCAGTGGCAAGTTCGAGAAGAACAACAACCCCATTGCCATTCCGCTCTCGGACGATGTGTTGAACATTCTGAATTACCTGCGTGAGCGGCAGATTCAGAAAGTGATGGCGGCAGACCCTGCGCGTTGGGCTGACAGCAAAACGTTGCCCAGTCCTGGGCAGTATGTGTTTCCTGGACGGTGGCCTGCTAAGCCGCAGACGCAGCCTTCGCTCAATCGCGCGATGCGCCGTTTCTACGATGACTATGTGAAGGATTCAGATCGCGTCGAAGAAGAGGGTCTGCTGCGAGTTGCCGATGGCTATCCGCGTCCAACCGTGCATGACTTGCGTCGCACGGCGACCACGCACATGTCCAAGCATGGCTTGGGTAAGGAGGTGCGCAGTCGCATCCTCAACCACACAGATTTGTCGGTGGATGCGATCTATGACCGCTATGCCTACTTTGAAGAAAAGGCAGTGGCTCTCCAAGGGTGGCATACCTATCTGAAGGGGTTGCTGCAGAAGGAGTTTGGTGACGTGGATTGGGTTGAGTTCTACGGGCGGCGTATGGAGGCCCAGGTGCCAGACGAGGAGGGCGATGCGTGAGATTGGCCTCTGGGCCCGGGCGTGCTGATCCCGGGCCCAGACGGCGATGGCGCTGAGGAGGGGGCTAGCGCGCGTCAATCGGTCCGAGCTGGCGGGTCATCTCCGCGATCACAATGCTGACGATGGCGCGCAGCAAGCGCATCTCTCCGGCCAGTGTCGCTTTCAGTGTCGGGCGCTGTGCGGTCAGTACGCTGTTTTCCTGCGCCACTTCTGCCAACAACTGCTTTGCCTGTGTCGAAACTTTACTCACCAAGCGAGTGATCGCTGTGCGGGCTGTTCCGGGTTTGATGCCCATCACCTCGGCAGCGGCCAGCAGCAAGGCCGGGGTCACCTGGTTCAGATGCGCTTCGCCCTCGATGGGCCAGGCCAGGGTGACGGCCTGTGGCCAGGTGTCTTTGTCGAACGCGCGGGTGCCGTAGACCGACATGCACAGCAGGTCGTAGAACGGTGCCAGGCGGACTTTGGCACCGTAGGTCAGGAAACTGAGGTTTTTCAGGTGCGCGTCTTCGTTGCCGACCAGTACGTTGAACACCAGCCACTCGAACAGGGCCAAGCGGGCTACCGCCGCCGGGGCGCAGAGTGCGGCCACCTCGGCCAGTCGGGTGACACTGCCGGCGCTGTACTTGAACTCCCGTGACAGCCCCAGCAACTGGCAGGTATCCAGGCAGTGCTGGCGTTGCCAGTGCCCGGCATCGTGGGTGCGGTCAAAGCGCGCCACCAGATAGACCGGTTCCGGGACATACAGGCGCGTCACTTCGGGCACAGCCAGACCGACACGTTTGGCTAGGGTCATCACGAACCATTCGTTGATGACGGAGTGGGCCCAGGCCCGGTCCGGGTGATCGGGTTTCAGAATGTGCGTCGAGGGACTGGAGCCCTCCGGGTCGAACAAGGTGCCGTTCCGGTAGATGACCGCCATCTTGTGCTGCGCTCCGGCCAGCGACATCTTTTTTGCCGAGCGATAGGCCAGCGGTACCTGCGGCATCTGCTGGATACGCTGGGACAGCTCCTCGTAGGGCAGAGGTTTTTCGCTGCCGTTGGCGGGGCGGGTATCGGGCGGTAGCAAGGTGAGTGAACCGGCGGACTCGGCCCCGTATACCTGCAGCAAGGCAAAGGCATCTTCTACGTTGGCAGCCGAGGCTTTGGCGAGGAGGGCGCGTTGCCCCTCTTCCGGTAGGAGGTTGTCGAAATACCACTGTACCGGACGGTGGGAGGCGCCGTCGAGGTGTTCCTCGGGTTGCAGGGGCAAGCCCGGGCACACCGCGAAGGCACTGTTACTGGCCAGCCACGCAGGAGCATAACCGAACGCCCACAGCCCATTCTGCTCGCGGATGTAGCCCACAAGTGCGTCGTTGATCCAGACGTTCAGGGTGCGCGGGGTCATGTGCGTTCACCTTGGGGCGACTTCACTTGCGCCGTAGCGGACGGTGCCGCCTGCTGCTCGCGGCGTTTGGCGAGGGTGGCTTGGGTGTCCTGGGCATACGGTTCCGGCACCTCTACCGAGACGGTCAGGCCCAGCTCCTGAATCACCTGGAAGAGTTTTCCCCATTGCACGGTCTCGCCGCCGCGCTCGACCTTGCCGAGAAAGTTTTCGCTTACGCCGATGCTGCCCGCCGCATCGTCCTGGCGCATGCGCATGGCCTTTCGGCTGGCGCGGATGATTTCGCCGAGGTCGGCAGGGGACTCAATGTCGAATTTCATAAATCCTCACAAGTGAGCGGTTTTATGGCTGGTGTAAGGCCATAGGATAAAATTCCGCATGTTCGTAAGGATTTTATATGCTTCGTGCTGATCTGCAACATAATCCTCGCATTCATGAGGATTTATACGAGATGTGGGCAGAGCGGTTCGCGGTAGAGAAGAAGGCTGTAAATGCTATTGGGCCGGAAGGGGTGACGGCTTGTAGGCGCTGGTGCCGAATAGATCCACGTGCCGACGCAAGACTGACCTACCTTTGAGTGGCAAGAATCAAGCACAGACAATGGGTCGCAAGAAATCGGACGGGGCAGTGCCATCTCGGTAACTGGGTCAATTCGGCATCAGCGCCAACAATGATCCTTCTGGACTTCAATGCGGTTAGCCGCAAAGTCGGATTGAGTCGTAAAACTATCTACTGCCGTATCCGAGAGGGTGACTTCCCGAGGCAGGTGAAGATAGGCCGAGCAAGCCGCTGGCTTCAGCATGAGGTTGACGACTGGATAACCAGCGCCGCTGCAGCGAGATAGAAAGAGGCCGGTCAAATGACCGGCATTTTTATGCCTGCGTGGAGCTTAGGATTTTCAGTTCTAGTGTATCCGTCCGGCCAACACACCTTCCTGGTCCCGACGCCAAAGGCGATGGTGTCCACCTGATTTAAGTAGACACCATTTCTAGCCTTTTAAGCGGGTCTTTCATGCAGCCACAACGCCGTTCCTACTCCAAATCCTTCAAGGCCCAGATCATTCAAGAGTGCGCCCAGCCCGGGGCCTCGATTGCCAGCGTTGCGCTGAGCCACAGTAAGCGTCCGGCCAAGTCACCTTCCGAACTCCAGCATTAAGGACGATGGTGTCCGCGTATTTTTAAGCGGACGCGATAGCCCTTATCGCCGGGATTTCCATGCGCCAACGAAGCTCTTACCCCAAACCGTTCAAGGCCCAGGTTGTTCAGGAGTGCCTGCAACCCGGTGCGACCGTTTCCAGCGTTGCCATCCGCCACGGCATCAATGCCAACGTCATTCGCAAGTGGCTACCGCTTTATCGAGATCAACTGCCAGCGGCGTTGCCGGCGTTCGTTCCTGCGAGAGTTACGCCAAAACGACCAGTTGAACCAGCTGTGATTATCGAGCTACCGCTGGGCGAGCAATCGATCACAGTGAAATGGCCAGCCTCCGATCCTGAAGGATGCGTCCGCTTTGTCCGGGGGCTCGCCCAGTGATCCGTATCGATAGTATCTGGCTCGCCACCGAACCGATGGACATGCGCGCCGGCACCGAGACCGCGTTGGCCCGTGTGATTGCGGTGTTCGGTGCGGCGAAGCCGCACTGTGCCTATCTCTTCGCAAATCGCCGCGCCAACCGCATGAAAGTCCTGGTGCATGACGGCGTGGGTATCTGGCTGGCCGCGCGGCGATTGAACCAAGGCAAGTTTCACTGGCCAGGCATCCGCCACGGCTCGGAAGTTGAACTCGACGCAGAGCAACTTCAGGCGTTGGTACTGGGGGTGCCCTGGCAGCGGGTCGGTGCGGGCGGCGCGATCACAGTGCTGTAGCACCGGCCATTAGCCCAACGGTGTATCTGCGCAGAGCGTCTGCTCTGGCACAATCAGCAGCATGAACTCCTCGCCCAATCTCGACCAACTGACAGCTGAGCAACTGCGCACACTGGCCGCGCAGTTGCTGACGCAGGTCGACGTGATGGGCAAGAAAATCCACCGTGATCAAACCATCATTGAGCAGCTCACACACGAAATCGCTTGGTACAAACGGCACAAGTTTGCTAAGCGTAGCGAGCAACTGAGCCCTGACCAGGGCAGCTTGCTGGACGACCTGCTCGACACTGACATCGCCGCCATCGAGGCGGAGCTGAAAGCCGTCAATCCCCCGGTTGCTCCAGCCGAACCCCGCCAACAGCCCAAGCGCACACCGCTGCCGGCACAATTTCCGCGCACCGTGATCCGCCACGAACCGGAGAACACCCAATGCGCCTGCGGCTGCCAGCTGCAACGCATCGGTGAAGACATCAGCGAAAAGCTGGATTACACGCCGGGCGTGTTCACCGTCGAACAGCATGTGCGTGGGAAATGGGCCTGTCGCCAGTGCGAAACACTGATCCAGGCCCCCGTGCCGGCCCAGGTGATCGACAAGGGCATCCCCACCGCCGGCCTTCTGGCTCACGTGATGGTGGCCAAATTCGCCGACCACTTGCCGCTATATCGGCAAGAGAAAATCTTTGGCCGTGCCGGCCTGGCCATCGCTCGCTCGACACTGGCGCAGTGGGTCGGACAAACCGGCGTGCAGCTCCAGCCGCTAGTCGATGCCCTGCGTGAAGCCGTGCTGGCCCAACGCGTGATCCACGCTGACGAAAACCCGGTGCAAATGCTCACCCCAGGCGAGAAGAAAACCCATCGGGCTTACGTCTGGGCCTACAGCACCACCCCCTTCGCCGATCTGAAGGCCGTGGTGTACGACTTCAATCCCAGCCGTGCCGGCGAGCATGCGCGCAATTTTCTTGGCCAGTGGAATGGCAAGCTGGTCTGCGACGACTTCGCTGGCTACAAGGCCAGCTTCGAGCAAGGCATTACCGAAATTGGCTGCATGGCCCACGCCCGCCGCAAGTTCTTCGATCTGCACGCTGCAAACAAAAGCCAGTTGGCCGAACAAGCACTGCACGCGATGGGCAGCTTGTACGAAATCGAACGGCAAGCACGGGACATGAGCGATGAAGAACGCTGGCGAATACGACAGGAAAAGGCTTCACCGATCCTCGATACACGGCTGACTGGATGCTGGCCCAGCGTGATCTTGTGCCCAACGGATCGGCCACGGCGAAAGCCTTGGATTACAGCCTTAAACGCTGGCAGGCACTGACTCGCTATGTCGAGGATGGTGCTGTGCCCATTGACAATAACCAGGTCGAGAACCAGATCCGGCCCTGGGCACTGGGGCGCTCGAACTGGTTGTTTGCAGGATCGCTACGCAGCGGCAAACGCGCGGCGGCGATCATGAGCCTTATCCAGTCGTCCCGAATGAACGGGCATGATCCGTATGCCTATCTCAAGGACGTGCTGACACGCCTGCCGACGCAACGGGCGAGTGAGGTCGGCCAACTGCTGCCGCATCAGTGGGCGCCTGCCTGAATCACGCAAGGTGAGTTCGGCGTACGCTTACGATGAGAAAGCATCGCTACCCGAGCAACGTGAGTCGTGAGCAGTTTGAATAAGGCCAAGCCTTATTGAAAAGCATACGCAAGCGCACCAAACCCCGAAGCGTGGATCTCTACGAGATTTGGTGCGCCGTGTTGTATCTCTTGAAGACAGGCTGCCAGTGGCGCCTGATTCCTAGTGACTTTCCGCGCTGGCAAACGGTGTCTCGCTACTTCAAGCAGTGGAGCGCAGCTTTGCTTGTCCAGAAAAGTGTCGGCGGTTGTGGAAAAACTGCGGGCACAAATTCAACACCAGCTTGCAGTTCATCCACTTGGCCTTTTGGCCTTTCTCGTCCTACTACTCGAAAGATCGTAAACAGGCTCTTACATCCCAAGTTCCAGATAGAGCTTGTAGCCTATGGTGCAAAACATCAGCAGGATGCCTAGCACCATGGTATAGATTCCCAAATCGTGGTCACGCTTGGCGAAACCGATCGTTAGCAAGAGGAAGCCTGCCACTATCAGCGCGATCATCACTTCGAGTTCGTTCATTCCTCTCTCCCCGGTCGTTCATCGTTGTTGGTCTTTGTTTCCACTGCCCAGCCCGGTACGCCTTGGCGGATCTGTCTGGAAAAGTCCGCCGCCTCGTCCGCCTGGCGGGCGCGTCCGGTGATTCGCCCCCGATTGCGTAGTGCGTCCAGGCTGTAGCCCTGTTGCAGGCCGCCGATATCCTGCACGTAGCCTGGCAGGTAGCCGGTCAGCAGCAGGCGGTGATCGACGGGCAGGCCGCCGATGATGCTCTGCACCATGTCGAAGACGATGGTCGTGCAGTTGGCGGTCAGGGTGTTGTAGAAGCGTGGCCGTTCGACCAGGGTGTTGGCCTGCTCGACATAGGAAAGCAGGAGTTCGCGCATGACCGGCCTGGGCATGTCGATGCGGTACAGGTAGACGTCCTCGTCGCGCACGTTGGTACGCACCCGCACGGCGTCGCGCTCGTCGGTGGCGACGATGCTGAGTTCGAATTCCTTAAAGAAGCCGCCCAGCTCCGAGTAGCGCTCGCCCTTTTCCTTGCGGGTCTCCACGGTGAAGACCAGGTACCGGCCGTCCTCGAAGCCGAAGGACACCAGGATATGGGCGATGGCCGGCATGCCCCAGTAGGAGGTCAGCAGGTCGACCGAGGCCAGTTGCCGCAGGTCGTAGGAACGGCTTTCCCAGGCGATGTCGTAGTCCTCATCGCTGCGCCAGTCGAAGTTGCGCACGTTGTCCAGCAGCAGCTGTTCGTCGACCACCCGGCCTTGGGTCATGCGTGCCACGTCGTCGGCCCAGGCGCGTTGGTTGGACGGTTGCAGGCTGTGCCACCAGGCCAGCAGCACGGCGAATGCCAGCAGGTGGATGGACAGCGCCCACAGTGGTGGCCGCCGCCACAGCAGGACAAGGGTGAGGACGCCGAGCAGGCACCAGAGTGCGACCAGGGCGTACCCCGCCAAAGGAGGCCAGTTCAGCCGGTAATCCAGGGCGAGGGCGCCCCAACTGGTCGTCAGCGGGATGAGCAGGGTTAGGAGCAGGCGCGTCAACAGCCGCAGCATGAGATGCGGGCGTTTCATCGCGTATCCTCTTCGCTCAGGTGCTGGTGGAGGATGCGGCGTATTTCGATGATTGCTTCCGGCGTTTCCTGGACGCTGTGCCACGAAGGGATGATCTTCTCCGACTGTGCACCCTCCAGATGGGCACTGGTATAGGGCACCACACCATCACTGGTGCTTGCCAGCAACAATTCGGGCGTATGGTTGCCGATGATGCTGTGATAACGCACCTGGGGCGAGATCGGCAATTCGGCCGCGGCCCTGACGAAGGGGTCGTTGGCGCTGAGGTTGTCGATGCTATTGAGGCCTCGGGTCAACGTCACGGGTGCCGCCGAGTTGGGGTCGACCAGTACCTGGGCGAGCTCGCTGAAGCGGCCGAGTACCGAGACCGGCAGCTTGACCAGGCCGGCGGCCCAGCGCGACAGGCGGTTTTCCGCGAAGGGTGTGCCACGGTGCGGTGCCGCGGCGAAGACGGCCCGGCTGACCTGGGGCAGTGGCTCGAAATCCAGGTAGGGGCCCAGTTTCGCGCGGGCCCGTTCCTGCCTCTTGCCACTCATGTCGTATTGCGCCGTGAGCGACGACCACAGTTGGTCTTGCGAGGAGGAAACCAGCAGGCGCGACAGCACACCGCCCATGCTGTGGCCGACCAGTACGATGTCGCGGCTGGCCGCGGCGTTGCCCTGTGGATCGAAATGCCTGAGGGTTTGCTCGATGGTTTCGCGGATTGCCTTGTTGTTGAAGGCGATCGGCAGGTTGGTCGGGTAGTAGATCTGCCAGATCTGGTAGTTGTTGCGTAGCGCCTCGTCGCCGAGCACTTCGTTGGCGACGTTGATCCAGGCTTCGGGGCTGCTGGCCAGGCCGTGCAGCATGATGATGATGCGGCGCTCGGGGTCGTAGGGTTGCAGCAGATAGAGGTGCGGTGCTTCCAGCACTTCGCCGCGACCGACCAGGGTCAGCAGGGACTGGCGGGCGAAGCCGGAACGGGCCAGCCACAGGCCGTATCCGGAGGTGAAATTGGCCGCGAGTGGAACCGACTGGCCTGCCACCTCGAAGTGGGTGGTGCGATAGGGATCGTAGCCGCTGATATCGGCCGTGCGGGTCGCCAGCACCTCTGCGAGGGTGCTGCCCGGAAAGCGAATCACCGCACTGATGGCGGGGAAGGGCGTCTCGCTCCAGGGCAACCGGTCGCTCTGGCTGGTGACCACGCGCTTGCGGGTGACGGCGACCAGTTCGGCGCCGAGCCCGTCGCGCCGATACTGGTTGCGCAGACCTGCGAAGGAGAGGGAGGCGGCGGGGATCAGTTCCTGAGGAAGCTGCCGGCCTTCGGCCAGCCTGACTTCCTGCATGGTGCCGCTGATGTTCCAGTGTGCCAGGCGCAGGTGGAATTGCTCATCGGCCGTTTCGCGCTGTGGAGGTTTGCCACGATACAGCTCGAACAACAGGGTCAAGGCTTCCTGTACCGCGAAATTGTAGTAGTCGCGCACCTGGGTCTGGCGATCCTCCAGGGCACGCTGGCCAGTGTTGCGGGGGGTAAAGAAAAGATAGGCATAGGCGTGCCGGGCGCTTTCCAGATAAGCGTCGACGCGTGCCTCCTGTCCATGCAGACCCTTGCTGCGCATGGCTTCGAGCAGCCACAGCTCGGCCAGGGCCGACAAGCGATTCTCGTCGGCGAGGCCTGTGTTGTCGGCGAGTTGACTACGGCACTCGGGCAGATCCTTGCGGCAATCCTTCTCGGCAATGCCCACGACCTGCAGGGTGGTGCGAGCGGATGCGCTGAGGCTACCGGTGGTGAGCACGTCGCCACGGCGCAACGTCAGGTAGTCGTCGTTCTTGATTGCGTTGACCTTGACGCCGGCGCAGCCGTAGAGGAAAAGCGCCGAGAAGATGAACAGCCAGGCACGTGATGGGTACAGGAAGGAGCGGAGCACGAAGATTCTCAAGGCAAGGGTGGATGGCGATTCTAATGGGGAGCGATGCGAAATATCACCTCGCCGGCGGGGCTTCGGCCCTGCCGCGAGGTTCGCTCGGGTTACAGCTCCTGGATGGTACGCACCTGATCCTTGTTCAGGCGCTGGCGTTTGCCATCCAGTTGCTCAAATTCGTAGAAACCGCTCTTGGCGTCGTAATCAGGGGTGTCTAGGGTTTGGATTTCCCGGCCGTCGTTGAGCACGATCAGCGACGGCGTCGAGCAGCCGGCCAGTAGGCCGAGAGTCAGGAATACGCTTGTTAGGAAGGTTTTTTTCATGTCGATGCTCCGTTCAGGGCAAGGTTGCAGGGAGGGGGTGCTACTAACGTAGCGATTTGCGCAATCGAGACAGCGCGCCGAGGAAGAACGCCGTACCGATCACTGCCAGGGCCAGCAATTGCGGCCAAACCACGGAGGTGCCGGCTCCGCGGAACAGGATGGACTGGGCCAGTTCGACGAAGTGCGTGGTGGGGGCGATCAGCATGATGTGTTGCACCGCTTCTGGCATGCTTTCGCGCGGTGTCATACCGCCCGAGAGGATTTGCAGTGGCAGCAGCACGAGGATGATCAGCAGGCCGAGTTGCGGCATTGACCGGGCCAGGGTACCGAGGAAGATACCCATCGAGGTGGTGGCGAACAGGTGCAGGGCGACTCCGCAGAGAAATAGCAGGGTGGAGCCCGGGATCGGCACCGCCAACCAGCCTTGTATGATGAAACGCAGGGAGAGAGTGGTCGCCAGCAGTACCACGATGCCCATCGACCAGACCTTTGCAGACATGATTTCAAAGGCCGTGACCGGCATCACCAGCAGGTGTTCGATGGTGCCATGCTCACGTTCGCGGATCAGTGCGGCGCCGGTGAGGATGATCGACAGCATGGTTATCTGGCTGATGATGGCGTTGATGGAGCCGAACCAGGACTGCACCAGGTTCGGGTTGTAGGCCATGTGCACGACAGATTCCACGGGGGGGCTGCTGACGCCTCGGTAACGGTTGAGGAACTCGCCGACCTCGTCGCCGATGATCTGCTGGATGTGCCCGGCACCACTGAAGGCTTGGCTGATCTGGGTGGCGTCGACGTTCAATTGAATGACCGGCTTGCGCCCTGCGAGCAGATCCCGTTGGAAGTTTGGCGGTATGTTCAGAGTGAAGGTATAGAGCCCGGTGTCCATGCCATCGTCCATCTCGCTGATGCTGATGTAGCGTGGTGTGAGGAAGTAGGGTTGCTGAAAGGCGCCGATGATGCGGTTGGTCACCTGGGAGCGATCTTCGTCGACCACAGCTATGGTGGCGTGGAAGGGCGTTTCCGGAATACTGGTGGCTTGGGAGTAGATGCTCAGGGTGAAGGAATAGGCGATCAGCAGGAGCATGGCTGGGTCGCGGCACAGGCTGCGCAGTTCCTTGATCCCCAGTTGCAGGATGTTGCCCAGTTTGCGCATGTTCACTTCTCCTGCTTCTTCAGGCCGGCGATGCTGAGTAGGGTCAGCACGGGGATGGTCAGCAGCAGAGGGATGAAATAGCTGTACAGATCGGGAAGGCCGAGAGCTTTGGAGAACACGCCACGGCTGATGGTCAGGAAATGGCTGGTCGGATAGATGTTACCGATCAGGGCGCTGGCTCCTTCCATGGCCGATACCGGGTGGGTCAGCCCCGAGAACTGGGTGGCGGGTACCAGGGTGGCGATGGCGGTTCCGAAGATGGCGGCGATCTGACTGTTGAGGGCCGCCGAGATCAACAGGCCCAGGCCAGTGGCGCAAATCACATAGAGCAACGCGCCGATGGTCAGCGATAGCATGCTGCCCTTGACTGGTACATCGAATACCAGCACTGAGAGGGCCACCAGCATGAAGAAGTTGACCATGCCCAAGGCGATGTAGGGCAGCTGTTTGCCGAGCAGGAATTCCACGCGAGTGACCGGCGTGACGTAGAAATTGGTGATCGAGCCGAGCTCCTTCTCGCGCACCACGCCGAGTGCGGTTAGCATCGCCGGGATCAGCATCAGCAGGATCGGGATGACCGCCGGCACCATGGCCGGTAGGCTCTTCACGTCAGGGTTGTAGCGGTAACGCAGGGCGACCTCGTACGGTGCACTCGCCATATTGCCCGTGGTCTGCTGGGCGAGCTCCTGCAGGTAGCTCTGGTGAATCCCCTGCACGTAGCCTTTGATCGTGTTGGCGCGGGTCGGCATGGCTGCATCGACCCAGAAGCCGATCTGAGGCGCGTCGCCGCGCTTGAGGTCACGGCCGAAGCCCGGGGGGATTTCCACCGCCAGGCTGATATCGCCGGTGCGCATGCGCTGGTCGAGTTCGTCGTAATCGCGCAATGGCACCTTTTCCACGAAATAGCGCGAGCCCGCGATGTTCTCGGTATAGGCTGCGCTGGTGGTGGTCTGGTCGCGATCAAGCACTGCATAGCTCAGGTCTTCCACATCCATGCTGATGCCATAACCCATGATGAACATCAGCAACACCGTGCCGACCAGTGCCAGGGTGGCGCGGATCGGGTCGCGGCGCAGCTCCATGGATTCGCGCTGGGCGTAGCTGTACAGGCGACGCAGGCTGAAGCGTGCCTGGTGGTTGGTTCCGGATCCGGCCGCCGGCGCGGGGGGCGGAGTGTCCGGTTCGGCCTGGGCGTCTTCGGCGGCGTCCTGCAGGTAGGCGATAAAGGTCTGCTCCAGCGTCGGCAGACCACGCTTTTCCATCAGTGCCTGCGGCGTGTCGCTGTCCAGCACCCGACCGGCGTGCATCATTGACATCCGGTCGCAACGCAGCGCCTCGTTCATGAAGTGGGTGGAGATGAAGATGGTCACGCCATCTTCGCGCGACAGTTTTACCAGCAGCGCCCAGAAGCCGTCGCGGGCGATCGGGTCGACCCCCGAGGTGGGTTCGTCGAGAATCAGAATTTCCGGTTTGTGTATCACCGCTACCGCCAGCGACAGACGCTGGCGCACGCCCAGAGGCAGGTCGGTCGGCAACTGTTCGGCGACGCCCAGCAGATCGAAGTGTTCAAGCATTTCCTGGACGCGGCCTCGGCGTTGCCGTTCAGGGACATGGAACAGACGAGCATGCATCTCGAGGTTCTGCTGCACCGTCAGTTCGCTGTACAGCGAGAACGCCTGCGACATGTAGCCGACCCGTCGGCGGGTATCTATGTCGCGGGAGTCGACCGGCTGGCCGAACAGCGCGCAAGAGCCCTCGCTGGCTGGTTGCAGGCCGGTGAGCATCTTCATAGTGGTGGATTTGCCACAGCCATTGGAGCCTAGGAAACCGAAGATCTCTCCGCGCTCGATGCGGAAATCCACATGGTCGACGGCGACGAAATCGCCAAAGCGGCAGGTCAGGCCGCGTGCCTCGATGGCGATCGCGTCCTTGTCACTGGCGACCTGGCGTGGCGGGATGACCAGTGCATGGTGGCCGCGGCGCTTCTCTTCCGGCAGCAGGGCGATGAAGGCCTCCTCCAGGCTGTCGCTGCCGGTGCGCCCCAGCAGTTCCTGTGGTGTGCCGGTGGCCAGCACCTTGCCGTCGTCCATGGCCACCAGCCAGTCGAAGTTCTGCGCCTCGTCCATATAGGCGGTGGCGACGATCACGCTCATGCCTGGGCGGCGCTGGCGGATGCGTTCGATCAGATCCCAGAACTGGCTGCGTGCCAGCGGATCGACGCCAGTGGTGGGCTCGTCGAGGATCAGCAGGTCGGGGTCGTGGATCAATGCGCAGCACAGTCCCAGTTTTTGCTTCATGCCGCCGGAGAGCTTGCCGGCCGGGCGCTCGGTGAAGGGCGCCAGCCCCGTGCTGCGAGTCAGGTCAGCGATCCGCGCCTTGCGTTCCTCGGCATCCTGGCCGAACAGACGGCCGAAGAAATCGAGATTTTCGAACACGGTCAGCGTGGGGTAGAGGTTCTTGCCCAGCCCCTGGGGCATGTAGGCGATGCGTGGGCAGACCTTGCGGCGATGGGCCGGCTCGGCCATGTCGCCGTCAAGCACCTGGATCGCGCCGTCCTGCATCCGCCGCGCACCGGCAATCAGTGCCAGCAGGCTGGACTTGCCAACCCCATCCGGGCCGATCAGGCCGATCATGCGATTGGCGGGGATGTCGAGGGTGACGTCATCCACCGCGGTCGTCGCGCCGTAATGCAGGCCAACGCCTTGCAGTCGTGCCACCGTGGCTGTGTGTGCCGTCATGGTTCGATCCGGATGTGCAGTTCTGCGGGCCACTCGACGGCGTCGTCGAGCTTCAGGTAGGCCATGCCGGGCACGCCGGTCTTGACTTGCTCGAGGTGATCCTTGAGCAGTTGCGGATTGATACGCGCCTTGACCCGGAACATCAGTTTTTCACGCTCGCTGGCGGTTTCCACAGTCTTCGGCGTGAACTGCGCGACGCTGGCGACGAAGGTGACCTTGGCGGGGATCACGAACTGTGGGGCGGCATCCAGGATCAGCCGCACGTCCGAACCGAGGGCGACGCGCCCGGCCTGTTGGGCGGGCAGGAAAACGTTCATGTAGACGTCGTTGAGATCGACCAGGTTGAGGATCTTGCCGCCGGCAGCCAGCACTTCGCCGGGTTGGCTGATGCGGTATTGCACCCGGCCGGAGCGGGGTGCCTTGAGCTGGCTGTCCTCTATATCGGCTTGCAGGTGCTCGACGTTGGCCTGCTCCGCTTCCAGGGCTGATTCGGCTTCGATGACCTGCGATTGCGCGGACTCGATACCGGCCTGGGCTGACAAAACCTGGGATCGAGCCGCGCTGAGGGCCGCCTGGGCGCTGTGGTAGGCGGCGCGGTCGTCATCCAGTTGCTGGCGGGCCATGGCGTTGCGCGCCACCAGCGTTTCCGTGCGCTGATGGCGCTTCTCGGCGGCGATCAGTTCGGCCTGACGCTGATGGACTATCGCTTCGGCGGTGGCCTTCTCGCTGATGCGTAGCGTCACCTGGGAATTGGCGGTGCGAATAGCGTTCTGCGCCTTGCGCACCCCAGCCTGCGCCTGGCTCAACTGCGCTTCGAGCACTAGGGTGTCCATGCGGGCCAGGGTCTGTCCGGATTCGACGAAATCCCCCTCGTCGACGAGGATGTCCAGAAGCCGTCCGGCCAGCTTGCTGGCGACATCCACCTCTGTGGCCTCGATACGCCCGTTGGCGCTGGCGAAGCCCTCGCCCAGCCCGCTCGGGCGAAATTCCAGCCACAGAATGGCTGCCGCGCCGGCCAGAATGGCCGCGGCGATGAATGTCTTGACCAGCTTCTGTTTTTCTACAGCCATGTTGTCACTGTCTCCTTACGGCGATCTGCTACTGAAGGGTATGGGCTACGTGCCCCATGCGGAACCTCTGGGGGAGGCCCATGTGCAGATTGCTGATGATCAGACTTTCCCGTCCGGGCAATTGAGGTGGCATTACGATAGTGGGGGAATGCACAGTTGCTGGCTGCTCGTGCAGCCGCTCTGTCCTGGCCTGATTGGTTAGGCGCTCAGGTGTGCATCGCCTCAATGTAGGGGGCCGTATGGCGTTCGCCGAAGCCCGTGCCAGAGCGGCCAGCGCAGCAGTTGCCCATTGCATGTGTGTGGGGATTGTCGGTTCGCTACTTTCCCCTAGCAATGTCCTGGGACACCTCTTGATTGTCCGCGGGCACCATCCTGGAGGATTTCAGGCCATTTCTTCGTTATTGACTCCGGTCGCTGTGGGGCGGTGTCGCCGGCGTGTTGTTTTCTGGCGACATTCTTCGAGGGCGTGCGCTGGTTCACCGCCTTACCGATACCGGAGCCTGATCCGGTGGCCATGGCTGTCTTGTCCTGATCTGTAACCATCACGATCTCACCAAAGGGTCTATCCCAAGCAATGTCACGGGGTTGCCTGACGAAGCTGTATGAGGTTGCCGTACGGATCCTGGGTAATGGCTGTTTGGCCGGTTCTGCTGATTTGGCCACCTCCCGCTGCAGTCATACGGGATACGGTTTTTTCGATGCTCTGGGTGTCGAAGCCGATGGCCACAACTCCGGAGTCGGAGAACGAAAGCGGCATATTCCTGGTGGCCCGATTATAGATGAACGCCTCGAGTGTTGGCCCACCTGAGCTATAGCCGGGCAGTGCGATATGCCTGCCGCGCACTGCCACGCCATCGATCCCAGTTAGTTCGGATATGAAGCCACCTTCGTAGTTGCGCTCGGCCCCAGGGAACCTCCAAAAACCGGCTGTTCCCATTAAAATCTGAGCCCCCGCCCCCCAGGACAGCTAGCCCATGCTAAGCCTATTTGCCGACCAGGAACGTGAAGCGAAACTCGACAGCTTGGGCGATCCGCTGGCCCTGCTGAACAAGCATGTCGACTTCCGCCTCATGGCTGAGGAGATCGACCGCTGGGTTCCTCGCCCGAGTCGCGCTAAAGGTGGCAGGCCTCCGTACCCGACAGAGCTCATGACGCGCCTGCTGGTCTTGCAGCAGTTGTTCAACCTGTCCGACGAACAGATGGAGTTTCAACTACTCGACCGCATGAGCTTTCAGCGCTTTGCCGGGCAGAAGAACACCGCACGCGTGCCGGATCGCAATACGATCTGGAATTTTCGTGAGCGGCTCGTTCAGGCCAAGGTCGAGCATCTGATTTTTGATGAAGTGCAGCGCCAACTGCAGCTCAATGGCTTCAACGCACGCGAAGGGCAGATCATCGATGCCAGCATCGTTCGCGCCCCGATTCAGCACAACACGGCTGAAGAGCAGGAAGTCGTGAAGCAGCGGGCAGCGCCCATCGAGTGGGAGCCGGCCAAGCGCCGACAAAAGGATGTCGAGGCGCGCTGGACGAAGAAGCATGGCAAGTCGTACTTCGGCTACAAGCTGTCGGTCAGTGTGGATCGCCGGCACAAACTGATCCGCAACGTGCGGGTGAGCGATGCCGCCGAGGCCGACACACTTCACTTGGTCGATGTACTGGATCGAGGGAACAGTAGCCGTGACTTCTGGGCTGATCGTGGCTATCACGACAAGCCACGCGAGCACTGGCTCAAGCTCAACGGATAGCGCCCGCATATTCAGCGCAAAGGACAAGCCGGCAAGCCCATCGGCGAGCGGGACAAGGCTCGCAACAAACGTATCGCCAGCCCACGGGCTCGGGTTGAACACATATTTGCCAGTCTGGCGCAGATGGGCGGCAAGACGATCCGCAGCATCGGATTGGCACGCGCGCAGTTTGGCCTGACGATCAAATCAGCGGTGTACAATCTGAAAAGGATGTCGAGCCTGCTGGAGATGGCGTGAAAATGACAACAGGCCGGTTTCTCCGGCCTGCATTCCGCCGATTGCGATAGGTACTGGCCGCATATTCTTTGTGCTAGGCACCTCTTCACGCCTTGTGTTCAGGTCAGAGTCGGGTTTTTAGAGGTACCCCCCAACGGTCTCGCTACCGAAAACCACTCGGTAGAACGCAACGACACGCACCCAGTCCTGCGAGTTGTGGTTGGCGTGAAGAAACCGGAGCCGATCATTGGCGGGAGTATCCAATCCGAGCTTTGTTCGTACTAGGGAATCCAGGGTTCTGTAGATAGTCCGTGGGGTAAGTGGCGCAGGCAGAGGGATATGAATCTCAACGGCGTTGCCATCCGGATCCTGGGTATAAAGCACGGGGGCTCGATCATTGCTGGCGAACGTGCTGCTGATGGAGCCTCCCGACGCCACGATACGAGCAGCAACGCCTCGCATATCCTCAGTTTCGAAGCACAGGTGGGCATAGCCGTTGTCGGAAGCCTGGGGTGCTGGAGTCGCAGGCTGCCGTGAAGGAATCAGAGTTAGCGTCGGGCCTTCGCCGCTATAGCCGGGTGTGCGGAGCACAACTGCTTTACCAGAGGCCTCTTCCGACATGTATACGCGCTTGCCGTCCTGGCTGATCTCCAGATCGTTGCAGAAATTGATGGGACGGCTGTTGGCGTCGGTCATGGCATCCAGGGCCAGTGTTCCTTTGCCCAGAGGTTGCACTGTGCCCAGCTCGGCAGATGGATTCAGCGGCGGGGATTTTGGTACGCGCTCTATGCCTCTGCGCCGTCTTTACGGCATGCATACGAGAGCGGTCTCAAACACCAGAAGCTTCTCGGCAGCGCCTTTGACATGCGCCTGGTAGAGCGGCCTAAACACCTTGCCATCATCGCTTCGAAGCTGGTGCCGCTTGAAGAGCGCTACGTCTTCAATCAGGAGTCCTGGCTCATGGCGATCGCGAACCAGACCTCTCTCTCGATGGAGCGCCCAGTCGCTGATCTGGGACTGGAAATCGAGTTCGACTACCCAGCACCGGATGACCTTCGCCCGTACCATAAACTGTTCGGAGAGAATGTCAGATTCAGCCAGGAGTACTGCCAGGTACTGATTCCGCGCTCACTGCTGGATAAACGCCTGCCAGGTGCATGCCTAACCGGTTTCAAGATGGCGGTTCAACGCTGCGAAGAGGCCTCGAGTCGCAATCGGGCACCACTTTCGTTACCAGAGCAGGTGCGTATTCATCTGCGAAAGGATCTGCACTCACCGCCGTCAGTTGGTGAAATCGCACATCGACTCAACCTTTCGACACGCACGCTGAATCGCCGCCTGGATGAGTTGGACTGTAGTTACCGCCAGCTACTGCGAGAGGTGCGGTTTGAAACAGCCGCCCAGCTCCTGCAGGGCACAGCGCTCCCCATCGCAATCATCGCTGAGCGAGCAGGCTTCACTGACGCATCGAACTTCGTGAAGGCATTTCGTGAGTGGGCCGGCACTACCCCGAACCGATACCGGCAGCATATTCAGGATCATTGCTAGATATCGATACGTAGATGTTTGCTTCTGACTGAGTCTATTGAAAAAGTGGTTGCTGCCCCGCATCGCCGACAGAATTGCTCTGTTAGCGAAGGTGGGATGAGCTGCATGAAGAGGCAGTGACCGGATGGGGCGGCAGTGCATGTTCTACTCATTCAATCTGGAAATCACGGCCTTCAACACTCTTTGGCTGCGATTACCGACACCTCGAGCAACAGGCGTCCTGAGCTGTCGGACGTCACGCACCTCAAGCGTGGCGTGTCGAGAATGATCGACGTGGGGGCGACGATGGGAATGGGCAACAATAGTTACGGCTGCTCGCGCAACCGCTCTGTCTGGCCCTGAGTTGCTCAGGTCATTTCTTCGTTGTTGACTCCGGTCAATAGGGGAAGGCGTCGCCGAAGTGTTAGTTTGCTGGCAGCGCTGTTCTAGGTTTGGGGGGGGAATGCACAGGATCAACAGCGGCTTCGTCGCTCAATTGGTAAAAAACCTGGAAGGGGAGGGGCTTGATTCCCTGCGTTTGTGCCGGCAGGCAGGGATCGATGCGGCCCTGTTGAAGCAGCCGGATGGCTTCGTACCGCGGGCCGATGCCTATCGCCTGATGATGCTGGCACAGGCTGAGTCTGGCGATCCGGATATTGGCCTACGCGCCTATCGGCATTTTCTGCCGGGAGGATTTCAGTTGGTGGGCTACACGATGATGTCCAGCCCGAACCTGCAGGGGGCACTGGAGTCCCTGGTGCGCTATCTGCCCCTGCTCGGTACCGGTGTTCAGCTCGGTTTGTCGCGGGAAGAGGGAGGGCAGCGCCTCTGGGCGATCGATGATCTTGAGGCGATCGAGAAACCCAGGGCGTTCGAAGATGCCGGCCTGGCTGTTGTATTGGGTTTCTGCCGCTGGCTGACCGGAGGCAGCCTGCCGCGCCTGCGGGAGATCGAATTCACCTACCCCGAGCCAGCGGATACGACTGAGCATCGGCGCTTATTCGATTGCTCCTTGCGTTTCGGGGCGCCTCGCATCGGTATTCTGTTCGACCGGGAGGCACTGTCGCATCCGCTGAGCACCGCTAACGAGGCTCTGGCTCTGTTGCATGGCCGTTTCGCTGAGCACCGCATGGATCAGTTGCGCAAGGCGTCCTACTCGGAGCGAACGAGAGCCTGGCTCGTCGAACGTCTCAGCCTCGGCGGCTACGATATGGGAACCGTGGCCAAGGGACTTGAGGTCAGCACACGCACCCTGCAGCGTGGACTCGCTCGCGAAGGCGCGAATTTTCGCGATGTGTTGGACGGCGCGCGCCGGCAACTGGCCGATTACTATCTGCGGAACACGTCTTACAGCATGACGCATGTAGGTGACCTGCTGGGCTTCAGAGAGGCGAGTAGTTTTCACAAAGCTTGTCTGCGCTGGTTCGGTATGCCTCCTGGCCGCTACCGGACAGAACTGTCCGAAGCCGGCTTCGTCGCGTCCGGCGTCCGAAATCCAGATGCCTATTTAGGGCGAGAATGCTCGCCATAGAGGGGGCTGATGACCAGGCAGCATTGTACGTTCACGCCCGAGTTCAAACGAGAGGTAGTTGGCTTGGTACTTGACCAGGGTTACAGCCGTATTCGGCGAAGGTGTAGCTGGACGCGCCGAGCACCGCGACGAACACCTGCGCCTGGCGGATCTCGCCGTTGTGGCGGTCGATCACCGGCACCGTCTGCCCGGCGTAGTCGACGAACAACTTCTCGCCGACGCGATGTTCCTGGCGCATCACCACGTCCAGCTTGCCCTGCCAGGCACGGTAGTGTTCGCAGAACCAGCTGTACTGAAAGCCCTGCGGCTGGCTCAGGCGGTACTCCTGCCAGAGCAGCGCCAGGGTCACGCCGGGGCGACGCAGCTCGGCATGCACCCAAGACCAATCAGGCAGTGGCCGCTGCTCGCTGGGCACTGCCGGCGCCGGTGGGAACAGCTGCTGTTCCAGCTCGGAATCGGACAACGAGCAGGGCCAGACTAGACCGCTGGCGGCAAAACGGTTGAGGTAATCGCCGACGGTGACACGACCGACCTGCACACTGACTGCAATCTGGCGAGCCGATAGCCCGACCTCGAACTTGAGACGTAGTACTTCGCGAATCTTACGCATGGAGAAACGCTCCACGACGACCTCTCTGCTTCGAAAAAGAGGTCGATGGTAGTGAAGAAATCCTGCGTAGCTGCCTACCCGGTTGGGTGGCCGGATGGCCGTGGAATCAGTGGCCGGATGCGCGTGGAATACCTGGCCAGATGAGCGTGGACTGGGTGGCCGGATGGCGTGGAATCCGCACACGATGGCTCGGCCATCAGCAAAGCATTGGATTACAGCCTCAAACGCTGGACGGCGCTGTCGCGCTATCTCGATGACGGCGCCGTACCCATTGACAATAATTGGGCAGAGAACCAGAT
>NZ_PGLR01000035.1 GCF_002803095.1 Pseudomonas sp. ZH-FAD | reverse complement strand
CTGGGTGTGGTGATGACGGCGGCCATGACCCTCAACCTGCTGCTTGCGGCGCTGATGGGGGTGCTGATCCCCATGACCCTGGCACGCCTGGGGCGCGACCCGGCCATGGGGGCCAGCGTGATGATCACTGCCATGACCGACAGCGGCGGTTTCTTCATCTTCCTGGGGTTGGCGTCGATCTTCCTGATGTAGGTCGCTTCAGTTCATCAGCTCGACCAGCCGCCAGGTATCGAGAAAGGCCGTGACCCGGGTGATCCGGCCGTTCTCCAGCTGCATGTGCCAGGAGTAACTGTTCTCGTAGCGACTGCCGTCCTTGGCGGTCGCCTGGCCATCCCAGTGCACGACCACGTAAGGTCCCTGCGCCACGATCTGGCGGACGGTGGGCACGATGGGCGTGGCCAGTTTGTCAGTGATGGGTTTGACTGCATCTTCCATGAACGCCTCTCGCGTGGGGTAAGTCCCGGAGTACGGGCTGCTGCCGGCCACGACCCAGACGGCATCATCGGCCAGCAACTGGAAGATGCCGCCTTGGCCTGCGCGCCAATCATCGAAGGCTTTCTGAATCAGGGCCTGATTGGCCGCGGTGTTGTCACTTGCCCAGGCCGGGAGGCAGAGGGATGCGCTCAGTAGCAATACGGCGATGATCTTGTGCATGTTCATGGGCATTTTTCCTTGGCTGATGAATAGCGTTATTCGTCTATTGGGTTGCTTTTGCGGCGCAGTACCATGCCGCCGTGGTAGAGCACGTCGTTGATGAATTCGCCATCGGCGGTAAACCCGGTGTCGTCGACGTAGTCGATGTGGTTGCCGGTGACGCGGTAGTTGCCCTGGTAGGCGCTTTCGCGATTGCCGCGTGCCTCGTCATAACGGCCGTTGGCCAATAGCTCATGGCGGACATGGCCGTCGTCCGTTACCCACATGCCTACGTAAGGATGCGGGTTCTCGGATTGCGCCATTGACACGCCGGGTAGCAAGGCGCCGCTGATCAGCAGTACCGCGACGGTGTTCTTCGCTGACATGGTGGTCTCCATCAATGGGGGCTGGCGGTTGGGCGCACGATCAGTTCGCTGACGTCGACGTCGTCGGGCTGTTCGACTGCATAGGCCACGGCGCGGGCGATGGCGTCTGGGGTGATGGCGACGCGACGGAAAGCTTGCATCGCCTCGCGCGCACTGGCATCGGAGATGCTGTCGGCCAGTTCGGACTCGACCACGCCAGGGCAGATGGTGGTGACGCGGATGCGCTCGCTTTCCTGGCGCAGGCCGTCGGAAATCGCCCAGACGGCATATTTGGTGGCGCAGTAGACCGCTGCTGTCGGCGATACGGCATGGGCGCCGATGGAGGCGATATTGATGACCTGGCCGCGTCCGCGTTCTTCCATGCCTGGCAGTACGGCGGCAATACCGTGCAGCACTCCCCTGATGTTGACGTCGATCATGCGATTCCACTCATCCACCTTCAGGGCATTGAGCGGCGACAGTGGCATGACCCCGGCGTTGTTGATGATCACGTCGACGGGGCCGTGCTGCGCTTCGGCATGCTCGACGAAGGCCTGCATATCGTGCAGTTGGCTGACGTCGAGGGCGCGGCAGGAGGCATGTTGACCTTGTGCCTGCAGTTCTTCTACCAATGCCTGCAGGCGCTCGATGCGCCGTGCACCGAGGGCTACGTGATGACCCAGGCTTGCCAGGTGTCTGGCGGTGGCTTCGCCGATGCCGCTGCTGGCGCCGGTGATGAGGATGACTTTGCTCATGTCGGTCTCCATTGCGTTATGGAGCGTCCATGCTAGGCAGGGGCCGGCCGGCTGCTAAGTCTCGTTACTCTTTCGATATTGCCTGTTTCTATTGAATGCTTCCTACAATGCCCGGGTATTGATAACGAGTCGAAAGCGGCGCATGAGCATGAATCCTGAGAGCATCAAGCGACGTATGGTCGAACTGATGCTGCGCCTGGCTCCCGAGGAGGGGTACACCGCGGCGCAGCTCGACGGGGTTACCTTCATGCGCTCCAATCGCTCGCTGCCGGTTACCCCGGCGCTGTATGAGCCGAGCATCGTGATCGTGATCCAGGGGCGCAAGAGTGGGCTGCACGACGGCAAACTGTATGTTTACGATGCGCAGCACTATCTGGTGCTGGCGCTGCCCCTGCCGTTTTCCATCGAAACCGAGGCCAGTGCCGAAGAGCCCATGCTGGGGGTGGCGCTGCGTGTCGACCCGCTGTTGGTGGCCGAGCTGGTCATGGATCTGCAAGAGCCCCAGCCCACTCAACCGGCAACGCTTTATTCCAGCCCGATGGATACGCGCTTGAGTGATGCCACGTTGCGCCTGCTGGAGGCCCTGGCTGACCCTGAGGAGGTGCGCCTGCTCGGCCCATCGATTCTGCGTGAAATCGTCTTTCGCGTGCTGCAGGGTGAGCAGGGCAGTGGCCTGCGCGCGACCCTGGCGCAGAACAGTCATTTCGGTCGTATCGCGCGCGTCCTGCAGCGGATTCACCGGGATTATCAGCAATCGCTCGATGTGCCTTCGCTGGCCGAAGTCGCCAGCATGAGCGTGCCGACCTTCCATGTGCATTTCAAGGCGATGACCAGTCGCTCACCGCTGCAGTACCTCAAGGCCATTCGCCTGCATCAGGCGCGCCTGCTGATGATCCGCAACGACATGAGTGCGCTCAGCGCTGCGCAGCGCGTCGGGTATGAAAGTCCGTCGCAGTTCAATCGGGAGTTCAAGCGTCTGTTCGGGCGTACCCCCGGTGATGAGACGCGTCACTTCAAGACCCTGCTGAGGCTTGCTCCTGCCGTTGATACCGTGGTTCGCTCGGCATCCTGAGGCTGCGCTCGCCGGGCCTTTCTGCCTCTTTGGTAGTGGGTGCTGATAAACCACTACATAAATAGCCCGTTCGTCCCTTTTGGCGTTTGCTTCAAACGCTCGTTTCACGCTAAGGTTCGCCAGCTTTGCCCAGGTACTGACCCTGGGCGCTCCTAATCAATAATGAATGCAGCCCCTTAGCTGCTGGCCAAAGGAGCCAAGATGACCCCCAGTGAACTGCTGCTCGAGGGTGTCGAACTCATGCTGTTCGGCATGGGCTTCGTATTTGTCTTTCTGGTGTTGCTGGTGGGTGTGGTCAGTCTGATGTCACGTCTGATCGCGACCTTCGCTCCGCCCGCACCGACCCCGGCCATTTCTTCTCCAGCGCCTAGTGTCGAGTCGGCCAACCATGGGCCGGATGCAGAGACACTGGCCGCCATCCAATCCGCTATTGCCCAGCACCGCGCGCGCCGCGGTTGATCAGGTTCAGAGGGAGCACCTGTATGACTGCCGTAAAACAAGCACTCGGAATCACCGATGTGGTGCTGCGTGATGCGCATCAGTCGATCCTGGCGACGCGTGTTCGTCTCGAAGACATGCTGCCGATTGCGCCCAAGCTCGATCAGGTCGGCTTCTGGTCGGTGGAGTCCTGGGGCGGCGCGACCTTCGATGCCTGCATTCGTTATCTCGGCGAAGATCCCTGGGAGCGTATCCGCGAACTGAAGAAGGCCATGCCCAATACCCGCCAGCAGATGCTGTTGCGCGGGCAGAACCTGTTGGGCTACCGCCACTACGCCGATGACGTGGTGGAAAAATTCGTCGAGCGTGCCGCGGTCAACGGCGTGGATGTGTTTCGCGTATTCGACGCGATGAACGATCCGCGCAACCTGGAGACGGCGCTCAAGGCCGTGAAGCAGCAGGACAAACATGCCCAGGGCACCATCTCCTACACCACCAGCCCGGTGCACACCTTGGATATGTGGGTCGATCTGGCCAAGCAGATCGAAGACATGGGCGCCGATTCGGTGGCCATCAAGGACATGGCGGGCATCCTTACCCCGTACATCGCCTTCGAGCTGGTGTCGCGCCTGAAGGCCAGCCTGGCCATCCCGATTCACATGCAGTGCCATGCCACGGCCGGGCTGTCGTCGGTGGCCATTCTCAAGGCGGTGGAAGCCGGTATCGACAACGTCGACACCGCGATTTCCTCTCTGTCGATGACCTATGGCCATTCGCCGACCGAGTCGGTGGTGGCCATGTTCCAGGGCACCGAGCGCGACACCGGGCTCAACCTGGAGCTGCTGGAAGAAATCGCCGCCTACTTCCGCGAGGTGCGCAAGAAGTACGCGAAGTTCGAGGGCAACCTCAAGGGTGTCGATTCGCGCATCCTGGTCGCCCAGGTACCGGGCGGTATGCTCACCAACATGGAAAGCCAGCTCAAAGAGCAGGGCGCCCAGGACAAGTTCGATCAGGTACTGGCCGAGATTCCGCGCGTGCGCGAAGACCTGGGATTCATCCCGCTGGTAACTCCCACGTCGCAGATCGTCGGCACCCAGGCGGTGATCAACGTGCTCACTGGTGAGCGCTACAAGTCCATCACCAAGGAAACCGCCGGCGTGCTCAAGGGTGAGTACGGCGCCGCGCCCGCGCCATTCAACGCCGAGCTGCAGGCTCGTGTGCTGGATGGCGGCGAGGCCATTACCTGCCGCCCGGCCGACCTGCTCGAGGCCGAAATGGACAAGCTGACCACCGAGCTCAAGGGCATTGCCCGGGAGAAAGGCATCAAGCTGGCCGCCGACGAGATCGACGACGTGCTGACCTACGCGCTGTTCCCGCAGATCGGCCTGAAATTCCTGGAAAACCGCGGCAATCCGGCGGCCTTCGAGCCGGCGCCAACCGGTAAGGAAGCTCCGGCTCGCGAGGCCGGTAAGCCCGAGGTCTACACCGTCGAAGTCAATGGCAAGTCGTTCGTCGTGCAGGTGAACGAGGGCGGCGATATCGAAGGCATCAAGCCCGTCGGTGGCGCGGCGAGCGTCGCACCGGCGGCGGCCCCGGTCGCGGCGGGTGGCGGCGAGCCGCAGGCCGCGCCGCTGGCCGGCAATATCTTCAAGGTACTGGTGCAGCCCGGCCAGGCTGTGGAGGAGGGTCAACTGGTGATCATCCTCGAAGCGATGAAGATGGAAACCGAGATCCGCGCCTTCAAGTCCGGTACCGTCGGTGCCGTCAACGTCAAGGTCGGCGATGCAGTGGCAGTGGGCGCAAGCCTGCTGACCATCGGCTGAGGGGCGCGTCATGGAAAAGCTGCTCAAGCTCTGGCAGAGCACCGGTCTGTACCATCTGGAGCCCGGTCAGGCGTTCATGATCGCGGTGTGCCTGGTGCTGATCTACCTGGCCATAAAAAAGGGCTTCGAGCCCCTGTTGCTGGTACCCATCGGCTTCGGTGGCCTGCTGTCGAACATCCCGGTGGCCAACATGGCCGAGGGTGCGGGTTTCCTGCACCTGATCTATGAAGTGGGCCTGCCGACCAGCATCTTCCCACTGCTGATCTTCCTCGGCGTCGGCGCCATGACCGACTTCGGCCCGATGCTGGCCAACCCGAAGACGCTGCTGCTGGGCGCCGCCGCGCAGTTCGGCATCTTCGGCACCTTGCTCGGCGCACTGGCGATCACCGCGTTGGGCATTCCCGGCATGGAGTTCACCCTCAAGGAGGCGGCGTCCATCGCCATCATCGGCGGAGCGGATGGGCCGACCTCGATCTTCGTCACCTCCAAGCTCGCGCCTGACCTGCTCGGCCCCATCGCCGTGGCGGCCTATGCCTACATGGCGCTGGTGCCACTGCTGCAGCCGCCGATCATGCGCGCGCTGACTACCAAGGAAGAGCGCGCCATCGTCATGCAGCAACTGCGTCCGGTAGGGCAGACCGAGAAGATCATCTTCCCCATCGTGCTGTGCATTCTGATCGGTATGCTGCTGCCTGACGCCGCGCCGTTGATCGGCATGTTCGCCCTCGGCAATCTGCTGCGCGAGGCCGGTGTGGTCGAGCGTCTGGCCGATACTTCGCGCAACGCGCTGATCAATATCGTCACCATCTTCCTCGGCGTGACCGTGGGTTCGAAGCTGTCGGCCGAGGCCTTCCTGCAGCTCAAGACCCTGGGCATTCTCATGCTGGGTATGGTGGCGTTTTGCGCGGGCACCGCGGCCGGCGTGCTGATGGCCAAGCTGATGAATGTGTTCAGCACGCACAAGGTCAATCCGCTGATCGGCTCGGCTGGCGTGTCGGCAGTGCCGATGGCGGCTCGGGTATCGAACAAGGTCGGCCTGGAGGCCAATCCGCAGAACTTCCTGCTGATGCATGCCATGGGGCCGAACGTGGCTGGGGTGATCGGCTCGGCCGTGGCAGCGGGGGTGTTGCTCAGTTTCGTTGGCTGATAGGCGCGGAGTTCGCTCCGCGTCTTTTCGTTGCCCATAAAAAAACCGGCTCAAGGCCGGTTTTTTTATGGGCTCGCCTCAGGCTTCTTCGGCGGCCATTTCCACGTCGTGGGCAATCAGAGCAACCAGCGCGTTCTGCTGGCGGCGCGACAACTGACGAAAACGCTGCAGCAATTCACGCTCATGGAGGCTCAGTTCGGGGCTGTCGAGACGCAGGCTGAGATCGTCATCCAGCGCACCTTCCTGAAGCATGCTTTGCTCCAGGCGGGCGATGATTTCCGAATTCATGCTGCGGTGATGGTTGCGTGCTACGTCAGCGATACGCTCACGCATGCCATCGGGCAAGCGAACGACAAATTTGTCAGCCGTGCGGCTGGAATAAATAGCCTGTTTCATAGGGCGCATACATTACCGGTTAGTTCAGGGAGCGATACTGGTAGTCAGTGTCGAGATTGTCACCGGTTTGACCGTGTTTCGCACTAGCCGTTCAACCGGTATCGCGTTCTGCGTCATTATGACCCGAGGGTCATCTGAACAGTTCCTTGACGCCAAATACGTGTCGGATTGTGATTCAGGTGGCGGCTTTATGCCAGCACCGATTGTCTGAAATGCGTGGTATTCGGCAGAACTCATCTTGTTGCGTCGCTCGAACATAAAAGTTTCAAGTTTCGGTCACTCAATCGTCATCCCTGGTTCACCGGGCTGACACAGCTTGCGCCTACCTTGGTCTACACCAGAAGGCGCGGGTTAGCTGCCTTCATATCGACAATGATAGTAGAGGGCCAGCCCATGCGCGCAGCGATTCGAGTCGACCGTCTGAACAAGAGCTTCGGCCGCAAACAGGCGTTGTTCGACCTGGCGCTGTCGGTACAGCCAGGTGAAATGGTGGCCTTGATCGGTGCTTCGGGGTCGGGCAAGTCGACCCTGCTGCGCCATCTCGCCGGCTTGGCGCGCGGTGATGCCGGCAGTATCGAAGTGCTCGGTCGCCAGGTCCAGGCCGATGGTCGCCTCAACGGTGACGTGCGCCGTCAGCGCGCCGATATCGGCTACATCTTCCAGCAGTTCAATCTGGTCGGCCGCCTCAGTGTGATGCAGAACGTGCTGCTCGGCGGTCTCGGGCGCATGCCGCGCTGGCGTGGCAGCCTCAGCCTGTTCAATGCCGAGGAAAGGCAGCGCGCCATGCAGGCGCTGGAGCGGGTCGGTCTGGCCGAGTTCGCTGCGCAGCGTGCTTCGACCCTCTCCGGGGGGCAGCAGCAACGCGTGGCCATCGCCCGTGCGCTGTGCCAGCAGGCCGAGGTGATTCTCGCCGACGAGCCGATCGCCTCGCTCGACCCGGAGTCGGCACGCAAGGTGATGGAGATTCTCGCCGACATCAACCGCTGCGACGGCAAGACGGTGGTGGTGACCCTGCATCAGGTCGACTACGCGGTGCGCTATTGCCAGCGCGCCGTGGCGCTCAAGGGCGGGCGCATTCATTTCGACGGCCCCACCGAAAGCTTCAACCCCGATTTCCTCAACGACCTCTACGGCGGCGATCTCGATATCAGCCTGCTGCTGCCGCAAGGGCCGCGCCCACGGGCTGTAGAGCGTCCGCTGACGTTGGCCAAGGCCTGACGTCGCCTGCCTCATTCGAAACAACAACGCCAACCCGCAACAGGAGTGTGCTCCATGTTCAAACGCATCGGCCAGGTGCTGGCTGCCTCTGCGCTCGTCACCGGTTCCCTGCTGGGCTCGGTCCAGGCCGCCGAGGAACTCAATTTCGGCATCATTTCCACCGAATCCTCGCAGAACCTCAAGGCCATGTGGGATCCCTTCCTGGCCGACATGAGCAAGCAGACCGGGGTAAAGATCAACGCCTTCTTCGCGCCTGATTACGCCGGGATCATCCAGGGCATGCGCTTCGACAAGGTCGACGTGGCCTGGTACGGCAACAAGTCGGCGATGGAAGCGGTGGACCGCGCCGGCGGCGAGATCTTCGCCCAGACCGTGGCGGCCAACGGCGCCCAGGGCTACTACAGCCTGCTGGTGGCGCACAAGGACAGCCCGATCAATTCGGTCGAGGACATGCTCAAGAACGCCAAGAGCCTGACCTTCGCCAACGGCGACCCGAACTCCACTTCCGGTTATCTGGTGCCCGGTTACTACGTGTTCGCCCAGAACAACGCCGACGCCGGCAAGATCTTCAAGCGCTCGCTCAACGGCAGTCACGAAGTCAACGCCTTGTCGGTGGCCAACAAGCAGGTCGATGTCGGCACCTTCAACAGCGAGGGCATGGAACGTCTGGAAGTGACCGCGCCGGACAAGGCCGCGCAGCTCAAGGTGATCTGGACCTCGCCGCTGATTCCGTCCGATCCCATCGTCTGGCGCAAGAACCTGCCGCAGGAAACCCGCGACAAGCTGCGCGACTTCTTCATGACCTACGGTGCCAAGCCGGAAGAGAAGAAGGTGCTCGAGGGCCTGCAGTGGGGCCAGTTCAAGGCTTCCGACAACGACCAGCTGCTGCCGATTCGTCAGCTCGAGCTGTTCAAGAAGCGCACCGAAGTGGCCAACAACGACAAGCTCAAGGACGCCGACAAGCAGGCTCAGCTCAAGGAGCTGGACGCCGAGCTGGCCAAGCTGGAGCAGCGTATGGCCGAGCGTGAGAAGCAGGGTGGCGCCAGCGCCGGCTGACCCCAAGAGCCGCCCTGCGAGAGTGGGGCGGTTCTCGAAAAGCTCGCCGCTGAAGCGCCTCCCACAGGATCGAGAATTACCCATGACCACACTGACCACCGCCACCCCGGCCACCGAAGCCAAGCGCAGCTGGCTGCAACTGATCGGCTGGGGCCTGTTCTTTGCCGTACTTGCCTGGTCCTGGCAGGGCGCGGAAATGAACCCGCTGGCGCTGGTGCGCGATGCCGGCAACATGGCCACCTTCGCCGCCGACTTCTTTCCGCCGGATTTCAGCAACTGGCAGCACTACCTCAAGGAGATGGTGGTTACCGTGCAGATCGCCCTCTGGGGCACGGTGCTGGCCATCGTCTGCGCCATTCCGCTGGGCATTCTCTGCTCCGAGAACATCGTGCCCTGGTGGATATATCAGCCGGTACGCCGGGTGATGGATGCCTGCCGTTCGATCAACGAAATGGTCTTCGCCATGCTCTTCGTCGTCGCGGTCGGCCTCGGCCCCTTCGCTGGCGTGCTGGCGCTGTTCATCAGCACCACCGGGGTGCTGGCCAAGCTGTTCGCCGAGGCGGTCGAGGCCATCGATCCGGGCCCGGTGGAAGGCGTGCGCGCCACCGGCGCCAGTGCCCTGCAGGAGGTGATCTTCGGCGTCATCCCGCAGGTACTGCCGCTGTGGATCTCCTACTCGCTGTACCGCTTCGAGTCCAACGTGCGCTCGGCCACCGTGGTCGGCATGGTCGGCGCCGGCGGTATCGGGGTGATCCTCTGGGAAGCCATACGCGGCTTCCAGTTCGCCCAGACCTGCGCCCTGCTGATCGTGATCATCCTGGTGGTGAGCGCCATCGACATCCTGTCCCAGCGCCTGCGCAAGCTCTTTATCTGAAGGAGGAGGAGGGCGCCTGCGTGCGCCCTTTTCAAACGATGAACTTGTCTAGACAAAGCGAACCGCTGTACCGCGAGCTGGCCGCCGTGTTGCGCGAAGACCTGCAACGCATGAGCCCGGGCGACTACCTGCCGGGCGAGATGCAACTGGCCGCGCGTTTTTCCGTCAATCGCCACACCCTGCGTCGCGCCGTGGACGAGCTGGTGCTCGAAGGCCGCCTGCTGCGCCGCCAGGGCAAGGGCACCCAGGTGCTGGCCAAGCCGCTGGTGTATCCGGTGGAGGCGGGCAGTGCCTTCAGCCAGTCGCTGTCGGCGCTCGGCCACCGGGTTGAAGCGAAACTGATCGAGCGCCTGCGCCGTGGCGGCAGCAGCGAGGAGTGCCGCCACCTGCAATTGCCCGATGGTAGCGAGCTGATCGAACTGGCCACTTTGCGCCTGCTCGACGGCCAGCCGCTGAGCCTGATCCGTCACCGTTTCTGCGCCAGCCTGGCGCCACTGTTGGCCGACTACCAGGGCGGTTCGCTGCGCCAGTACCTGGCCGAGCGCGACCTGCCGCTGGCGCGCACTTTCAGCCTGATTGGTGCGCGTCTGCCCAGCCGCGAAGAAGCCGCGCACCTGCTGATGCCGCGCCACGCGCCGCTGCTCAGCGTACTCACCCTGTCCCGCGATCCCGCTGGCCGGGCGGTGGAGCTGGCGCAGTCCAGCAGCCGCGCCGACCGCTTCCAGTACCAGGTAGCGACCTGATGGAGACCCGCATGAACGACCTTGATCCGAACATCGCCGCGCGCCAGCGCTGGATGGGTGTGCTGGCTCGCGCCGGCGACGCTCTCTATGCCCATGAAGCGGCGCTGAAAGACAGCGCCTACCAGCTGATCCGCGCCCCCGAGGTGGGCATGACCCTGGTGCGCGGGCGCATGGGCGGCACCGGCAGCGCCTTCAACCTCGGCGAGATGACCGTGACCCGCTGCGTGGTGCGCCTGGCCGACGGTCGCACCGGCTACAGCTACCTGGCTGGTCGCGACAAGCGCCGCGCTGAATTGGCCGCCCTGGCCGACGCCCACCTGCAGGGCAGTGACCAGGCGCGCTGGCTCGATGACCTGATCGAACCCCTGGCCCGCCAGCAGCGCGAACAGCGACTGGCCCGGGCCGCACAGACTGCCACCACCCAGGTGGAGTTCTTCACCCTGGTCAGAGGAGAGGATTGATGACTACGCCGCACAGCTCGCACTGGCTGCAACCGGCTTTCGACGACCCGGTGCTCGACGCTCAGGTCAGCTTCCGCGCTGCTCTCGCAGCCCTGGCCGAACCCGGCCTGGCCCAGCCGATGGCGCGCGCCCACACCCTGGGGGATCTGACGCCGGCCACTTATGGCTTGTGTCTGGCCTTTCTCGATAGCGACACGCCGCTGTGGCTGGCGCCGCGCTTCGATACGCCGCTGATTCGCGCCAACCTGGCCTTCCACTGCGGCTGCCCAATCGTCGCCGAGCGCGAGATCGCCCTGTTCGCCCTGCTCGATGAGAGCGAGTTGAGCGATCTGTCGGACTTCGACAATGGCAGCGAACGCTACCCGGATCAGTCCTGCACGCTGCTGATTCAACTCGACGATCTGCACGCCGGCCCGGCCCTGCGCTGGCGCGGTCCGGGCATCAAGGACGTGCGCAGCGTCAGCCTGCCGTTGCCGGCCTCGTTCTGGCAGCAGCGCCAGGCGCGCAACGCTTTTCCCCGTGGCCTGGACTGCTTCTTCGCCGCTGACGGCGAAGTCATCGGCCTGCCACGCAGCACCCACGTGCTGATCGAAACCGAGGAGGCCGCCTGATGTATGTCGCCGTCAAGGGTGGCGAACGCGCCATCGACAATGCCCATCAACTGCTGGCCAACCGTCGCCGCGGTGATACCGCCGTCGCCGAACTGAGCGTGCAGCAGGTGCGCCAGCAACTGCCGCTGGCTGTGGCCCGGGTGATGAGCGAGGGCTCGCTGTACGACGAGGAACTGGCTGCGCTGGCCATCAAGCAGGCGGCCGGCGATCTGATGGAAGCCATCTTCCTCTTGCGCGCCTACCGCACCACGCTGCCGCGCTTCGGTGCCAGCGAGCCGCTGGATACCACGAAGATGCAGCTGGAGCGACGCATCTCCGCCACCTTCAAGGATCTGCCTGGCGGGCAACTGCTCGGCCCGACCTTCGACTACACCCACCGTCTGCTGGATTTCACCTTGCTGGCCGAGGGCGAGTATCCGGCGCCAGAAACGGCCATTACCGATGAGCCCAAGCCTTGTCCGCGGGTGCTGGATTTTCTTGCAGGCGAAGGGCTGATGGCCCGCGAGACGGACGACGGCGCGCCGGTACCCGACATCACCCGCGAGCCGCTGGCCTTTCCCGCCAGCCGCGCCGAGCGCCTGCAGGCGCTGGCCCGTGGTGACGAGGGCTTCCTCCTGGCGCTGGGTTATTCCACCCAGCGTGGTTACGGACGCAACCACCCCTTCGCCGGGGAGATCCGCATCGGCGCCGCCGAGGTGTGGATGACGCCCGCCGAACTGGGTTTCGCCGTACCACTGGGCGATATCGAAATCACCGAGTGCGAGATGGTCAACCAGTTCGTCGGTGAAAGTGCCGAGCAGGCGCAGTTCACCCGCGGCTACGGCCTGGCCTTCGGTTACGCCGAGCGCAAGGCCATGGGCATGGCCCTGGTCGACCGTGCCCTGCGTGCTGGCGAGTACGGCGAGGAAGTGCAGGGCCCGGCGCAGGAGGAGGAATTCGTGCTGATGCACTGCGACAACGTCGAGGCCGCCGGCTTCGTCTCGCACCTGAAGTTGCCGCACTACGTCGACTTCCAGGCCGAACTGGAACTGATCCGCAAGCTGCGCCGACAGGCGCCGGCAGAGGAGAACCGCTGATGAATCTGACTAACGCAAGCGGCGCCCGCGAGGCGTCGGCCTACAACTTCGCCTACCTGGATGAGCAGACCAAACGCATGATCCGCCGCGGTCTGCTCAAGGCGGTGGCGATCCCCGGCTACCAGGTGCCTTTCGGCGGCCGTGAGATGCCGCTGCCCTACGGCTGGGGCACCGGTGGCATGCAGCTGACCGCCGCCATTCTCGGCCGTGATGACGTGCTCAAAGTGATCGACCAGGGCGCTGACGACACCACCAATGCGGTGTCGATCCGCCGCTTCTTCGCCCGCACCGCCGGTGTCGCCACCACCGAGCGTACGGTGGAAGCCAGCGTGATCCAGACCCGTCACCGCATCCCGGAAACCCCGCTGTCGGCCGGGCAGATCATGGTCTACCAGGTGCCTATACCCGAGCCGCTGCGCTTTATCGAGCCCAGCGAGCAGGAGACGCGGACCATGCATGCGCTGGAGGATTACGGCGTGATGCACGTGAAGCTGTACGAGGACATCGCCACCTTCGGCCATATCGCCACCGCCTACGCCTACCCGGTGACGGTGGACGAGCGCTACGTGATGGACCCGTCGCCGATCCCGAAATTCGACAACCCCAAGCTGGACATGAGCCCGGCGCTGATGCTGTTCGGCGCAGGTCGTGAAAAGCGCCTGTACGCGGTGCCGCCCTTTACCCGGGTGGTCAGCCTGGACTTCGAGGATCACCCCTTCGCCGTGCAGCAGTGGGATGAGTGCTGCGCCTTCTGCGGCAGCAGCGAGTCCTTCCTCGACGAGCTGATCGTCGACGACGCCGGCAGCAAGCGCTACGTCTGCTCCGACACCGACTACTGCCGCCAGCGCACCGAGCGCCTTGAGGAGAACCTGCAATGAGCGCAGCCGAACGTCTGCAACCTGCCGTGGCAGCGGCCGAGCCGCTGTTTTCGGCGCGAGACCTGACCCGCCTGTATGGCCCGGACAAGGGTTGCCAGGGGGTGAGTTTCGACCTCTATCCCGGCGAGGTGCTGGGCATTGTCGGCGAGTCCGGCTCGGGCAAGTCTACCTTGCTCAGCCTGCTCTCCGGGCGCTGCCCGCCGGATCGCGGCAGCGTGAGCTATCGCGCGCGCAGTGGTCAGTGGCTCGACCTGTACAGCGCCAGCGAGGCCGAGCGGCGAACGCTGCTGCGCACCGAGTGGGGCTTCGTCGAGCAGAACCCGCGTGACGGCCTGCGCATGGCGGTGTCGGCCGGCGCCAATATCGGCGAGCGGCTGATGGCCCAGGGCGTGCGCCACTACGGCGAGCTGCGCGCCGCCGGGCTCGACTGGCTGAGCCAGGTGGAGATCGACCCGGCGCGTATCGACGACCTGCCGCGCACCTTTTCCGGCGGCATGCAGCAGCGCCTGCAGATCGCCCGCAACCTGGTCTCCGCGCCGCGCCTGGTGTTTATGGACGAGCCGACCGGGGGCCTCGATGTCTCCGTTCAGGCGCGCCTGCTCGACCTGCTGCGTGGCCTGGTGCGCGAGCTGGACCTGGCGGTGGTGATCGTCACCCATGACCTGGCGGTGGCGCGCCTGCTGGCCGACCGCCTGATGGTGATGCGCCGCTCGCGCGTGGTGGAGGCGGGGCTGACGGATCAGATTCTCGACGACCCGCAGCACCCGTATTCGCAGTTGCTGGTGTCGTCGGTATTGCAGCCTTGATTCCGTCTTGTGGGAGGGGCTTTAGCCGCTATCCCTTTTGTCGCGGCTAAAGCCCCTCCCACGCACGCAGAGATTATTGACCATGAACAACCTGATCGAGGTCAGCGGCCTCAGCAAGACCTTCACCCTGCACCAGCAGAACGGCGTCGTCCTGCAGGTGCTGCGTGACCTGAATTTCGCCGTGCGCGGTGGCGAGTGTCTGGTGCTGCACGGCCAGTCCGGCGCTGGCAAGTCGACCCTGCTGCGTACCCTGTACGGCAACTACCTGGCGGCCGGCGGCAGCATCCGCATCCGTCACCAGGGCGAGCCGGTGGAGCTGGTCGGCGCCGAGCCGCGCCAGGTGCTGGCGGTGCGCCGGCAGAGTCTGGGTTACGTCAGCCAGTTCCTGCGGGTCATCCCGCGCGTCTCGACCCTGGACGTGGTGATGGAGCCGGCGCTGGCCCGTGGCTGGACGCGCAGTGACGCCGAGGCGCGGGCCAAGAGCCTGCTGAGCCGGCTGAATATCCCCGAGGCGCTGTGGCAGTTGGCGCCGGGCACCTTCTCCGGCGGCGAGCAGCAGCGCGTCAACATCGCCCGCGGCTTCATGGTCGAGTGGCCGGTGCTGCTGCTCGACGAACCCACCGCCTCGCTGGACGACGCCAACCGCCAGGTGGTGCTGGAGCTGATTGTCGAAGCCAAGGCGGCCGGCAGCGCGCTGATCGGCATCTTCCACGACCGCATCGCCCGCGAGGCGGTGGCCGACCGTTACCTCGACATGAGCGCCGCGGCGGCGCAACCGGAGTACGTCTATGTCGTCTGAACAGATTCTCAGCAACGCCCGTATCGTCACCGCCGAGCGCGAGTTCCTCGGCACCCTGCTGCTGCGCGACGGGCTGATCGCCGCGGTGGACGAGGGCACTTGTCGTTTGCCGCAGGCCCAGGACCTGGGCGGCGATTACCTCCTGCCGGGGCTGGTGGAGCTGCACACCGACAACCTGGAAAAACACATGAGCCCGCGCCCTGGTGTGGATTGGCCATCGGCTTCGGCGGTGCTGACCCATGATGCGCAGATCGTCGCCGCCGGCATCACCACGGTGTTCGATGCGCTCGCCATCGGCGACATCAACCCGCGTGGCCGGCGCATGCAGCAGTTGCCGGCGATGATCGAGGCCATCGCCGCCAGCGAGGCGGCCGGGCAGACCCGCGCCGAGCACCGCCTGCACCTGCGTTGCGAGCTGTGCCACCCCGATGCCCTGACCATCTACCGTGACCTGGTGGAGCACCCGCTGGTGGCGCTGGTGTCGGTAATGGACCACTCGCCCGGCCAGCGCCAGTTCGCCAAGGTGGAGAAGTACCGCGAGTACTACATGGGCAAGTACCACCTGAGCCCGGCGGAGATGGAGGAGTTTCTTCAGGAACAGATCGCCAACTCGCGCCAGTACAGCGACCGCCAGCGTCGCGCCATCGTCGAGGACTGCCACAGCCGGGGTATCTCGGTGGCCAGCCACGACGACGCGACCCTGGCCCATGTGCAGGAGTCGGCCGGCTTCGGTATGGCCATCGCCGAGTTCCCCACCACCTTGGAAGCGGCTAGAGCCAGCCACGAGTTAGGGTTGAAGGTGCTGATGGGGGCACCGAATGTGGTGCGCGGCGGCTCGCACTCCGGCAATATCGCCGCCGCCGAACTGGCGCGCCACGGCGTGCTGGATATCCTCTCCAGCGACTACTACCCGGCCAGCCTGCTGCATGCGGCCTGGCTGCTCGCCGGACAGGACAACGACTATGATTTGCCTGCGGCCATCGCCACCGTGAGCCGCGCGCCGGCCAGGGCGGCCGGACTGGATGACCGCGGCGAGATCCGCGTCGGTCTGCGCGCCGATCTGGTACAGGCCAGGGCCCATGGCCAGCAACCGGTGATCCAGCAGGTGTGGCGCCAAGCACGAAGGGTATTCTGATGCAGGGCAGGTTGATCTATCTGATGGGGCCTTCGGGCTCGGGCAAGGACAGCCTGTTGCAAGCTGCACGTGCGCCGCTGGAGGCGCACGGCTGCCGTTTCGCCCGGCGGGTGATCACCCGCAGCGCCGAGTCCGTCGGCGAGGACGCGCTGGGCGTCACCCCGGCAGAGTTCGAGCGCCTTGAAGGCGAGGGTGCCTTCGCCCTGAGCTGGCGTGCCAACGGCCTGGCCTACGGCATCCCGCGCGAGATCGACGACTGGCTGAGCGCCGGGCAGGATGTGCTGATCAATGGCTCGCGCGGCCATCTCGAGGTCGCCCGCCAGCGCTATCCGGATCTGCTGGCGATTCTTCTGCAGGTCGACGAGGCGGTGCTGCGCCAGCGCTTGCTGGCCCGTGGCCGGGAAACGCCGGAGCAGATCGAACAGCGCCTGGCGCGCAGCCGCAGCTTTACCCCTGTGGGAGGCGCTTCAGCGGCGACTGTCGCGGCTACGACTGCAGGGATGCAGGAGGTAGAGCGAAGCAGGATGCCCGAGCCGAAAGCCCCTCCCACAGGGGAGTGCCTGGCAATCCTCGACAACTCTGGCCCCCTGCAACAAACCGTCAGCCGCCTGCTGCATCTGCTCGACGAGGCCCGCCAATGCGCCTGACCCTGCTCGGCAGCGGCGATGCTCGCCAGGTGCCCGTGTACAACTGCAGCTGCCCGGCTTGTGATGCGGCGCGCGTGTATCCGGCGCGGCGCCGTGGCCCCTGTTGCGCGCTGATCGAATGCGGCGCGCAGCGCTGGCTGATCGACAGCGGCCTGACCGACCTTACCGAGCGCTTCGCGCCGCACAGCCTCAGCGGCATTCTGCAGACCCACTACCACGCCGACCACGCCCAGGGCCTGCTGCACCTGCGCTGGGGCCAGGGACTGGTGATTCCGGTGCATGGCCCGGATGATCCCGAGGGGCTGGCCGATCTGTACAAGCACCCCGGCATCCTCGACTTCAGCCAGCCATTCGCCGCTTTCGAGCGTCGCCAATTGGGCGAACTGCAGGTCGCCGCGCTGCCGCTGACGCATTCCAAACCGACCTTCGGGTATTTGTTCGAGGGGCAAGGCCGGCGTATCGCCTACCTCACCGACACGGTTGGCGTGCCCGAGGCCAGTTGCGCCGAACTGCAGCGTGCACCGCTGGATCTGCTGGTGCTCGATTGCTCCACCGCGCCGCAACCCGTCGCACCACGCAACCACAACGACCTGACCCGCGCGCTGGAGGTCATCGAGCGGTTGCAGCCGACGCATGCGGTGCTGACCCATATCGGCCATGCCTTCGATACCTGGTTGCTGGAGCACCCCGAGGCGTTGCCGAGTGGCGTCAGCCTGGCCAGCGATGGCCTGGTGCTTTGAACTTGGTGTAACCAAATATTTCGATTTGCGCGGCTTTGCCGTTACAGTGCAAAGCCTTCCGATTTCTCGCGCTAAGAACAGCATGAACGCTCGTCGTATTACCCTGTTGCTGTGTACGGCCGAAACCCTGGGCATGGCCGGCTTTGCCCTGTTCGCCGCATTGTTGCCGCAGTTCCAGGCGCTCTGGGGACTGAGCAATACCGAGGCCGGCTGGATCGGCGGCGGCTTCTTTCTCGGCTATATGCTGGCTGTGCCGGTGCTCACCGGCCTGACCGACCGCCACGATGCCCGGCTGATCTACCTGTGGGCCATGCTGCTGACGGCCGTGGCCAGCGCCGGCTTCGTCTTCGCCGATGGCTTTTGGTCGGCGCTGCTTTGGCGTGTGCTGGCTGGCATCGGTCTGGCGGGCACTTACATGCCGGGGCTCAAGGCGTTATCAGAGCGCATAGACGGTGCTTCGCAGTCACGGGCAATCGCCTTCTATACCGCCAGTTTCGGCCTGGGTACGGCGCTGTCCTTCACCCTGTCCGGCGAACTGGCCACGCTCGGTGGCTGGCAGGTGCCGGCAGTGCTCAGCGGCGCCTGCGCGCTGCTGGCCTGGGCGCTGGTGTACTGGGGGCTGGCGCCGAAACCGGTGGTGGCGCATACGCCGCGCAATCTGCTGGATCTGGCACCGCTGAAAAGTCGCGCGGTGTTGGCTTACTGCCTGGCCTACGCGATGCACAACCTGGAGCTGTTCGCCCTGCGCGCCTGGCTGGTGGCCTTCGTGGTGTTCTCCGGGCATTTTCAGGGCGTCGATCCCTGGTTGTCCGGTACCTGGGTGGCGATGCTGGCAACGCTGATCGGCATGCCGTCGAGCATTCTTGGCAATGAGCTGGCGCTGCGTTTCGGTCGGCAGCGCTGGCTGATCGGCGTGATGTTCGCCTCCGCGCTGCTGGCAGTCGTGGTCGGCCTGGGGGCGGCACTGCCGTTCTGGGTGATGCTGGTGTTGGTGCTGCTTTACGCGGTGACAGTGACGGCCGATTCGGCTTCGCTGACCGCCGGGTTGGTCAGCGTCGCCCCGGCCAGCCATCGTGGTGCGGCGATGGCGCTGTATTCCTGCACCGGTTTCACCGGTGCCTTTCTGGGGCCGCTGTTGTTCGGCATGACCCTCGATGCCCTGGGCGATCAGCAGTTGCTCGGCTGGTGGGCAGCGTTCGCGCTGATGGGCCTGCTACTGACGCTGGGGCCGCTGGCACTGTGGTGGGCGGGCAGGGCACGCGAGGGCAGCGCTCGTTTGTAGATCAGGCATGCCTGCTGTGTGTCATGCCTTCATCCCCAGCGCTTCAGCCTTGCGCAGCCAGCTCTGGCGCTGTTCCTCATTGGACGGGCGAACCGGGGCGAATTCGCTCAGGCGGCGAGTCTTGATCCCGCAGAAACCGAGAATGGTGCGCACCATCTGCCGATGTGCCGGGGCGCCGTAGATCCAGCGGAAGTACCAGCGCGGCGTGTCCATGGTCACCAACAGGTCAGCGCTGCGCCCACTGAGGAGCTTGTCCCAGAGTTGTGAGCGGTTGCGGTACTTGAAGGCGAAGCCGGGCAGGAACACCCGGTCGAAGAAACCCTTGAGCAGTGCAGGAATGCCGCCCCACCAGACCGGGTAGACGAACACCAGATGCTCGGCCCAGTGGATCAGACGCTGAGCTTCGAGCAGGTCCGGCTCCAGATTCTGGCTCTGCTCGTAACCTTCACGCAGTATCGGGTCGAACTGCATCTCGCCCAGTCTGAGCTGGCGCACCACGTGCCCCTTGCTGCGTGCTCCCAGGCTGTAGGCCTCGGCCAGGGCGTGGCAGAGGCTGTTTTTCTTCGGCGTGCCGAGAATCAGCAGGATTCGTTTGCCATCGCCTTCCAGCGGTGTGGCGCCGCTCTTGCCTTCAGTCATGCCGCCCGGCTCCGAGCATGTCCTGTGGTCGTACCCATTGGTCGAATTCCTCTTCGTTCAGGTAGCCAAGCTGCAGAGCGGCCTGGCGCAGGGTGCTGCCTTCGGCGTAGGCCTTCTTGGCGATTTCGGCGGCTTTGTCGTAGCCGATATGGGGATTGAGCGCGGTCACCAGCATCAGGCCATTCTCCAGGTGCGCGGCCATTTGCGTGGCATCCGGCTGCAGATCGGCGACACAGTGCTGCTGGAAGTTGCGGCAACCGTCAGCGAGCAGGCGGATCGATTGCAGCAGATTATGGATGATCACCGGCTTGAACACGTTGAGCTGCAGGTGGCCCTGGCTGGCAGCGAAGCTGATGGTGGCGTCGTTGCCCAGCACCTGGCAGGCGAGCATCGACAGCGCTTCGCACTGGGTCGGGTTGACCTTGCCGGGCATGATCGAGCTGCCCGGCTCGTTGGCCGGCAGGCGCACCTCGGCGAAGCCGGCACGCGGGCCCGAACCAAGCAGGCGCAGGTCGTTGGCCAGCTTCATCAGCGCCACGGCCAGGGTTTTCAGGGCACCGGACAAGTGTACGAGAGGTTCGTGGCCGGACAGCGCAGCGAATTTGTTCGGCGCGCTGGTCAGTGGCAGGCCAGTTAGCGCGGCCAGCTCGGCAGCGATGGCTTCGGCGAAGCCGGCCGGCGCATTGAGGCCTGTGCCGACGGCGGTACCCCCCTGGGCCAGTTCGCAGACGGCGGGCAGGGCGGCACGAATGGCCGCTTCAGCGTGGCCGAGTTGAGCGACGAAGGCCGATAGTTCCTGGCCGAAAGTGATCGGCGTGGCGTCCATCATGTGCGTGCGCCCGGTCTTGACCAGGTTGGCATGACGCTGCGCCTGCTCCTGCAGGCCGTCACGCAGCTCGGCCAGTGCTGGCAGCAGGCAATGGCGCACGCCCTGCACGGCGGCGATGTGCATGGCCGTGGGGAAGCAGTCGTTGGAGCTCTGCGCGCGGTTGACGTGATCGTTGGGATGTACCGGGGTCTTGCCGCCACGGTTGCCGCCAGCCAGTTCGTTGGCGCGCCCGGCGATCACCTCGTTGACGTTCATGTTGCTCTGCGTGCCACTGCCGGTCTGCCAGACCACCAGGGGGAACTGCGCGTCGTGCTGACCCTCGAGCACTTCGTCGGCGGCCTGTTCGATCAGGCGGGCGATGTCCGCCGGCAGCTCGCCGCTGCGGCTGTTGACCCGCGCCGCGGCTTTCTTGATCAGTGCCAGGGCGTGCAATACGGCCAGCGGCATGCGCTCCTGACCGATGGCGAAGTTGATCAGCGAGCGCTGGGTCTGCGCGCCCCAGTAAGCGTCGTTAGGGACTTCGATGGGGCCGATGCTGTCGGTTTCGGTGCGGCTCATGGCGTTCTCCGGGGCAAGTGCAAGGTTGCTGGCAGTTTAGGTCGTGCCGCCGAAGACTGGTTCCACAACTTATCTATAAGGTTGATTGGAGCCTTTGAGCGCGCGACTACCAGCGGGCGTGGGTTTCACCCAGCCAGCCCAGCGCTCCGTCCACCGGCACGCGCTCGCCTTTAGGGCCACGCAGCACTCCGTCGTAATGACCGAAACGCTGTACGGTGTTGGCGTGAAAGGGCCCGAGTTTGGGGCAGGCCTTGTGCAGTTGGCGGGGCGTGAAGCGTAGCGCCACGCAATTATCTTCGCTGTCCAGGCGCCAGGGGGCCAGTGGCGCCTGTGAACTGCGCTCGATATGCAGGGGGCTGTCGAGCAGTTGCACTTCACCGCCGAACCACAGGGAATTTTCCGACAGGCCGCTGTGATCGAGCCAGCCAGCACCAAAGTTACCGGCGATGCCGCCCGCTGCAGCGAAGGCCGCGCGCTGCCAGTAAGTGTTCAGCGGCCAGACGCCGCGACCGAAGTCCAGTGCGGCGAAGCTCTGGCCCGGTACGCAGCTGTAATGCTGGCCGCCCAACTGCAGGCTGCCGGCGGTGGGCAGGCCGAGTTGCCGACTGGTGGCATGAAAGCCGCCATGTTGCAACGGCGCGACCAGATTGACCGATTGCAGATGGGCAGGACGCTGAATGTCCAGGGCCACCTGCAGGGGCTGGCCGCCTATATCCGGGGCGGCAGCGGTGAGGCGCAGGCGTCCGGGGTGCTCGTCGATACGCAGTTGCAGGCGAGAGTGGCTGAAGGCATGGCTCTCCAGCGGCAGGTCGGGCAGTTGGCAGCCCAGAGCGAAGGGGCGGAACTGGGCATGGGCGACGGCCTGGCCGGATTCCAGATCGAGAAAGTAGGCGGCGCCGTAACCCAGGTAATCGAGATCGGCGAGGGTCAGCGAGAGCATCCACTGCGGTGTTGTGATGCACCAGTGATTCCAGCGCTTGCGCCGCCCGGCGTGACCATGCAGGGTACAGTCCACCTGCGGTCGATTGGACCAACCAATGGCCTCGTCCAGCAGTCGACCTTTGCTGTCGCAAAGCGGCTGGAGCGGTAGGGGCGCGTGTGAGGTGAGGCTGGTCATCGGGCACGTCCGTGTGTGTGCGCGGGCTGGCGATCAATTGCTGGCTCTTGAGGTGCGCACGCCTTGTTGAATAATGGGGCGGTCGCAAAGAATGCCGAGCCCACCCGAGCATGAGCAAGTACTGGCATTTTGGCAACTGACCAGTGGGTGCGCCGGTCAACATGACTGGTGTGAGCCAGCGCACAACGCGCTCCGCTTGAGGGATTTCCGCGCAGGGCACAAAATGCCGCCTTCGTAGTCTACCCAGACTCATTCACAACCTCTGGACGCTCTCCATGCTCCGTTTTTCCAAACTCTGCACCGCCGTTCTGCTCAGCGCGAGCGCATCCCTGGCCATGGCCGATGCTGCCAGTCACGCCGCCGATGCCGAGCGTTTTCTCAAGCTGGCCCACGCCGACAAGCTGACCGTGCCGGTGTACGGCCAGGTGCAGCAGATGTTCGCCCAGCGTTTCGCCGAGGCCCCGAACGGCAAGAAGGCGGTGCTTGAGAGTTATCAGGCCAAGGCCAACACCGCGCTGGACAAGGCCGTCGGCTGGGACAAGCTGAAGCCGGACATGGTCAAGCTCTACACCAGCAACTTCAACGAGCAGGAGCTCAAGGACCTGATCGCCTTCTACGAGTCGCCGCTGGGACAGAAGGTGCTGCAGAAGATGCCGACCCTGACCGCACAATCTGCACAGATCACCCAGAGCAAGCTGGAAACCGCCGTGCCTGAGGTGAACAAGCTGCTGGCCGACATGAGCAACGAGCTCGGCCTGCCGAAACAGCCCTGATGGAGCCCGAGATGTCCAAGCAAGACCTGATCGTCACCGCCCTGACGGCGCTGCAGCCCGAGTATCTCGATGTGCTGGATGAGAGCCATATGCACAGCCGCGGTCTGGAGACCCACTACAAGGCGGTGATCGTCAGCCCGGCGTTTGCCGGCCTGAATGCGGTCAAGCGACATCAGAAGGTCTATGCCACGGTCGGCGAGCTGATGGGGCAGATCCACGCGCTGGCGCTGCACACCTACACCCCGGAGGAGTGGGCGGCGCAGGGTGTGGCCCCGGCCTCGCCGACCTGCCGTGGCGGTCATTGATGTAGCCCAATCCGCGGCAGCGATCCTTTCCCGGATTGCATCCGGGCTACGCGACAGGCTGTCGCGCCCTGTCGCCAACATGCCCCGGCAATTGTCCTCTTTGCTACAATCGCCCCCGCGCCGGCCCACGCCGGCGCTTTCGTTGAGATTCTCGATCTAGCGAGCTAGAGCCATGCAAGGCGCTACGTTAGTAACAGCCTCCGGCTGGTCAAAGCAGGCGAGGAAGCGCAGTGTACTTTTGTACATGAGCATTCCAAGCCTGTTTTTAACGCAGCAGGGCCGACGCGCAGCTGATCGAAGTCCAGTCCGCCCTTTACGTGGGCGACTACTGAGAGAATATTCATGACCGACAAGATCGTCGTCGCGGCGTTGTATAAATTCGTCTCCCTGCCGGATTACCAGGCGCTGCGCGAACCCCTGCTGCAAACCCTGATCGATAACGACATCAAGGGCACCCTGTTGCTCGCCGAAGAGGGCATCAATGGCACCGTTTCCGGCACCCGCGCCGCTATCGATGCGCTGCTCGCCTGGTTCCGCCTGGATGCCCGTCTGGCCGATATCGACCACAAGGAATCCTATTGCGATGAACAGCCGTTCTATCGCACCAAGGTCAAGCTGAAGAAAGAGATCGTTACCCTCGGCGTGCCCGGTGTCGACCCCAACCAGCGCGTCGGTACCTACGTCGAGCCGCAGGACTGGAATGCCCTGATCAGCGACCCCGAAGTGCTGCTGATCGATACCCGCAACGACTATGAGGTGGCCATCGGTACCTTCGAGGGCGCCATCGACCCCAAGACCAAGTCTTTCCGCGAGTTCCCCGAGTACATCAAGGCCCACTTCGACCCGAGCAAACACAAGAAGGTGGCGATGTTCTGCACGGGTGGTATCCGCTGCGAGAAGGCCTCCAGCTACATGCTCGGCGAGGGTTTCGAGGAGGTCTATCACCTCAAGGGCGGCATCCTCAAATACCTCGAGGAAGTACCGCAGGAACAGACCAAGTGGCAGGGCGACTGCTTCGTCTTCGATAATCGTGTGACCGTGCGTCATGACCTCTCCGAGGGCGACTACGATCAGTGTCACGCCTGCCGCACGCCGATCTCCGTGGAAGACCGCCAGTCCGAGTTCTACAGCCCCGGCGTCAGCTGTCCACATTGCTGGGATTCGCTGCCGGAGAAAACCCGTGAAAGCGCCCGCGAGCGACAGAAGCAGATCGAACTGGCGCGCCAGCGCAACCAGCCGCACCCGATTGGCCGCGACCCCCGCCAACTGAACGAGGCCTGACCCATGGCTAGCCGCCTGCTCTACGTGATGGACCCGATGTGCTCCTGGTGCTGGGGTTTCGCCCCGGTGGTCGAAGCACTGGCCGAGCAGGCGGCTGCCGCCGGCGTGCCGCTGCAGATCGTGGTGGGTGGCCTGCGCCGCGATCAGGTGGCGATCGATGCGGCCGCGCGGGTGCGTTACCTGGGCTACTGGCAGGCGGTCAACGCCAGTACCGGGCAGCTGTTCGACTTCGAACGCGGGCTGCCCGAGGGGCTGGTGTACGACACCGAGCCAGCCTGCCGTGCGCTGGTCACCGCGCGCCTGCTCGATGCCGCCAGTGCCTGGACGCTGCTCAAGCTGGTTCAGCAAGCCTTCTACACCGAGGGTGCCGACGTCACCCAGGCCAGCGTGCTGGTGCAACTGGCCGAGCAGGCGGGCATCCCGCGCATCGAGTTCGCCGAGGCCTTCGACAGTCAGGCCATGCAGGAGACGACTGCTGCCGACTTCACCTGGGTACAGGATCTGGGCATCGCCGGCTTCCCCACCTTGTTGGCGGAGCGCGACGGCCAGCTGGCGCTGCTGACCAACGGCTATCAACCGCTCGAGGTACTGGCGCCGCTGCTGGGCCGCTGGCTGGAGCGCGCTGCCAATGCCTGATCGGTTGAGCTGGGCAGAAATCCGTCGCCTGGCCCTGCATCACAAGAAGGCGCTGATCCTGGCCAATCTGGTCGCCGTGCTGGCGACCTTGTGCAGCGTGCCGATCCCGTTGCTGTTGCCGCTGCTGGTGGACGAAGTGCTGCTGCATGACGGAGACGCGGCGCTCAAGGTGATGGACAACTTCCTGCCGGCCGACTGGGAAACGGCAGCTGGCTATATCGGCCTGATGCTGCTGCTGACCCTGCTGTTGCGCGGCTCGGCGCTGATCTTCAACGTGTTGCAGGCGCGGCTGTTCGCCAGGCTGTCGAAAGACATCGTCTACCGCATCCGCATGCGCCTGATCGAACGGCTCAAGCGCATTTCCCTCGGCGAATACGAGAGTTTGGGTGGCGGCACCGTGACCACCCACCTGGTCACCGATCTGGATACCCTGGACAAGTTCGTCGGCGAGACCCTCAGCCGTTTTCTGGTGGCGGTACTGACCCTGGTCGGCACCTCGGCCATCCTGATCTGGATGCACTGGCAACTGGCCCTGCTGATCCTGTTGTTCAACCCGCTGGTGATCTACGCCACCGTGTTGCTGGGCAAGAAGGTCAAGCACCTGAAGAAGCTGGAGAACGACAGCACCTCGCGTTTCACTCAGGCGCTGACCGAGACCCTGGAAGCGATTCAGGAGGTGCGCGCCGGCAACCGCCAGGGCTACTTCCTCGGCCGCCTCGGCGGGCGGGCGCGCGAGGTGCGCGACTATGCCGTTGCCTCACAGTGGAAGAGCGATGCCTCCAACCGTGCCAGCGGCCTGCTGTTCCAGTTCGGTATCGACGTGTTCCGCGCGGCGGCGATGCTCACCGTGCTGTTTTCCGACCTGTCCATCGGCCAGATGCTCGCGGTGTTCAGCTACCTGTGGTTCATGATCGGCCCGGTGGAGCAGCTGCTCAGTCTGCAGTACGCGTTCTACGCTGCAGGTGGCGCGCTGACGCGGATCAACGAGCTGTTGGCACGCAAGGACGAGCCGCAGTACGACGGGCGCGTCGACCCTTTCAAGGGGCGCGACACGGTCGGTATCGAGGTGCGCGGGTTGACCTTCGGCTATGGCGAGGAGCCAGTGCTGGATCGTCTCGATCTGTCCATCGGCCCGGGTGAGAAGGTCGCCATCGTCGGCGCGTCCGGCGGTGGCAAGAGCACGCTGGTGCAGCTGCTGCTGGGCCTTTATACGCCACAGGCTGGCAGTATCCGCTTCGGCGGCAGCGCGCTGGAGGAGATCGGCCTGGACGGCGTGCGTGACAACGTCGCGGTAGTGTTGCAGCACCCGGCACTGTTCAACGACACGGTGCGTGCCAACCTGACCATGGGTCGTGAGCGCAGTGACGAGGCTTGCTGGCAGGCGCTGCGTATCGCCCAGCTGCACGACACCATCGCGCAACTACCGCAGGGGCTGGACAGCGTGGTCGGGCGCAGTGGTGTTCGGCTCTCTGGTGGGCAACGTCAGCGCCTGGCGATCGCCCGCATGGTACTGGCCGAACCGAAGGTGGTGATTCTCGACGAGGCCACCTCGGCGCTGGATGCAGCCACCGAGTACGCCCTGCACGAAGCGCTGGCGCAGTTCCTTGAAGGTCGCACCACGCTGATCATCGCCCACCGCCTCAGCGCGGTGAAACAGGCCGACCGCGTGCTGGTGTTCGATGGCGGCAGCGTCGCCGAGGATGGCGACCATCAGCAGCTGATCGCCGAAGGTGGCCTGTACGCCAAGCTCTACGGGCATTTGCAGCAGGGCTGAGTCGTAGGGTGCGCCGTGCGCACCGCAGCGATCAGGATTCTTGGGAAATTCGTCGCGGCTGAAGCCCCTCCCACGAGGTTTCGCTGCTGCAATGACAGGCTGCCTCGCTCTGTGGGAGGCGCTTCAGCGGCGATGCTCTACCTCAGGCATGGCTCATCAGCGCTTCGCTCAATTCCTCGAACAGTTGTAGGGCGGGTGCAACCCGCCATAAATGAGTGGCGGGTTGCACCCGCCCTACGGATCTGAAGCCGCTTCTACGGGATAGGTAGGAGCGGCTGGGCGGCATTCCGTTTCAGCCGCGATGCTCTTTTGCGCAACCCATGTCCCCGGATTGCATCCGGGCTACACATCATCCACGCCTGTCGCGGCTGAAGCCCCTCCCACGAGGTTTCGCTGCTGCAATGAGCGGCTGCCCCCGCTCTGTGGGAGGCGCTTCAGCGGCGACGCTCTACCTCAGTCATGGCTCATCAGAGTTTCGCTCAACTCCTCGAACAGCGTCTGCACCGAGCGCAAGGCGCGGCAATCCGGGCGGGTCAGCAACCAGAGTTCGGTGTCGCAGCCGGCCAGCGGCGGGCCGAGAGCCTTGAGTTCGGGGTGGGCGCGCAGCACGAAGTCGGGCAGGGCGGCGACACCCAGTCCGGCGCGTGCCAGCTGCGCCACGGCGTACATGCTGCTGCAGCGGTAGTTGGGGGTGACGCCCGGCAACTCGCGCAGGCGCCAGAGTACCGTGGCGTGATCCGGCATCGCCTCGTCCGGGGCGATCCAGCTCTGCCGTGCCAGGTCGCTGCGATCCTGGCCGTCATCACGGGAGCAGACCCAGTAAGACACTTTGGCGAGGCGCCGGCCGACCAGGTGCTCCGGCGGCTCGTTGGTCAGGCGCAGGGCCAGGTCGGCATCGCGCCGGCTGAGGTTGGCGAAGTCGTTGGAGGTCACCAGCTCCAGCGCCAGCGCCGGGTAACTGGGCATGAAACGCGCCATCGCCGGTAGCAGCAGGCTGCTCAATACCGCATCGGTGCAGGTCAGGCGCACCGTACCGCTGACTACCTGCTTGCCCAGCTCCAGCGCCACGCGTGCAGCATCCAGCGCCTGTTCGGCGCGCTCGGCCTGCTCGGCCAGGGCGCGGGCGGTTTCGCTGGGTTCGTAGCCGCGTCGACTCTTCTCGAACAGCGCCACCCCGAGGGCGGCTTCCAGCCGGCGCACGGCGCGGAACACCGTGGACACGTCGACCTGCATCAGTTCTGCCGCACGCGCCAGGGAGCGGCCACGCACCAGGGCGAGCACCAGGGAGAGGTCGGTATGGTCGATTTGATATTGCACGGCTGCAATCTCTGCTTGTCTATTCGCCAATTATTATTGCGCGAGCGCCATCTTATAGTGGCAGGGAGACCGCCATGCAAGAGGGGGATAGGAGCATGTACAGCAAGTGTCGAGTCAAGGTCGCTCTGGTGGGTGACTACAATGCGGCGATTGCCGCGCACCGGGCCATTCCCGAGGCGCTGCGCCTGGCCAGCGAGGCACTGGGTGTGGTGGTCGAACATGACTGGCTGGCCACTGACAGTCTCGTCGATGACGCCACCCTGATGGCTTACGACGGCATCTGGTGCGTGCCGGGCAGTCCCTATGCCGCCACCGAAGGTGCGTTGCGCGCCATTCGTTTCGCGCGCGAGCAGGGCGTGCCGTTCCTGGGCACCTGTGGCGGCTTCCAGCACGCGCTGTTGGAGTACGCGCGCAACCGCCTGGGCTGGACGGATGCCGAACACGCCGAGCTGTCGCCGCAAGCGCAGAACCTTCTGATCGCGCCCCTGAGCTGTGCCTTGCTGGACGTCAGCGAGCATGTGCATCTGGTCTCCGGCTCGCGCATTGCCGAGCTCTACGGTGTACGTGAGATCAGCGAGCAGTACCTGTGCCGCTACGGCCTCGCCGATGCCTTCGTCGAGCCGCTGATGGCCCAGGCGCTGAAGGCCTCCGGGCATGACCAGGCGGGTGCGGTGCGTGCCATCGAACTGGAAGATCATCCGTTCTTCATCGCTACCCTGTTCCAGCCCGAGCGTGCGGCGCTGGAGGGGCGTCTGCCGCCGGTGGTTGCCGGCCTGGTCGGCGCCTGCGCAGTGCAGTCGGTGCATGAAGCGCAACAGGAGGCGGTCGCGTGATCGCCACCACTCCCGAGCCCCCTTACTACGTGGTGATGTTCACCTCGCTGCGCACCGAGGTGGACGCCGGTTATGCCAAGGCGGCGCAGCACATGCTTGAGCTGGCCGCGCAGCAGCCCGGTTTTCTCGGCGTGGAGTCGGCACGCAGTGATGGCCTGGGCATCACTCTGTCCTACTGGCAGAGCGAGGAGGCCATTCGCGCCTGGCGCGAGCATGCCGAGCACAGCGCCGTTCGCGAGCAGGGGCGCACCGACTGGTATGCCGCTTTCACCACTCGCGTGGCCAAGGTGGAGCGCGCCTACACATTCTCCCGCCCGAGCTGAGTGATAGCGGCAAGCCGGCTGACCGCTTTGTAAGGATTTTTTTACGGCTGTCAGGGTTTTGCGTGCCTTGCCTGGAGGGTGTAAGGAAAATTTGCCGCTGCCGCACTCGGCCACCGCGTCGACGTGTCGCAAAGCATCTTGAGAGCGGGTCTGCACTCGGTTGTCATGAGGTTGTCCGCAACGCATTCGTGCGGCTGCCATAACAATGACAATCAGGAGGCGAAATGACCGCCGTGGCCAAGATCGAGCAGCACAACCCCATCGGAACCGACGGTTTCGAGTTCGTCGAATTTACCGCACCGAATGCCGAAGGCATCGAGCAACTGCGCCAGTTGTTCACCGCCATGGGTTTCACCGAGACCGCCAAGCACCGCTCGAAAGAGGTGTGGCTGTTCCAGCAGAACGACATCAACATCGTGCTCAACGGCAGCCCCACCGGCCACGTACGCGCCTTCGGTGAGAAGCATGGCCCCAGCGCCTGCGCCATGGCCTTCCGGGTCAAGAACGCGGCCCAGGCCGCTGCTTACGTCGAGCAGCAGGGCGCCAAGCTGGTGGGCAGCCACGCCAACTTCGGCGAGCTGAACATTCCCTGCGTCGAGGGCATCGGCGGTTCCCTGCTGTATCTGGTTGACCGTTATGGCGACAAGAGCATCTACGACGTCGACTTCGAGTACATCGAAGGCCGCAGCCCGAATGACAACGCCGTCGGCCTGCAGTGCATCGACCACCTGACCCACAACGTGCGTCGCGGGCAGATGGACGTGTGGTCCGGCTTCTACGAGCGTATCGCCAATTTTCGCGAGATTCGCTACTTCGATATCGAAGGCAAGCTCACCGGCCTGTTCTCCCGCGCCATGACCGCGCCGTGCGGCAAGATCCGCATCCCGATCAACGAGTCGGCCGATGACAAGTCGCAGATCGAGGAATTCATCCGCGAGTACCACGGCGAAGGCATCCAGCACATCGCCCTGTCCACCGACGACATCTACGCCACCGTGCGCCAACTGCGCGCCAATGGCGTCGACTTCATGACCACCCCGGATACCTACTACGAGAAGGTCGATACCCGCGTCGCCGGCCATGGCGAGCCGACTGACGTACTGCGTGAACTGAACATTCTGATCGACGGAGCGCCGGGCGATGACGGCATCCTGCTGCAGATCTTCACCAACACGGTGATCGGCCCGATCTTCTTCGAGATCATCCAGCGCAAGGGCAATCAGGGCTTCGGCGAGGGCAACTTCAAGGCCTTGTTCGAGTCCATCGAGGAAGACCAGTTGCGTCGCGGTGTGATCTCCGAGGAGTGATGCCATGAGCCGCCAATGGATTCGCTTTCCCCTGCGTGAAGGCGAGTGCTCGCGCCAGGCGCATTGCGACCTGCCGCAGGGCACCTACGAGCGCGAGATGGGCCGTGAGGGCTTCTTCGGCCCCACCGCGCACCTGCACCACAAGCATCCGCCGACCGGCTGGATCGACTGGGAAGGCCCGCTGCGCCCGCACGCGTTCAACTTCAACGACATTCCCAGCGAGCGCGACTGCCCGCTGGCGGCGCCGCTGACGCTGCACAACGCCGACGTCAAGCTGCGCGTCTGGCGCACCCACGGCGCCATGCGCCATCTGGTGCGCAACGCCGATGGTGACGAGTTGCTGTTCGTGCATGAAGGTAGTGGGCATTTCTACTGCGACTTCGGCCATCTGCAGTACCGCGACGGTGATTACCTGCTGATCCCGCGTGGCACCGCCTGGCGCATCGAGGCCAGCACACCGAGTTACTTCCTGCTGATCGAGAACAGCGACGGCGCCTACCAGTTGCCGGACAAGGGCCTGCTCGGCCCGCAGGCGATCTTTGACCTGGCGGTGCTGGAGCACCCGTATATCGACGACGCCTTCAAGGCGCAGCAGGACGAGAACACCTGGCAGATCCGCATCAAGCGGCGCGGCCAGATCAGTACCGTGACCTACCCCTACAACCCGCTGGACGTGGTCGGCTGGCATGGCGACAACACCGTGGTGCGCCTGAACTGGCGCGACATCCGCCCACTTATCAGCCATCGCTACCACCTGCCGCCGTCGGTGCACACCACCTTCGTCGCCAGTGGTTTCGTGATCTGCACCTTCACCCCGCGCCCGGTGGAATCCGATCCCGGCGCGCTCAAGGTGCCGTTCTTCCACAACAACGACGACTACGACGAAGTGTTGTTCTATCACCGTGGCAACTTCTTCAGCCGCGACAACATCGAGCAGGGCATGGTCACCCTGCATCCGTGCGGCTTCCCCCATGGGCCGCACCCCAAGGCGCTGAAGAAGAGCCAGGAGGATCCGGCCACCTTCATCGACGAGGTGGCGGTGATGATCGACACCCGCCGCGCCCTGGAAGTGGCCGATGCCGCCGGCGCGGTGGACGTGGCCGAGTACGTCAACTCCTGGCGCGCGCCGGGTACACAAGGTTAAGGGCGGGCACCAATCGTCCCTCTCCCCTTGGGGAGAGGGTTAGGGAGAGGGGGCTGGCAACCCACCCTCTCCCCCGGCCCCCGCTTCGCGCCCCAGCCCTTCGCAGAGCTCAGGGCGCTACAGCGGGCGAAGCAGTGCTTCGCTTTCTCCGCTTCCGCCCCACAAGTGGGAGAGGGGAGGACAGCCCATACGCGAACAGACGAATAGGTAGGAACCATGAAACTCGCATCACTGAACCAGGGCCGCGATGGCGTGCTGATCGTCGTTTCCCGCGATCTCACCCGCGCCGTGCTCGCGCCGCAGATCGCTTTCACCCTGCAGGCAGCGCTGGACGACTGGGCCGTGGCCCGGCCCAAGCTCGAAGCGGTCTATCAGCGTCTCAACGACGGCTTGGAAGAGGGCGCCTTCGCCTTCGATCAGGCCGCCTGCCATAGCCCGCTGCCGCGCGCCTACCACTGGGCCGACGGCAGCGCCTACGTCAATCACGTCGAACTGGTGCGCAAGGCCCGTGGCGCGGAGATGCCGGAGTCGTTCTGGCACGACCCGCTGATGTACCAGGGCGGCGCAGATGCCTTTATCCCGCCGCACAGCCCGATCCGCCTGGCCGACGAAGCCTGGGGCATCGACCTGGAGGCCGAGCTGGCAGTGATCACCGACGACGTGCCGATGGGCGCCACGCCGGCCGAAGCGGCAGGCCATATCCGCCTGCTGATGCTGGTCAACGACGTCTCGCTGCGCAATCTGATCCCTGGCGAGTTGGCCAAGGGCTTTGGTTTCTACCAGAGCAAGCCGTCATCGAGCTTCTCGCCGGTGGCCATCACCCCGGACGAGCTGGGCGAGAGCTGGAAGGACGGCAAGGTGCATCGGCCGCTGGTGTCGCATATCAACGGCGCGCTGTTCGGCCAGCCGAACGCCGGCGTCGACATGACCTTCAACTTCCCAACCCTGGTAGCGCATGCCGCCAAGACCCGGCCGCTGGGCGCCGGCACCATCATCGGTTCGGGCACCGTGTCCAACTACGACCGCAGTGCCGGTTCTTCCTGCCTGGCGGAAAAGCGCATGCTGGAGATCGTCGAGCAGGGCGAGGCGAAGACGCCGTTCCTCAAGTTCGGCGATCGGGTGCGCATCGAGATGTTCGATGTTGCCGGGCAGAGCATCTTCGGCGCCATCGATCAGGTGGTAGAGCACTACGACGCCCGCTGATCTGTAGGAGCGGCTTCAGCCGCGATTTGTCTGAAGTCGCTAAAAGCATCGCGGCTGAAGCCGCTCCTACGCAGGTCGCGTTTCGCGAGGAATCCGCAATGTTGAAACTCTACGGCTACTGGCGCTCCAGCGCCGCCTACCGCGTGCGTATCGCCCTGAACCTCAAGGGCCTGGCTTACCAGCAGGTGCCAGTGCACCTGGTCAAGGATGGTGGCCAGCAGCACGGCGCCGACTACCGCGCGCTGAACCCGCAGCAGTTGCTGCCGCTGCTGGTGGACGAGGAGAACGGCGGCGTGCGCATCGCCCAGTCGCTGGCGATCATCGAATACCTCGAAGAGATCTTCCCGGTGCCGGTGCTGTTGCCAGCGGATCCGGCCGAGCGTGCCCAGGTGCGGGCGCTGGCGCTGCATATCGCCTGCGACGTGCATCCGCTGAACAACCTGCGCGTGCTGCAGTACCTGTCCAGCGAACTGGGCGTCGCCGATGAGGCGAAAAACGCCTGGTACCGGCACTGGGTCGCGCTCGGTCTGGCCGCCGTGGAGGAGGGCCTGGCCGCATTCGACGGACGCCTGTCGCTCGGCGAGCGGCCTGGATATCTGGAAGCCTGCCTGATTCCGCAGCTGTATAATGCGCGGCGTTTTAACTGTGACCTTGCCGCGTACCCACGCATTGTCGCCATGGCGGCGCGCTGTGAACCCCTGGAGGCCTTCCAACTGGCCGCACCGGAGGCACAAGCCGACGCCCAGTGACACCTTCGGCTTCAACCCAAGCCTTGCATTCCGCTGCGCCACAAGCGCGGCGGGTCCGATTCCGTCACAGATAAAAACAAACAGGTGACGCATGACCCGTGAAAAACCGAAGAACCTCTGGCTCTCGCGCTGGGGCTTCATCCTCGCTGCAACCGGCTCGGCCGTCGGCCTGGGCAATATCTGGAAATTCCCTTACATCACTGGCGAGTACGGAGGCGGTGCCTTCGTGCTGATGTACCTGGCGTGCATCCTGGCCATCGGCATTCCGGTGATGATGACCGAGATCGCCATCGGTCGCCGTGGTCGCGGCAGCCCCATCGACGCCATCGGCCGCGTGGTCCGCGAGAACGGTGGCAACCCGCTGTGGAAGGCGGTTGGCGGCATGGCCATGCTCGCCGGTTTCATGATCCTGTGCTTCTACGTGGTCGTCGCCGGCTGGGCCTTCGCCTACACGTGGAAGATGCTCGACGGCTCGCTGGCCGCCACCAGCGTCGAGGCGCTTGGCGGGGTGTTCGAGGCGCACAACGCCAACCCCTGGCAGCTCGGCGGCTGGAGCGTGCTGGTGGCGCTGCTGACCCTGTGGATCGTCGCCAGGGGCGTGCAGAAAGGCATCGAGAACGCGGTGCGCTGGATGATGCCGGGCCTGGCCCTGATGCTCATCGTGCTGGTCGGCTACGCCTTCACCAGCGGCAGTTTCAGCGCCGGTTTCGACTTCCTGTTCCATTTCGATGCCTCGAAAATCACCGGCGAGGCGCTGTTGGCCGCATTGGGCCATGCCTTCTTCACCCTCAGCCTGGCCTCGGGCGCCATTCTCACCTATGGCTCCTACATCCCGGACGGTCAATCCATCGCGCGGACCACCTTCATCGTCGCACTCTGCGATACCTGCGTGGCGCTGCTGGCCGGTCTGGCGATCTTCCCGATCATCTTCGCCAACGGCATGAGCCCCAGCGCCGGGCCGGGGCTGATCTTCATGAGCCTGCCGCTGGCCTTCCAGCAGATGCCATTCGGCACCGCGTTCGGCGTGTTGTTCTTCGCCATGGTATCGATCGCCGCGCTGACCTCGGCGATCTCGATGATCGAGGCCAGCGTGGCCTACCTGAACGAAAAGCACGGTATCAGCCGCCTGCACGCTGCCATCGGGGCCGGCGCGGTACTGCTGGTGATCAGCCTGCTGGCGATGCTGTCGTTCAACCTGCTGGCGGGCTGGACGCCGCTGGGCAAGAACTTCTTCGACTGGCTGGACTACCTCACTTCGCGCTGGATGATGCCGCTGGGCGGTATTTTCATGGTAGTGCTCGCAGGCTACGCGCTGCGCGGCGAAATCATGCGTGACGAGCTGGGCCTGCCTCCTGCGGGCTACGCGCTCTGGTTGTTCATGGTGCGCTACGTCAGTCCGGTGCTGATCATGGTGGTGTTCCTGCATGCACTGGGCTGGCTGATGTTCGACCCGGTGCTGCAGTGGTACTGGATTGCCGGCGCCATAGGTCTGCTGGCTGTGGCCGGCGAATTGCTGCGGCCACGAGTGATGCCGGTACTGACTGGCCGCTGAGTCGTTGATGACAGACCGAGGCGCAGCTCCGTGAGGGGCTGCGCCTTTTTTGTCGGCGAAAAATCGCCAGTAAATCGGCGCCAATAAGCGGATAGTTGCCGAGCATGGCCAGATGTCTGCTTTTCAGGGGCTATGCTTAAGAAAATCACTTGGCGAATTGCCAGTACTCAAGCTGGGCGCCTTTGCTGCCGATATATGGGGTTCGATTTGGCATAGCAGTTGCGTTGCCTTCCGACCAGGCCGCGTTCACGAGACGTGGCTTTATAAGAAGAACCTGGAGTTGTCCCCTATGTTTGAACCTGCCGCACGCCTATTCGCCAACCTTGCTGTCGGCAAGAAGTTATTCATCGGCTTCGGTCTGGTATTGCTGCTCACCGCAGCCATGACCGGCAGCGGCTTTCTCGCTGTACAGGCGGTGCTGCAAGGACATGCCCAGGTCGGCCAGTTGGCACAGGTCAACCAGGAGATTCTTCAGGCGCGTCGCCTGGAGCGCAGCTTCGCCATCGAGCAGACCCCGCAGAGTGCCGAGCTCGTGCGGGCCAGCCTGCTCAAGGTGCAGACGCTGCTGGAAAAGCTCGCCCAGGACAGTTCTGGCGCCACCTCGCGCAATCAGACCATGCAGCAGGCCGTGGCCGAGTACCTCAAGCAGTTCGATAACTATGTCGAGCAGCAGGACAAGGCGCGCGAAGCACGGCAGGACATGCGCAGCGCCGCTGCCGAAGCGCGCGACCAGTTCGAGGTGATCGAGCTGGACATGTACGACGCAGTACGTGAACTGCGTCTGCAGGGCGACCGCCTGCGCGGCAGCGATCCGCTGACCCTGGCGGAAACCGCATCCGGTCTGAGCAAACGCATGCTCGATCTGCGTGGCCATGAAAGTCTGTACATCATCGACGGTTCGGCTGAGGCGCTGGAGGAATGGGAATACGTCAGCGAAGACCTGCAAACCGTGGCTCGCAGCCTGATGGTATGGCTCAACGAAGACCAGAAAGGCGCCATTGACACCGCGCTGCAGGCGCTGACCTTCTACCAGCGTTCCTTCCTCTATTACCAGCAACTGCGTGAGCAGAACCTGGCGACTGAGAACGCCATGATCGAACGTGCGCGCTCGGTGGTGGACCTGGCCGAAGCGGCCCAGGCGGCAGCCGAGCAGAGCATGCTCGACGACAGCCAGCGCTCGCTGGTGATGCTCGGCATCATGGGTGCTGCCGCCGTGGTGCTGGGCCTGTGCGCGGCGTTGCTGATCACCCGCTTGATCGTCGCACCGCTGCGCCAGACCGTGACATTTGCCCAGCGCATCGCCGCAGGCGATCTCAGCCAGAACATCCCGCAGGATCGCCGCGACGAAGTGGGCCAGTTGCTGGCCGCCATGCAGGACATGACCCTCAGCCTGCGCACCCTGGTCGGACGCATTGGCGGGGGTGTCGGGCAGATCGCGGCGGCTGCCGAGCAATTGTCGGCGATCACTGCGCAGACCAGCGCCGGGGTGCAGACGCAGAAACTGGAAACCGAGCAGACCGCCACCGCCATGCACCAGATGGCTGCGACCGTGCAGGAAGTGGCACAGAACGCCGAGCAGGCCTCGCTGGCGGCGCGCGATGCGGATCTGGAAGCGCAGCAGGGCAATCGCGTGGTGCAGCAGGCGGTGGATCAGATCGACAGTCTGGCCAGCGAAGTGGAGCAGTCCGCCAAGGCCATCGCCGACCTGAATCAGGAAAGCGCGCGTATCGGCAGTGTGCTGGAAGTGATTCGCAACGTCGCCGAGCAGACCAACCTGCTGGCGCTCAACGCCGCCATCGAGGCGGCGCGTGCAGGTGAGCAGGGCCGTGGTTTCGCCGTGGTCGCCGATGAAGTACGCGCGCTGGCCAAGCGTGCCCAGGACAGCACCGAAGAGATCGAGAGCCTGATCGCCGGCCTGCAGCGCATGGCCAAGGGCGCCGTGCAGCAGATGGACAGCAGCCGCGACCTGACCCGCCGCACCGTCGAACTGGCGGGCGAGGCTGGTGACGCGCTGGGGCGCATCACCCAGGCGGTGAGTACCATCGAGCAGATGAACCAGCAGATCGCCGCCGCTGCCGAGGAGCAGAGCGCCGTGGCCGAGGCGATCAACGAGAGCGTCACTCGCGTGCGCGATATCGGTGAGCAGAGCGCTACCGCCACTGAACAGACTGCGGCCTCCAGCGCCGAGCTGGCGCGTTTGGGTGTCGAGTTGCAGGAGTTGGTGCGACAGTTCCGCACCTGATTCGGGCGAGCCGGGACGCTGGCCGCGGGCGGGCGTAGGGCGGACTCAGGAGCGTCAGCGAACAGTCCGCCGTCTTCGGTGCGGCAAAAGTCCTAACGGCGTACTGCTTCGCGAGTACGCCCTACAGCGCTGCAGGAGTTGGTGCGACAGTTCCGCACCTGGTTCGGGCGAGCCGGGACGCCGGCCGCAGGCGGGCGTAGGGCGGACTCAGGAGTGTCAGCGAACAGTCCGCCATCTTCGGTACGGCAAGAGTCCTAACGGCGTACTGCTTCGCGAGTACGCCCTACAGCGCTGTGGGAGTTGGTGCGCCAGTTCCGCACCTGACCCGGGCGAACCGGGACGCCGGCCGCGGGCGGGCGTAGGGCGGACTCAGGAGCGTCAGCGAACAGTCCGCCATCTTCGGTGCGGCAAAAGTCCTAACGGCGTACTGCTTCGCGAGTACACCCTACAGCGCTGTGGGAGCTCGCTCCCACATGTTCAGGTTCGGGCCGGACTGAAGCGCTGGCCCGAGATCGCGGGATGATAGAGCGGCTGGACCTTGTTGCCCGCTGGGTCCAGCAGGTGAAAGCTGCGCGCGCCGTCGCCATGGTCGAAAGGCCGATCCAGCAGCGTCACCCCTTGTGCCTTGAGGTACTGGTACCAGGCGTCCAGCTCCTCGACGCTGTCGACGATGAAGCCGTAATGATCCACCAGCGCCACACCGTGGCTCTCGGCATAAGCGCGGCCGAGTGACAGGTTGTCGTTGCCGCAGGTCAGGTAGACCAGGTCCTCGTTGGCACGGTGCAGCAACTGCATGCCCAGCACGTCCACGTAGAAACGCTCGCACTCTTCCAGGTTGGGTACCAGCAGGGCCAGATGACGCAGGCCATTGAGGCGCGATGGGCGTTCGAGCATCTTTTTACACTCCAATATGTATACAATTATTTTTCAAATATAAAACATAATGGAGGTTGCCGTGTACGTGCTATTGCTCAAGACCCAACTCAAACCCGGCAGTTTCGGGGCGTTCATGGATGCCATGCGCGTCAACGCCGCCGCTTCGGTGCGCGATGAACTGGACTGCCTGACCTTCGACGTGATGCGTGACCGCAGTGATCCCGATCTGGTGTGGCTGTACGAGGTGTACGTCGACGAGGCGGCTTTCGAGGCGCATACGCGATCCGCGCATTTCCTCGCCAGTCGGCCGCTGGTGGAACCACTGATCGAGCGTCAGGAGGCTATCGAAGCCGATATGCTGGCGCTCAATCCATCGCGCTGAAGTGAGGCTGCCCGTTGCACCACTGGCCGTTCCGAAGGCTGGGCTCGGTCAGGCCGGGCTCTGTGCCATCTGCATATCCAGCACCCGGATATGCCCTGGCTCGGGATAGTGCCAGTGCACGTCCAGATCCCAGAAGCGCGCGCCATAGCGGCGCTCCGGCTGCGGCTGCTGGTAGGCCGGGCGCGGATCCTGCGCCAGGCACTGCTCGATCAGCTCCACCAGCGGCTCATTCAGGCGCAGCGCGTGTTGGCGCGCCAGGCGTAGCGCGTCATCCTGCCAGTCCACTGTAATCAGGGGTGGCGGTGCATCTGCCATATCGTTGCGCGCGTCGGCCACAGAATCGGCGTACGGCACATAGGGCTTGATATCCAGCACCGGGGTGCCGTCGAGCAGGTCGATACCGGACAGATGCAGGCGGTCCGGTTCCACTCGTTCCAGGCGTACCACGGACTGGCCGATGCCGTTGGGGCGATGGGTGGCGCGGGTGCTGAACACGCCTACCGCCTGGTTACCGCCCAGGCGTGGCGGGCGCACTTTCAGGCGCGGCTTGTCTTCCAGCGCCTGGTGAAAGAGAAACAGCAACCAGACGTGGCTGACCTGTTCCAGTCCCTGCACGGCTTCGCCCTGATCGAAGGGCGGCAGCAGCTCCAGCACGCCGCGCGCGGCGGGCGCCAGGTGCGGCTGGCGAGGAATGGCGAATTTTTCCTTGAAGCAGGAGCGAACGATACCGACCGGAGAAACCAGATGCTGCATGGCGTCCTGCTTAGCGTCTGTTGACGGGGGCGTCGTATGCCACGCGGCAGCCGGCATCGCGGAATGGACCGGTGAAGCGAATCCAGCCCTCACCAGGGCTGACCTGAGCGCAGGTCAGGTGGCCGTCGATCTTGCTCTGCCAGAGAAAGAATGGTGCCGGCGCGGCGAGGCCGGGCAGGCTCAGGGCGAGCAGGGCGGTGAGAAGTAGGGTACGCATGATGGTGGTCTCCAGAGCGTGACGGACACAGCCTAACACGACCTCAGAAACGTTCCTTCTCGCCTAGATAGCGCCATTGCCCGACCGGCAACTTGGCCATGGGGACGCCGCCGATGCGGATGCGCTTCATGCCCAGCACCTTCAGGCCCAACGCCGTACAGATCTGCCGCAGCAGGTCAGGGGCCGGATTCTTCAGCGCGAAGCGCAGGCGCTGTTCGCTCTGCCAACTGGCCTTGCACGGCGGGAACTGCGTGCCCTTGTGCAGCCAGCCTTTCTTCAGGCGTTCCAGTGCGCTGGCAGGCACTTCGCCGGCTACTTCGATCAGGTATTCCTGCTCCAGCTTTGCGGCATCCTCGCGCAGCTTGCGTTGCGTGCGCCAGTCCTGGCTGAGCACTATCAGGCCACTGGCACCGGTCTGCAGCGGCAGGCTCTGCTCCTGGCGCAGGAAGTGGCCATGCAGGACGCGCTGGGTGTGCGGGTCTTGTTCCCAGTGGCGTTCGTGTACCAGCAGGTGCTGCAACTGTGCGGCGTTGCAGCCAGTCGAGCCATGCACCAGCAGGGTGACGGGCTCCACGGGATCAAGGCTGGCATCGGGGTGCAACTCGACGCGCTGATCCTCGACCTTGAATTGCGGCGCTTCGACCACCTGGCCGTCCACCGTCACCCAGCCACCTGCGATGTAAAGATCGGCTTCACGGCGCGAGCAACCGAACAGCTCGATGACGCGTTTGGACAGACGGGTGGCTTCGCTCATGACTGGGCTCGACAAAAAGAAGGTCATTGTACCGGCAAGAAGCTGTGGTGCCGGGAAAGAAAAAGCCCCGCATGCTGCGGGGCTTTTCAGGAGAGAGGTCGGTCAGACCAGCTCGCCCCACATGTCGTACTCGTCGGCATCGACGATGCGCACGCGCACCTTGTCGCCCGGCTTGACATTGGGGGAGTCGATGAACACGCTGCCGTCGATCTCCGGGGCGTCGGCCCAGGAGCGGGCCACGGCGCCTTCACCGTCCACTTCGTCGATCAGTACGTCCATCTCCAGGCCGATCTTGGCCTGCAGACGTGCAGAGCTGATGGCCTGCTGGTGCGCCATGAAACGCTCCCAGCGGTCCTGCTTGACGTCGTCAGGCACCACTTCCAGGCCCAGGTCGTTGGCGGGTGCGCCCTCGACTGGCGAATACTGGAAGCAACCGACGCGGTCGAGCTGCGCTTCGGTGAGCCAGTCCAGCAGGTACTGGAAGTCTTCCTCGGTCTCGCCGGGGAAACCGACGATGAAGGTGGAGCGGATGGTCAGCTCCGGGCAGATTTCACGCCACTTCTTGATGCGTGCCAGGGTCTTGTCTTCGAAGGCCGGGCGCTTCATCGACTTGAGTACTTTCGGGCTGGCGTGCTGGAAGGGGATGTCCAGGTACGGCAACAGCTTGCCGGCGGCCATCAGCGGGATCACGTCATCGACGTTGGGGTAGGGGTAGACGTAGTGCAGACGCACCCACACGCCCATCGACGACAGCGCTTCGCACAGCTCGAGCATGCGCGTCTTCACCGGTTGGCCGTTCCAGAAGTCCAGCTTGTACTTCAGGTCGACGCCGTAGGCGCTGGTGTCCTGGCTGATCACCAGCAGCTCTTTCACGCCGGCCTTGACCAGGCGCTCGGCTTCGCTGAGCACATCGCCCACCGGACGGCTGACCAGTTTGCCGCGCATCGACGGGATGATGCAGAAGCTGCAGGTATGGTTGCAGCCTTCGGAAATCTTCAAATAAGCATAGTGGCGTGGGGTCAGCTTGATGCCCTGCGGCGGCACCAGGTCGATCAGCGGGTTGTGCTCGGTCTTCGGCGGGATGACTTCGTGTACGGCGTTGACCACCTGCTCGTACTGCTGCGGGCCGGTGACGGCCAGCACGCTCGGGTGCACGTCGCGGATGCTGTCTTCGGCAACGCCCATGCAACCGGTGACGATCACCTTGCCGTTCTCCGCCAGCGCCTCACCGATGGCGTCCAGCGACTCGGCCTTGGCGCTGTCGATGAAGCCACAGGTATTGACCACCACCACGTCGGCATCCTGGTAGGTCGGAACGATCTCGTAACCTTCCATGCGCAGCTGGGTCAGGATTCGCTCGGAGTCGACCGTCGCTTTTGGACAGCCAAGGGAGACAAACCCTACTTTCGGTGTGGCGGTGGACATGCGGGCTAACCTCTAAGGGCGCCTGGGCGGCGCCTCTGATCAAAAAGTGCGCAATTCTAGCGGCGGATCATACGCTTGACCAGTGCTGGTCAAGGAGCGGAAACGAAAAAGGCCACTCGATTGAGTGGCCTTTATCTGAAGGTGGTTGCGGGAGCAGGATTTGAACCTACGACCTTCGGGTTATGAGCCCGACGAGCTACCAGACTGCTCCATCCCGCGCCGACAATTCTACGCTTACCTAATGTCTTGTCAATCGATTTGTTTCGTTTGATCGAAAAAGTTAATTTTCGTCAAAGCAAAAAGGCCACTCATTGAGTGGCCTTTTCGTGAAGCTGGTTGCGGGAGCAGGATTTGAACCTACGACCTTCGGGTTATGAGCCCGACGAGCTACCAGACTGCTCCATCCCGCGTCTGTGGGTCGGCATTCTACAGTCAGATGCTCAGGTGTCAACCGCTATTTGCGAGAAAAGTGTTTTCAACTCAGGTGCTTAGCGTTAAACAGCTGTTAGACTTCAGTACTCCAGGCCAGGCTGGGCGAGGCTTCCGAGGGTGATGTGCGCAAGATAATTCACGTGGACTGCGACTGCTTTTACGCCGCCATCGAGATGCGTGACGACCCGAGCCTGGCCAGTCGTCCGCTGGCTGTCGGTGGTTCGGCGGACCGACGCGGGGTTATCGCTACCTGCAACTACGAGGCGCGTGCCTATGGTGTGCGTTCGGCGATGTCGTCGCGGCATGCGCTTAAGCTGTGCCCGGATCTTCTGATCGTCAAACCGCGCTTCGAGGTGTACCGCTCGGTCTCGCGTGACATTCACGGCATCTTTCGTCAGTTCACCGACCTGATCGAGCCGCTGTCGCTGGACGAGGCCTATCTGGATGTCAGCGACTCGCCGCATTTCGCTGGTAGCGCCACGCGCATCGCCCAGGAAATTCGCCGTCGTGTGGCGCAGGAGCTGCACATCACCGTGTCGGCTGGTGTCGCGCCGAACAAGTTCCTGGCCAAGATCGCCAGCGACTGGCGCAAACCCAACGGGTTGTTCGTCATTACCCCGGATCAGGTCGATGATTTCGTGGCGCAGTTACCGGTAAACAAGCTGCATGGCGTCGGCAAGGTCACGGCGGACAAGCTGACGCGCTTAGGGATTCGCACCTGTCTGGATCTGCGGGACTGGAACAAGCTGGCGCTGGTGCGCGAGTTCGGCAGTTTCGGTGAGCGCTTGTGGCGCCTGGCCCACGGCATCGACGAACGTGCCGTGCAGGTGGACAGCCGTCGCCAGTCGTTGAGCGTGGAGCACACCTACGATCAGGATCTACCGGATCTGCAGAGCTGTCTGGAGAAACTGCCGGCACTGCTCGAGGAAATGAACGGCCGCCTGCAGCGTCTGGACGCCAGCTATCGACCGGACAAGCCTTTCGTCAAAGTGAAGTTTCATGATTTCACCCAGACCACTCTGGAGCAGGCGGGGGCCAGTCGGGATCTGGAGAGCTATCGGCTATTGCTGAGCAACGCTTTCGCCCGTGGCGACAAGCCGGTGCGCCTGCTCGGGGTGGGCGTCAGGCTGCATGATCTGCGCGGGCGGCAGGAGCAGCTCGATCTGTTCGCGTAGTTGCCGTTGTGGGAGGGGCGTAGCCGCGATCATCGATAAAGGCATCGCCGCTGAAGCGCCTCCCACAGAGTACCTTTACGGCTCGATCACTGCGGCCAGAGGCGAATCGGCTTGCCGGTGGCCGGCCACAGCTGCAACTGGCCGATGTCGTTGAAGTCCCAGCGCTGCACTTCCGCCAACGCCGCGAGGAAGCGCTGCTCCTGCTCCATCAATGAGGGCGCGCACATCTTGCGAGTGCTGCCCGGGGTTTCGAAACGGACGGCTTCATCCTTCAGCGTGTAACCGGCGAACCAGTGGTTGCAGCCGGCATGCCCGTGAGCGCGACCGTCAGCGGCAAAGGTGACGGTCAGGTGGCTGCGGTCGATCAGCGGGTGTTCGCCGATCCATTCCACCTGGTAGCTGCGTTCGGTTTCCAGCTGCGGGGCGTCGCTGGCGCAGCCGACCAAGGTGGCGGTGAGTAGGGCGAGGGGCAGGGCGCGGTACATGGTGTCAGGCCTCCTGGCAGGTGCGGCATAGGTGACGGCCAGCGTCGTTGCGCCAGCCAAGCTCGGCGATACGGGCTTCGGCGGCTGGCGCTTGCGCGGCTTTGCCGAGCGCGGCATCGACGGCGAATTCGAAATCCAGTTGCTTGCCGCAGCTGTCGCAGTTCACCTGCCAGTTATGGATGGCCAGCTCCTTGAACTGCGGGCCCTTGCACACGGCCAGCCATTGGCCGGGCGGGTTGATCAGGTGGCGAACCTTCTCCACTTCCAGGCGCATGTGCAGGTCGCGGCTGCCCTTGAGGGTGACCAGCAGCACGTCATTGGCCTGGATCGAACCGCCGTTGCCGGTGACCTGGTAGCGGCCCGGCGCCAGTGCGCGGCATTCGGTGAGGGTGTGTTGCGGGTTGAGCAGGGAATAACGGAAATCGTGTTCGGCCATGGGTCCTCCAGATCAGCCGGCATGCTATCACGCGCCGGCCTTGACCTCATTGCTTGGCCGGCCGGCGAGCCAGGCGGCGATGTTGTCCAGGGTGGTGCGGGCGATGGCGTCGAGCGCTTCGTGGGTGAGAAAGGCCTGGTGTGCGGTGACGATGACGTTGGGAAAGCTCAGCAGGCGGGCCAGGGTGTCGTCCTGCAATGGCAGGTCGGAGTGATCCTCGAAAAACAGTTCCGATTCCTCTTCGTAGACGTCCAGGCCCAGGTAGCCGAGCTGGCCGCTTTTCAGTGCCTTGATCAGTGCCGGTGCGTCGACCAGCGCGCCGCGGCCGGTGTTGATCAGCATCGCACCACGTTTCATCTGCGCCAGACGCGCAGCGTCTATCAAGTGGTAGCTGTCGTCGGTCAGCGGGCAGTGCAGGCTGAGGATGTCGCTGCTGGCGATCACTTCTTCGAGTGGTACCTGGCGTGCACCGAGGTCACCAAGCCCGGTCAGCGGGAACGGATCGTAGATCAGTACCTGGCAACCGAAGCCATGCATGATGCGGGCGAATACCTGGCCGATCTTGCCACCGCCAACCACCCCGACGGTCTTGCCGTACAAGTCGAAGCCGGTCAGCCCATGCAGGGAAAAATCCCCCTCGCGGGTGCGGTTGAACGCGCGGTGGATGCGCCTGTTCAGCGCCAGTACCAGGGCCACGGCGTGTTCGGCCACGGCATGCGGCGAATAGGCCGGTACGCGCACCACTGGCAGACCTAGGTGCTGCGCGGCTGTCAGGTCGACATGGTTGTAGCCGGCCGAGCGCAGGGCGATCAGGCGCGTGCCGCCAGCGGCCAACTGTTCCAGTACCGGCGCCGACAGGTCGTCGTTGATGAAGGCGCAGACCACGTCGCTGCCTTTGGCCAGTGCCACGCTGTCGTGGGTCAGGCGCGCTTCATGAAACTGCAGGTGCCAATCGGGCGAGCCGTTTGCGGCCAGGAAGGACTCGCGGTCGTAGGTTTTGCTGCTGAACAGGCAGATACGCATGGCAGTTCCTCAGGCGCTTTGTGCCGCCGCTTCGGTCAGGCGCGCGATTGCGGCGTCCAGTTCGTCCAGGGCGCGCTGGGCCTCGGGGTCGTCCTGTTTGAGCAACGTCTCGCTGCGTTGGCAGGCCATGCGCAGTTGCGGCACCCCGCAGTAGCGCGTGGCGCCGTGCAGGCGATGAACCCGCTCGATCAGGGCGGTGCGTTCGCCGGCATCGCGTGCCTGGCGGATGGCCTGGCGGTCGCCGGGCAGACCGGCCAGCAGCATGCTCAGCATGTCCGCCGCCAGATCGGCTTTGCCTGCAGCCAGGCGCAGGCCTTCTTCGGCGTCGAGTACCTTGGGCTGCGACTGCGGCGCAGCAGCCGGTGCAATCCTCTGATTGGGCTGGTTGCGCAGATTCAGCCCCGTCCACTTGAGCACCACCTGGGCCAGTTGGCGTTCGTTGATCGGCTTGGTCAGGTAGTCGTCCATGCCGCTTTGCAGCAGGGCGCGCTTCTCGTTGGCCAGCGCGTGGGCAGTAAGGGCGATGATTGGCGTGGCGCTGCGACCCTGTTCGCTTTCCCACTGGCGAATCGCTTCGGTGGCTTCGCGGCCATCCATGCCGGGCATCTGCACGTCCATGAACACCAGGTCGAAGCTGCCCTGCTGTACCGCCTCTATAGCCGCGTAGCCGCTGTCCACGGCGGTGACCTGAGCGCCGAGGTCATCGAGCAGGGTTTGCACCAACAACAGGTTGGCCGGGTTGTCGTCGGCGCAGAGGATTTGCGGTCGGCGCGTGTTGCTGATGGTCAGCGACTCGCTGGCCGGGCGTTGTGGGCTGACCAGTTCCACCAGCGCCTTGTACAGCTTGCGTGTGCAGGGTGGTTTGGCCTGGAGTTGCGCGTAGGCATCGGGCAGCGAGTCGTGAAACAGCCCTAGTTCGGTGGTCGGGCACAGCACCAGGGCCTTGCAGCCGAGCCGGTCGAGCTCCTGGATACGCTGGCCGAGGCTGTCGGGCGGTAGCTGGCTGGCGGTGATGCCAAGCACTGCCAGGCTCAGCGGTCGTTCCTGATTCTGCTGCTGGTTAACCGCATCGAAGAGTTGGCTAGGATCGGCGAAGCTTTCTACCTCCAGGCCGCAGTCCTCGAGTTGGTGGGCCAGCGCCTGGCGCGCCAGCTCGTGGCTTTCCAGCACGGCCACGCGACGGCCCTGGAGGGCGGCACGTGGCAGGTCTTCGGCGTCGTCGCGGGCCTTGGGCAGGGTCAGGGTGATCCAGAACTCAGAGCCTTCGCCCGGGGTGCTGTCGACGCCGATCTCGCCGCCCATCTGCTCGATCAGGCGTTTGGAAATTACCAGGCCGAGGCCGGTGCCCCCGGCCTGGCGGCTGAGCGAGTTGTCGGCCTGGCTGAAGGCCTGGAACAGCGCGCGCAGATCTTCATCCGACAGGCCGATGCCAGTGTCCATCACGCTGATACGCAGTTGCGCGCTGTCGGCACTTTCGTCCTCGACCATGGCGCGCATGACGATGGTGCCTTCGCGGGTGAACTTGATCGCATTGCTGACCAGGTTGGTCAGTACCTGCTTCAGGCGCAGCGGATCACCGCGCAGAGCCAACGGGGTGTCGCGGTAGATCAGGCTGACCAGCTCCAGCTGCTTTTCATGGGCCGCGGGAGCGAGGATGGTCAGGGTGTCCTGCAGCAGGTCGCGCAGGTTGAAGGGGATGGATTCGAGCATCAGCTTGCCCGCTTCGATCTTGGAGAAATCGAGCACCTCATTGATGATGCCGAGCAGGCTGTCGGCGGATTTCTCGATGGTCGACAGGTAATCCTGCTGGCGCGGGCTGAGCTCGCTCTTTTGCAGCAGGTTGGTGAAGCCGAGGATACCGTTGAGCGGGGTGCGGATCTCGTGGCTCATGTTGGCCAGGAACTCGGACTTGATGCGGCTGGCTTCCAGAGCCTCCTTGCGTGCGAAGTCCAGCTCGATGTTCTGGATCTCGATGGTTTCCAGGTTCTGCCGTACGTCCTCGGTGGCCTGCTCGATGCTGTGCTGCAGTTCTTCCTGCGCATTCTGCAGGGCCTCGGCCATGCGGTTGATGCCGGCGGCCAGCTCATCCATCTCATGGCTGCCCAGCGGCGGCAGGCGGGTTTCCAGGTGGCCGTCCTTGAGTTGGGCGACACCGGCCTTGATCTCGCGCAATGGCTCGTTGATGCTGCGGCCCATGCGCAGGGCGAGCAGGGCGGTGACGGCAAGACCACCGGCGATCAGCAGCAGGCTGGCGAACAGGCTGCGGTAGCCGCTGAGCAAGGTGCCCTGATGCGAAAGCTCCAGTTCGACCCAGCCGAGCAGCTCCAATTGGCGGTCCTCAGCGAAGTCGTCGCTCAGCACCAGGTGCTGGTCGTAGACCGGTAGTAGAAAACGCGTGGCGTCCTGACCGCTGAGCAGGCTGACGCCGGCCTGGCTGCTGGGTGATGGGTTGAGCATGCTGGGCCCGGCATGTGCCAGTGACGTGCGCTCAGGGCTGAGAAAACCCACCGCACGCACATCCGGGTGCTCCAGTGCCTGTTGAGCGATACGCTCGAGTTTTTTCGTGGCCTGCTGTTCCAGCGCGGGGGCCGCCAGGGGCGCCAGGTGTTCGACCAGCATCTCACCGCGCTGCAGCAGCTGCGTCTGCAAACCGGACAGTTGCACCCAGGTGAAATAGCCACCCAGCACCAGCGCCAGCAGGCTGGTGGGGAACAGGGTGAGCAGCAGCACGCGGCCTTTGATGCCTAGATCCTTGAACACGACGTTCCTCCTTAATGACATCTGGGCAGTGTAGCGATTCAGCGCGGCGGAATCTGTAGGTGAGCGATTGTCGTTTAGTAGGTAGAATTGTTCTCATTTTGTATTTTCGGTTTCTCTCCATGAACGCCAGCTCCGCCTCTCCAACCCGGATCCTCGCTGTCGAGGACGACCCTCTGCTTGCCAGTCACCTGCAATCTCACCTGATGGCCCGTGGTTTCGATGTGACTCTCAGCCATGACGGCAGTGATGGGTTGCGCTTGGCGGAGAACGAGGATTTCGATCTGATCCTGATGGATATCCTGTTGCCCGGCACCAATGGCCTGGTGGCGCTGCAGCAATTGCGCCAGCGCTGCAGCGTGCCGGTTCTGCTGATGTCTGCGTTGGGCGATGAGCAGAACCGCATTGCCGGTTTCAGTCAGGGCGCCGATGACTATCTGCCCAAGCCCTTCAGCCTGGGCGAGCTGAGCGTTCGCGTGGATGCGATCCTGCGGCGTGTCGCCTATGAGCGCCGCGAGCCGCAGTCGAGTACAGAGGGCAACGGTTTGCAGTTCGACGAGGGCCGTAGCGATGTGGCCGTTCGTGGCACCTGGGTCGGCCTGACGCCCAGCGAATACCGGGTGCTTGAGCTGCTCTGGCGACACAAGGACGAGGCGCTTAGCAAACCCTTCCTTTATCAGCAGGCGCTGCGCCGCGCTTATGCTCAGCACGACCGCAGCCTGGACATGCACGTCAGTCATATCCGTCGCAAATTGCAGGCCGTCGGCTACGAGGCCACACGTGTCGACACCGTCTGGGGCAAGGGCTACATCCTGACGCAGGCCGGGGCATGAACCTGCCGGGGCGACATTCGCTGCTCTGGCGGCTGGCCGGAGCATTGGCGCTGTTCTGCCTGCTGCTGGTCAGTCTGCATGTGGATGTCGGCCGTGAGCTGATCGATGCGACCTCCTATCTGCCCGAATCCACCCGGCAGACGCTCAAAGGCTATGCCCGGGAGGCGGAAACGACGTGGCGCGAGGAGGGCACGCCAGGCGTCGATGCCTTTCTGCAGCGGCTGCAGGAGCGTGAGCAGATCTGGGCCGTGGTGGTCGATCAGCACAAGGACTCGCTGTCCTCGCAAACCTTGACGGCCGAACAGGCGCAACGCCTCGATTTCGTGCGCAGGCTGGAGTTCCCGGTAGGGCGGCCAGGCGGCACGCCGACCTTTTACATTCCTTTCAGCGACGGCAATGCTCGGCTGGTGATGGAGTTGCCGCAGCGTTTGAACCCGCGCAAGTACAACGAACTGTGGGAGTTGCTGCTGCAGCGCGTGCTGCCGGCGGTGCTGGCCGTGGTCGTGGCCGTTCTGCTGTATCGCTTGCTGATCGCTCCGCTGGCGATCCTCAGGCGTCAGGCCGCGGCACTCAGTGCAGGCGACCTGTCTGCTCGGCTCGGGCCGCAGGTGACGCGGCGCAAGGATGAACTGGGTGAGCTGGCACGAACCTTCGATCATATGGCCGAGCGCCTGCAGGGCACCGTGGGGTTCCAGCGCCAGTTGCTGCGCGACCTGTCGCATGAACTGCGCACGCCGTTGGCCCGCTTGCGCGTGGCAGGGGAGAGCGAACAGGACGTCGAGGCCCTGCGTCAGCGTCTGGCCCGTGAAGTCGAGGAAATGGAAAAGCTCGTCGGCGATGCCCTGGAGCTGGTCTGGCTGGACACCGAACGGCCCAGCTTGCCGCTGGAAGAAGTGGACATCGTCAGGCTCTGGGATGTGCTGAGGGAAAACGCCGGCTTCGAGACCGGCTGGCCCATCGAGCGCATGCCCTGCGAGTTGCCGGCCGATTGCCGGGTACTGGGCAATCTCAACGGCCTGGCGCAGGCGTTGGAGAACATCCTGCGCAATGCCATTCGCCACTCGCCGGAGGGTGGTGTGGTGCGTCTGGCCGGACAGCGCGAAGGGGAGCAATGGCTGTTGTGCATCGAGGATCAGGGGCCGGGCGTCGCCGAGAGCGAGTTGGAGACCATCTTTCGTCCCTTCACCCGGCTCAGCGCGGCCCGCCCGGGTGGTGACGGTTTCGGCCTGGGGCTGGCCATTGCGCGCAGCATGATCGCTACCCAGGGTGGGCACCTCTGGGCAGAGAATGCACGGCCCGGTCTGCGACTGAAGCTGCGGCTGCAAAGTGTATAGTTCGTAAATTAGATTTACTCTCAAATGTAAATTCTTACTATTTGTGTCTGACCCGGCAGGGCCGGCAAGTAGTAGCGCTCCTTTTTCTTCCTAGTGCTCGCTCTCGATGGCGTGTTGTCCATCCGAGGCTTTGCCACGGCCCTTTCGCTTGGTTTCGGCCATTTGCTCCCGCTGACCACGGCGGAGCTTGGCGCCGATGTTCCGAGTTGGGTCAGCCAGCGAAGCCTATGTCCGGGGGAGTGCAGGGTTCGAGTTCCTGTGCAGGACGGCCGCTGGCAACAAGCCGACAACTCGATTTACCTTGATCACTGGGAGCAATCCACATGTCACTCAACCAGCGACGCCTCGCTGCATCGTCTCGGCCTCTATTCAAGAAAACCCTGCTGGCTGTCATGCTGGCCTCGCTGGCCTGTTCGGCGGGGGCCGAGGAAAAGTCCGAGCAACTGGAGCTTGGGGCGGTAGTGGTCACCGCTACGGGCTTTGAGCAAAGCGTCAAGGATGCGCCTGCCGCCATCACGGTCATCTCCGCAGAAGAACTGAAGAAGCGCTCCTACACCGATATCACCGACGCGCTGAAAAATGTGGCTGGTGTGCAGATTGCCGGTGGCGGCGTGGAGCGCTCGATCCAGATCCGCGGCATGACCTCGGGCTATACGCTGTTTCTGATCGATGGGCGGCCGATGCAGGGTAACGACTCCTTCGGCCTCAACGGTACCCAGAACGGCACACCGATCAATTTCCTGCCACCCATCGAGGCGATCGAGCGCATCGAAGTCATTCGTGGCCCGGCTTCTTCCTTGTATGGCTCCGATGCGATGGGCGGGGTGATCAACATCATCACCAAGAAAATCCGTAACGAGTTCGCCGGCAGCATCACCACCGAGTACAGCCTGGCCGATGGCGCCAACAAGGTGAACGAGGACGGTTATCAGACCAGTGCCTATCTGAATGCGCCGCTGATCGAGGATGTGCTGGCCTTGCAGGTCAATGGTTCATTCCTGCATCAGGACGAAAGCCATTTCCTCGGTGGTGACGACAGCGCTGCCTCCGACCCCAGGTACAGAAGAAGCAACCTGGGCGGCAAGCTGGGCTGGAACATCGACGAGCAGAACCTGGTCACCTTCAACTACAACGAGGCACTGCAACGCCGTTGGGCCAATCCGGGCAAGAGCATCGACGTGGCCGACGAGCCTAGCTACAACGAGTCGATCCTCAAGACCTACGCCATCACCCACGAAGGGCGTTACGACAACCTGCTGCTGGATACCTACGTCAACTACGACACCTCGGAGAACCCGACGCGAGTCAACGCCAATACCGGCAATGGCATCGAGTACAACGTACTGACGGCCAACACCCAGGCGACCTATTTCCTTGGCTCCCATGCACTGACAGGTGGCCTGACCCACAAGTACGAAGAGCTCAAGGACGGTGCCAGCAGCGGCCTGCGTCCGCCGGTCGTTGCGGTTGCCGATGCCGTCGTGGAGATGGAGCGCTACCAGAATTCGATCTTCCTGGAAGACAACTGGAGCCTGACCGACGACCTGTCGCTGACCCTCAGTGCCCGCTACGACGACAACGAGGCGTTCGGCAGCGAAGTCAGTCCCAAGGTCTATGCCGTGTATCACCTGACCGAGAACTTCACCCTCAAGGGCGGCGTGACCTCCGGTTACAAGGCGCCCAGCCTACGCCAGGCCGCAACCGATTTTGGCTCCAGCTCAAGGGGCGGCGTAATCATCGGCAACCCCGAGCTGACGCCGGAGACCAGCCTCAACCGCGAGATCGGCATCGGCTACGAAAACTTCGATCTGGGCCTCAACACGACCCTGACTGTCTACCAGACCGACTACAAGGACAAGATCAACCGCACTGGCCGCGTCTGCCAGCCGAACGTGCCCTGCGTGTACAACGGCACCACCTACCCGGCGCATCAGTACGGCTACACCGCCTACGAGAACGTGGACGAGGCGGAGCTCAGGGGCGTTGAGTTCACCCTGGATTACCAGCTGCTCGACAACCTGATGTACCGCCACAGCTACACCTACACCAGCACGGAGCAGAAGACCGGTCAGTACAAGGGTGAGCCGCTCAACGACATGGCCAAGCACATGTTCAACGTCTCGTTGGACTGGCAGGCCCTAGACAAATTGAACCTCTGGACTCAGCTCAACTACCGGGGCGAGACATCCGGCCGCTGGCAGACCGGTACCAGTGGGGCTTCCAGCAACGGCGTGACCTACCCGTCCTATACCTTCGCCGATGTCGGCCTGGTGTACAGGCCGACCCAGGACCTCAGCCTGAAGTTCGGTGTGTACAACGTCACCAACAAGGAAGTCACCACCGACGATGACTACGCCTACAACCTCGATGGCAGGCGCTACGTGTTCGGTCTGACGCAGAACTTCTGATCCGCAGCGCCTTAATCAGGCCGCCCTGGAGCCTCTCCGGGTGGCCTTTGCCGCCAGTTCCTGGCGCGCCGCTACGGCATCCACGAATACTCAAAAAGTGAGGAAAGCGATATGACGCTGTTCAAGCGTACCCTGACGAACCTGCTGCACCTTGGCGCGCTGATGTGCGCCGTGTCGGCCGCCCAGGCCGCCTACCCGCTGGCCATCGAACATGGGCAGGGCAAGCTGACACTGAACCAGGCGCCCACGCGCGTCGCCGTTTTTGACCTGGGCGTACTGGACACGCTCGACGCCCTTGGCATCGCCGCCGAAGGCGTGCCGCAGATGTCAGGGCCGGCCTACCTGAAGGCGAAATACGAAGGGCGCAAGACCGTCAATGTTGGCACCCTGTTCGAGCCGGATCAGGCAGCTTTGGAGCGTCTCAAGCCGGACCTGATTATCATCGGTGGCCGCTCCAGCAATCAGTTCGAGGCGCTTTCGGCGCTGGCGCCGACCATCGACCTGAGCATCGCCCCAGATCACTTCCTGGCGGGCGTGCAGGGTAATCTGAAAGTGCTGGGCGAGATCTTCGACAAGCAGGAGCAGGCTGTGCAGCTGCAAGCGCAGCTGAACAAGGAGCTGGCTGCCGTTCATGCAAAGACTACCGGCCAGAGCTCGCTGACGCTGTTCACCGTCAACGACGCGCTGATGCTGCATGCGCCGGGCGAGCGTTTCGGCATGCTCAACGAAGTGCTGGGTACTCGTTCGGTGGTCGAGTCGGTGGACCCGGCGAGCGTGGCGCAGGTGCGCCCGGCGCCTGATTCGCCCGAGGCCAGGCAACTGCGCGAGCGGCAGAGGGTGCGCCTGGAGGCGGCGTTGAAAGAACAGCCGCAGTGGTTGGTGATCCTCGACCGTGGTGCGGCAACCGGCGGTGAAGGCAAGGCCGACGAGACGCTGGGCAAGCATGCCGGTATAGCAGCCAGCAAGGCCTGGGCCGATGGCAAGGTGTTCTATCTCGAGCCAGCGACCTGGTATATCGCCACTGGCGGCTATCAGGGCCTGATGAGCACTCTGAAGGCTTTCGCTGCCGCGCAATAAAAGAGGTGGCATATGGCCCGTATGCAGTCCGGGTCACCGCCAGACAATCCCGGATTGCATACGGGGCAAGGTTCGATCACCGCCTGCAACCGATCATGGCGTGATGAAGCGACGGGTTCGGCGTATCATGATGCCCCTTCGCGTCAGTCTGGATTCGAGCGACCCATGACCCTGCAATTCCCCACCATTGCCGACTGCATCGGCAATACCCCCCTGGTACGCCTGCAACGCCTGGCGGGTGAAACCAGCAACACCCTGCTGGTCAAGCTGGAAGGTAACAACCCGGCCGGTTCGGTCAAGGATCGTCCGGCACTGTCGATGATCAACCGCGCCGAGCTGCGTGGCGATATCCAGCCTGGCGATACCCTGATCGAAGCCACCAGCGGCAACACCGGCATTGCCCTGGCGATGGCGGCGGCGATCAAGGGCTACAAGATGATCCTGATCATGCCGGACAACTCCACCGCCGAGCGCAAGTGGGCGATGACCGCCTATGGCGCCGAGCTGATCCTGGTCAGCAAGGAGGAGGGCATGGAGGGCGCTCGTGATCTGGCCGAGCGGCTGCAGGCCGAAGGGCGCGGCAAGGTGCTCGACCAGTTCGCCAACGGTGACAACCCCGAGGCGCATTACAGCGGCACCGGCCCGGAAATCTGGCGCCAGACCGGCGGAACCATCACCCACTTCATCAGCTCCATGGGCACCACCGGCACCATCATGGGTACCTCGCGCTACCTCAAGGAGCAGAACCCGGCGATCCAGATCGTCGGGCTGCAGCCGCAGGAAGGCTCGGCCATCCCCGGCATCCGTCGCTGGCCGCAGGAGTACCTGCCGAAGATCTATCAGGCCGAACGTGTCGATCAGGTCATGGACATGGGCCAGGCCGAGGCCGAGCACGTCATGCGGCGCCTGGCGCGGGAAGAGGGCATCTTCTGCGGCGTTTCGTCCGGCGGTTCGGTGGCCGGCATGCTGCGCCTGTCGCAACAGGTGGAGAACGCGGTGCTGGTGGCGATCATCTGCGACCGTGGCGACCGTTACCTGTCCACCGGCGTTTACGAAGAACCGGCGCACTGATGGCCAGACGCAGCTCCAACCTGCGCTTTCAGCCCAGCGGCGGCAGCCGTGCGGCGCAGGTCCCGGTCGGCAAGAAGCAGAAGCTCGCCATCGAACGCCTGGCCGGTGACGGTCGCGGCATCGCCTTCGAAGGCGGGCGCACCTGGTTCGTCAGTGGCGCCCTGGCCGGCGAGCAGGTCGAGGCACGGGTACTCAGTGCCCGCAGCCAGACCGTCGAGGCGCGCGCCGAACGCATCATCGCCGCCAGCAGCGAGCGCCGTGCGGCGCCCTGCATTCATGCTGACCGCTGCGGCGGCTGCAACCTGCAGCACATGCCCCACGCCGATCAGTTGGCCCTGAAACAGCGCACGCTGGTCGAGCAGCTTTCACGCCTGGGCGGCGTGCAGCCGGATGAGTGGGCAGCGCCGCTGGCCGGTCCCGAGTTCGGCTATCGCCGCCGCGCGCGTGTTGCCGTGCGCTGGGACGCCAAGGCGCGTCAACTGCAGGTCGGCTTTCGCGCAGAGGCCAGCCAGGACATTGTCGCCATCGATGAGTGCCTGGTGCTGGTACAGCCTTTGCAGCCTATTTTCAGCGCGTTGCCGGCGTTGCTGCGCAGCCTGGAAAAGCCGCAGGCAGTCGGGCACGTGGAACTGTTCAGTGGTACTGCCGAAGCGTTGCTGCTGCGGCACACGGCATCGCTGGCGGAGGCTGATCTGAACCGCCTGCGCGCATTCTGCAGCGAGCATAGTGCGCAGCTGTGGCTACAGGGTGAAGGACAACCGCAGCCTGATGAGCAGAGCGCCGAGCTGGGCTTTGAGTTGCAACGCTGGCACCTGCGACTGGCTTATCGGCCTGGCGATTTTGTGCAGGTCAATGGTCTGGTCAACGAGGCGATGGTCGCTCAGGCGCTAGACTGGTTGGCAGTGCAACCTGGTGAGCGGGTGCTGGATCTGTTCTGCGGCCTGGGTAATTTCGCCCTGCCGCTGGCGCGTCAGGCTGCTGAAGTGGTGGCTGTGGAAGGTGTCGAGGCGATGGTGCAGCGGGCCGCTGGCAACGCACACAACAATGGCTTGGACAATGCGCACTTTTTCCGTGCCGATCTGTCCAACCCGCTGGCCTCCGAGGCCTGGGCGCGTGGCGGTTTTACCGCGGTGCTGCTCGACCCGCCACGCGATGGCGCGTTGCAGGCGGTGCGTGGGATGAGTGAGTTGGGTGCGCGGCGCCTGGTCTACGTCTCCTGCAATCCGACCACCCTGGCGCGCGATGCGGCCGAGTTGGTGCAGCAGGGCTATCGCCTGCGCCGCGCCGGGATTCTCGACATGTTCGCGCAGACGGCGCATGTCGAGGCGATGGCTCTATTCGAGAAACCCGAGATTTAGATCTTGGGCCAAAGCGGTACGTTCGGTACCGCAGGGATGTGCAGGATGCGCATTCTTTCAGTTAATCCGACCGGCTCAGAGAAGGCCGGCGACTGCTCGGTGCGACCTATGCGCGCCGTAGGGAAGGTAAGACGATGGTTCAGGTGAGAGCGCATCAGCCAGTCAACGATGACGGCAGCATCAATCTCGAGGCCTGGTTGCAGCATGTCACTCGCGTCGATCCGGCGCTGGATCGTCAGGCATTGCAAGAAGCCTGCGAGTTCGCCCGTGATCTGGAGCAGCAGGCCAACACCACACCGCATCACTGGAGTGAGGACGCATCTACATTCCGCGCCGGCCTCGACATCGCGGAAATCCTCGCCGATCTCAAGCTCGATCAGGATTCGCTGGTCGCGGCGATCATTTATCGCGGCGTACGTGAAGGCAAGATCACCCTGGCTGCGGTGCACCAGCGCTTCGGTCCGGTGGTGGCCAAGCTGATCGAAGGCGTGCTGCGCATGGCGGCGATCAGCGCCAGTATCAATCCGCGTGAATCGGTAGTGGTCGGCTCGCAGACGCAGGTCGAGAACCTGCGCAAGATGCTGGTGGCCATGGTCGATGACGTGCGCGTGGCGCTGATCAAACTGGCCGAGCGTACCTGCGCCATTCGCGCGGTCAAGGAAGCCGACGAAGAGAAGCGTCAGCGCGTGGCGCGCGAGGTGTTCGACATCTACGCGCCGCTGGCTCACCGCCTCGGGATCGGCCACATCAAGTGGGAGCTGGAGGATCTGTCCTTCCGCTATCTGGAGCCTGAGCAGTACAAGCAGATCGCCAAGCTGCTGCACGAGCGTCGTCTCGATCGCGAGCAGTACATCAACGACGCCATGGCCCATCTGCGCCAGGAGCTGGAAGCCACCGGCATCAAGGCCGACATCAGCGGCCGGGCGAAACACATCTATTCGATCTGGCGCAAGATGCAGCGCAAGGGCCTGCAGTTCAGCCAGATCTACGACGTGCGCGCAGTACGGGTGCTGGTGCCGGAGGTGCGCGACTGCTACACCACCCTGGGTATCGTGCACACCCTGTGGCGGCACATTCCCAAGGAGTTCGACGACTACATCGCCAACCCCAAGGAAAATGGCTACCGCTCGCTGCACACCGCCGTGCTCGGCCCGGAGGGCAAGGTGCTGGAGGTGCAGATTCGCACCCACGCCATGCACGAAGAGGCCGAGCTGGGGGTTTGTGCGCACTGGCGCTACAAGGGCACCGACGTCAAATCCGGCTCCAACCACTACGAAGAGAAAATCTCCTGGCTGCGTCAGGTCATCGAGTGGCACGAGGAACTGGGCGATATCGGCGGCCTGGCCGAACAGCTGCGCGTCGATATCGAACCGGATCGGGTTTACGTCTTCACCCCCGACGGTCACGCCATCGACCTGCCCAAGGGCGCCACGCCGCTGGACTTCGCCTACCGCGTACACACCGAGATCGGTCACAACTGCCGGGGGGCCAAGATCAACGGCCGCATCGTGCCGCTGACCTACAGCCTGCAGACCGGTGAGCAGGTGGAGATCATCACCAGCAAGCAGGGCACGCCCAGTCGCGACTGGCTCAATCCCAACCTGGGTTATGTCACCACCAGCCGCGCCCGGGCCAAGATCGTCCACTGGTTCAAGCTGCAGGATCGTGACCAGAACGTCGCCGCCGGCAAGCAGTTGCTCGAACGCGAGCTGGCGCGCCTGGCCCTGGTTGGCGCGGACTTCGACAAGCTGGCCGAGAAGGCCAACCTGAAAACCGCCGAGGACCTTTTCGCGGCCCTGGGCGCTGGCGACGTGCGCCTGGCCCATGCGGTCAACCTGGCCCAGCAACTGCTCGAGCCGGAACGCAGCAACGAGCAACTGGAGCTGATCCCGCGCAAGGCGCAGGGCTTCAAGCCGGGCAAGCGTGGCGATATCCAGATCCAGGGCGTCGGCAACCTGCTGACGCAGATGGCCGGCTGCTGCCAGCCGCTGCCAGGGGACCCGATCGTCGGTTACATCACCCTCGGCCGTGGCGTCACCATTCACCGTCAGGATTGCCCGACGGCGTTGCAGCAGACTGCGCGCGAGCCGGAGCGGATGATCCAGGTGAGCTGGGGCCCGGTGCCGGTGCAGACCTACCCGGTGGAGATCGTCATCAAGGCCTACGACCGTTCCGGTCTGCTGCGTGACGTCACCCAGGTGCTGCTCAACGAGAAGCTCAACGTACTGGCGGTCAACACCCGCTCGAACAAGGAGGACAACACCGCCTCGATGTCGATCACCGTGGAGATTCCGGGGCTCGATGCTCTTGGCCGCCTGCTGGCGCGTATCGGCCAGTTGCCCAATATCATCGAGGCGCGTCGCCACCGCGTGTCCTAGCGAGAGCTTTCATGTATCGACTCGACGACCTGCTGCACCTGATGGCGCGTCTGCGCGATCCGCAACACGGCTGCCCGTGGGATCTCAAGCAAAGCTACGCGACCATCGTGCCCTACACCCTGGAGGAGGCCTACGAGGTCGCCGACGCCATCGAGCGTGGCGACTTCGAGCATCTGCCGGGTGAGCTCGGCGACCTGCTGTTCCAGGTGGTCTATTACAGTCAGCTGGCGCAGGAGGAGGGGCGTTTCGACTTTGCCCGGGTGGTCGATGGCATCACCAGCAAGCTGATTCGTCGCCACCCGCACGTGTTTCCCGACGGCGATCTGTACGGCGCGCCGGATGCGGCGAAGCTGGAGGAGGCTGCGGTCAAGCAGCGCTGGGAAGAGCTCAAGGCACAGGAGCGTGCGGAGAAGGCTGCTGCCCCCGAGCAGCTTTCTTTGCTCGATGACGTGCCGGCGGCGCTGCCGGCACTCTCGCGTGCGGCCAAGCTGCAGAAGCGTGCGGCCCAGGTCGGTTTCGACTGGCCCGAGGCACTGCCGGTGGTGGACAAGGTGCGCGAAGAGCTGGATGAAGTGCTCGAAGCCATGAGCGAGAACGACGCCGAGGCGGTTGCCGAGGAGATCGGCGACCTGCTGTTCGTCGTCACCAACCTGGCGCGCCACTTGAAGGTCGACCCGGAAGCGGCATTGCGCGCGGCCAACGGCAAGTTCGAGCAGCGCTTTCGCTTTATCGAACAAAGCGTGCGTGAAGCCGGGCGCAGCATGGACGGTTGCTCGCTGGAGGAACTGGATGCCCTGTGGGGCGAGGCCAAGAAGCTGGAGAAGCAGGCGCCTGGCTGTTGAACCCTACAGGCACGGCGGCGTTCCGATTTATCCGCGAAGCCTTTGCTGTCCGCCTTTCGCGACTGAAGCGGTTCGCCGCCCGGTCGCTCCTAAAGGCTGGAGCCGCCGCTGCTTAGCCCTTATGCTGGGCGCCTTGGACTGGCAGCGCGAATCTGCGTCGCTGCCGCAACTGAATCATGTTCGGGATCTTTAGTCATGGGTCTTTCCCTGCGCGACCAGCTGCTCAAAGCCGGCCTGGTCAATGAAAAACAGGCCAAGCAGGCTGGCAAGCAACAGCAAAAGCAGAAGCGTCTGGTGCAAAAAGGCCAGGCCGAACTGGATGACAGCACACGCCAGGCCGCACTGCAGGCGCAAGCCGAAAAGGCCGCACGTGATCAGGAGCTGAATCGTCAGCAGCAGGAAAAAGCCGAGCAGAAAGCCCGCACGGCGCAGGTCAAGCAACTGATCGAGCGTTCACGCCTGCCCAAGCTCGACGGCGAGGACTACTACAACTTCGTCGACGACAAGAAGGTCAAGCGCCTGCCGGTCAACACCATGGTGCGCAACAAGCTGTCCAACGGCTGGCTGGCCATCGTCCGTCATGGTGGTGGTTACGAGATCATTCCGCGCGAGGCTGCGCTGAAGATTCAGGAACGTGATGCCTCGCGCATCGTCCTGCTCAACACCCACGTCGAAGAGCCGGATGCCGATGATCCCTACGCGGCCTATCAGATCCCCGATGATCTGATGTGGTGACGCAGCATCACTGCATGCTCGCGTAGGGCGTCGCGTTCAGCAGCGATTGCCGCTCAACAGCACTCGACCAAAGCTGGCGCCTGCATCCTGTGGGGTGATCGCCAGCAGGCGATCCATGCGCAGGCGCTGCTCACCATCGTTGGTGCGCACCAGCAGAAACTCTTCCTTGCTCGCCGTGGTTTCCGTGGTCAGGGCCTGGCCCAGCAGGTGAGAACCGTCGACCAGCTCGATATCCAGCTGATAGCGGTGCATGCAGGCGATCTCCAGGTAGTCGTAGAGGTCGCAGGCCAAGGGTTGGTAGTCGTCCATCGAGTTATCCTCCGAGATCGCTAGAGCCTAGCCGAGAAATGGCTCCGACTGTTTTCCAGGCAGATAAAAAACGCCGCAACCCGGTACAGGCGTTGCGGCGTTTTCGTGTGGCTGGAGTATTTACATCAGGGGGATGGTGTAGCTGACGATCAGGCGGTTTTCGTCCAGATCACCGATGCTCGCATTGGAGCGCACCATTGCGTTACGCCAGCGCACGCCGAGGTTCTTCAGTGGGCCTTGCTGGATGATGTAGCTGATATCCACGTCGCGTTCCCATTCCTTGCCGCTTGCGCCACCCACGCCGTCGAAGCCGTCACCGGTCACGTAGCGGACGAACGCCGTCAGGCCCGGAATGCCATAGCTGGCGAAGTTGACGTCATAACGTGCCTGCCAGGATTTCTCGTCCTTGCGGGTGAAGTCGAGAATCTGGATGTAGTTGACGATGTAGGGATCGGTCTCGGTCAGGAAGGGGAAGGCGTTGTCGCCGCCGACCTTCTGATAACCCACGCGGAAGGTGTGCGCACCAATGCCGGCCCAGAGGTTGACCGAGGTCAGGTCGTTATCCAGCTTGCCGCCGAGTTTGCGGCCGTTGTCCTGGGAGTCGAAGTAGGCCAGGTTGGCGCCCAGCTTCCAGTCGCCGATCGGCTGCACGTGGATCAGGTTGTACAGCTTCTGGTCATAGATATCTTCCAGCTCGCCGTACCACACACCGACCGTGGTGTTGCCGCCATTGAACTTGTAGTCGCCGCCGGCGAAGTTGTAGCGGTCGCTTTCGCCGCCGACGTTGGTGGCGGTGATATCCACCCTGTCGGTGGATGCGCGTTGGTTGACTTCACGCAGTTGGCCGCCATTGAGCGTCAGGCCGTCGATTTCCTGCGAGGTGATCATGCCGCCGGTGAACACCTGTGGTAGCAGGCGCGAGTCGCCGGAGGTGACGATGGGCAGCTTGGGCATCAGCCCGCCGACCTTGCCGACGGTCTTGGAAATGCGTGCCTTGACCGCGCCGCTGAGCTCGGAATATTCGTCCGGCCCCTCGTTGCCGAAAGCGTTGGGCAGCAGGCCGGTGCCGGCGCGTTCATCAGACGAGTCGAGCTTCAGGCCCAGGCCTGCATAGGCGTCCAGGCCAAAACCAACGGTGCCTTCGGTGAAGCCGGACTCGGCCTTGAGGATGAAGCCCTGCGCCCATTCCTCGCGTTTGGACTGCTGGGCAGCCGTGGTGTTGCGCAGGTCGCGATTCATATAGAAATTGCGGAGTTCCAGCGTCGCTTTGCTGTCGCCGATGAAGTCAGCCTGTGCCAGGCTCGGCAAGGTCAGGCTGGCGCCCAGCGTGGCGAGGGCCACGGCACGGGCGAGGGGAGTCTTACTCATTATTGTTGTCTCCTCGTTGTTATTAGCAGGTCGGCCACGATGTGACCGGCCAGTTACGGCGCGATGAAATAAAGCATCTCGATAGCGAGTCGACTGTAAGACTTTAGTCTCGCGGGGCTTTGAGCGTGGCCGGAGCGTAGGCGGGCGTGGCCTCTAGGTCGCGCTTATCAGGGATTTTCTGGGTTTGGCCATCGATCGGGAAAATCTCGTTCGAGCGCAAGCGAGCTGAGAAAAATCGACAACCGTTGGTCGATAAAGGTTAAAGCTTGCCTTTCAACGGCCGTTAAGTTCGGCAGATAACCTGTTTGGGTGCCCCGTCATGAATCCTCTGAGTTCACTGAATTCCGCCGCTTCCCGCACTGCGCAAGCCAGCCAGGCTTTGTCGGCGCGCAGCAATGCCGCCGATGCCCAGGCCACCTTGGCCAATCGCCTCGCCGAGAAGCTCGGTGTGCCGCCGGGCTCGCTGTCCGGGTCGCGTGATGAATACACCCCTGAGAAAGTGGCGGGGCGGATTCTTGGCTTCATTGCGGATTCCACGGTCATCTGGCCACCCATTCCATGAGCATCTGACCACCGATTCCACGCTGATCCGGCCACCCA
>NZ_PGLR01000034.1 GCF_002803095.1 Pseudomonas sp. ZH-FAD | reverse complement strand
ATCAAAATGGTTGTTACCCTGATCAAGCCGATCGCCATGGAAGATGGCCTGCGTTTCGCAATTCGCGAAGGCGGCCGTACCGTTGGTGCTGGCGTGGTTGCCAAGATCGTCGAGTAATCAACGATCTGCGGTATGGAAAAGGGCCCTTCGGGGCCCTTTTCTTTTGGATTGGTTAAAAGTTGACACCCCCAGGGGGCATCCGTACAATTGCGCCTCCCTCGAGCGGGCGTAGTCCGTCTGTGGGGATTAGCAGCTTGGAATCTGAGGTCAAAATGCAAAACCAACAAATCCGTATTCGGTTGAAGGCTTTTGACCATCGCCTGATCGATCAATCTACCCAGGAAATCGTGGAAACCGCGAAACGTACTGGTGCTCAGGTGCGTGGTCCGATTCCTCTGCCTACTCGTAAGGAGCGGTACACCGTTCTGGTCTCCCCGCACGTCAACAAAGACGCGCGCGATCAGTACGAAATCCGCACTCATAAGCGTGTTCTGGACATTGTCCAGCCGACGGATAAAACCGTTGACGCGCTGATGAAGCTTGACCTTGCGGCAGGCGTGGAAGTGCAGATCAGCCTCGGCTAAAACCTGGCGGTTTTAGTCGTGTAACGCTCTGAAATGGGCGGCCATAGCGGGTGAAAGCCCCGTACACTCATGAGGTTTACAACATGACTATTGGTGTAGTCGGTCGTAAAGCGGGTATGACCCGTATTTTCACCGAAGAAGGTGTCTCCATTCCGGTTACGGTCATCGAGATCGAGCCGAATCGCGTCACCCAGTTTAAAACCGAAGAATCCGATGGCTATCGCGCAGTGCAAGTCACTGTTGGCGAGCGTCGTGCTTCGCGTGTCACAGCAGCTCAAGCTGGCCACTTCGCCAAGGCGAACGTCGCGGCAGGTCGTACCGTTCTGGAGTTCCGTCTTGAAGAAGGCGACTACCAGGCTGGCGATCTGATCAACGCTGAAATTTTCCAAGCTGGTCAACTGGTGGATGTCACCGGTCAGTCCAAAGGTAAAGGCTTCGCCGGTACCATCAAGCGTTGGAACTTCCGCGGCCAGGACAACACTCACGGCAACTCCGTGTCCCACCGTGTTCCGGGTTCCATTGGCCAGTGCCAGACCCCGGGTCGCGTATTCAAGGGCAAGAAGATGTCCGGCCACATGGGTGCTGAGCGCGTTACCGTGCAGTCCCTGGAAGTCGTGCGCGTAGACGCCGAGCGTAATCTGCTGCTGGTCAAGGGTGCCGTTCCTGGCGCTACTGGCGGCGACGTTATCGTTCGTCCGGCTGCCAAGGCGTAAGGGGAGAATCTGAGATGCAATTGAATGTAAATGGCGCTCAGGCGATCGAAGTGTCCGAAGCGACCTTCGGTGGCGAGTTCAACGAGACTCTGGTTCACCAAGCAGTCGTGGCCTACATGGCTGGCGGCCGTCAGGGCACCAAAGGTCAGAAGTCCCGTTCCGACGTTTCCGGTGGCGGTAAGCGCCCATGGCGTCAGAAGGGCACTGGTCGTGCTCGTGCTGGTACCACTCGTGGTCCGATCTGGCGTGGCGGTGGTGTGACCTTCGCAGCGTCCACCCGCAACCATGATCAAAAGCTGAACAAGAAGATGTATCGCGCAGCTCTGCGCTCCATCCTTGCTGAGCTCGTTCGTACCGACCGTCTGGTCGTGGTCGAAGACTTCGCCGTTGACGCGCCGAAGACCAAGACCCTGCTGGCCAAACTCAATGGCCTGGGCCTGACCGACGTGCTGATCGTATCCGACGCTGTCGATGAGAACCTGTACCTGGCTGCCCGCAACCTGCCGCACGTTGATGTACGTGACGTCCAGGGTTCCGATCCGGTCAGCCTGATCGCGTACGAGAAGGTGCTGGTCACCGTTTCGGCCGTGAAGAAATTCGAGGAGCTGCTGGGATGAACCAGGAACGCGTATTCAAAGTGCTGCTTGGCCCGCACATCTCCGAGAAGGCCACGGTTCTGGCTGACAAGCAAGGTCAGTTCGTTTTCAAAGTCGCTACCGATGCGACCAAGCTGGAAATCAAGAAGGCTGTCGAAGGCCTGTTCGGCGTGAAGGTTGAGCGCGTTACTACTCAGAACGTTCTGGGTAAGAGCAAGCGCACCGCTCGCGGTCTGGGCAAGCGTAACGACTGGAAGAAGGCAGTTATCTCCCTTCAGCCGGGCCAAGAACTCGATTTCACCAGCAGTGCTGAGTAAGGAAGGGGTGCATCATGGCAATCGTTAAATGCAAACCGACTTCCGCTGGCCGCCGTTTTGTGGTCAAGGTGGTCAATCAGGAGCTGCACAAAGGCGCTCCGTACGCTCCGCTGCTCGAGAAAAAGTCGAAGTCCGGTGGTCGTAACAACAATGGCCGTATTACCACCCGTCATATCGGTGGTGGTCATAAGCAGCATTACCGTCTGGTCGACTTCCGTCGCAACGACAAGGATGGCATCCCTGCCACCGTCGAGCGCGTGGAATACGATCCGAACCGTACTGCTCACATCGCTCTGCTGAAATACGCTGACGGCGAACGTCGCTACATCATCGCTCCGAAGGGCGTTTCTGCTGGCGACCAGCTGATTTCGGGCATCATGGCTCCGATCAAGCCGGGCAACAGCCTGCAGCTGCGCAACATTCCGGTAGGTTCGACCGTTCACGGTATCGAGCTGAAGCCGGGTAAAGGTGCTCAGATCGCTCGTTCCGCTGGTGCTTCCGCTCAGCTGATCGCTCGTGAGGGTGCCTATGTGACTCTGCGTCTGCGCTCCGGCGAAATGCGCAAAGTCCTTTCCGAGTGCCGTGCGACCCTGGGCGAAGTCTCGAACTCCGAGCACAGCCTGCGTTCGCTGGGTAAGGCCGGTGCCAAGCGCTGGCGCGGTGTTCGTCCGACCGTTCGTGGTGTTGCCATGAACCCGGTTGATCACCCGCACGGTGGTGGTGAGGGTCGTACCTCCGGTGGTCGTCATCCGGTGTCGCCATGGGGCTTCCCGACCAAGGGCGCGAAAACCCGTGCTAACAAGCGCACCGACAACATGATCGTCCGTCGTCGCAAGTAAATAGAGGGATACGACAGTGCCACGTTCTCTGAAAAAAGGTCCTTTTATCGATCTTCACCTACTGAAGAAGGTCGAAGCGGCGGTGGAAAAGAACGAACGCAAACCGGTTAAGACCTGGTCGCGTCGTTCCATGATCCTGCCGCAGATGGTCGGTCTGACCATCGCTGTGCATAACGGTCGTCAACATGTCCCGGTCCTCGTGAACGAAGACATGGTCGGCCACAAACTGGGCGAATTTGCCGGCACGCGTACCTATCGTGGTCACGTTGCCGACAAGAAAGGCAAGCGTTAAGGGGTTTGGAAATGGAAGTAGCCGCTAAGTTGTCGGGCGCTCGCATCTCCGCCCAGAAAGCTCGCCTGGTCGCCGACCAGATCCGCGGGAAGAAGGTGGGCGAAGCGCTCAACCTGCTGGCTTTCAGCAGCAAGAAAGCCGCCGAGATCATGAAGAAAGTGCTGGAGTCGGCCGTTGCCAACGCCGAGCACAACGAAGGCGCAGACGTTGATGACCTGAAGGTCAGCACCGTTTTCGTCAACGAAGGGCGTTCGCTTAAGCGCATCATGCCGCGTGCCAAAGGCCGTGCTGATCGCATCGTCAAGCGGTCTTGCCATATCACTGTCAAGGTTGCGGACAAGTAACGGAGTCGATCAGATGGGTCAGAAAGTACATCCCGTTGGCATCCGCCTGGGAATCGTCAAGGATCACACTTCGGTTTGGTATGCAGATGGTCGCACTTACGCCGACTACCTGAATGCCGACCTGAAGGTTCGTGCATACCTGCAAGACAAACTAAAAAGCGCGTCCGTTAGCCGTATCGACATCGCTCGTCCGGCTCAAACCGCACGCATCACCATCCACACCGCTCGTCCCGGCATCGTGATCGGCAAGAAAGGTGAAGATGTTGAGAAGCTGCGTCAGGACCTGACCAAGCAAATGGGTGTGCCGGTGCACATCAACATCGAAGAGATCCGCAAGCCGGAGCTCGACGGTATGCTGGTTGCACAGAGCGTAGCTCAGCAGCTGGAGCGCCGCGTAATGTTCCGTCGCGCCATGAAGCGCGCTGTACAGAACGCCATGCGTATTGGTGCCAAGGGCATCAAGATCCAGGTGAGTGGTCGTCTTGGTGGCGCTGAAATCGCCCGTACCGAGTGGTATCGCGAAGGTCGTGTGCCCCTGCACACCCTGCGTGCAGATATCGATTACGCCACCTACGAAGCGCACACCACTTACGGTGTGATCGGCGTCAAGGTTTGGATCTTCAAGGGTGAGGTCATTGGTGGCCGCACTGAAGAGCTGAAGCCGCAAGCGCCCGCTCCTCGTAAAGCTGCTAAGAAATAAGGAGTACGCATCATGTTGCAACCAAAGCGTACGAAGTTCCGCAAGCAGATGACCGGCCACAACCGTGGTCTGGCTCAGCGCGGTAGCAAGGTCAGCTTCGGCGAGTTCGCGCTGAAGTCTGTAGCCCGCGGTCGTCTCACCGCCCGTCAGATCGAGTCCGCTCGTCGTGCTCTGACTCGTCACGTAAAACGTGGCGGCAAGATCTGGATTCGCGTATTCCCGGACAAGCCGGTTACCAAGAAGCCTCTCGAAGTGCGGATGGGTAAAGGTAAGGGTGGCGTCGAATATTGGGTAGCCCAGATCCAGCCAGGCAAGGTCCTGTACGAGATCGAAGGCGTTTCCGAAGAGCTGGCGCGCGAGGCTTTCGCCCTGGCTGCTGCAAAGCTGCCGCTCGCCACCACCTTTGTTAAGCGGACGGTGATGTGATGAAAGCGACCGAACTTCGTGAAAAAACCGCACAGCAACTGAACGAGCAACTGCTCGGTCTGCTGCGCGACCAGTTCAATCTGCGCATGCAGAAAGCAACTGGCCAGTTGGGGCAGTCTCACCTGCTCTCGCAAGTTAAGCGCGACATCGCTCGTGTGAAAACTGTGCTCAACCAGCAGGCAGGTAAGTGATCATGGCTGAAGCCGAAAAAACAGTCCGTACGCTGACCGGCCGTGTTGTCAGCGACAAGATGGACAAGACCATCACCGTTCTGATCGAGCGCCGTGTAAAGCACCCGATCTACGGTAAATACGTCAAGCGTTCGACCAAACTGCACGCTCACGACGAAACCAACCAGTGCAAGATCGGCGACAAGGTTTCCATTCGCGAAACCCGTCCGCAGTCCAAGACCAAGTCCTGGGCTCTGGTTGAAGTCGTCGAACGCGCAGTTGACGTCTAAGGGCTAGGGGTCGGAGAAATTTTATGATTCAGACTCAATCCATGCTCGATGTTGCTGACAACAGTGGTGCACGTCGCGTTATGTGCATCAAGGTGCTGGGCGGCTCTCATCGTCGCTACGCCGGCATCGGCGACATCATCAAGGTCACCGTCAAGGAAGCAATTCCGCGCGGCAAAGTGAAGAAAGGTCAGGTCATGACCGCAGTGGTTGTTCGTACCCGTCACGGCGTTCGTCGTGCCGACGGTTCGATCATCCGCTTCGACGGCAACGCTGCTGTTCTGCTGAACAACAAGCAAGAGCCGATCGGTACCCGTATCTTCGGGCCAGTGACCCGTGAACTGCGTTCCGAGAAGTTCATGAAGATCGTCTCGCTCGCCCCTGAAGTGCTTTAAGGAGATCCGACATGCAAAAGATTCGTCGTGACGACGAGATCATCGTGATCGCCGGCAAAGACAAAGGTAAGCGCGGTAAGGTGCTCAAGGTTCTCGCTGACGACCGTCTGGTCGTCGGTGGCATCAACCTGGTGAAGCGTCATACCAAGCCGAACCCGATGTCGGGCGTTCAAGGCGGTATCGTCGAGAAAGAAGCGCCTCTGCACGCTTCCAACGTTGCCATCTTCAACTCTGAAACCAACAAGGCTGACCGCGTTGGCTTCAAGACCGAAGACGGCAAGAAAATTCGTGTCTTCAAGTCCACCCAGAAGCCGGTTGGCGCTTGAGAATCCGTAGGTAAATACCATGGCACGACTGAAAGAGATTTACCGGAAGGAAATCGCGCCCAAGCTGAAGGAAGAACTGAAGCTGGCGAACGTGATGGAAGTTCCGCGCATCACCAAGATCACCCTGAACATGGGCCTGGGCGAAGCGATCGGTGACAAGAAGATCATCGAAAACGCTGTTGCCGACCTCGAGAAGATTACCGGTCAGAAAGTCGTTGTGACTCATGCCCGCAAGTCGATCGCAGGTTTCAAGGTTCGTGAAGGTTGGCCGATTGGCGTCAAGGTCACTCTGCGTCGCGAGCGTATGTACGAGTTCCTGGATCGTCTGCTGTCCATCTCCCTGCCGCGCGTGCGTGACTTCCGCGGCCTGAATGCCAAGTCCTTCGATGGTCGTGGCAACTACAGCATGGGCGTGAAAGAGCAGATCATCTTCCCGGAAATCGATTACGACAAAATCGATGCGCTGCGTGGTCTGGACATCACCCTGACTACCACTGCCCGTAACGATGATGAAGGCCGCGCTCTGCTGCGTGCTTTCAACTTCCCGTTCCGCAACTGATCGGAGTCCTGGACAATGGCCAAGACAAGCATGAAGAACCGCGAGCTGAAGCGTCAGCAAACGGTTGCCAAGTACGCCAAGAAGCGTGCCGAGCTGAAAGCCACCATCGCTAATCCGAACACCAGTCCGGAAGCGCGTTGGGAAGCCCAGGTAGCACTGCAGAAGCAACCACGTGACGCCAGCGCTTCGCGCCTGCGTAACCGTTGCCGCATCACCGGTCGTCCGCACGGCGTTTACCGCAAGTTCGGTCTGTCGCGTAACAAGCTGCGCGAAGCCGCCATGCGCGGTGACGTACCGGGCCTGGTGAAAGCCAGCTGGTAATAGCAGTAAAAAAAGCGAAGCCGGCCCAGTGCCGGCTTTGTCTTTATTTGAACAAGCCCCTTTTGGGGCTTGATTCATTTTTGATCGGTCTCTAGAATGTCCGGCTCTCCTGAGCCTGGTATTTCCATGCCGAGCTTTTGGATGATCCCACAGCCCTCGGGCTGTTCTTTTTGTATCAGGAGCGTCTAGCCCATGAGTATGCAGGACCCGTTAGCGGACATGCTAACTCGTATCCGTAATGCCCAGATGGCTGAAAAGTCCGTCGTAAGCATGCCTTCTTCCACTCTGAAGGTAGCAGTAGCCAAAGTTCTGAAAGACGAAGGTTACATTGCGGGTTATGAAGTCAATGGTGAAGCCAAGCCACAACTGTCCATCGAGCTGAAGTACTTCGAAGGCCGTCCGGTCATCGAGGAAGTCAAGCGCGTGAGCCGTCCTGGCCTTCGTCAATACAAATCCGTCGATGACCTGCCGAAGGTTCGCGGCGGTCTCGGTGTTTCCATCGTCTCCACCAACAAAGGTGTGATGACGGATCGCGCTGCGCGCGCTGCCGGTGTCGGCGGCGAAGTGCTCTGCACCGTGTTCTAAGGGGGGGATAAGCATGTCTCGCGTTGCTAAGAACCCCGTTGTGCTGCCTGCCGGTGTCGAGATCAAACTCGCCGGTCAGCAGCTCTCGGTCAAGGGTGCCAAGGGCGCTCTGGAACTGAACGTTCACTCGTCCGTGGAAGTGATCCAGGAAGGTAGCGAACTGCGTTTCGCCGCTCGTAATGGCGACCAGCAGAACCGCGCTATGGCCGGTACTACTCGTGCCCTGGTGAACAACATGGTCATCGGTGTCAGCCAAGGCTTCGAGCGTAAGCTGCAGCTGGTCGGCGTGGGCTACAAAGCTCAAGCCAAAGGCCAGGTGCTGAACCTCGCACTGGGCTTCTCCCACCCGATCGACTACGAACTGCCGGAAGGCGTCGTGGCTGAAACCCCGAACCAGACCGAAATCCTGATCAAGGGTATCGACAAGCAACTGGTGGGTCAGGTGGCTGCGGAAATCCGTGACTTCCGTCGTCCTGAGCCCTACAAGGGCAAAGGCGTTCGTTACGCGGATGAAGTTGTCCGTCGTAAAGAAGCCAAGAAGAAGTAAGGGGCTGAAAAATGACCGACAAAAAAGTTACTCGTCTGCGTCGCGCTCGCAAAGCACGCCTGAAAATGCACGAGCTCGAAGCCGTGCGTCTGTGCGTGTACCGCTCTTCGCAGCACATCTACGCCCAGGTCATCTCGGCCGACGGCAGCAAGGTTCTGGCCAGCGCCTCTACCTTGGACAAAGCACTGCGTGATGGCGCCACCGGCAACGTCGACGCAGCCAAGAAAGTTGGTGCGCTGGTTGCTGAGCGTGCGAAAGCCGCTGGTGTGACCCAGGTGGCATTCGACCGTTCTGGCTTCAAGTACCACGGCCGCGTCAAGGCGCTGGCTGATGCTGCTCGTGAAGGCGGGCTGGAGTTCTAAGTTATGGCAAATAACGACCAAAAGCGCGACGAAGGCTACATCGAGAAGCTGGTTCAGGTTAACCGCGTTGCCAAGACCGTAAAGGGTGGCCGTATCTTCACTTTCACCGCGCTGACCGTGGTGGGTGATGGCAAGGGTCGCGTCGGTTTCGGCCGTGGCAAGTCCCGCGAAGTTCCGGCTGCTATCCAGAAGGCGATGGAAGCTGCTCGTCGCAACATGATCCAAGTTGATCTGAACGGCACCACTCTGCAGTACCCGATCAAGTCCGCTCACGGCGCCTCCAAGGTGTTCATGCAGCCGGCTTCGGAAGGTACCGGTATCATCGCCGGCGGCGCCATGCGTGCCGTGCTGGAAGTGGCTGGTGTGCAGAACGTTCTGGCCAAGTGCTACGGCTCGACCAACCCGGTGAACGTGGTTCACGCCACTTTCAAGGGTCTGAAGACCATGCAGTCTCCGGGTTCTGTTGCAGCCAAGCGTGGCAAGAGCGTCGAGGAGATTCTCTAACCATGGCTAATACCGTCAAAGTGACTCTGATCAAGAGCACCAATGGCCGTCTGGCCAATCACAAAGCTTGCGTCAAGGGCCTGGGCCTGCGTCGCATCGGTCACACCGTAGAGGTTCTGGATACTCCGGAAAACCGCGGCATGATCAACAAGGCTTACTACCTGTTGAAGGTGGAGGGTTAATCATGCAACTGAACGATCTGCGTTCCGCGCCGGGTGCCCGTCGCGAGAAGCACCGTCCGGGCCGTGGCATCGGTAGCGGTCTGGGTAAGACTGGTGGCCGTGGTCACAAAGGTCAAACCTCCCGCTCCGGTGGTTCCATCGCTCCGGGCTTCGAGGGTGGTCAGCAGCCGCTGCACCGCCGTCTGCCGAAGTTCGGCTTCGTCTCCCTGAAGGCTATGGACCGCGCTGAAGTGCGTACTTCCGAGCTGAACAAGGTAGAGGGTGTTGTGACTCTGCAGGCTCTGAAGGATGCCAATCTGGTTGGCCAACACGTACAGCGTGTGAAAGTCATGCTGTCCGGTGAGGTTACCCGTGCGGTCACCCTGAAAGGTATCGCCGCCACCAAGGGTGCGCGTGCGGCTATCGAAGCAGCTGGCGGTAAGTTCGAGGACTAAATGGCTAAGCAAGGTGCTCTCTCAGCGCTGGCAGGTGGCGGGTTGTCCGAACTCTGGGCTCGTCTGCGTTTCCTGTTCCTGGCGATCATCGTCTACCGGATAGGTGCGCACATCCCGGTTCCTGGCATCAACCCAGACCGACTGGCGGATCTGTTCCGGCAGAATGAGGGGACCATTCTTAGCTTGTTCAACATGTTTTCCGGCGGCGCGCTGGAGCGGATGAGCATCTTTGCACTGGGGATCATGCCGTACATTTCGGCATCGATCATCATGCAGCTGATGACCGCTGTCAGCCCGCAGCTGGAGCAGTTGAAGAAGGAAGGTGAAGCTGGCCGTCGCAAGATCAGCCAGTACACCCGCTACGGCACTCTCGTTCTGGCGTTCGTTCAGGCCATCGGTATGTCCGTTGGTCTGGCTAGTCAGGGCGTTGCGTTCTCGGGCGATTTCGGCTTCCACTTCGTGGCGATCACCACTTTCGTGGCGGGCGCGATGTTCATGATGTGGCTGGGCGAGCAGATCACCGAGCGCGGTGTCGGCAACGGTATCTCGATGCTGATTTTTGCAGGCATCGTGGCCGGTCTGCCGTCGGCGATCGGGCAGTCTTTCGAGTCTGCTCGTCAGGGCGATATCAACATCTTCGCTCTGATCGCCATCGGCCTGCTGGCAGTAGCGATCATCGGTTTCGTGGTGTTCATTGAGCGTGGTCAGCGTCGCATTGCGGTGCACTATGCCAAGCGTCAGCAAGGCCGCAAGGTCTTCGCTGCGCAGACCAGCCACCTGCCGTTGAAGGTGAACATGGCGGGCGTAATCCCGGCCATCTTCGCCAGCAGCCTTCTGCTGTTCCCGGCCTCGCTGGGTGCCTGGTTTGGTCAGTCCGAGGGTTTGGGCTGGCTGCAGGACATTTCGCAGGCTATCGCTCCTGGTCAGCCGTTGAACATTCTGCTGTTTAGTGCAGGGATCATTTTCTTCTGCTTCTTCTACACAGCGCTGATGTTCAACCCGAAAGACGTAGCGGAAAACCTGAAGAAGTCCGGTGCCTTTATTCCGGGCATCCGTCCGGGCGAGCAGTCTGCACGCTATATCGATGGCGTTCTGACCCGCTTGACCATGTTCGGTGCTCTGTACATGACGGCCGTGTGCCTGCTACCCCAGTTCCTGGTGGTTGCGGCCAACGTTCCGTTCTACCTTGGCGGGACCTCGTTGCTGATCGTGGTCGTGGTTGTCATGGACTTCATGTCCCAAGTGCAATCGCACCTCGTGTCTCACCAGTACGATTCCCTGATGAAGAAAGCCAACCTGAAGGGCTATGGCAGCGGCATGCTCCGCTGATCCACCCGTAAGGTTCGAGGAGTTGGTAATGAAAGTTCGTGCATCGGTGAAAAAGCTGTGCCGTAACTGCAAAATTATCCGTCGCGAAGGTGTCGTGCGGGTGATCTGCAGCGCAGAGCCGCGTCACAAGCAGCGCCAAGGCTGAGTGTGAACCACGCGTGATAAGCCCGGCAGCTAGTGCGCTGCCGGGTTGATTATTTGTTATTACAGCGTTAATATCTCGCGCCCTATTTCTTGGCTTCCGGGGCGTAGGTAGCTGTCAATTGGAGTTCCACTGAATGGCCCGTATTGCAGGCGTTAACATTCCGGATAACAAGCACACTGTTATCTCGCTGACCTACATCTATGGTGTTGGTCGCACCACTGCACAGAAAATCTGTGCCGCTACCGGTGTAAACCCGGCTGCGAAAATCAAGGATCTGACTGACGAGCAGATCGAACAGCTGCGTGGCGAAGTAGCCAAGGTGAATACCGAAGGCGACCTGCGTCGTGAAGTGAATATGAAGATCAAGCGCTTGATGGATCTGGGTTGCTACCGTGGCCTGCGTCATCGTAAAGGTCTGCCGGTTCGCGGTCAGCGTACCAAGACCAACGCTCGCACCCGTAAGGGCCCGCGTAAGCCGATCCGCAAGTAATCGCATTCGCGAATCGACAGGAATTTAGTCATGGCAAAACCTGCTGCTCGTACTCGTAAAAAAGTCAAAAAGACGGTGGTTGATGGCATCGCCCACATCCACGCGTCTTTCAACAACACTATCGTGACCATTACCGACCGTCAGGGTAACGCCCTGTCCTGGGCTACCTCCGGTGGTTCGGGTTTCCGCGGCTCGCGTAAGTCCACTCCGTTCGCTGCTCAGATCGCCGCCGAGCGCGCTGGTCAGGCTGCACTGGAATACGGTCTGAAGAACCTCGACGTCAACGTCAAAGGTCCAGGCCCAGGTCGCGAATCCGCCGTGCGTGCTCTGAACGCCTGCGGCTACAAAATCGCCAGCATCACCGACGTGACGCCAATCCCGCACAACGGGTGCCGTCCGCCGAAGAAGCGTCGCGTGTAATCAGGAGACAGTGAGAAATGGCTCGTTACATTGGTCCCAAGTGCAAACTGTCTCGTCGTGAAGGCACCGATCTCTTTCTGAAGAGTGGTGTTCGCGCGCTTGAATCTAAGTGCAACATCGAAGCAGCCCCGGGTATCCACGGCCAGCGCCGTGGCCGTCAGTCCGACTACGGCACCCAGCTGCGTGAGAAGCAAAAGGTTCGTCGTATCTACGGCGTACTGGAGCGTCAATTCAGCGGTTACTACAAGCAAGCTGCCAGCCAGAAAGGCGCCACCGGCGAAAATCTGCTGCAACTGCTGGAGTGCCGTCTGGACAACGTGGTTTACCGTATGGGTTTTGGCGCTACTCGTGCCGAGTCCCGTCAGCTGGTTTCGCACAAAGCGATCAGCGTCAACGGTCAGACCGTAAACGTACCGTCCTACCAAGTTAAGGCTGGCGACGTCGTTGCTGTTCGCGAGAAATCGCGTAATCAGCTGCGCATCGCTCAGGCTCTCGAGCTCTGCGCCCAGCGTGGCCGTGTTGAGTGGGTAGAAGTAGACGCCGAGAAGAAGTCTGGTGTGTTCAAGAACGTACCGGCTCGTGGCGATCTGTCCGCTGACATCAACGAGAGCCTGATTGTCGAGCTCTACTCCAAGTAAGGGCTAGAAAATAGGTGCATCCATGCAGATTTCGGTAAATGAGTTCCTGACCCCCCGTCACATTGATGTGCAGGAGGTCAGTCCGACCCGCGCCAAGATCACCCTCGAGCCTCTCGAGCGTGGCTTTGGCCATACCCTGGGCAACGCGCTGCGTCGCATCCTGTTGTCCTCCATGCCTGGCTGTGCAGTAGTCGAGGCCGAGATCGATGGCGTACTCCATGAGTACTCCGCGATCGAAGGTGTGCAGGAAGATGTCATCGAGATCCTGCTCAACCTGAAAGGTCTGGCTATCAAGCTGCACGGCCGTGACGAAGTGACCCTGACTCTGGCTAAGAAGGGCCCGGGCGTAGTTACCGCTGCCGATATTCAGCTGGATCACGATGTCGAAATCGTCAATGGCGACCACGTCATCGCCAACCTGGCTTCCAATGGCGCGCTGAACATGAAGCTCACCGTGGCTCGTGGTCGCGGCTATGAGCCGGCTGACGCGCGTCAGAGCGATGAAGATGAAAGCCGCAGCATTGGTCGCTTGCAGCTGGATGCTTCGTTCAGCCCTGTGCGTCGGGTTGCTTACGTGGTGGAAAACGCCCGTGTCGAGCAGCGCACCAACCTGGACAAACTGGTTATCGACCTGGAAACCAACGGTACTCTGGACCCTGAAGAGGCTATCCGCCGTGCCGCGACCATCCTGCAGCAGCAGCTGGCCGCGTTCGTCGACCTCAAAGGTGACAGTGAGCCAGTGGTGGTCGAGCAGGAAGACGAGATCGATCCGATCCTGCTGCGTCCTGTCGATGACCTGGAACTGACTGTACGTTCGGCCAACTGCCTCAAGGCAGAGAACATCTACTACATCGGTGATCTGATTCAGCGCACCGAAGTAGAGCTGCTCAAAACCCCGAACCTGGGCAAGAAATCCCTGACCGAAATCAAGGATGTTCTGGCTTCTCGCGGTCTGTCCCTCGGTATGCGCCTCGACAACTGGCCGCCGGCAAGTCTGAAGAAAGACGATAAGGCCACTGCCTGATCGTCATCATCACCGAACGAACAAGTTTGGTAAGGAATTGAACCATGCGTCATCGTAAAAGTGGCCGTCACCTCAGCCGCACCAGCGCTCACCGCAAGGCCATGTTCCAGAACATGGCGGTCTCGCTGTTCGAGCACGAGCTGATCAAAACTACCCTGCCGAAAGCCAAGGAACTGCGTCGCGTTGCCGAGCCGCTGATCACCCTGGCCAAGGAAGACAGCGTTGCCAACCGTCGTCTGGCCTTCGACCGTACCCGTTCGAAAGCCATCGTTGGCAAGCTGTTCAACGATCTGGGCAAGCGCTACGCCACCCGCAACGGCGGCTACCTGCGCATCCTCAAGTGCGGTTTCCGCGCTGGCGACAACGCTCCGATGGCTTACGTTGAACTGGTCGACCGTCCGGTCGGCGGTTCGGTAGAAGCTGCCGAGTAAGTTGCTGGTTGTACAAGAAACCGGGCCTTGTGCCCGGTTTTTTGTTGCCTGGGATTCGCCGGGCGGAGACGGGCGACTTGTGGTGTGAATATTTTTCCGCACGACCTGTTTGATATTGTGTACGAAGAGGGGCTCGGGTAAGGTGCGGCGGTCTCCGCTTCGCCGCTGCGCCGGCCCCCACAAGAACAATTGCTGATCATGTCCGAACCTACTGCTCTGAGTCTTATCCCTCCTGCCGTTGTCCTGACCCTCGCCATCTGGCTGCGTCGCCCCATCCTTGCCTTGCTGATCGGCGCCTGCAGCGGTCTGTTGCTGCTTTCGCCCCAGGATGCGCTCGGTAGCTTCGCGGAAATCTCGCTGAAAGTGATGCAGGACGAAACCATCGGCTGGCTGATCCTGGTGTGTGGCAGCTTCGGTGCACTGATCGCCCTGCTGGTGCGTACCGGTGGTGCCCTGGCCTTCGGTCGCAGTGCGCTGAAGCTGGCCAAGGGGCCTCGCTCCTCGCTGTTGATGACTTTCGTGCTAGGCGTGGTGATCTTCGTCGATGACTACCTCAATGCCTTGACGGTGGGCGAGACCATGAAGCGCGTTACCGACCGTTTCAGAATCTCCCGCGAGAAGCTGGCTTACGTGGTGGATTCCACCGCCGCGCCGATCTGCGTATTGGTGCCGCTGTCCACCTGGGCGGTGTTCTTTGGCGGCCTGCTGGAGAACAACGGCATCGCCGAGACTGGTCAGGGCATCAGCGTCTACATACAGGCCATTCCCTACATGCTCTACGCCTGGGCTGCGGTACTGCTGGTGGTGCTGGTGGCCGCCGGGCTGTTCCCGGATATCGGGCCGATGCGCAAGGTCGAGTTGCAGGCGCGCCACGGCTCTGCCGGTGCCATGCACGTTGGTGAGCTGAGCCCTGAGCACAACTATGCGATGAAGTCGCTGGAAGAGGAGTTCGAAGGCGCCGACAAGGAGGGCGGCAAGCTACACAACTTCCTCGTGCCGCTGGCCATGCTGGTGGGCTTCACCGTGTATTTCGAGATCGACGTATGGATGGGCATGATCGCCACCATGCTGCTGACTCTGCCGTTCTATCTGGTACAGCGCCTGATGCCGCTGTCGGAGATGCTCGATCAGATGGTCGACGGCTTCAAGACGATGCTTCCGGCCATCGGCATTTGCGTGGCAGCTTTCGTCTTCAAGGATGTCTGCGATCAGCTGATGCTGCCGCAGTACGTGGTCGAGACGCTCAAGCCCTACATGACGCCGCAGATGCTGCCGGCCATGGTGTTCCTGTGTATGGCGGTGCTGAGCTTCGCCACCGGCTCGTCCTGGGGCATCTTCGCTGTGACTATTCCCATCGTTATGCCCCTGGCCTACGCCCTGGGCGCGGACATTCCGCTGGTGATCGGGGCGCTGATGTCGGCCTCGGCCTTCGGCAGTCAGGCCTGCTTCTACAGCGACTCCACTGTGCTGGCGGCACAGGGCTCGGGTTGCAACCTGATCAGCCATGCGATCACTCAGCTACCTTACACGCTGGTGGCCGCCGCAGTGGCTTTCGTGGGCTTCGTTATCGTCGCCTGATGATTGTTGCGCGTCGTGAAAACACGGGCCCTGGTGGCCCGTTTTTTCATGGCATGCGCAAAAGAAAATAACTATCGCGCCGTTATGCTTCATGAATTGGTTCGTCTGGCGAAGCGGGTCTAGGCTTGTCCCATTGTCGGTCGCACTCGCTGGGACCGACCCGATGAGGAGAAGGAGAGAACCATGTCGAACCAAGGTAAATGTCCGTTCAACCACGTCGCTGGTGGTGGCACGACCAACAAAGATTGGTGGCCGAATCAGCTGCGTGTTGATTTGCTCAATCAGCATTCCGACCGATCCAATCCGCTGGGTGAAACATTCAACTACGCCGAAGCCTTCAAGAAGCTCGATTACAAGGCGCTCAAGGCCGACCTGGTCAGACTCATGACCGACAGTCAGGACTGGTGGCCTGCCGACTTCGGCCACTACGGTCCGCAATTCATCCGCATGGCCTGGCACTCTGCCGGCACCTATCGCACCACCGATGGCCGTGGTGGTGGCGGCCGTGGTCAGCAGCGTTTCGCGCCGCTCAACTCCTGGCCAGACAACGTCAACATCGACAAGTCGCGTCGCCTGCTGTGGCCGATCAAGCAGAAGTATGGCCAGTCCATTTCCTGGGCCGATCTGTACATTCTCGCCGGCAACGTCGCGCTGGAATCCATGGGTTTTCGCACATTCGGCTTCGGTGCCGGTCGCGAAGACGTATGGGAACCGGATCAGGACGTCAACTGGGGCGCCGAAGTCGCCTGGCTGGGTGTCGATCCCAAGCGCGTCAATGATGAACGCGAGCTGACCGCACCCTTTGGCGCCACCCACATGGGGCTGATCTACGTGAACCCGGAAGGTCCCAATGCCAGCGGCGACTACATGCTGGCGGCCAAGGACATTCGCGCCACCTTCTATCGCATGGCGATGGACGACGAAGAAATCGTCGCGTTGATCGCTGGCGGCCACACCTTTGGCAAGGCACACGGCGCGGCGCCGGAGTCGCACAAAGGGCCGGAGCCCGAGGCTGGACCTATCGAAGCTCAGGGCCTGGGTTGGACCAGCAACTTCGGCAGTGGCTTCGGCAAGGATACGGTTTCCAGTGGCCTGGAAGTGACCTGGACGAAGACGCCTGCGCTGTGGAGCAACAATTTCTTCGAGAACCTGTTCAAGTTCGAGTGGGAGCTGACCAAGTCCCCCGCTGGAGCCAAGCAGTGGGTGGCCAAGGACGCGCCGGAGATCATCCCGGACGCGCACGTACCGGGCAAATTCCACAAGCCGACCATGCTCACCACCGACCTGACCCTGCGCTTCGATCCGGAGTTCGGCAAGATCTCCAAGCGCTTCTATGAAGATCCGCAGGCCTTCGCCGATGCCTTCGCGCGCGCCTGGTACAAGCTGACCCATCGCGACATGGGGCCGAAAGCCCGTTACCTGGGCCCGGAAGTGCCGAAAGAGGACCTGATCTGGCAGGACCCGCTGCCCGCTGCCACCCACAACCCGACTGCTGCCGATATTGCCGATCTGAAAGCGAAGATCGCCGCCTCCGGACTGTCCGTGGGTGATCTGGTGTCCGTGGCCTGGGCTTCGGCCTCGACCTTCCGCGGTGGCGACAAGCGTGGTGGTGCCAACGGTGCGCGCCTGGCTTTGGCGCCGCAGAAGGATTGGGCCGCCAACCAGCGGGCGATCAAGGTGCTGCCGAAACTGGTGGAAATCCAGCAGGCATCCGGCAAGGCCTCCCTGGCCGATGTGATCGTGCTGGCCGGTAATGTCGGTGTCGAACTGGCCGCCAAGGCTGCCGGTGTGACGGTAGACGTACCCTTCGCGCCAGGCCGTGTCGATGCGCGTCAGGATCAGACCGATGTCGACTCCTTCGATGTGCTGGAGTCTGCTGCCGATGGTTTCCGCAACTACAGCAAAGGCAACCTGGGCGTGCCTACCGAGGCGATGCTGATCGACAAGGCGCAGTTGCTGACACTGACCGCGCCGGAGATGACTGCGCTGGTCGGCGGCCTGCGTGTGCTGGGCGCCAACTACGATGGCAGTCAGCATGGCGTGTTCACCGACAAGGTCGGTGTGCTGTCCAACGATTTCTTCGTCAACCTGCTGGATATGGGCACCGTATGGAAGGCAGCCGATGACAGCAACGAAGTCTTCGAAGGGCGTACACGCAAGGATGGCCAGGTGAAATACACCGCCACCCGCAACGACCTGGTGTTCGGCTCCAACTCGGTGCTGCGCGCCTATGCGGAGGTCTACGCCAGTGCTGATGGTAAGGAGAAGCTGGTCAAGGACTTCGTCGCCGCCTGGACCAAGGTGATGAACCTGGATCGTTTCGATCTGGCCTGAGCCTGAGTGGCGCACCGACGGTGCGTCAGTAAACCGCAACGCCTCCCTCGTGGAGGCGTTGTGCTTTTGCTTGACCGAACCGGGCGTCAGGCGGAGCATTGCCCCCTGCTCACGAATGCAACAAGGATTGCCGGCATGAAAGGCCATACCGAGGTCATCGACTATCTCAAGCACCTGCTCAAGGGCGAGTTGGCTGCGCGCGACCAGTACTTCATTCATTCACGGCTGTATGAGGACTGGGGCTTCAGCAAGCTCTACGAGCGCATCAATCACGAGATGGAAGAGGAAACCCAGCACGCCGATGCGTTGCTCAAGCGCATCATCTTCCTCGAGGGTGTGCCCGACATGACGCCTAACCCCTTCAAGTTCGGGCAGACCGTACCCGAGGCACTGAAGCTGGATCTGGCCCTGGAGTACGAAGTGCGCGCGGCCCTGAGCAAGGGCATCGAGCTGTGCGAGAAGCACCAGGATTACCAAACCCGCGACATCCTTCTGGTCCAGCTCAAGGACACCGAGGAAGACCACGCCTACTGGCTGGAGATTCAGTTGCAGCTGATCGACAAGCTGGGGCTGGAGAAGTACCTGCAAAGTCAGATGTAAGCTGACTTGCCAAAAAAGAGCCCCGCATGTGCGGGGCTCTTTCGTTTCAGGCGCGGTCGCGTTCCAGCAACGGTTTGAGGAAGTGCCCGGTGTGCGATGCCGGGTTGGCCGCCACCTCTTCCGGTGTGCCGGTGGCGATGATCATGCCGCCCTTGGAGCCGCCCTCGGGGCCGAGATCCACCAGCCAGTCGGCGGTCTTGATCACGTCCAGGTTGTGTTCGATCACCACCACGGTATTGCCGTGGTCGCGCAGGCGGTGCAGCACGTCGAGCAGTTGCTGGATATCGGCGAAGTGCAGGCCGGTGGTCGGCTCATCGAGGATATACAGGGTCTTGCCGGTATCGCGCTTGCTCAGTTCGCGACTCAGCTTGACCCGCTGCGCCTCGCCGCCGGACAGGGTGGTCGCGCTCTGCCCCAGCTTGATATAGGACAGACCGACGTCCATCAGTGTCTGCAGCTTGCGGGCAATGGCCGGCACTGCGTCGAAGAAGGTGCGGGCTTCCTCGATGGTCATGTCCAGCACTTCAGTGATGCTCTTGCCCTTGTACTTCACTTCCAGGGTTTCGCGGTTGTAGCGCTTGCCCTTGCACACGTCGCACGGTACGTAGATGTCCGGCAGAAAGTGCATTTCCACCTTGATCACGCCGTCGCCCTGGCACGCCTCGCAGCGCCCGCCCTTGACGTTGAAGCTGAAACGGCCCGGGCCATAACCGCGCGAGCGCGATTCCGGCACACCAGCGAACAGTTCGCGGATCGGTGTGAACAGGCCGGTGTAGGTGGCCGGGTTGGAGCGCGGCGTGCGGCCGATCGGGCTCTGGTCGATGTCGACCACCTTGTCCAGGTGCTGCAGGCCGTCGAAGGAATCGTGCGGCGCCGCTTCCAGGGTGGTCGCACCGTTCAGTGCCGTAGCAGTGAGCGGGAACAGGGTGTTGTTGATCAGCGTCGACTTGCCCGAGCCGGACACGCCGGTGACGCAGGTGAGCAAGCCCACCGGAATCTCCAGATCGACATTGCGCAGGTTGTTGCCCCGTGCGCCCTTGAGCTTGAGCAGTTTCTTCTTGTCGCGCGGGGTGCGCTGCGCCGGATAGCGGATCTTCTCACGGCCGGACAGGTATTTGCCGGTCAGCGAGTCGGGGTGATTCATCACCTCGTCCGGCGTGCCTTCGGCGACGATGCGGCCGCCGTGCACACCGGCACCCGGGCCGATATCGACCACGTAATCGGCCATGCGGATGGCGTCTTCGTCGTGCTCGACCACGATCACCGTATTGCCCAGGTTGCGCAGGTGGTTGAGGGTGCCCAGCAGGCGCTCGTTGTCGCGCTGGTGCAGGCCGATGGACGGCTCGTCGAGGATGTACATGACGCCCACCAGGCCGGCGCCGATCTGGCTGGCCAGGCGGATGCGCTGCGCTTCGCCGCCGGACAGGGTGTCGGCGCTGCGATCCAGGGTCAGGTAGTCGAGGCCGACATTGACCAGGAACTGCAGGCGCTCGCGGATTTCCTTGAGGATCTTTTCGGCGATCTCGCCGCGGCGGCCGGTCAGGTGCAGGTTGGCCACGTAATCGCAGGCATCGCCGACCGGCAGGCCGGTCACCGCCGGCAGGGTCTTCTCGCCGACCCAGACATGCCGCGCTTCGCGGCGCAGGCGCGTGCCACGGCAATCGGGGCAGGGCTGGGTGCTGAGGAACTTGGCCAGCTCCTCGCGCACGCTGGCCGACTCGGTCTCACGGTAGCGGCGCTCGAGGTTGGGAATGATGCCTTCGAAGGGGTGCGAGCGTTTGACAATGTCGCCGCGGTCGTTGAGGTACTTGAAGTCGACGCTCTGCGTACCGCTGCCGAACAGGATGACTTTCTGGTGTTCGGCAGCCAGGTCGTCGAAGGGCTTTTCGAGGCTGAAGCCATAGTGCGCGGCCAGCGAACCGAGCATCTGGAAGTAGTAGACGTTGCGCCGGTCCCAGCCGCGTATGGCGCCTTCGGCCAGGGTCAGTTCGCCATTGACCAGGCGTTTGACGTCGAAGAACTGCTTCACGCCCAGGCCGTCGCAGGTCGGGCACGCGCCGGCCGGGTTGTTGAAGGAGAACAGCTTGGGTTCCAGCTCGCTGATCGAGTGGCCGCAGTGCGGGCAGGCGAAGCGCGCGGAGAAGATGATTTCTTCGCCCGGCTCATCATCCATGGGAGCGATCAGGGCGATACCGTCGGCCAGGCCGAGGGCGGTCTCGAAAGACTCGGCCAGACGCTGCTGCAGATCTTCACGGACCTTGAAGCGGTCCACCACCACGTCGATGGAATGCTTCTTCTGCTTGTCCAGCTTGGGCAGCTCGTCCAGTTCGAACAGCTTGCCGTTGACCCGGGCGCGGACGAAGCCCTGGGCGCGCAGCTCCTCGAATACCGACAGATGTTCGCCCTTGCGCTCGCGGATCACTGGCGCCAGCAGCATCAGTTTGCGGCCTTCCGGCAGGGCCAGCACCTGGTCGACCATCTGGCTGACGGTTTGCGCCTCGAGCGGTACGTCATGATCGGGGCAGCGCGGAATGCCGGCGCGGGCATAGAGCAGGCGCAGGTAGTCGTAGATTTCGGTGATGGTGCCGACGGTCGAGCGCGGGTTGTGTGAGGTGGACTTCTGCTCGATGGAAATGGCCGGTGAAAGGCCTTCGATGGTGTCGACATCGGGCTTTTCCATCATCGACAGGAACTGCCGGGCGTAAGCCGACAGCGACTCGACGTAACGGCGCTGGCCTTCCGCGTAAAGGGTATCGAAGGCCAGAGAGGACTTGCCGGAGCCGGACAGGCCGGTGATCACGATCAGCTTGTCGCGCGGCAGAGTCAGGTCGATGTTCTTCAGATTGTGGGTGCGAGCCCCACGGATCAGGATTTTGTCCACTTAGGGAACCTCTGAATGCTGTCTGCGTTGCCACTGCCGCTTCAAATTCAGGCGGCTTGCAACGGGCCTCGCTGGGCGGGCGGAAAACGGTCGAGTATAGGGCCAGGCGCTACCCTGCGGCAAAGTGTGCGCCTGTGCCGAAACGACGGCGGCTGCTAGAATCGCCGGCTGATTTCCTCAGGGTTCATTCGATGCACGATCCGCACAGCGAGCGCATGAGTAGTAGCGAGACCCGCGCGGCCGGCGGCCTGGCTATGGTGTTCGCGTTTCGTATGCTGGGTATGTTCATGGTGCTGCCGGTATTGGCCACCTACGGCATGGATCTGGCGGGCAGTACCCCCGCGCTGATCGGCCTGGCCATCGGTGCCTATGGTTTGACCCAGGCTGTGCTGCAAATTCCCTTCGGCATGCTCAGTGACCGTATCGGCCGACGCCCGGTGATCTACGCAGGCTTGCTGATTTTTGCTGCAGGCAGCGTGCTGGCGGCCAATGCCGATTCGATCTGGGGCGTGATCGCCGGGCGTGTGCTGCAGGGGGCTGGAGCGATCTCGGCGGCGGTGATGGCGTTGTTGTCGGATCTGACTCGTGAGCAGCACCGCACCAAGGCCATGGCCATGATTGGCATGAGCATCGGTCTGTCGTTCGCCGTAGCCATGGTGGTCGGCCCGCTGCTGACTCGCACCTTTGGTTTGTCCGGGCTGTTCTGGGCGACGGCGGCGATGGCGTTGCTCGGCATCCTGATCGTCGCCGGCATGGTGCCGAAAGACGCCGGCCCGCTGCAGCATCGCGAATCCGGCGTGGCGGCACAGGCGTTGTGGCCGACCCTCAAGCACGCCGACCTGCTGCGCCTGGACTTCGCCATCCTGGCCCTGCATGCGGTGCTCATGGCCAGTTTCGTCGCCTTGCCGCTGGCGCTGGTGGAGCAGGGCGGCTTGGTCAAGGAAGAGCACTGGTGGGTGTACCTCACCGCGCTGTTGATCGGCTTCTTCGGCATGGTGCCGTTCATCATCTATGGCGAGAAAAAACGCCAGATGAAGCGCGTGCTGCTCGGTGCGGTGACCGTGTTGCTGCTCTGCGAGCTCTACTTCGCTGTCTTCGGCAGCAGCCTGCGAGCGCTGGTACTGGGTATCGTGGTGTTCTTCACCGCCTTTAACCTGCTCGAGGCCTCGCTGCCGTCGCTGGTCAGCAAGGTGGCGCCGGCAGGCGGCAAGGGTACTGCGATGGGCGTCTATTCCACCAGCCAGTTCCTCGGTGCAGCCCTGGGCGGCATTCTCGGTGGCTGGCTGTACCAGCACGTGGGCCTGGGCGGTGTGTTCATCGGCTGCGCCGTGCTCTGTGCAATTTGGCTGGCTATTGCTGTTACTATGCGCGAACCGCCGTACGTGACCAGTTTGCGCCTGCCGCTCGATGCCGCGGCACTGGCCGATGTCGGACTGGTCGAACGCCTCAAGGCAACGCCGGGAGTGGCGGACGCCGTGGTGGTGGTCGACGAAGCGGCCATCTATATCAAAGTCGATACCCAACAAGTGGATCGCACGACGCTGGAAAGCCTGATCATATCGGTACCAGCGGCGTGCCGAGTCTAGGAGAACGTTATGGCCCGTGGGGTTAACAAAGTCATTCTGGTCGGCACCTGCGGCCAGGACCCGGAAACACGCTACCTGCCCAGCGGCAACGCGGTGACCAACCTGAGCCTGGCTACCAGCGAGCAGTGGACCGACAAGCAGACCGGGCAGAAGGTCGAGAAGACCGAGTGGCACCGCGTCGCCCTGTTCGGCAAGGTTGCCGAGATCGCCGGCGAGTACCTGCGCAAGGGTTCGCAGGTGTACATCGAAGGCAAGCTGCAGACCCGCGAGTGGGAAAAGGACGGCATCAAGCGCTACACCACCGAGATCATCGTCGACATGCAGGGCACCATGCAGCTGCTGGGCGGTCGTCCGAGCGGCGATGAAGGCGGCGCTCCGCGTCAATCGCGTCCTGCTCCGCAGCGCGAGCCGCAACAGGCCCCGCGTCAGGAGCGCCCTGCTCCGCAGCAGGCCCAACCAGCGCCTGACTACGACAGCTTCGATGACGACATCCCGTTCTGATCTGAGCGGGCTCTAACCTATGCGAATGCGCCTGATGCTGCTGGGCGGTGGTAGTGCCCTGGGGCAAGCGCTGATCCGTCTTGGCGCCGAGGAAGACATCGGCTTCCTCGCGCCACGCCCGCCGGAAGATGGCTGGGATGCGGCGAGTCTCACCGAGTTGCTCGACGAGACCCGCCCGGATGCACTGATCAACCTGGCTTACTATTTCGACTGGTTCCAGGCCGAGTCGGTGGCCGAGTCGCGCCTGCAGACGCAGGAACGCGCGGTGGAGCGTCTGGCCGAGCTCTGCCAGCACCATTCCATCGTCTTGCTGCAACCGTCCAGCTATCGAGTCTTCGATGGTTCGCGTGTCACCGCTTACAGCGAAAAGGAAGAGCCGGTCCCCCTCGGGCTGCGTGGCCAGGCGCTGTGGCGTCTGGAGCAGAGTGTGCGGGCGATCTGTCCGCGGCATGTGCTGCTGCGCTTTGGCTGGCTGCTCGATGACAGCCGTGAAGGGTTGCTGGGGCGCTTTCTGCTGCGCGCCGAGCGCGACGATGCGCTCTACCTCGCCGATGACCGACGTGGCAACCCGACGCCGGTGGACGATGCTGCGCGGGTGATTCTGGCCGTGCTCAAGCAGCTCGATTGCGAGTCGCCCTTGTGGGGCACCTATCATTACGGTGGCCATGAAGCGAGTACGTCGCTGAGCCTGGGGCAGGCAGTGCTGAGCGAGGCGCGTCACTATCGCAGCAATCTGGTCGAGGATGTTGCGCCGCAGGCGCACGCCGCCCGACCGGATGCAGCCGATGAGCCGCAGCATGCCGTGCTGGCCTGCAAGAAGATTCTTCACACCTTCGGCATCAAGCCGCGCGCCTGGCGCTCCGGCCTGCCGAGCTTACTGGATCGTTACTATCGCCATGGCTGAGTTTCTCGTAACGGGTGGTGCAGGCTTTATCGGTTCAAACCTGGTTGATGCCTTGCTGGCCGCCGGTCACGGGGTACGCGTGCTGGACAATCTGTCCATGGGCAAGCGCAGCAATCTGCCGCTGGACAACCCGCGTTTGCGCTTCATCGAGGGCGATGTCGCCGATGTCGAGGTGGTCGCGCAGGCGGTCGCTGGTTGTGCAGGGGTAGTGCATCTGGCTGCTGTGGCGTCGGTGCAGGCCTCGGTGGATGATCCGGTGTCCACGCACCAGAGCAATTTCATCGGTACCCTGAATGTCTGCGAGGCCATGCGTCAGCATGGCGTGCGACGCGTGGTCTATGCCTCCAGTGCGGCCATCTATGGCAATAACGGCGAGGGCGTGGCAATCGATGAAGTCACCGCCAAGGCGCCGTTGACGCCTTACGCGTCCGACAAGCTGGCCAGCGAACACTACCTGGATTTCTACCGCCGTCAGCATGGTCTCGAGCCGGCGGTGTTTCGTTTCTTCAATATCTTCGGGCCACGCCAGGATCCATCCTCGCCGTACTCCGGGGTGATCAGCATCTTCACCCAACGTGCGCAGCAGGGGCTGCCGATCAGCGTCTTCGGTGATGGTGAGCAGACCCGTGATTTCTTCTATGTCGGTGATCTGGTCGCGCTGTTGATGCAGGGCTTGCTCAGAGAGCAGGTGGTGAGTGATCCGCTCAATGTGGGTTGGAGCCAGGCGGTCAGTCTTAACCAATTGCTGGCTGAGATCGGTGTGCTGTGCGGCGGCCTGCCGCCGGTGACGCACTTGCCGGCCCGTGCTGGCGATATTCGCCATTCGCGTGCTGACAATGCGCGCTTGCAGGCTCATTACCGTCTGCCAGAGCAGACGCCGCTGCGTGAAGGCTTGCGCCAGCTGCTCGGTGTGTGAATCGAGCTCATGAAAAAGCCGGCATGCGCCGGCTTTTTCGTTTCTGCGAGGGTTATCAGAACTTGTAACCCAGGCCGACCATGTAGACGAAGGGGTCGACATCCACATCGACCTTGACCTTGTCGCCGGCCAGATAGGTGGTGCCGGTGGTGTCGATATCGATGTAGCGCACCTGGGCGTTGAGCATCAGGTTGTCGGTCAGCATGTAGTCCATGCCGATCTGCCCGGCCAGGCCCCAGGAGTCCTTCATGTCCAGGCCGCGGAAGCCCTTGGCCTCGGCTTCGCTGCTCAGCTCGGTGTCGAAGAACCAGGTGTAGTTGATGCCGACGCCGACATAGGGCTGGAAGGCCGAGCTCTTGTCCAGCGGGTAGTAAATAGCGCTGAGGGTCGGCGGCAGGTGTTTGAGGCTGCCCAGCTTGCCGTTCAGACCGGCGAAGGCGCCTGGCATGCCCTTGACGCCGACATCGTGGCTGAACGGAGTGGCTGCCAGCAGCTCGATGCCGAAATTGTCGGTCACCATGTAAGCGAAGTTCAGGCCCAGCTGGGTGTCGCTGTTCAGGGTGGCGCCACTGCCGGCTACCTTGCCCAGTACAGCGTGATCGATGTTGCCGCTGTCTTCGTGTGGATCGACGGTGATGGCGCCGGCACGAATGATGATGTCGCCTGCCTGGTGGGCCTGGGCAGCAGGGGCAGCGATGGCGAGGGCCAGCAGCGAGGCAGTGAACAGTGATTTGTACATGGCGAGCTCCAGTTCGAGTCGGTTGTGTCTTTGGCTGGAATTAATGCTAAGCCAAGCAACAATTCACTTTTTGACCTGGCTCAATAGATCGGCGAGCTCTGTTGCGGTGTTTTGTCCATTGCTTCGAATGCGTCTGTAGATGATAATGTTTCTCTTTTTGAAGCAAGCCCGTCTGTCGAGGACCTTCTGCGCATGAATCGCTTCCCCCTCCGTTCCCTGGCCGTGGCACTGATGCTGAGCAGCGGCTCGCTGCTTGCCGCGCCGCTGGATGCTGCGCTCGACGAAAGCCAGCGCCTGGCCGCTGAGGCGAAAGCCTCCCAGGGCCGTGTCGAACAGCTGGATGACGCCAGCCGTGAGATGCTCAATGAGTACCGAAATGCCCTGCAGCAGGCTGAGGCTTTGAAAGGTTATAACAGTCAACTTCGTGACCTGGTCGAAGCCCAGCGTCAGGAACTGGCCAGTTATCAGAAGCAGCTCGATGGCATCGAACGTACCCAGGAAGCGGTGAGCCCGCAGATGGTCAAGATGGTCGAGGTGTTGGGTGAGTTCATCGCCGCCGATCTGCCGTTCCTGCCCGAAGAACGTGAAGATCGTCTGGCTCAGCTGCAGGATCTGTTGCCGCGCGCCGACGTCAGTCTGGCCGACAAATACCGCCGCATCCTCGAGGCCTATCAGATCGAGAGCGACTACGGGCGCACCCTGGAAGCCTGGCGTGGTGAGCTGAACCAGGCCGATGGTGGCTCGCGTAGCGTCGAGTTCCTGCGCCTGGGCCGCAGCATGCTCTATTACCAGACCCTCGATGCCCACGAGAGTGGCTGGTGGAACCCGCAGACCAAGGCCTGGGAAGTGCTCGACGGCAGCGCGCGTCGTCCGCTGACCCAGGCCATCGCCATTGCCCGTCAGCAACAGGCGCCCGCCGTGCTGTCCCTGCCGATCAAGACCTTGGCCGAGGAGGCCGCACAATGAGTCGTCGTGTTGTAGCCGTACTGGCGCTCAGCCTGTTACCGGCACTGGCCGCCGTGGCCGAAACCCTCAGCCCCGATCAACTGCTGCAACGCATTCGCAGTGAGCGCGCTGCTGAAGTCAGCGCCATGCAGGAGCGCGAGCAGGCCTTCCTGGCCAAGCGTAGCGAACAGGCGCAGTTGCTGGCTGCCGCGCGTTCCGCGCTGAATACCCAGAAAGCCGAAAGCGAGCGTCTGAAGGCCGAATTCGACCGTCAGGAGGCCGAACTGGCCGAGCAGGAAAAACTGCTGGCGCAGCGTGTCGGCCACCTCGGTGAACTGTTCGGTGTGGTACGCCAGAGTGCCGGTGATGTCGCCGGGCAATGGCAGGACAGCCTGCTCAACGCCCAGTATCCGGAGCGCCTGAAGCGCCTCAAGGCACTGGCCGAGAGCCGTTCGCTGCCGTCTGCCGAAGACCTCGACGGCTATTGGATGCTGCTGCTCGAAGACCTGGCCGCCAGCGGCCGTATCGAGCGCCTGCAACTGCCGGTGGTGAATGCCGACGGTTCGCGTCAGGAGCAGCAGGTGCTGCGTGTTGGCGCCTTTGCCGTCTATGGTGAGGATGCGTTCCTGCGTTACGACGCCGATGCCGGGCAACTGGTGGCGCCGCCGCGTCAGCCGTCCGGCCTGGGCCAGGTCAAGGACTATCTGAGCAGCACCGATGCGCTCGCCACGCTGCCCATCGACCCTAGCCGTGGCAGCCTGCTGGCGCAGCTGCAGCAGCAGCCGACCCTGTGGGATCGTCTGCAGCAGGGCGGTCTGGTCGGCTGGGTGATCGTCGTGCTGGGTGCTTTCGGCCTGCTTCTCGCCGTGTGGCGCATGGTCTACCTGGGCCGCGTCGGCAGTGGCGTCAAGGCGCAGATGCACGACCTCAGCGCGCCGCGCAATGACAACCCGCTGGGCCGCGTGATCGGCGTGCTGGGTGCCAAGCCGCAACTGGCGGATCTGGAAACCCTGGAGCTGAAGCTCGACGAAGCGATCCTGCAGGAGACACCGCCGCTGGAGAAAGGCCAGGGCCTGCTCAAGCTGCTCGCCGCCGTGGCGCCGCTGCTCGGCCTGCTGGGCACCGTGACCGGCATGATCGTGACCTTCCAGGCCATCACCCAGAGCGGTGGCGGCGACTCGCGGCTGATGGCCGACGGCATCTCCCAGGCGCTGGTGACCACCGTACTGGGCCTCGTGGTGGCTATTCCGCTGCTGTTCCTGCACAGCCTGCTGGCCAGCCGCAGCAAGGGTCTGATCCAGATTCTGGAGCAGCAGAGCGCCGGCCTGATCGCCCTGCACCTGTCGGGAGCGCCGCGCCGTGACTGATCTGTTCGCCTTCTGGCTGCGTGCAGTCGACAGTGCCTATGCACTGCTCGACTTCATGAGCGCCGGCGGCGTGGTGATGTGGGCGCTGGCGGTGCTCTGCGTGGTGTTCTGGACCCTGGTGTTCGAGCGCTTCTGGTACATGCGCAGGATATTCCCGCGCTGGGTGCAGGAGCGTCGCGAGGCCTGGCAGCAGGTGCTCGCCGATGACAACGGCAACTGGCAACGCGCCGTGCGCCTGGCCTGGCTGGCGCAGGCGCGCCAGCAACTGGCAGCGCCGCTGCGCCTGGGCAAGACCCTGGTGGCGCTGTATCCGCTGCTCGGTCTGCTTGGCACCGTGCTGGGCATGATCGCGGTGTTCGATGTGCTCGCCCTCAACGGCACCGGTAACCCGCGTGGCATGGCCGCCGGCGTATGGCAGGCGACCCTGCCGACCATGGCCGGCATGGTTCTGGCCATTCCTGGATTGTTCAGCCTGGCGCGCCTCGAACGCGAAGCCAGCCAGGCCATCGAGCGGCTGGCCGACCAGCTGCGTCACGACTGAGATCGCCCAACATGAGAATGCGTCGTCACCACCAGCAGGACGAAGACACCGGCATCGACCTCACACCGATGCTCGACGTGGTCTTCATCATGCTGATCTTCTTCATCGTCACCAGCTCCTTCATTCGTGAGTCTGGGGTCGAGGTGCAGCGCCCGCAGGCGGAAACCGCCAGCCCGCAGGACAAGGGCAACATCCTCATCGCCGTCACCGCCGACGGGCAGATCTGGATGGACAAGCAGCCGGTGGACATCCGCAGCGTGCGTGCCCATGTCGAGCGCATGCGCGTCGACCAGCCGGAAGGCGCCGTGGTGGTGCAGGCCGATCAGGATGCGCGTACCGGCCTGGTCGTCCAGGTGATGGATCAGGCGCGCCTGGCCGGCGTGCAGGATGTTGCCCTGGCTGCCGGTAGCGGAGTCAACTGATGCGCTTGCCGCTGTCTTTTCTCGGCGCCTGCCTGATGGCCTTGGGGCTGTTCGCCCTGATGCTGTACATGGTCGCGCCACCGAGCGCCAAGGTGAACCAGGACCCGGTCAGCGTGGCCAACTTCGTGCGCATGGACGGTAACGCCAGCGAGACAGCTAGCCGCACCCGTCAGCAGGCACCGCAGCCGCCTCAACCGCAGACGCCGCAGCCACCCACGCCGCCGACGCCGCAAACGGCCACGCCAAATGCCAACCTGCCGGCGCTGGATATCCAGCTGCCCAGCCTGGCTAGCGGTATTGCCGTCAACAGCGCGCCGGCACCGAGTCTGTCCGGCCTTGCGCCGGGTGCTCCAGCGCCGACGCCACCGAGCGAGGCCGCCGAGTCCGGTGGGCAGATGGGCGGCATGGAGAGCGAAGTCATGCCGCTCAACGACGTGCGCCCGGAATACCCGCGTTATGCGCTGCAGCGTGGCATCGAAGGTTTCGTCAAGCTGGCTTTCACCATCAATCGCTCCGGCAACGTGGAGAACATCCGTGTGCTGGAGGCCAACCCGCGTAACGTCTTCGAGCGCGAAGCGCGCCGTGCCGCCTCTCGCTGGCGTTTCGCGCCACGCACCGAGGGTGGCCTGGCGGTGGACCGCGAAGCGGTGAAAACCCTCTACTTCCGTCTGGAAAGGAGCTGACCATGTACCGTTGGTTGTTGCTCGTGATGCTCAGTGCTGCGGCCGTGCCTGGCATGGCCCAGCAGACCGTCGACCCGGCTGTGTTCAAGGCCCTGAACACGGCGCAGGTTGCGCAGCAGAAGGGCGACTATGCCGCTGCACGACGCGCGCTGGATGACGTCCAGGCCAAGAGCGGCAGCCTCGAAGAGGCACTGGTCTGGCGCAGCAAGGCCTATGTGGCCTGGTCGGCCGGTAACAACGGCCAGGCCATCGAGTGGCTGGACAAGGCCGTGCGCAGCGGCAAGCTCGACGAACAGATGCTCGCCGGCGAACGCCTCAACCTGGCCAAGCTCAATCTCGGCGAGCGCCGTTTCGCCAAGGTCGTCGAGCTGCTGGCGCCGAATCAGGCCAGCGCTTCCGAGGAGGTGTTGCAGATGCTGGTGCAGGCCTATCAGGGCATGAACCAGCCGGCCAAGGCATTGCCGCTGGCCGAGCGTTACGTGCAGGCCAATCCCAATGCCGATGACATCTGGCTGCAGTTTCTGGTGGGCGTCAACGCCGACCTCAAGCGCTATGCCCAGGCCGAGCGCTGGCAGCGTCAGTTGCTGGCGCGCCAGCCGAACGATGCCAAGGGCTGGCGCCAACTGGCCGGTCTGCAGCAGATGGCCGGCAGCAACGACAAGGCGCTGGCGACCCTGCGTGCGGCGCACAGCAAGGGCCTGCGCTTCAGCGAGGCGGAACTGGACAACCTGGTACTGCTCGCCGGCGCTGCGGATCAGCCCTGGCAGGGTGCCAAGCTGCTCGCTGGCATGCTCGACAGCGGTCTGCTGGCCAATACCGCGGCTCGCCAGGAGCGTCTGGGCCTGTTCTGGTGGCAGGCGCGTGACCGCGCCGCAGCGGTGCGCGTGCTGCGTCCGCTGGCCGAGCGCAGTGGCAATGGCAAACACTGGCTGTACGTTGCTCAACTGGAGCTGGAGCAGTCGCGCTGGCAGGCTGGGCTGGATGCGCTGGCGCGCGCCGAACGTGGCGGCGCCGAGCGGGCCAAGGTGCGTTCATGGCGGCAGTGGGCGGAAAGTGAGCTGCGTTTCGAGCAGGAGAACCGGGTCGCCAGTCGCAGTTGAGTCGTTCTCGGTGCGTCGCGCGCACCAAGTAAAAAGCCAGACCCAGTGTCTGGCTTTTTACTTGGAGGTGTCGTTAGGCACGGTAGCGTCTTGGCTTTTGTAGGAGACGCGCCTCGCGGCGAATAGTGCTAACACCGCAGATGTTTCTGGATGACCGGCGACCGCTTCGCCCCGAGGCGGGGCTCCTACAGGCTCAGCTATCCGGCAATTCGTAGGCGTAGATCTTGTCCGCTTCCATCTGGTAACCGACCTCGGCCAGCTCGCTGCTGACATGCTCGGTTTTCAGCGGGCCTTCCACCCAGAAGGGCTGGTACAGCGCATCGAGCAGCACGCCGAGTTCGCTGGTGACATGGACGATCTGGTTCGAGGGCGGTGGCGGCACGTGGATGCAGGCGCCGAAGTAGGGCACCAGCAAAAACTCCACCACCCGGCCTTCGTCTGTCACATCCAGCGGCACGATATAGCCGGGCAGTTTCACCTGCTGGCCATTGAGCTCCTTGACCACCGGTGCTGCCGGCGATTGCTGCATGGCAGCCGGGCCGGATTCGGCCAGGGCGTCGGCCAATTGCGAGAGGTCGTGGATCGGTGCGGGGTTGATGACCTGCGGCGGAGCGTCCGGCGGAATCAGCTCCGACCAGGTGATTTCGCGCACATCGGCGGCGGCCAGCGGCAGGGCCAGCGTCAGCAACAGGCTGGCGAGCAGGGGGCGGAACATGGATTACCTCTGTGCAGTGATTCGCCTGCACAGTGTACAGGCGAATCGCACCTTACAGGCGTATCGACAGGCCATCGGCGAGTGACTGCCGATAGGCCCGCCAGGCCGGTACGCTGCCCATCGCCACGGCGGCGGCGAGAATGCCGCCAAGCAGTTTCCATTCGTAACTCGACGGCGCATTGAGTGCCAGATACAGACCGTAATTGGCCTGGACGAAACCCTGGCTGCCGGCGATGCCCAGATAGAGCAGCGCGACACCGAAGGCCACGCCTGCCAGCGCCAGAGTGAAGGCCTCCAGCACCAGCAGACTGGCGATATGCCAGGGGCGAGCGCCCACCGAACGCAGGATGGCCATCTCCCGACGACGCTCGTTGAGGCTGGTGAGAATGGCCGTGAGCATGCCGATCAGGCCGGTCAGTACAACGAACAGCGAGACCACGAACAGCGCCTGCTCGGCGGTGCCCATCAGGCTCCACAGTTCCTGCAGGGCGACGCCGGGCAGGATCGCCAGCAGCGGCTCGCCGCGGAACTCGTTGATCTCGCGTTGCAGGCTGAAGGTGGCGATCTTGCTGTTGAGACCGAGCATGAACGCGGTGATCTGCTTCGGCTGCAGGTCCATGGCGCGTGCCTGATCCGCGCTGATCTGCGCCGCGCCGCGTGCCGGCATACCGTTCTGCCAGTCGATATGCAGCGCCTCCATCCCGGCCAGGGAGATGTGCAGCGTGCGGTCCACCGGCGTGCCGGTACGTTCGAGGATGCCGACCACGGTGAACGGCTTGTCGTCATGCTTGACCAGGCTGATGGTGGCGACGCCGTGTGCCAGGACGATCTTCTCGCCGAGGCCGTAGCCCAGCGCCTGCGCCACTTCCGCGCCCAGTACCACCTCGAACGGGTCGTCGGCAAACTCGCGACCCTGTGCCAGTTGTAGCGCCTGGCTGCGGGCGTAGCGATAGTGCTCGAAATAGGCAGTGCTGGTGCCCATCACCCGATAGCCACGGTGCGAGTCGCCGAGAGAAATGGGGATGGCCCACTTCACCTGGCGGTGATTGGCGAAGCGCTCGAAGCTGTCCCAGCGGATGTTGTTGGTGGCGTTGCCGATGCGAAATACCGAGTACAGCAGCAGATTCACGCTGCCCGAGCGGGCGCCAACGATCAGGTCGGTGCCGCTGATGGTGTTGGCGAAGCTGGCGCGAGCCTCGGTACGTACACGTTCCACGGCCAGCAGCAGGCACACCGACAGGGCGATGGCGAAAACGGTGAGCAGGGCGGTGAAACGACGGTTGGCCAAGCTGGCCAGGGCGATGCGGATCAGGTGCATCTCAGACCTCGACGGACTTGGCGGCGCGATTGAGTTCGCCCAGCGACAGGCTGCGGTCGAACAGAGGAGCCAGGCTCTGGTCGTGACTGACGAACAGCAGGCTGGCGCCAGCGGCGCGGCATTCGGCGAAAAGCAATTGCAGGAAGGCTTCGCGGGCGTCGAAGTCCAGGGCCGAGGTGGGTTCGTCGGCGATCACCAGTTCCGGCTGGCCGATCAGTGCACGCGCGGCGGCAACGCGTTGTTGCTGGCCGATGGACAGTTCGTCGGCACGGCGGCCGAGCAGGTCGGTGCGCAGGCCGAGGTGATCGAGCAGCGCCGCGGCGGCGGCATCGACGCTGCCATGGCGCTGGCGCGCGCGGTCGGCGCGCAGGCGCGAGAAGCGGCAGGGCAGCTCGACGTTCTCGCGCACGGAAAGAAACGGCAGCAGGTTGAACTGCTGGAAGATATAGCCGGTGTGATCGACGCGGAAACGGTCGCGGGCGCCGGCCGAAAGCTGGCCCAGGTCCTGGCCGAGCAGGCGAATATGGCCGCTTTGCGCCCGTTGCACGCCGCCGAGCAGGCCGAGCAGGGTGGTCTTGCCGCTGCCGCTGGGGCCTTTCAGAAACAGGGTTTCACCGCGCGCCAGGGTGAAGGAAGGGATATCCAACAGCTGCGCCTGGCCAGGCCAGGCGAAGCCGAGATCGGCGAGTTCGATCAGAGGTTGGGTCATGGTTTCTTCGAATCGTCGTTCATGAAAAGCCGGGCATGGTGGCCTGATTGTCTGAGCCGAGCTCGCGGATGGCATTCACACCTGCGGAGCAGGTTTGTAGGAGGCGCTTTAGCGGCGAGATTTTTCGCGGCTAAAACGGGTCACCACCTGGTCCTCCCACAAAACTGATGGGGTGGATGAAAAGAGCGTCAGCTACGCGCCCCGATCCACCCTACGGCATCAGAAAGACAGACGCGGCTGAGCTGGAGTCAGTTCCACGCCCTGTTGGCCGTTCGGGCCGATCAGTTGTACCTGAATCTTCTCGGTGGCGGGGAAGCGTTTGAACAGCTCGGCCAGATCCAGTTGTTTCAATTCGTTGGCCTTGGCGCATTCGAAGCGGTAGTGCGCATGAATGTCGCTGTGTTCACCTTCGTGCTTGTGATCGTGATGATCATGCTTGTGCTCGTGCGCCTTGTCAGCGAACAGGGGGCTTTGCAGTTCGACTTCGGTGGCCTTGCAGTCGCCGCTGGTCAGGGCGAACAGGCTGATGGGCTGCTCCAGCTCGCGCTTGGCGGCCGCGACCTTGGCCTTGTCGGCATCGCTCTTGGCCGCATGTTCGAAGCCGACCAGGTTCATCGCCGGGCTTTCGAATTGCAGCTCCAGCAGGTTGCCGTCCAGCGCGGCATTGAGGCTGGCGACACCATGCTCGTGGGCACCCAGGCTGTCGTGGGAGTGTTCGTGGTCGTGATCATGGCCGTGCTCATGAGCCTGGGCAGCGACCAGGGGCAACAGGGCGAAGGGCAGGGCGAGCAGCAGGTGGCGCATGGTTATCTCCAGCGTAGGTGCGATTTGATTGTTACGTTATAACAACTTTCGTGGCGAACTGGCCAGCCTGGCACTGCCGTGGGAGCATGTGAATTCCTGACTGGAGGCTGAACATGGTGCGAATACGTGGGCGCATTGGCGACTGGCCGGTGGACCTGACGCTGGAACTGGATGCTGAGGACTGGGCGCAACTGGCGCAGCACGTGGCGGTTACGCCGGTCGCCAGTGTGGCCACGCCGATTCCTGCGGCGGATGCGGGTGATGCATTGTGGCAGACCGCTTTGCAACTGGTGCGTGAGGCGGGGCAGATCGAAGGGCCAAGGCTGATGGCACAGCTGGCTGCGCTGGCCGGTGGTGAAGCTGCAGGCAAGCGCTTGCTGGTGCGTCTGCGTCATTGCGAGCAGATCCGCATGGAAACCGGCGCGGATGCGCCGATCTATCACTGGCAGGAGTAGCCGCCCGGGCTGGTAGGGTGTCGCGCGCTGCCATGCAGCGCGCAACGAGGCGCTAGCGCCACCATCGCTGGTGCGCACCACAAGGCGAGGGTCGTAGGGCGTTCCGGGGCGCCCTACTGCGAGCGAGATCCAACGCTGGGATCAGTAGATCGCCTGATACAGCTTGCGGCGGTAAGTAGTGACCAGCGGGTGGTCGCCGCCGAGCAGATCGAACACTTGCAGCAGGGTCTTGTGTGGCAAGCCGTCGCTGTAGCTGCGATTGCGCACGAACAGCTTGAGCAGGCCGTCCAGCGCCGCTTCGTACTGCTGGCGCGCCAGTTGTTGTACGGCCAGTTGATACACCGCTTCGTCATCCTCGGAATTCTGCGCCAGGCGGCTTTTCAGCGTGGCAGCGTCTGGCAGGTCGGCAGCCTGGCGCAGGAAAGTCAGCTGCGCCTTGGCGCCGGCCAGCGCCTGCTTGTGCTCATCGCCCTTGACCGCGTTGAGCACGGTTTCCGCCTCGCCCAGCTCGCCGCGTTCGGCCAGGCAGCGTGCGTAGAGAATCAGCGCGGCCGCGTTCTCGTTGTCTTCCGTCAGCACTTGCTTGAGTAGCGCTTCGGTGTCGGCAAAACGTCCTTCGGCGAACAACGCGTGGGCAGCTTCCATCGGGTCGGCAGCGGCAGGAGCCGGTTCGGCGACATGGGGTTTGAGCATCTCGCGGATCGCCGCTTCCGGCTGGGCGCCGGCGAAGCCGTCCACCGGCTGACCGTTCTTGAACAGCACCACGGTCGGCAGGCTGCGAATGCCGAAACGCATGACGATGTCCTGCTCGATATCGCAGTTGACCTTGGCCAGCAGCAATTCACCGGCGTATTCCTCGGTGATCTTCGCCAGCATCGGCATCAGCGCCTTGCACGGCGCGCACCACTCGGCCCAGAAGTCCACCAGTACCGGTTTGTGGAAGGAGTTCTCGATCACCAGTTGCTCGAAGCTGGCGGCGCCGGAGATGTCGAAGATGTAAGGGGAGTCGCTCATGGTCGGTCTCGAAAAAGCAGGGCAATGGTCTATTAATGCGGGCAGCGTGGCGCGGTTACAAGGGGCGCGCGGCGTGATACAGGCTGACTTCGCGGAATTCCGCCGGTTCGGCCAGGTCCGGCCAGGTGCAGCCATCCAGCACTGCCAGGCGCTGGTAGAGCGGGTGTTGGAAATCCTTGACCCGCGAATCGGCCACCAACGCCTGACGGCCGCGGCTGAGAAAATGATCGAGCAGCGGCAGGTTGGCGCGATCGTAAAGCACGTCGGCGACCAGAATCAGGTCGTAGCGGTCCGCTTCGGCGAAGAAATCTTCCGAGTAGTTCAGCGTCACGCCGTTGAGCTCGGCATTGGCACGGCTGGCGGCCAGCGCCACGGGGTCGAGGTCGCAGGCCACCACTTCGGCGGCACCTGCCTTGGCTGCGGCAATCGCAGCCACGCCGGAGCCTGAGCCGAAATCCAGCACGCGCTTGCCGCGTACCCACTCGGGGCTTTCGGCCAGCCAGCGGGCGAGCACCAGGCCGCTGGCCCAGCAGAAGCACCAGTAGGGCGGCTCTTCGAGGATGCGCCGGGTTTCCTCGGGGTTGAACGCGCGATCCATGTTGCTGGCGTCGATCAGCCACAGGGCGATATCGGTACCCGGCAGCGTTTCGGCCACCAGGCGGGCATCGCCGAGCAGTTCGCTCAGTGCCTGCTGCAGCGCTTCGGGTGGCCTCATGGCGCCGGCACCAGCTGCAGTGCGCCAAGGTCCTGATCGCGCAGCTCGACGATGGTGCGTGCCGGCAGGCGTTGCACCAGGCGCCCGGAGTGACTGACCCGGCCACGCAGTTCCAGACGCAGATCCTGCGGTGACTGCAGGTTGTTCAGGGGTAGATGAAACGGCAGCGCTTCGCCGTTGCCACGCAGATGAACCTGGCCGAGCAGCGCGCGCGGCCTGCCGCGCATATCCACGCCCAACAGTGCCAGGTCGACATCGGCGCCTGCCGCGACGCCAAGCAACTCGCCACGCAGGCCAGGGCCCTGAATCGGCGCAGAGCTGGGTTCTGCCGGTGCCGGTGCGGGTGCGGGTGCTGGCGTGGGGGGCGGTACGGTGGTGGTTGGCTCGCCGGCGCAGGCGACAAGCAGGCCGCTCAGGGCCAGTGGCAGGAGGTATCGGATCATGGCATGTACTGCTCTTGGAGGTGCTTGCCTATAGCTTAATTTGTCTTGTACCTGCCAAGCAGGCCTTCTCAAGGCTACTTACATTTTTCAACGGCGTGCTATGCGCTACCATGGCGACTTTGCCGCCAATCAGTCAGCGCCTGCCATGCATTGTCCCTTCTGCGCCGCCAACGACACCAAGGTCATTGATTCCCGTCTGGTTGCCGAGGGCGATCAGGTGCGCCGCCGCCGCGAATGCGTGGCCTGCGGCGAACGTTTCACTACCTTCGAAACTGCCGAGCTGGTGATGCCGCGCCTGATCAAGCAGGACGGCAGCCGTCAGCCCTTCGATGAAGAGAAGCTGCGCGCCGGCATGCAGCGTGCGCTGGAAAAACGCCCGGTAAGCGTCGAGCGCCTGGAAGAGGCCATCGCCCGCATCAAGCAGCAATTGCGTGCCACCGGCGAACGTGAGGTGAAATCGCTGGTGCTCGGTGAGTTGGTGATGACCGAACTGAGCAAGCTCGACGAGGTGGCCTACATTCGTTTCGCCTCGGTGTACCGACGCTTCCAGGACCTCAATGAGTTCCGCGAAGAGATCGAACGCCTGGCCCGCGAGCCGTCGAAAAGCCGATGAGCGAGCGCGACCACGTCTTCATGGCGCGCGCCCTGCGGCTGGCGCGCAAAGGCCTTTACTCCACTCATCCCAATCCGCGTGTCGGCTGCGTCATCGTGCGTGATGGCGAGATCGTCGGCGAGGGCTGGCATGCCCGTGCCGGCGAACCGCACGCCGAGGTGCACGCCCTGCGCCAGGCCGGCGAACGGGCGCGCGGTGCCACCGCCTATGTCACTTTGGAACCCTGCAGTCACCATGGGCGTACGCCGCCCTGCGCCGATGCGCTGGTCGCTGCCGGGGTCGGCCGGGTGGTCGCGGCGATGCAGGACCCCAACCCGCAGGTCGCCGGGCGCGGCCTGTTGCGCCTGGCCAATGCCGGTATCGAAGTGCTGTCCGGCGTGCTGGAGGCCGAGGCGCGCGCGCTCAATGCCGGTTTCATCAAGCGCATGGAGAGCGGGCTGCCGTTGGTGCGGGTCAAATCGGCGATGAGTCTCGATGGCCGCACGGCCATGGCCAGCGGCGAAAGTCAGTGGATTACCGGCCCGGCGGCGCGCGCCGAGGTGCAGCGTTTGCGTGCGCAGTCCAGCGTGGTGCTCAGCGGCGCCGATACCGTGCTGACCGACGATGCCCGCCTGACCGTGCGCCCTGACGAGCTGGGGCTGGGCGCAGAGGCGACGTTCATGGCCGCCTCGCGGCCGCCGCTGCGGGTGCTGGTCGATGGCCGGCTGCGGGTGCCGCTGAGCAAGGCGTTCTTCCAGGTCGGCCCGGCGCTGGTGGCCACCTGCGCGGCCGCTGCCGCGCGCGACCGCTACCTGGCCGATGGCCACGAGCTGCTCGCCGTGCCGGGCAGCAATGGTCACGTCGATTTGCGCAAGTTGCTGCTGGAGCTGGCCGGCCGTGGCGTCAACGAGGTGCTGGTGGAAGCCGGCCCGCGTCTGGCCGGCGCCTTCGCCCGCGCCGGGCTGGTGGACGAGTACCGCATCTTCGTCGCGCCCAAGCTGCTCGGTTCCAATGCACGGCCATTGTTCGAGCTGCCGCTCAACCGTATGGCCGAGGCGCCGGAGCTGCAGATTGTCGATATCCGTGCCGTGGGCGACGACTGGCAGATCACCGCGGTGCCCAAGGCCAGGTAGGGTGCGTCGCAGTTCTCTCTAAGTCCCCCTTGCCTGGTGGCAACGACTCAAGCGGGCCTGGCCGATTGGCGGTTGACCCTGCTGCGCACAGCGCACCCTACAAGCCATGCGCCACAGCGATAAATATGGTAAAACGCCACGCGGTCATTCATATGGCCGCAACGTTCTCAGGGCGGGGCGAAATTCCCCACCGGCGGTAATGGTTCGTAGAACCTAGCCCGCGAGCGCTCGCCATGGCTTCTGCCTGGCGAGGTCGAGCAGACCCGGTGCGATTCCGGGGCCGACGGTATAGTCCGGATAAAGAGAGAGCGGGATTCCCTCCACGGGCGCCTCGTGCGTGTCCGCGAAATCCCTATCGATCGGCATTGCCCTGTTTTTGACCAAAACAGGAGTTCGTCCATGCTGTTCAGCAATACCTTCAACGTGAAACCGGAGGGCGTATGTTCACCGGCATAATCGAAGCCATCGGCAGCATCCGCGCCATGACGCCCAAGGGCGGCGACGTGCGCGTCTACGTGGCCACCGGCAAGCTCGATCTGGGCGACGTCAAGCTCGGCGACAGCATCGCCGTCAACGGCGTGTGCCTGACCGCAGTGGAACTCCCCGGCGACGGCTTCTGGGCCGACGTCAGCCGCGAGACGCTGGCGCGCACCGCCTTCGTCGACCTCAAACCCGGCAGCGCGGTGAACCTGGAAAAGGCCCTGACACCCACCAGCCGCCTCGGCGGGCACCTGGTCAGCGGCCACGTCGACGGCGTCGGCGAGCTCGTCTCGCGCGCCGATAACGCCCGCGCCGTGCAGTTCAAGGTGCGCGCCCCGCGTGAGCTGGCCAAGTACATCGCGCACAAGGGCTCGATCACCGTCGACGGCACCAGCCTGACCGTCAACGCGGTCGATGGCGCCGAGTTCGAACTGACCATCGTGCCGCACACCCTGGCCGAGACCATCATGGTCGGCTACCAGGCCGGGCGTAAGGTCAACCTCGAAGTGGACCTGCTGGCGCGTTATCTGGAGCGCCTGCTGCTCGGCGACAAGGCCGCCGAGCCCAAGGCCTCGGGCCTGACCGAAAGCTTTCTCGCCGAACACGGCTACCTGAAGAATTGAGGAGACGCCCCGATGGCGCTCAACACCGCTGAAGAACTGATCGAAGACATCCGCGCCGGCAAGATGGTCATCCTCATGGATGACGAGGACCGCGAGAACGAAGGCGACATCATCATCGCCTCCGAATGTGTCACCGCCGAGCACATCAACTTCATGGCCCGCTTTGCCCGTGGCCTGATCTGCATGCCGATGACCCGCGAACGCTGCGAGCTGCTCAAGCTGCCGCTGATGGCGCCGCGCAACGGCTCCGGTTTCGGCACCAAGTTCACCGTCTCCATCGAGGCCGCCGAGGGCGTGACCACCGGCATCTCCGCCGCCGACCGTGCCCGTACCGTGCAGGCCGCCGTAGCGCGTAATGCGGTTGCCGACGATATCGTCAGCCCCGGTCATATCTTCCCGCTGATGGCCCAACCGGGCGGCGTACTGGCGCGTGCCGGCCACACCGAAGCGGCCTGCGACCTGGCGCGCATGGGTGGTTTCGAGCCGAGCGGGGTGATTTGCGAGATCATGAACGACGACGGCACCATGGCCCGTCGCCCGGAGCTGGAAAAGTTCGCCGAAGAGCACGGCTTGAAGATCGGCACCATCGCCGACCTGATCCACTACCGTCTGATCCACGAGCGCACTGTCGAACGCATCAGCGAGCAGCCGCTGGACACCGAACTGGGCCAGTTCAACCTGGTGACCTATCGCGATGGCGTGGAGAACACCGCGCACATGGCGCTGACCCTGGGCACCATCTGCGCCGAAGAACCGACCCTGGTGCGCGTACACAACATGGACCCGCTGCGCGACCTGTTCATGGTCAATCAGCCGGGGCGCTGGAGCATGCGCGCTGCCATGGCGGAAGTGGCCAAGGCCGGCAGCGGCGTGGTGCTGCTGTTGGGCAACCCGCTGACCGGGCCGGAGTTGTTGGCGCTGATCAGCCGCCAGCAGCCGGCCAATCCGGCGACCTACAGCACCGTCGGCGCCGGCTCGCAGATTCTGCGCGACCTCGGCGTGCGCAAGATGCGCCTGATGAGCTCGCCGATGAAGTTCAACGCGATATCCGGCTTCGACCTCGAGGTTGTAGAATACCTGCCTTCTAAATAAGAAGCGGCTCGACAGAGCCGCATCTGATGACCCTCTCCCTCCGGGAGAGGGTGCCCGGAGGGCGGGAGAGGGAATTGTGGCCAACGCCTAACCCTCTCCCCCAGCCCCTCTCCCATAAATGGGAGAGGGGAGCTAAAGCACGTAGCCCGGATGAAATCCGGGAAGATCGGCACACTGGCCCCGGATTGCATCCGGGCTACGCCGACAAACGAATTTTATTTTCGGAGCGCAAGGCGCTCCGGCTCTTTAACCCATGTGAGACCCATCATGACCCTGAAGACCATCGAAGGTACCTTCATCGCCCCGAAGGGCAAATACGCCCTGGTGGTAGGCCGTTTCAACAGTTTCGTCGTCGAGAGCCTGGTCAGCGGCGCCATCGACGCCCTGGTTCGCCACGGCGTGAGCGAGAGCGACATCACCATCATCCGTGCACCGGGTGCTTTCGAGATTCCGCTGGTTACCCAGAAGGTCGCTCAGCGTGGCGAGTTCGCAGCGATCATCGCCCTGGGCGCGGTCATTCGTGGCGGCACCCCGCACTTCGAATACGTAGCGGGCGAGTGCACCAAGGGCCTGGCCCAGGTTTCCATGGAATACGGCGTGCCGGTCGCCTTTGGCGTGCTGACCGTCGACTCCATCGAACAAGCCATCGAACGTTCCGGCACCAAGGCGGGTAACAAGGGTGCCGAAGCTGCGCTGTCTGCCCTGGAAATGGTCAGCCTGCTGGCGCAGTTGGAGGCCAAGTGAGCAACTCCGGTAACGGCCAGCCGGCCAAGAAGGGCCCTAGCGGCAAGATCCTCGCGCGCCGCGAAGCCCGTACCCTGGCCATGCAGGCCCTGTACTCCTGGCATATCGCCGGCCAGCCGCTGAACGAGATCGAAGCGCAGTTCCGCGTCGACAACGATTTCAGCAAGGTCGATGGCGCCTACTTCCACGAAATCCTGCACGGCGTGCCGCGGCAGAAGACCGAGCTGGACGAGACCTTCACGCCCCTGCTCGATCGCCCGCTGGAAGAGATCGATCCGGTCGAGCTGGCCATCCTGCGCCTGTCCACCTACGAGCTGAAGAACCGCGTCGACGTCCCCTACAAGGTGGTGATCAACGAAGGTATCGAGCTGGCCAAGGTGTTCGGTGCCACCGACGGGCACAAGTTCGTCAACGGCATCCTGGACAAGCTCGCGCCCAAGCTGCGTGCCGCCGAAGTCAACGCGAACAAACGTTGAGGCCTATGGGGATGCTCGATTCACGATCTCGCGAGCTAGAGCCATGCAAGGCAAAAGCAGGCGAGGAAGCGCAGTGTGCTGTAGCACATGAGCATTCCGAGTCTGCTTTTAACGCAGCAGGGCCGACGCGCAGCAGATCGTTGCTTGCCCGTGAATGAGTTCGAGCTGATTCGCCGCTACTTCGCCGCCGCCCGTTGTGCTCAGGGCGGCGACGGAGTGGTTCTCGGTATTGGTGATGACTGCGCGCTGCTGGCGTTTCCCGCCGGTGAACAGCTGGCGGTTTCCACCGACACCCTGGTTGCCGGGGTGCACTTTCCCGAAGCCTGTAATGCCTTTCTTCTCGGTCAGCGTGCGCTGGCCGTTTCCGCCAGTGATCTGGCAGCCATGGGCGCGACGCCCTTGGCCTTTACCCTCGCCCTGACTCTGCCGAGCGCCAATGAAGCCTGGCTGGCCGAGTTCGCTCGTGGCCTGCAAGCGATGGCGCAGAACTGTTCACTGGCGCTGGTCGGTGGCGACACCACGCGTGGTCCGCTGAGCCTGACGCTCACCGTGTTCGGCCGAGTGCCGAGCGGGCAGGCGCTGCTGCGCAGCGGCGCGCAGGTGGGCGATCTGCTTTGCGTCGGCGGCGAGCTGGGCGATGCCGCGGGCGCGCTGCCGCTGGTGCTGGGGCAACGCGAGGCGGCGGCGGACATCAGCGAAGCCTTGCTGGCGCGCTACTGGTCGCCGCAACCGCAATTGGCTTTGGGGCAAGCGCTGCGTGGCCGCGCCACGGCCGCGCTGGATATTTCCGACGGCCTGTTGGCCGACTGCGGGCATATCGCCAAGGCTTCACAGGTCGCCCTTAAGATCGAGCTGGAGCAAGTGCCGCTGTCTGCGCCGCTGCGCGCCTTCGCCGGCGAGCAGCAGGCGCGGACCTGCGCGCTGGGCGGTGGTGACGACTACCGACTGGCCTTTACCCTACCGCCAGCCCTGCTCGCCGATCTGCAGGCCGATTGGCCCGAAATACGGGTGATTGGCCGTGTGCAGGCCGGTACTGGGGTAGAGTTGCTGGACGCCGCCGGCCAGCCCATCGAGCCGCCGCGTGGCGGTTACCAACATTTCTGACAGGACGGAGTGCGTGTGACCGATCACCCCAACCAGGTTCCCGCCGAATACGTACCGCCCTCGGTGTGGCGCAATCCCTGGCACTTCATCGCCTTCGGCTTCGGCTCCGGCACCCTGCCCAAGGCGCCAGGCACCTGGGGCTCGCTGGTGGCGCTGCCGTTCGTGCCGCTGTGGCAGATGCTGCCGGACTGGGGCTACTGGTTGATGCTCGGCGTGACCATGCTGTTCGGCTTCTGGCTGTGCGGCAAGGTCGCCGATGACCTGCGCGTGCACGATCACGAAGGCATCGTCTGGGACGAGATGGTTGGCATGTGGATCACCCTGTGGCTGGTACCCGAGGGCTGGGTCTGGTTGCTGCTAGGCTTTCTCATGTTTCGCCTGTTCGACATCGTCAAACCCTGGCCGATTCGCTGGATCGACCGCCACGTACATGGTGGTGTCGGCATCATGCTCGATGATGTCATTGCTGGGGTCTTTGCCTGGTTGGCGATGCAGGGATTGGTCTGGGGCTGGGCCAACTATGGAGCCGGGCTGGGTTTCTAAGGAGTGGACATGCGCATGAGGCAAGTCTGGCTGGGGATGCTGCTGATGCTCTCTGCCTTGTCTGGTGCTCAGGCTCAGGGCGAGCTGCCAGGTGAAATACGTCTGGCCAGTGAGATCTGGGAGGCCTATACCGAAGCCGATGGTACCGGTCTGGGCTGGGACGTCATGCGCGAGGTGTTCGAGCCGGCAGGCGTCCGTCTGGATATTCACAGCGTGCCATACACCCGTTCTGTCGGGTTGGTGCAGCGTGGCGAAGCCGATGCCTGGGTCGGTTCCTATCGTGACGAGGTCGAGGGGGCGGTGTTCTACCCCAAGCACCACTATGACCGTGATCAGATCGTCGCACTTGGCCTCAAGGACAAACCGGTGCCGACCCTCGACAGCCTGGGCAAGCACCGGCTGGTCTGGGTGCGAGGCTACGGTTACGAGGAATATCTGCCGAATGTGCACGACTACCGGGAAGTACAGCGGCGTGACGGTATCCTCGGCATGCTCGAGCTGGGCCACGCGGATTTCTATATCGATGCCCGTCCCGAGGTCGACTACGTACTGGGCCGGGCCGCCAAGCCGCAGCAATACCGGGTGACGAATCTGATGCAATTGCCGCTCTATCTCGGCTTTGCCGATACGCCACGCGGCCATATCCTGGCCAATCTCTTCGATCAGCGTATGACGCAGCTGATCGCCAGTGGTGAGCTGCGGCCAATCTTCGAGCGCTGGCAGCAACCCTATCCCTTCGACTGAGCCGGGAGGCCTTCATACATGCAGCTTCGTCATTGTCTCGCCGCGCTGGCGCTGCTATGTGCGAGTTCTCCCTGGGCGGCCTCTCAGGTTCAGGTGGTTGGCCTGTTTCCCGGTGCGGCGGTGCTCAATGTCGATGGCCAGCGCAAGCTGGTGCGGGTCGGCCAGACCGGTCCGGGCGGGGTGGAAGTGGTTAGCGTCGACAAGCAGGGCGCGGTGCTGCGTGTCGATGGTGTCGAGCGCGCCTATCCACTGAGCCGTGAATACAGTGCCGGTTTCGCCGAGCCGGTAAGGAAGCGTCTGAGCATCGCCAAGGGCATCGGCGGACATTACTGGGTGGCCGGTTCGGTCAACGGCCAGACGGTGCAGTTTCTGGTGGATACCGGCGCCACCTCGGTGGCGCTCAACGACGCCCATGCCCGACGCCTGGGTATCGATTATCGAGTCAGTGGGCGGCCTCTGCAGGTCAACACCGCCAGCGGCGTTGCGCGTGGCTGGCGGGTCGTGCTCGATCGGGTCAAGGTCGGCGATCTCGAGGTGCTCGGCGTCGAAGCTGTGGTGCTCGAAGGTGGCGCGCCGCATGAGGCGCTGCTGGGCATGAGCTTCCTCGGTCGGGTTGGCTGGCGCGAGGAGCAGGGGATGCTGGTGCTGGAGTCCAAGCTGTGAGAATCAGCCCAAAGTCTGCTGCGCGTCGGCACTGCCGCGTTAGAAGCAGGCTCGGCAGGCCGTTTGCGGCCAACGCGCTTCAGCGCGGCCCCAGAGGGGCGAGCGAAGCGAGTACTGCTCATTTACAATCAGTAGACTCCGCTTCCTCGCCTACTTCTGCCTTGCATTGCTCTAGCTCGCGAGACTTTGAACTGATTCTGATCGTGCTCATTGACCGTTTCGATACTGATGATCGGCAATTCTGACTGACCCGCCAGCGGGGGCTGCTGATACAATGCCGGCCCTGTTTCGTACTCATTGCTAGGAGTATCCGGTGTCCGTCGTGTTCGTCGCCGCCTCCCAACTGCCCACGCCCTTCGGTGTGTTCACCATGCACGGTTTTCTCGATGAGGCTACCGGCAAGGAACATGTCGCCCTGACCTTCGGCAACGTCGCCGACGGTGCACCGGTGCTGGGGCGTCTGCATTCCGAATGCCTGACCGGCGACGCGCTGTTCAGCCTGCGTTGCGACTGTGGTGCCCAGTTGCAGGCGGCGCTGCAGGCCATTGCCAACGAAGGCCGCGGCGTGTTGCTGTATCTGCGTCAGGAGGGCCGTGGTATTGGTCTGCTGAACAAGATTCGCGCCTATGAACTGCAGGACGGCGGTGCCGATACCGTGGAAGCCAACGAGCGCCTGGGTTTCGGCGCCGACCAGCGTGATTACGCCATCTGCCTGCCGATGCTCGAGCACCTGGGCATCGACAGCCTCAAGCTGATGACCAATAACCCGCGCAAGGTCAAAGCCTTGGGCGACATGGGCATCGCCGTGGATCACCGTGTGCCGCTGCAGATTGCGCACAACCCCTACAACAAGCGCTACCTCGCCACCAAGGCCGGCAAGCTCGGCCATATGCTGGGCAACCAGCATCAGGGCGAGACCGAGGAAAGCCTGTGACCCGAGGCCAGGTAAAGCGTCGCCTGGCGCTGGCCTGGTGGCGTCAGCTGGGCGTGGCGCTGGCGCCCGTGTTCATGTTCAACCTGCTGTTCGGCGGCGGTAGCACCACGGTGCTGACCATGCCGTTGTTCATCGCTGGCCTGGCTTCGATGTTCGTCAGCCTGCCGTTGTTCTCCGCTTACAAACGCGCTCTGATCGCGACCGAAAAGGCTCTCGACAGCGACGACGAACCTGCCGCCTGGCTGGAGCTTGATCGTGTCCGTTTGCGCGCCTTGCTCGGCGCTGCGCTGCCTGCGTGGATCGCCGCGTTGGCAGTCCTTGCTGGCCTAGAGGCGATCCCGTTGGTACTGCTGGCGCTGTCGTCCATCGTGCTGCACAGCCTTTACCGCATACCCCGCCAGTTGGGCTGATGCGCACGCTGCTGCTCGCGCTCTGCCTGCTGTCGCTGCCGCTGTCAGCCGCCGAGCGGGTGATCAGCCTGGCCCCATCGCTCAGTGAAATCATGCTCGATCTGGATGCCGCCGACCTGTTGGTCGGTGTGCTCGAAGGTGATGAGCGTCCCGCCGCGCTGGCGCATCTCCCCACAGTCGGTCGTTATGGCCAGCTGGAATTCGAGCGCCTGTTGCAGCTGGCGCCGGATCTGATCCTCATCGCGCCTGGCAGTGTGCCGCCGGCGCAACAAGCGCAGTTGCAGCGTTTCGGCATCGACCTGCTGATCGTCGAGCCGCAGCGCCTCGAGCAACTTGGCGAGGCCTTCGTGCGTATCGGTGAGCGAGTGGGCCGGGCCGAGCAGGGGAAGCGGCTGGCAGACGAGTTTCGCGCCGAACTGGACGCGCTGCGCCAGCGCTACCGGCGTGAGCAGCCCCTTGCGGTGTTCTACCAGGTCTGGCACCAACCGCTTTACACCATCGGTGGCGAGCAACTGATTGGTGACGCCTTGCAGGTGTGCGGCGCGCGCAACCTGTTCGCCGACCTGCCGCAGCCGGCGCCGCAGGTAAGCGTCGAGGCGGTGCTGGCGCGTGACCCGGACGTGATACTTGGTGGCAGCAATGCCGAGCTGAGCGCCTGGCAGACCTGGCCGCAGCTGCATGCAGTGCGGCTGGGACAGGTCTGGGCGGTACCGGACAAGGGCCTGGAACGGCCTAGCCGGCAGATGCTGGGCGCCATCGAGCGGTTGTGCGAGTTGATGGCCGAGGCACGGTAGCGTTACGTGGGGCGGCCATCCGAGCGCGCTGCCTGTATCTGCGTTTGCAAGATTGGTGTTCAGCTCCGCTAACCCACCCGGTTGTTGCACGTCAACTTTAGAGTTGTGGCGTCCAGGTGACCGCGAATAGTGCGGTGCGGCCGGCGCTGTTGTAGCCGAAACGGCCATTGGGTGTGCTGTAGGTTGCTTCTGCATAGTCCTTGTCCAGCAGGTTATCCAGCTTCAGGCTCAGGCCAAGCTCTGGCATGGCCTGCCAGGCAGCGCGGAGGCTGAGCAGGCCATAACCGCTCATCTCGATCTCGTTGTCGGCGTCGTCGTAGCGACCACTGACCGCACGCCAGCCAGCGCCGAGCGAGACATCGCCAAAGCGGCGGTCGAGATCCAGGCTCAGCGTGCGTTTGGCTCGGCGCAGCAGGGTATGGCCGCTGTCGCGGTCACGCGGGTCGATCAGGGCCAGAGCGAGATTGCCCTGCCAGCCGAACAGCTCCTGTTGCACGGCGGCCTCGAAGCCATTGATCCGGGCATGCTGCACGTTCTGAGGCACGTAGAACGACACCTCGTTGGCGACAATGGCGTCCTCGATATCGGTTCGATACACCGAGGTCTGCAATGAACCTGTGTCGCTGTAACGGCTGCGCCATTGAATCTCGTAACTTTTGGAACGCTCGGCCTGCAGGTCTGCGTTGCCCGCCCAGGGGTCATAAAGATCATTGAAAGTCGGCGCACGGAAACCTTCGCTGTACGACAGGATCAGGTCGTTGGCACTGTTCAGCGGCACGGTCAGTGCCGCGTTCCAGGTGTTCTCGCTACCGAACTGCTGATTGTCGTCGTGGCGCAGTCCCAGCTCGGTCGAGAAGGTGTCGCTGGTGTAGCGATGCTGCAAGAAGGCCGCGCGGTTCCAGCGTGAGTCCTCGGCGAAGGCCGTACTGCTGTGCAGGCGATCCTCGTACCAGTCGGCGCCGGCCAGGATTTGCTGGTTGTCGCTGAGGGTCAGGGTATTCACCCAGCTCGCCGAGTCGCGATAGGTGGTGTAGGTAAAGAATGAATAGTCTGGCGCTGCCAGCGAGTCATCGCCCGTGTCGCGCTGGTCTTTGCTGTGACCTATTTCCAGGCGGCTGCTCCAGCGTTCGTTGAGGCGGCCGTCGATGAACCCGGAAAGACTGCTGACCTGAAAGTCCGTTGTCGGCAACAGGCCGGTAAAAACATCGTCATATTCCACCTGCCCGCGCTGATCGAGCGCACTGAGGCCAACCTGCAGCGAGTTGTTGACGCGGTGCGACAGATTCAGGCTTAACGAGCGGTTGCGGTACGCGTCGTCGTCGCCATTGGCGCCGAAACCGTCGCGGGTAGCGTCGATGCCGGCTGTCTCGTCCAGGGCCGCACCTAGGTGAAAGTGTGTGCGTTCGTCGCCGCCGGAGAGGCCGAGACTGCGCTGGTAGGTGCTGTCGCTGCCAGCCGCCAGGCGTGCGTAAGGCTTGAGGCCCTGTCCATCGCCCTGACGGGTGAAGATCTGAATCACCCCGCCAATGGCGTCGGAGCCGTACAGCGCCGAACGCGCTCCACGAACCACTTCGATACGCTCGATCTGCTCGGGTGCGAGAAACTCCAGGCTGCTGGTGCCGCTGGAGGCGGCCGCGATACGTTGCCCGTCGACCAGGACCAGGGTTTGTGCCGTGCTGGTGCCGCGCAGGAACACGCCCGTCTGGCTGCCGGCACCGCCAGTGCGGACGACGCTGAGGCCGGGCACACGCTCCAGTAGCTCGGTAACGCTGCTGACCTGCAGGCGCTCGATGTCGTCCCGTTTGAACACCGTGGTGGCGGCGGTAGCCTGCGCTTGCGGTTCGGCCAGGCGCCCGGAGGTGACAACCAGCGGCTCGGCCACGTAGGGTTCGGCAGCCAGCGAAAGACCTGGCATGAAGGCGATGGCCAGAGCCAGACGAGACAGTTTCATTATCTTTCCTCAAAGGTCGGCAGACTTTCGAGGAGGGCAGAAACAAGCGCGAGTAGGGCGGCGCTTGACCGTGCTGCCCTCCGCAACACCAGTCGCACCGCCTTGGCCGGTCTCCGGGCTCTCGACCCGCGTCCACCTTCCCAGGCTTGGCCCAGTGGCTGTTGGACGTGGCGCAAGCTCAGCGCTTGCCGTCGATTACCGTTGCGGGGGCAGCGTCGGGTTTGCTCAACACAAGCGCACCGACTTCCCGTTTAACACTGCTTGCGCAGCGCACCCTGGCGGAACATGAAGTGCGCGCACCTTAGTGCGCGCGAGTATGAATGACAAGCAAGCCCCGCTCACTCAGCGATGAGTGGCGCTCATGCTCAGATCGGTCTTCATCCTGGCCGGCGCTTGCCAGCCGTGCTGGATCGTCGTGTGCTGATCAGGCGGGGGCTCCTGATGGCTGAGGCGGCTCGCCGTCTTGTGCAGATCGAGCACCAGTTGCGCCAGGACTTGTGCAGCTTGCAGGGTTTCATCTGCGCTCTGGCTACTGCGTTCGGCTGCGCCGGTAATGGCCTGGGCCTGATCATTGACTGCATGCACCTGCGCCAGTTGGGATTGCATGCCCTGACTCAGTTGGCCAAGGCGGCTTTGCATCGCTTCCACTTCGTGCTGGATGCGCGCCAGGGCTGCGGTGGCTTCATCGGAACGCGTCACGCTGCGCTGCGCCGCTTCCTGGCAACTGCGCATGCTGCTCATGCTATCCAGGGTCTGCTGGCGCACGCTGGCCAGGGTGGTGGTGATTTCTTCGGTCGCTTGCGCCGTGCGCTGCGCCAGGTTGCGCACTTCATCTGCCACCACCGCGAAGCCGCGGCCGCTGTCGCCGGCACGGGCGGCTTCGATCGCAGCGTTCAGGGCCAGCAGGTTGGTTTGCTCGGCGATGGCGTGGATCGCCTCGCTGATGTGCTGAATCTCTTCGGTCTGTCGATTCAGGGCCTGCAGGGATTGGCTGGACTGTTCGATGCGCTCGGCCAGCTGACTGACTTCCTCGGCATTCTGGTTAACCGCAGCGCTGCCCTGGCGTGTCATGGCCAGGGCCTGTTGCGAGGCGCGTTCGCTGTCGAGGATGTGCGCTGTGGCCTGGCCGATGCTGTGGTTGACCTCGACCATCGCGCGGGCAGTGGAGGTCGCCGCGTTCTGTCCCTGGGTGGCACACTGGCTGGCGTTGATGGCGGTGCGCGTCAGCCCTGTGGAGGTCTGTTGCAGAGCCGCACCGGCAGTGAGGATGCCCTGCATGGTGTGGTCCATCTTGTCGACGAAGCTGTTTACCCAGCCGGCCAGCGCGCCGGCTTCGTCACTGCCGAACAATTCGGGTGCTAGGCGGTTGCTCAGTGGTGCGCCGCATTCGGCGGTTTCCAGGAAGAAGTCCGAGAGCGCCTGGAGCCTGCGCACGCGCGGACGCAGGCTCAAGCCCCAGTAACCGAACATCATGGCCGCTGTGGCGATCATGCCGGCCTGTACCGCGATCGCCGGCACCAGTTGCTGCAGTTGCCACTGCAGCAACCCCAAGGCCAGTAGACCAAGGAGCAGGTGGCTGGAAAGTGTGTAGCTGAGGCTGCGCTGACGGTAAACCTCCTCCAGGTCGCCCTCGCACATCAGCCCCCAGGTATCGGGCGAGCCGGGCATCTGCAGAATCAGTCCGGCGCCGATCACCGGGATGTGCCGGTAATCCGGGTAGCCCGGGTAAAGGGCGAAAAGGTTCCTGCCGTTGCGGATGGTTTCGCGCACCCCCGGGTGCAGCTCGCCCGTTGCTGGATCGGTGAAGCGCAGCTCGAACTCGGTATGGTTCTGCACCCGAACGGTGCCGAAAGCGGTTTTTACGCCCTGTTTCAGGTTGTCGCCGCCGCTGAAGGTGTCGTCTTCGAAACGCGAGCGGGACAGGGCGGTGCCCGGGGCGATCTGCGGGTCATGACGGCTTTGCACCATGAACAGGTAGTTGTCACCCGAGTCGCGGTAGACGTGTCCGGCCTCGCGCTGGATCAGGTCGCTCAGCACGTCGTTGGGTATGCGTGCGCACAGGCAACCGACTACCTTGCCGGCATGGCGTAGCGGTTGATGGAACATCAGGGTAACGGCGTCATGGAACTTGGAGGTGGTCGCACCCAGTTGCCGGGTCACCGGGTCGATATAAGGGCCGTGCAGGAAGGGCGCGGCCAGGCCGGCGGCGAGGGCCTTTGCATCGTGGCGCTGACCTGCGCGGGGTGCATGAGTGGAGGCGATCACGAGGCCACTGACGTCCACCACGAACAGCTCGGAGACTTCCGGCATGTGGCTGTGCGCTCTCTGCAGCTCGCTGTTGGTCGTGATGGGCCAGGCTTGCTGCAGGCCACTGGCGATCAGCTCGAACTCTTGCCAGTGCTGGCGCGCCCAGTTGACCAGCAGGTCGACACGGGTTTGCGCCAAGCCGGCAAAGGTTTTCTCGACTCGCGCCACCTGTCCGGCATTGAGCAGGCATGACCAGCGCATGGCCAGTTTGCCGGTTTTGCCGAACCAGGGGAGCCAGCGCCGCTCCTGTCCGGTGAAGTTCATCTGATGACTGCGTAACGACATGATGCGCCCCTGTCCGCTGCTCAATGCTGAGAGCGTAGCCCAAATATTTTGCAATAATTGGGCCGTGCAGGGCGTCAGATCAGGGCTGTAGCTGGCTCAGACGTTGGCGTACTGCGCGTTCGATTCCTGCTTCGTCGAGGCCGCATTCGGCGAGCATCTGGCTCGGTTTGGCGTGCTCGACGTAGTAGTCGGGCAGGCCCAGATGGAGCATCGATACCTGGCGGTTCTCGGCGGCGAAGAACTCGCTGACCGCGCTGCCGGCGCCGCCCATGATGCTGTTCTCCTCAATGGTCACCAGCAGCGCGTGGCTGCTCGCCAGTTCGCGCAGCAGCGCTTCGTCCAGCGGTTTGACGAAACGCATGTCGACCACCGTGGCGTCCAGTGTCTCACCCACGCGCAAGGCTTCGGCCAGTTGCACGCCGAAGGCCAGCAGGGCAACGCCCTTACCCTGGCGGCGCACTACGGCTTTGCCGATTTCCAGCGGCTCCAGGCCAGCATCGAGCGGCGCGTTGGGGCCGCTGCCACGCGGATAGCGCACCGCCGCTGGGCCGTCGAACAGGTGGCCGGTGCTGAGCATGCGGCGCAACTCGTTCTCGTCGCTCGGCGTCATCACCAGCATGCCGGGGATGCAGCGCAGGTAGGAGATATCGAAGCTGCCGGCATGGGTCGGGCCGTCTTCGCCGACCAGGCCGGCGCGGTCGATGGCGAACAGCACGTCGAGGTGCTGCACGGCCACGTCGTGGATCAACTGATCATAGGCGCGCTGGAGGAAGGTGGAGTAGATCGCCACCACCGGCTTGGCGCCTTCGCAGGCCATGCCGGCGGCGAGGGTCACGGCGTGCTGCTCGGCAATGGCGACGTCGAAGTAGCGCTCGGGGAAGCGCTCGGCGAAGGCCACCAGATCCGAGCCTTCCTTCATCGCCGGGGTGATGCCAACCAGGCGGTTATCGGCTGCAGCCATGTCGCACAGCCACTGGCCGAATACGTTGGAGTATTTCGGGCCGGACGGTTTCTTCGGGGCAGCGACCGGGGTCACCGGTTCCAGCTTGGTGATGGCGTGGTAGCCGATGGGATCGGCCTCGGCCGGGGCGAAGCCCTTGCCCTTCTTGGTCACCACATGGAGGAACTGCGGGCCGTCGAGGTCGCGCATATTGCGCAGGGTGGCGAGCAGGATCGGCAGGTCGTGGCCGTCGATGGGGCCGACATAGTTCCAGCCCAGTTCCTCGAACAGGGTGCCGGGCACCAGCATGCCCTTGGCGTGTTCCTCGACCTTGCGCGCGATTTCCCAGGCGCCGGGCAGGCGCGAGAGGATCTTCTTGCTGCCCTCGCGCATGCTGGCGTAGGTGCGGCTGGAGATGATCTTGGCCAGGTAGTTGGACAGGCCGCCGACATTCTTGGAGATCGACATGTCGTTGTCGTTGAGGATCACCAGCATGTTGGCGTTGACGTCGGTGGCGTGGTTGAGCGCCTCGAAGGCCATGCCGGCGGTCAGTGCGCCGTCACCGATCACCGCCACGCTCTTGCGCTTCTCGCCCTTCAGGCGAGCAGCGATGGCCATGCCCAGCGCCGCGCTGATGCTGGTGCTGGAGTGGCCGACGCCGAAGGTGTCGTACTCGCTCTCGCTACGGCGCGGGAAGGCGGCCAGGCCGTCCTTCTGGCGCAGGCTGCCCATGCGCTCGCGACGACCGGTGAGGATCTTGTGCGGGTAGGCCTGATGGCCGACGTCCCACACCAGGCGGTCATCGGGGGTGTCGAAGACGTAGTGCAGGGCGATGGTCAGCTCGATCACGCCGAGCCCGGCACCGAAGTGCCCGCCGCTCTGGCCGACGCTGTAGAGCAGGTACTGGCGCAGTTCGTCGGCGAGGGTTTCCAGGTCCGCTTCGGCCAGGCGGCGCAGTTCGTCGGGCGTGTTGGCGCTGTCGAGCAGCGGCGTCAACGGGCGCTCGCGGGGGATCTCGTGGAAAGTGTTCGGCATCAGGCGAATCGTTATAGGTGTAAAAGATGCGGCAGTTTACCTGATGCCAGGAAAACAGCCCAATCCGCCGTCCATATCGCCGCTATCGGTAGTTTCGTGTGAGGAAGTCCAGCAACAGGACGTTGACCCGTTCGCCGCATTCGGCCTGCAGCCAGTGCCCGGCGCCGGGCAGGTCGTGGCGTTCCAGGTGCGGCACCTTGTCGCCCATGCGCTTGAGCGTCGGCGCCTCGAAGCGGCTGACCGGGTCATTCTCCCCGAGCAGGAACAGCGTCGGCTGCGTGATCTGCAGACCAGCCAGGGGCTCGGTGCGTTGCCAGTTGCGCTCGAAGTTGCGGTACCAGTTCAGCGCGCCGCGAAAGCCGTGGCGCTCGAAGGTGCGCAGGTAGTGAGCGAACATCGCCTCGTTGCACCAGGCCGGCAGTGGCAGGTCATCTGGCATGCCGTCGAACAGCCGCGCATCGGCCGGTTTGTCCGTCGCCAGCAGGGCGTCGCCCAGGCCGCCGAGCAGCAGGCGCAGGCTGCGGCCGATGTCTTCGTCCAGTTCGGCCTCGGCCACGCCCGGCTGCTGGAAATACAGGATGTAGTGAAAGCGCCCGGCGTAGGCATCGCGCATCATCTCTATGACCGGGCGTTTCGGTCGGCCGCCGAAGGGCACTGACAGCGCGCCGAGCGCCTTGACCCGCTGCGGCTCCAGCAGCGCCAGATGCCAGGCCACCGGCGCCCCCCAGTCGTGACCGACCACCGCCACCTCGTGCTGGCCGAGCATGTCCATCGCCGCCTGGATATCGCCGCACAGGGTGAGCAGCTCATAGGCCGCCGGATCGGCCGGCGCGCTGCTGGCGCCATAGCCGCGCATCTCCGGGGCGAACACGCGGTAGCCGGCGGCGGCCAGCGCCTCGATCTGCGGATGCCAGGCGTACCAGCATTCGGGGAAACCATGCAGCAGCCACACCGGCTTGCCGTGCTCGGGGCCGGCGCTGTACAGGCTGAGTTCGATGCCGTTGACGGCGAGCAGGCGGTGATCGATATGCATGGATGTCCTTACCAGGTGTCGATGAAGGGCCGTTTCTTGCCGTCGCGCCGGGGCGAACGCGGCGCCGCGTTGAGGCCGCGCAGCAGCCAGGCGCGGCTGTCGGCTGGGTCGATCACGGCGTCGATCTCCAGATAGCTGGCCATGTTCAGCGCCTTGCCGTTGTCGTAGGCCTTGGCCACCAGCTTGTCGAACAGCGCCTGGCGCGCGGTCTCGTCTGGCTGGGCCGCCAGCTCCTTGGCAAAACCCAGGCGCACCGCGCCTTCCAGGCCCATGGCACCGAACTCGCCACTGGGCCAGGCAGCGGTGAACAGCGGCGAGTGGAAGCTGCCCGCGGCCATGGCCTGGGCGCCGAGGCCGTAGCCCTTGCGCAGCACCAGGGTGAAGAAGGGCACCGTGAGGCTGGCGGCGGTGACGAACAGGCGCGAGACATGGCGTACCGTGGCCTGCTTCTCCGCCTCCGGGCCGACCATGAAGCCGGGGGTGTCGCACAGCGAGACGATGGGCAGGTCATGGGCCTCGCACAGTTGCAGGAAGCGCGCGGCCTTGTCGCCGGCCACGGCATCGATGGCGCCGCCCAGGTGCGCGGGGTTGTTGGCGATCAGGCCGAAGGGCTTGCCCTCGATGCGGATTAGCGCGGTGATCAGGCCGGGGGCGAACTGGCGGCGCAGCTCCAGCACGCTGGCATCGTCGGCCAGCAGTTCGATGACCCGGCGGATGTCATAGACGCGCAGACGGTTTTCCGGGATTACATGGCGTAGCTCGCGGGGATCGCTGCACTGCCAGTCGCTGAGCGGGCCCTGGAAATACCCCAGGTACTGCTTGGCCACGGCGACCGCTGCGGCTTCGTCCTCCACCAGCACGTCGATCACCCCGTTGGGGCCTTGCACGCTGGCCGGGCCGACCTGCTCGGGGGTGAAACTGCCCAGGCCGCCACCTTCGATCATCGCCGGGCCGGCCATACCGATGCTGGCGTTCCTTGTAGCGATGATCACGTCACAGCAGCCGAGCAGCGCGGCGTTGCCGGCGAAGCAGCGGCCGGAGACGACACCCACTGTCGGTACCAGACCGGAGAGCTTGGCCATGGCGACGAAGGTGTGGCAGTCCAGCCCGGCCACGCCGACGAAATCGGTATCGCCCGGCCGCCCGCCGCCGCCTTCGGCGAACAGCACCACCGGAAGGCGCCACTGCTCGGCCAGGGCCAGCATACGGTCGGTCTTCTTGTGGTTCATCACGCCCTGGGTGCCGGCGAATACCGTGTAGTCGTAGGCGATGGCCATGCAGCGCGCTGCCTCGCTGCCGAAGTGTTCTGCGTTCACCGTGCCGATTCCGGCGACCAGGCCATCGGCCGGGCTCAGCTCCAGCAGTTCCTCGGGGGAGCGTCGACGACGCTGGGCGGCCAGGGCCATGGCGCCGTATTCGATAAAGCTGTCTGCATCGAGCAAGTCCGCCAGGTTTTCCCGCACGGTGCGCTGGCCGGTCTTGCGCCTTTTCGCCACGGCTTCGGGACGGCACGCGTCGGTCAGGCGCGCGTGGCGCTCCAGTACCTCGGCCAGATCGGCGCGGATATGCGCCAGGTCGACTGCCTGCTCGCCGTGCTCGGCGAGGCCATCCAGCTCGGCAGGCTCCAGGAATACGAGCGCCTGGCCCTCACCGATGGCGTCACCGGGTACCACGGCCAGCGCACGGACGATGCCGCTGTGCTCGGCCTTGACCTCGAATTCCATTTTCATCGCCTCCAGCACGGCGATGCGCTGGCCAGTGGCTACAGCATCGCCCTCGGCTACCTCCAGGCTGACCAGTACGCCGGCGCTGGGGGCGCTCAGGGCCAGCGTGCCGAGTGGCGCATCGACAGTGGCCTTGACGCTGTGCAGCGAAGTATCGGTGGCGAAGTAGCGATGTGGATGGGCCTGCTTGCGGGCGGCCAGCAATTCGCTCAGATGCCGCTCGACGTAGGTGGTATCGACCTGGTTGGCGATCACCTCGTTGCGCTGCAGCAGGTTCTGCAGCAGGTGCAGGTTGCTCGCCACCCCTTCGAGGCGAAACTCGCACAGCCCCCGGTAGGCACGGCGCAGGGCGCCGGGGTAGTCGCAGGCGCTGGCGATCAGTTTGGCGATCAGCGAGTCATAGGCTGGGCTGACGGCATAACCGGCATAGCCACAGCCATCCACGCGCAGGCCGGGGCCGCTGGGCGGTTGGTAGGCCGCTAGCACGCCGCTGGCCGGGCGCGCCGTACCGTCGGCGTGCAGGCTTTCCAGATTCAGGCGCACCTGTACGGCGTAGCCCTTTGGCGCGGGCGGGTTGAGCAGATTCAGCTCGGCCAGGCTGCTGCCGGCGGCCAGGTGCAATTGCGTATGCAGCAGATCAATGCCGGTGACCTGCTCGGTAACGGTGTGCTCCACCTGCACGCGCGGGTTGGCTTCCATGAAATAGAAGCGCCCGGGCTGGTCGAGATCGAGCAGAAACTCGAAGGTGCCGATGCCGCGATACTGCACCTCGGCCGCCAGGCGCAGGGCGCTGGCGATGATGGCGTCGCGGGTGGCGTCGTCCAGGTCTGGACTGGGCGCGATCTCCACCAGCTTCTGGTGGCGGCGCTGCAGGCTGCAGTCGCGCTCCCACAGGTGGCTGACCGCGCCGCAGCCATCACCAAGCACCTGCACTTCGATATGCCGGGCGCGGCGCACGCGCTTTTCCACGTACAGCGCGCCGCTGCCGAAGGCGCCCTGGGCCTCCGAGGCGCAGCGGGCGAAGGTCTCGGCCAGTTGCGCGGCATCCTCCACTGCACGCATGCCGCGCCCGCCGCCGCCGGCCAGGGCCTTGAGCATCACGCTGCCATGCTCGGCGAGAAAGTCCGCGGCCTGCTCCAGCGTCACCGCCTGGTTGATCCCCGGTACCAGCGGCACTGCGCAGCGTTCGGCCAGGGCGCGGGCGGCGGCCTTGTCGCCGAACAGTTGCAGGGTTTCCGGCGTCGGGCCGACGAAGGTCAGCCCGGCATCCTGGCAGCGGCGGGCGAACTCGGCGTTCTCGGCGAGAAAACCGTAGCCAGGGTGGATGGCCGCACAGCCCTGCTCGCAGGCGACGGCAATCAGCTGATCCATATCCAGATAGGCCACCGGGCCGCGTCCAGCCAGCGCCACGGCCTGGTCGGCCTTGCGTGTGTGCAGGCAGGCGCTGTCGTCCTCGGCATACACCGCTACGCTGCGGATACCGAGGTCGGCGCAGGCCTGGGCGATACGGATGGCGATCTCGCCGCGGTTGGCGATCAGCAGGGCGGGGAAGGGCATGGCGGCTCCGGACGTCTTGTCGTTATGGAGCCATCTTAGGAGGCTGGTCGCAGGGGTAAAGCAAGCCTTATGCGGCGATCATGCCGACATAGATGCAAATGATGATGGCGCGCTGGGGATTTCGCGGTTGAAGCCGCTCCCACAAGAGCGGCTTAGCTACGTCGTTCGACGATGTAGCGCGCCAGCTCGCGCAGCGGTTCGGCACTGTTGCCGAACGGGCGCAGCACGTGCAGAGCCTGGTCACGCAGTTCCAGTGCGTAGTCCTTGGCGGTGTCGAGGCCGAGCAGAGCAGGGTAGGTGGGCTTGTCGTGGGCTTCGTCCTTGCCCTGGGTCTTGCCCAGGGTGGCGGTGTCGCTCTCCACGTCGAGGATGTCGTCCTGTACCTGGAAGGCCAGGCCGATGGCGCGGGCGTATTGCAGCAGGGCCTTGAGTGCCAGTTCGTCGGTGTTGCCACTGGCCAGGGCACCGAGCGCCACGCTGGCCTCGATCAGCGCGCCGGTCTTGTGCCGGTGCATCACTTCCAGCGCCTGCTGGTCGAGTTGCAGGCCGACCGAGCCAAGGTCGATGGCCTGGCCGCCGACCATGCCGGCCGGGCCAGCAGCCTGGCTGAGCAACTCGATCATCTGCAGGCGCGTCTCGGCATCCTGCGGATTGCGCCGGCGGTCGGCGAGCACTTCGAAGGCCAGGCTTTGCAGGCCATCGCCAGCAAGGATGGCACTGGCTTCGTCGAAGGCCTTGTGCGTGGTCGGCTGACCGCGACGCAGGTCGTCATCGTCCATCGCCGGCAGATCGTCATGCACCAGCGAGTAGGCATGGATCAGCTCCACCGCACAGGCAGCGCCATCGGCACGTTCGAGATCACCTTCGAGAGCCTCGCACGCGGCATAGACCAGCAGTGGGCGCACGCGCTTGCCGCCGTTCATCACGCTGTAGCGCATGGCCTGGTAGAGGCGTTCGAGCTCTGTGCGTGGAGCTTGAAACAGCGCTTCCAGTGCGGTGTCGACGCGGGTCTGGCAGCGCTTCTGATACGCCGCAATCATGCGGGCTCGTCCGTGTCGAAGGGGGCGGGCTGCAACTCACCGTCGCGCTCGAGCAGAATCTGTACCTTCTGCTCGGCCTGGGCCAGGGCGGCCTGACATTCACGGGTCAGGCCGATGCCCTGCTCGAAAGCAGTCAGCGAGTCTTCCAGCGACAGCTCGCCGCTCTCCAGGCGCTCGACCAGCGTCTGCAGTTCGGCGAGGGAGTGTTCGAAGTCGGGAGCGGCTTTTTTGCGGGCCATGGCGGCGGGTCTCGGGAAGCTTAGAAACGGGCGCGACACTAGCAGAGCCGCGCCACTCGGGCAAATCAGCGGGCTTTGGAGGTGCATAGCCGTGCGCCTGGGTAATGTCGATTCAACGCGATCGTTCGTAGGAGCCCCGCCTCGGGGCGAAGCATTTTCAAATGCGCGACGCCCTGATTTGCGGCCGGGGCGCTGCTTCTACACATTCGATGCGTCGATGCCAAACTGAGTGGCATTAGGCGTGCTCGGACACTGTTCGATCTATTTTTCGCAGGGCTGGTTTTTACGCGGAGAAGTAGGTGCTCCAGAAGTAGTACAGCGTCATCCCGCTGCCCACCAGGATGACGAAGCTGCGTAGCAGTGCCGGAGGAAGTTTTTCGCCCAGTGCACCACCGGCATAACCGCCGATGGTGGCGCCGGTGAGCAGGATCGCCAGCTCGTACCAGCTGACCCGGCCGGCGATGACGAAGGTCAGCGTGGCGATGCTGTAGATCACCGCCGAGATCAGGTTTTTCAGTGCATTGGCGCGGGCCAGCGGGTGACCTTCGATGGAGAATGCGGCGAGCTGCAGAATGCCCATACCGGCGCCGAAGTAGCCGCCGTAGATCGACACGCCGATGTGTGCACCCAGCGACAACGGCGTGTGCGGCGGATGCTCGGACACCTTGCGTCGTGCCGCCAACCAGCGGCCCAGCCAGGGGCTGGCGGCGAACAGCGCGGTGGCGGCCAGCAACAGCCAGGGGATCAGCACGCGGAACACATCGTCGCCGCCAGCCAGCAGCAACAGGCCGCCGAGCAGGCCACCGGCCAGGCCGGCCAGCAGCAGCGGAAGCAGATAACGCCCCAGTGGCCGCAACGAGGCGCGTGCTGCCCACGCACCAGCCAGGCTGGCCGGCCACAGCGCCACGGCGTTAGTGGCATTGGCCGTCACCGGCGGCAGGCCGGCAGCGAGCAGTGCAGGGAAGGAGAAGAAGGTGCCGCCGCCAGCCAGGGCATTCATGCCGCCGGCGGCGAAACCGGCGACGGCCAACAGCAGCAGATCAGGCAGGGACATCGGGCAGGCTCGCACAAAAAAGGTGCAGCATAGAGCTGACCCATCGGTCAGCCAAGTGCGACCAAAGTGACGAACCTGCCAATTGTCGTCTGTGCCAGGCCTATGCTTTGCGGCATCATCGCGAGCATCTGTTTTCGGTGCCTGCGATGAATATCGACACCCGTATCAAATTCCGCCACCTGCTGTGCTTTCTCGAAATCGCTCGCCAGCGCAGTTTCGCCAAGGCCGCCGATGCGCTGGCGGTCAGCCAGCCGGCGATCTCCAAGACCCTCAAGGAGTTGGAAGAAATCCTCGCCGCCAGCCTGTTCGAGCGGGGCAAGCAGGGCGTGACCCTGACGGCCGCCGGCGTGGCCTTCATGCGTTACGCCGGCCCGTGCGTGCAGGCGCTGCGCGATGGGGTGAACAGCCTGCGCGAAGGTGAGCACGAGGCCGGCCAGGTGCGAGTCGGTGTGCTTTCTACCGTAGAGAGCCTGCTGATTCCCGAGGTGGTGCGGCGCCTGCATCAGCGTCACTCGGCGCTGGTGGTCAGCGTTGCTACCGGGCCGGGCGCCTACCTGCTCGGTCAGTTGCGCGTTGGCGAGCTGGATCTGGTAGTCGGGCGCATGACCGACAGCCCGGACATCCAGGGCCTGACCTTCGAGCATCTGTACAGCGAATCCATGACCCTGGTGGTGCGCCCCGGTCACCCGCTGCTGGCCGCCGGCGCCGCCGCGCTGGGACAGCTTGGCGATTACCCGCTGGTGCTGCCGACGGCCGGTACCACCATCCGCAAGCATGCCGACAGCCTGTTCGTGCAGTGCGGGGTGACGCCCTCGCGGCAGCGCCTGGAGACCCTGTCGCCGGCGCTGAGTCGGCGCTACGTGCTGTCCGGCGATGCGCTGTGGGTGGCGCCGCAGGACGCGGTGTGCCTGGACGTGCAGCGCGGCGAGCTGGTCGAGCTGCAGCTGGGCGTGCAGGAGCCAGGCGGCTCGGTGGGTATCTGTCGCAACAGCGCGCTGGCCTTGCCGCTGGCCGCCGAGCAGTTCTGTGCGGCGCTGCGTGAGGTGGCCGAAGCCTACCGCGAAGGGCTTTTTTCATAACCATTTGGTTATGGGGTAGCCGCGTCTTTTCAATATTCCCCGCGTCTGCTTTGGCGGAAACTGTGCTTCAGCCTGATCCCAGGTCGACTCCACAATACTCACAACAGGAGCGCACCATGCCTGCCGAGGACAATCGCCGTTTCGTCATTCGTGACCGCAACTGGCACCCCAAAGCCTTGACGCCCGATTACAAGACCTCCATCGCCCGTTCGCCGCGCCAGGCGCTGGTGAGCATCCCGCAGTCGATCTCCGAGACCACCGGCCCGGACTTCTCGCACCTGAAGTTCGCCGAGCACGACAACGACCTGCTGCTCAACTTCAACAACGGTGGCCTGCCCATCGGCGAGCGCATCATCGTTTCCGGTCGGGTGATGGATCAGTACGGCAAGCCGATCCCGCATACCCTGGTTGAAATGTGGCAGGCCAACGCCGGTGGCCGCTACCGGCACAAGAACGACCGCTATCTGGCGCCGCTCGACCCCAACTTTGGCGGTGTCGGCCGTGCCCTGACCGACAGTGAAGGTCGCTATATCTTCCGCACCATCAAGCCTGGCCCCTACCCCTGGCGCAATGGCCCCAACGACTGGCGCCCGGCGCATATCCACTTCTCGCTCAACGGCCCGTCGATCGCCACGCGGCTGATCACCCAGCTGTATTTCGAGGGCGATCCGCTGATCCCGCTGTGCCCGATCGTCAAGGCGATCGCCAACCCGGACGCGGTGCAGACGCTGATTGCCAAGCTCGACATGAGCACGGCCAATCCAATGGATTGCCTGGCCTATCGCTTCGACATCGTGCTGCGCGGGCAGCGCAGAACCCATTTCGAGAACCGTTAATGAGCCGCCCAGGATCTGCTGCGCGTCGGCCAGACGGCGTTAAAAATGGCTTCGGAATGCTCATTTACTACTCGTAAACTGTGCTTCCTCAGCCCTTTTTGCCTTGTCTGGCTCTAGCTCGCTAGATCCTGAGCAGGCTCATAGGAGGATGACCATGCCTGTTGAATTGCTGCCGGAAACCCCTTCACAAACCGCCGGCCCCTACGTGCACATCGGCCTGGCCCTGGCTGCGGCCGGCAACCCGACCCGCGAGCAGGAAATCTGGAATCAGATGGCGGGGCCCGATGCGCCCGGCCAACACATCGTGCTGGTCGGCCATGTCTACGACGGCAACGGCCACCTGGTGCGCGACGCCTTCCTCGAGCTGTGGCAGGCCGACCACCAGGGCCACTATGACGAGGATTACGACCAGTCCAAACCGTTCAACGGTTTCGGTCGTACCGCCACCACCTTCGATGCCGGTAGCGAGTGGACCGCCTATACGATCAAGCCGGGCGTGGTGCACAACGCCGCCGGCGTGCCGATGGCGCCGCACGTCAACGTCGCGCTGTTCGCTCGCGGCATCAACATCCACCTCAACACCCGGCTGTACTTCGAAGACGAGGCCGAGGCCAATGCCAAGGATCCGGTGCTCAACCTGATCGAGCAGCCGCAGCGCCGCGAGACGCTGATCGCCAAGCGCTGCGAGGTGGACGGCAAGCCGGCCTACCGCTTCGACATCCGCATCCAGGGTGAAGGCGAGACCGTGTTCTTTGACTTCTGAGCTGGCCGCGCAGGCCGCTCGCCTGATCGAGGCACGCGGCCTGCAACTGGATGAGGCCCAGGCGCGCATGTTGGCGTGCCTGGGCGACTGGCTGCAGGCGC
>NZ_PGLR01000033.1 GCF_002803095.1 Pseudomonas sp. ZH-FAD | reverse complement strand
CGCAAGCGCTTCAATTGGAAATGCCCGATTGAGGTCATGACAGAAGTAGTGGCGTTGCAGCATGATGCACCTGCTTCAATCCAGTAACCGTGTTGCACTCAGCTTCTGCAACCGCCCGGTATTTACCCTGGTAATCAACGCCGATGGCAGCTTCCGCTTCGAATTGGAGGGCCCCATCGATCATCCTCGCGCCGATGGTGACGATAACGAACTGTGGTCGTCCGAAGGCGCTATCGGCCTCGACTTCACGCGCCTGTTCACCGCTACTGATGGCGACGGCGACCCGCTGCAGCTGCCCGCAGGCGCGAAAGGCCTGTTCGTCATCAATATTCAGGATGACGTGCCGTTGCCGGCCCAGCCCAATCCGCAGCAGCCGGTGGTCGGCGGGTTGGTGCATGAAGATGCCTTGGGTAACGGCAATGCCGAGCCCGGCAGCGAGCCTGAACAGACCCTCACGGTTGAGGGGGGGATCGGCACATTGGATGTACTGGTCAACTTCGGCGCCGATGGTCGTGGTGGTTTCCACCTGAGCCAGGAGCCCAGTGCGCTGTCTGGACTGCAGGCACTTGGCTTGAGCTCCGGCGGTGTTGCGCTGTTCTATGTCGTCTCTACGGATGGCACCACGCTCACCGCTACGGCTGGTGAAGGTGGCAGCGAGGTCTTTAGCCTCGTGGTGAATAGCGATGGCAGCTACCTGTTTACGCTCAAGGGCGCGTTGGATCACAAGGAGGCGGACGGAATCGACTCCGAAACCCTTGGCGACAACAGCCTGGCGCTGGATTTCTCTGGAGTACTGGTTGCCACCGATGGAGATGGCGATCCGATCATCGATGGTTTTGCCAGCGGTAGCTTCGTCATCGACGTCGAGGATGATGTGCCGATACTTGCCGGAGCGCCGGGTGATCGGCCAACCGTGGGTGGCCTGGTGCATGAGGATGCGCTGGACAACGGCAATGCCGAGGGCGGTCAGACCCTGACCGTCGAGGGTGGCCCAGGTACCCTGGATGCACTGGTGCATTTTGGGGCCGATGGCCGTGGCGGCTTTCACCTGAGTAAAGAGCTCGGAGCGCTGGCGGATCTAGAGGCGCTGGGCCTGACATCGGGCGGCGTGCCCGTGACTTACAGCGTATCGGATGACGGTACCACCTTGGAGGCGATGGCGGGAGCTACTCAGATCTTCACCCTGCAGGTCAATCTGGACGGCAGCTACCTGTTCACCTTGAAAGGTCCGATTGACCACCCGGAAGGTGATGGTAACGACTCGGAAACCCTGGGTGACAGCAGCCTGGCTCTGGATTTCTCCGGTGTGCTGGTGGCCACCGACGGTGACGGTGATCCGCTGGCCGATGGTTTCGATGCTGGCAGTTTCGTGATCGATATCGAAGACGATGTACCGACGCTCAACGAACCCAATCCGCAGCTACCTGCTGTGGGTGGCACCGTCCACGAAGACCTGCTGAGCGACCCGTATACAGGTAACCCCGACGGTGCGTTGCAGACACTGGTGATCAGCACTGCCACTGGTGGCGGAAGCCTTTCCGCCCTGGTGTCGTTCGGCGCCGATGGCCCCGGTGAGTTCAGCCTGGTGGATGCCGAGACGGCAGAGAGCCTGCTGTGGGCGCAAGGCCTTACCTCCGGCGGTGAGCCCCTGGAATACGTGGTGACCAAAGAGTGCGATGGCAGTGGCAATCTGCTCAGTACAACGCTCAAGGCTACTGCTGTAGGAGGCTATCCGGTATTTGAGCTGGTGGTGAAGGCCAACGGCGACTTCAGCTTCGAACTGCAGGGGCCCATCGATCATCCGGTTCAGGATGGTAACGACGATGAATTGTGGGCGTCGGAAGGCGGGCTTGGCATCGATTTCACCCAGCTGATCACCGCCACCGACGGCGATGGTGACCCGTTGGATATGCCGCTCGATGCCGCCGGCCTGTTCGTCATCAACGTGCAGGACGACGTGCCCGAGCTTGTGGATGGTAGCTCCAGTCACTGCCTGACCCTTACCTACAAGGGCGGTGATGCCGGCTACCTCAACAGCTACGGCTACTACATCAAGGGGCCTGATGGCACACCGGTCAGTGGCGTGCTGGTCTGGGGTAATACCACCGCCATGCAGATCGGTGATTCCATCACGCTGCAGGGGCTTGATCCCGCGTCAGTGGGTTTTTTCATCATCCCCAATGGTGCCTCGAATGACGTACCTGACGGCACTGCGCTCACGTTCCAGTGGGTCGATGGCCAGTGGCAGGCCGTGGCTGATGGTCAGCCGCTAACCGGCAGTGGCGGCGCTGATGTGCTGTTCGACAACCCGGCGCTCAACCCCGCAGGCAAGACCCATGTGCAAGACAACGATGCTCCCGGAAACCAGAACTGGGAGGATATCAACAGCGCCAGCGCCAGCGATAACGACTACAACGATGTCAATATCCAGGCCACCTGGACGGTCAAGACGCCTGCACCGGTGGGCGGTACGGTACATGAGGACAAGCTGACCGATCCCCATCAGGGCAACCCGGATGGCCCTGGCCAGACGTTGGTGATCAGCACTGCGACGGGGGCGGCCAGTTTGCTCTCGCTGGTCGCCTTCGGTGCCGATGGGCCCGGTGATTTCAGCCTGGTGGAGGAGGGTACCGCCGCCGAGTTGCTGAACGCCCAGGGGCTGACGTCCGGCGGTGAGCCGCTCGACTACAAGGTCACTCCGGAGTTCGATGGCGATGGCAATCTGGTCAGCACCACGCTCACTGCGACGGCCACAGTTGCAGGCGGTTATCCGGTATTCACCTTGGTGGTGGAGGCCAACGGCGACTTCAGCTTCGAACTGCAGGGGCCAATCGACCATCCGCTGAAAAATGGTGACGACAACGAGCTCTGGTCGTCGGACGGTGCCTTTGGCATCGACTTCACCCAGTTGCTGGCGATCACCGATGGCGATGGCGACCCGCTGCAGATACCGCAGGGGGCTGGCGGTCTGTTCGTCATCAACGTGCAGGACGACGTGCCAACACTGGCCGAAAAGGACTGCGACTGCGATCCCAAGAACATCGATCATGGCATTTCCCATGTGCTGTTCCTGGTCGACACCGGCGACGGCACCAAGGCAGTCAAGATCGAATATCCCGGCGGGAGTGACGTCAAGGATCCGAGCCACCCGCAAGGCTACGTCGCCTGGATCGAGCAGGCCTATGGCGGCACGGTCGAGGCCTACTACATCAAGGCCGGTACCAAGTTCTACGACGGCGATGGTGACGTCATCAATCCCGTCGATCTAGGCCTGGGCAACTACCTGGTTGGTGGCAACAGCGCCTTCGGTGGACCCAAGGTGACTGTTGCCAAGCACCCCCAGTATCAGGCCGTGGACGAGAACTGCGCGCCTACTTTCAATCACCTGGTGCACGAGGATCAGCTCGACTCGCCCTATCTGGGCAACCCCGAGGCTGGCCAGACACTGGTGGCCGAAGGTGGTGCTGGCACGCTGCATGCGCTGGTCAATTTCGGCGCCGATGGGCCGGGAGTCTTCAGCCTGACCGGCGATGTGGCCTCGATGCTGGTGCAGCAGCTCAGTTCCGGCGGCGTCGAGCTGAGCTACCGTGTTGAGTACGAATGGGATGGCGACCAGCTGGTCAGTTCCACCCTGATCGGTGAGGTGGCGGGTGTTGACGGCTATCCGGTATTCAGCTTCGAGGTGGGGGCTGACGGCAGTTATCGCTTCGAGCTAAAAGGCCCGCTGGATCATCCGTTGGGCGATGGCGACGATGGTGAAACCCTGGGTACGGCAGGACAGCCTATCGATTTCTCCAAGATGCTGCAGGCGACCGATGGTGATGGCGACCCGCTACCCGCCGGCTTCCCGGCAGGGACGCTGGTGATCGACGTGCAGGATGACGTGCCCATTGCCGCCAGCGACAAGCCCGACTGCATCGTCCAGGCCGCTCCGCCGCTGGTGAACCTGACCCTGGTGCTGGATATCTCGTTGAGCATGGCCGGGGCCAAGCTGGCAGCGCTCAAGCAGGCGGTGATCGACCTGGCCCAAGGCTATGCCGGCCTCTCTGCTCCGGTACACGTCAACCTGATCACCTTCAACTCGGGCGCTGCGGAAATCGGTGACTTCACCTTCAGTTCGGTGGGTGATCCGGGCTACACGGCGTTGCTCACGGCGGTCAACGGTCTTACCGCCAGTGGTTTCACCAACTACGAGCAGGCCCTGAGCGCGGCCAAGACGCAGATCACCAACGACATCATGGCTCCAGGCGCCGATCCGGCGCAGCAACACAAGCTGTACTTCATCTCCGATGGTGAGCCCACCGTCGGGGCGCAGGGCGGGACGCTGACCACCTGGATCGCCAACAACTGGACGAACTTCATCGGCGACGTCGATGGCGATAACAACAGCGCCACCAACAGTTTTACGGCGCACTCCGTGGGCATCAACTTCACGGGCTCCTTCATGGGGCAGATCGCCAGTGATGGTTCGGTGATCAACAGCGCGCCTGACAGCCTGTCCGAAACTCTGCTGGACCTGGCCGACCTGGGCGGCAGTGTCTCCGGCGACGTTCTGGCCAATGACAGCCTGGGCGCCGACGGTCTCGGGCGTATCGAGTCGGTCAGCGTCGATGGCCAGACCTTCAGCCTCAACGAGGCCGGCAACGGCATCGAGGTGAGCGGGGCTGGTACCGTCACCTGGGCCTTCAATGCCGCGACCGCCGAGCTGACGCTCACTACCGCAACCGGGACCCTGAAGATTCACCTGGATGGGGACAATGTCGGGCAGTTCGACTTCTCCGCGAAAGGCAATCTGAGCTTCGGCCCCAGCGGGCAGTTGACGCAGAGCTTTACCTACGTGGTGAGCGACGGCGATGGCGACCGTGCCTCGGCCGATCTGGATATCTGTATCCGTGGCGACCAGTCGGTGCTGGTAGTCGGCAGCAATGCTGACGACACGCCGAACTCCAGCGTGCCTCACCATGTGCCCAGCCAATACGACGATGGCAAGGGGGCTATCGAAGGGACTTTCGGCAATGACGTTCTGATCGGCGATCTGGGTGGTGCCAAGCCGCCGGTGGTCAAACCGGCGGAGAACTACAACATTGCCTTGATCCTCGATCGTTCTGGCAGCATGGCGGACAATCCGGATGGCCCGGGGGGATACAGCAGCCGCCTGGCGTTGCTCAAGGATGCGGTCAATGCCTTCATCGGCAAGCTGGGCACCCATACCGGGCAGATCAACATCGCGCTGATCTCCTTCTCGTCCAGCTCCAGCCTGTTGCTCAGCGGTACGCTGGCGCAGATCCAGTCGGCCTTGGCAGCGCCTAACAACGTGCTGATGGCGCTGACTGCCTCTGGCGCCACTAACTACGAGGCGGCGATGCAGCAGGCCAATGCCTGGTTCAGTAGCAATGGTATTGATGGCAATGGTTACAACAACCTGGCCTACTTCCTTACCGATGGTGACCCGACCACCTACAACGGCGACAACAGCAACAGCGGCAGCACGGTGAACTACCGCGACGTCAACCGGGCGCTGGACGATGCCTCGATCTTGATGGAGCGCGCCGAGGTGCATGCCATCGGCATCGGTACCGGGGTCAACAGCAACGTGCTGCGTTTCTTCGACAATACCGATGTTACAGGGCAGGGGTCGCTGTCCTTTGGTGGTAACACCGTTAATGGTGCGGTAGGCGAGCCGCAGATCGTTACCACACCGAGTGAGCTCTTCGCGGTGCTCGACCCTGGCAGCGTCACCGATGGTGGCTACGCCAGCCTGGGTGACGATCATCTGGTGGCCGGTGCAGGTGACGACTACCTGTTTGGTGACTCGCTCAATACTCTATGGATAGACGCCGGCAAGGCGCCTGGTTATCAGGTGCTGGTCGATCACCTGACGACCACTTTGGGCGTAGCTCCGACCCAGGCGCAGATCATGGACTTTATCCAACTGCACGCTGAGCAACTGGGGGCATCGGTACCGGGTGTCGGAGGAAATGACAGGCTCGAAGGTGGTGCCGGCAACGACTGGCTGTTCGGCCAGGGTGGCGATGACATCCTGATCGGTGGCGCTGGCAACGATGTACTGGTCGGCGGTAGCGGTAACGATACCTTCGTCTGGAATGCGGGAGATCGTGGCGGCAACTACCACGATATCGTCAAGGACTTCGGTAATGGCGCGGACAAGCTGGACCTGTCGCAGCTTTTGGTGGGGGTCAGCGATCCAGCCAGTGCCGACGTGTTGACCCAATACCTGAGCTTCGACTTCGTCAGCGATCCGGGTAGTACGGTGATCAACATCGCCAGCGCCGGAGGTGGCGCGCCGGTGGATCAGACTATCACTCTGGAGAACACCATCCTTTCCGGTGGCAATACTGCAGATATCATCCAGGGCATGCTGGACCAGAATCAGCTGGTCGCCTGAGGTGTGAGGGAGGCCGTCAGCGCTGCGCTGGCGGCCTCTCAGGCAAAGGGAAATGCTTATCAGAGTTTCCTTAGTTGGAGCACTCAACTAGAGTAAGCCCGCTACCCGTTCCGAGTAGCGGGCTTTTTTATGGCGTTTGCTGGAGGCAGCGATGGTTTACGTACAGCGCGACGCGGCCGGGCGTTTGTTGCGAGTCGAACATGAGCCCTTTGAGGGTATGACGGAAAACCTGGCTGTCGAGAGCGAGGAGCTACACAGCTGGCTTGAGGCCAAGGAAGAGGTCAAGGCGCGCCTGGACAGCCTGAAGCAGTCTGACCTGGAGCTGGTGCGCGTGCTGGAAGACGTGGTCAGCGTGCTGGTCGAACGAGGCGTTATTCGTTACACCGACCTGCCCGAGGCCGCACGCCAGAAGCTCGATCAGCGTGCCATCGCCCGTGCCGAAATCGAGGGGCTCAGCGGCCTGCTTGGTGACGACGAGCACAATCTGGTTTAGAACCCCGCCGTTGCAGGAGCCGCGTCCCGCGGCGAAACGGTCGGAGCAACAACCTGTAACCTTCAGAAATTTTCCCGCGGGGCGGGGCTCCCGCATTTATTGGTTGCCCCAGGGCGCCGGTGCTCCGATCAGACGCCCCATGGCGCCATGGATACCCAGTTCGGTCAGCACTGCGAGTTCCTCTTCGGTTTCCACCATCTCGGCGATCAGCGGCAGGTCGATGCTGTTGGTGGCGCGGAAGATCGCTTCGATGAACAGCCGCTTGTCGCTCTCCTGGTCGATGGCCCGGATATAGGTGCCATCGATCTTCAGGTAGGCCAGGCCCAGGTGGGTGAGATTGCCAATCAGGCTGAAGCGCCCACCAAAATGCTGCAGGCCCAGGTTGAAACCGGCCTCACGAATCGCCTGGCTCAGCGCTTCCAGCTCGGCGGGTGGCGGCAGGTGGCGTTCGTCGATTTCCAGCGTCATCAGGTGCGCTACGTCTTTATGACTGTTCAGCGCATCGAGCAGGCGCGCTTTATCCTGGTCATTGCGCAGGGTCGCGGCAGACAGGCTCAGCGCCAGTGGGTAAGGATGTTGCGCCAGGTGCTCCAGGCTGTGTTCGAGCATCGCCAGATCGAAGCGCGCGGCCCAGCCCAGGCGCTCGATCCAAGGCAGGAAGCGCCCGGCCGTGATGGCTTCACCGGCTGGATCGAGCAGGCGCGCGAGGACCTTGTGCTGCATCAGCGTGCCCGCGGCGCATTCGGCGACCGGCTGGAAATACAACTGCAATTTGCCCTGGGTCAGCGCATCGTCGATCCAGCCGCGCCAGTCGTGCAGGCCCTGAGTGGGCCGGGTGGTGAAATCGTCGAGGCGCTCCCAGCACCTGTCCGAGCGGCTCTGCGCCTGGGCCAGCGCCTGATCCGCGCGACTCAGCACTGCCTCGCTCTGCTCGCCAGGGCGAAAGGCGGCAATACCGATGTGGGCAACGGGATCGCAGTCGCTGGCACCGGTCTGCTTCAGGCTGTTCAGGGCTTCGCTGAGTTCGCTGGCCAGGCGATCTGCATCTTCGCCATTGAGGCCGGGGGCAAGCAGCGTGAACTCGCCGCCGCGGCTGCGTGAGGCCAGCCATTGGCTGCGCCCCGGTAACGCCAGCAGTTGTTTGAGTTGATCGCCCAGCGCGGCGATCAGCGCGTCGGTACGCTGGCCGCCGAGACGCTGGTTGAGACCGCCCAGGTCGTTGAGGCGCAGCAGCAGCAGGTAGCCATCCGGATGCTGCTCGTTGATCACCAACTGATTGCTCAGGCGTATGTCGAACTGGCGGCGGTTGGCCAGGCCGGTGAGGCTGTCCTGATAGGCCTCCTCGCGCAGTTTCTCGCTGCGCGCGGCCTCTTCGGCGAACAGGGTCTTGAGCTTGTCGACCATCTGGTTCATTGCCAGCACCACCCGTTTGAGCTCTGGCGTGCGTGGCACACGCGGCAGGGTGAGAAATTCGCGGCGGCTGATGGCTTGCGCCTGCTGCACCATGTTGTCCAGCGGCCGCAACTGGGTGCGCAGCAGCCAGCCACCGAGCACGGCGCTGACCAGACCGCACAGCAGCAGCCAGAACAGGCTGCCGAGGGCGCTGTCCCACAGCTTGGCCAAGGCGAACTGCGGATGGCTGAGCACCTCGACCCTGGCGGCCTGCTCCCAGCCGCGCATGATCAGCGCATCGCCCCCCTGGGACTGCAGATCGACCAGATCGACGAACCAGCCGGGCACGTTCTCGGGCCTGATCTCGGTGCTGCGCTCGACGATCACGCTGTCGTCGGCAATGCGCACCACGCGGACGCTGGCGAAGTAGCCACTGTCGAAGATCGAGCTGACCATCAGCTCGATCATCGCCGGGTCGTCCACGTGCGGCGTCATCGACAGCCCCAGCGCCGTGGCGGCGTCCTGGGCATGCGAGCGCAGCTGGCTGATCAACTGTTCGCGCGAGCTCTCCACCCCGGCGATGAAACTGCCGGTGAAGGCCACCACCAGAAACAGGCAGATGGCGAGAAACAGCTGCTTGAGTAGGGACATTCCTCTTTCCTCCTAGCCTTCGCCGATGGCGAAGCCCTCCGCGCGCATTTTTTTCAGGATGTCCTGCCAGCGAGAGAGCTTCTTGGTGTCGCTCTTGCGTGTGTTGGAGCCTGCGAGGTAGAGGCCTTCGGCATTGAAGGCGTACACCGGCAGCAGGTCCTTGCGTTGCGAGGCAGGGCGGATGTCGTTGATCAGGTTGTCCAGCACCAGTGGCTCGGCGGTAGGGCTGGCGTAGTAGGTCAGCACCATGTGCGCCTGGTTGTAGTTCAGCGCCTTGACGTAGGTGATGCGCAGCTTTTCGCTGGGGATGCCGAGACGACGTAGGGTGAAGTACTTGGCGATGGAGTAGTCCTCGCAATCGCCTGCGCCCTTGACCAGCATTTCCACGGGGGTGGCCCAGTAGTCGTTCTCGCGCCAGAGCTGAATGTCGTCGACGAAGCGGATGGTGCGGTTGAAGAAGCGATTGACCTCGTTGAGCTTGTCCGCCTCGTTCAGGCTGGTGCTGCTCTTGATCAACTCCTCCCAGTCGAGAATGCGTTTGCGTGCAGGGCCGAGGTTGCCGTAGCGGTTTTCCGCATTCTTCACGATCACGGCGAAGTCCCAATCGGCTACTGCCAGCGCGGCCAGCAGCCCGCCGCCAATCCACAGGATCAGCAGCCGCCACCGCCATCCCTGAACGCGCAGCCGTCGCATGGGGTCGTGGTCTCCAGGCTCGATTGGCAGAGTCTAGGTGAGGTGTCGGCTTTTTGCCGGCCGCTTCGTCAGTGCAAGAAAGCAGCGTCAAAAGCTTGTCGAGGAAGTGACTGGCTCCCGTAGCCCGGATGCAACCCGGGGGAGTACCGCTGAGCTGTCGGATAGCATCCGGGCTGCGCAGAGTGCTCAGGGATTGGGCAGGGTCTTCTGCTTGAGGATATACAGGCTGACCAGCACCGCACTGCTGAGCATGAACACGCGCGCCCAGGGCATGGGCACCAGATAGCAGGAGAAGCTGATGCTGGCCCACATCAGCACCAGGGCGTAGACCTTGCCCTTGAGTGGGATGCCCTGGCCTTCGAGGTAGTCGCGAATCCACGGCCCCAGGCGCGGGTGGGTGACCAGCCAGAGGTAGAAACGCCGTGAGCTGCGCACGAAGCAGGCCGCCGCCAGGAGCAGGAATGGCGTGGTCGGCAGTACGGGCAGGAAGATACCGATGACCCCGAGCGCCACGCTCAACCAGCCGATGGTCAGCAGCAGGTAACGGACACTGCGATGGCGGCTTGGCTGGATGTCACGCGGCATGGGCGGGTCTTGGCGGCAGCCGGGGGCGAGCCCCGGCTCATGGGATCAGTGGCGAGGCTTGAGCAGTGCGGGTTTTTCTTCCGGAGCCTGGCACAGCAGGAAGAGGGCGGTCAGCAGCTCGGGAATCTGGTCGATCATGCTGTCCACCAGGTCGCGGTCGCGGGCGATCTCGGCAAATTCGGCCTGTTCGTCGAACAGACCCGAGCCGACCATGATCGGCAGCAGCAACTCGCTGACTTCGTCTTCGGCATCTTCGAACCACACCGCTTCACGCAGGAACACGCCTTCCATGAAGCCGATGCACCAGCCGCGCAGGTCGGAGTCATCCGGTTCGTCACCGAGATCCAGATCGCACGGCAACTCGGGCTCTTCCTCGCCGGCCAGCTGACGCGCGATATGCGCCTTCAGATGGATCAGCGTGCTTTCGATCTCTTCGCGTTCGGCGTCGCTGCGGTAGTGCGGCGGCTCGGCGAACAGCGCATCGATCCACTCACGCTCCGGTACCTGATCCGGGCAGATCGCCAGGGCGGTCAGGTAGCCATGGGCGGCCACGTAGTCCAACGCCTCTTCGTGCAACTCATCGGCATCGAGAAAGGCTTGCAGGCGGGACAGTTGCTCAGCGAAGGACATCGTGGGGTTACCTTGAGGCTTAGGGGATAAACGAGGATGGATTCTAGTTCACCGCTGCCTCTGCGACCAGCACGGGCGCTCTACTAACGGCGATTGAGCGGCTTCGGACGGGTAGGCGCCCTGTTGCCTGCGATCCTGCGGCATAATGCGCGGCTAGATTTGGAGGCCTTCATGCTCGACCACGCCATGCGCATTCTCAAAGACGTTTTCGGCTACGACGCCTTTCGCGGCAACCAGGCCGCGATCATCGAGCGCGTGGCCGGCGGCGGCGATGCCCTGGTGTTGATGCCTACCGGCGGCGGCAAGTCGTTGTGCTTCCAGGTGCCGGCGCTGATGCGCGAGGGCCTGGCAGTGGTGGTTTCACCGTTGATCGCGCTGATGGACGATCAGGTGGCCACCCTCGATGAGTTGGGTGTGGCCGCCGTGGCGCTGAATTCCACCTTGAGCCCTGACGAGCAGCGCGAGATTGCCGACCGTATCCGTCGCGGGCAGATCAAGATGCTCTACCTGGCGCCCGAGCGCCTGGTGCAGCCGCGCATGCTGAGCTTCCTGCAGGGCCTGGATATCGCCCTGTTCGCCATCGACGAAGCGCACTGCGTGTCGCAGTGGGGCCATGATTTCCGGCCTGAGTACCTGCAGCTCGGTCAGTTGGCTGAGCTCTTTCCCAATGTACCGCGCATCGCCCTGACCGCCACCGCGGACAAACGTACCCGTGAGGAAATCGTCCAGCGTCTGCACCTGGACAACGCCGAGCGCTTTCTGTCGAGCTTCGATCGGCCGAACATCTTCTATCGCATCCAGCCCAAGGATCAGCCGCGCAAGCAGCTGCTGGGTTTTCTCGCCGCGCGCAAGGGCGATGCCGGTATCGTCTATTGCCTGTCGCGCAAGAAGGTCGAGGAGGTCGCCGAGTTTCTCAGCAGCCAGGGCTTCCCGGCTTTGCCTTATCACGCCGGCTTGCCCAACGAGTTGCGTGCCTTCAATCAGAAGCGCTTTCTCAATGAGGAAGGCCTGATCATGGTGGCGACCATCGCCTTCGGCATGGGCATCGACAAGCCCAACGTGCGTTTCGTCTGTCACCTGGATCTGCCCAAGTCGCTGGAGGCCTACTACCAGGAGACCGGTCGTGCCGGCCGCGACGGTCTGCCGGCCGATGCCTGGATGGCTTACGGCCTGCAGGATGTGATCTTCCTCAAGCAGATGCTCAACAATTCCGAAGGTGACGAGCGCCACAAGCGCATCGAGCAGCACAAGCTCGACGCCATGCTCGCCCTGTGCGAGGAGACACGCTGCCGCCGTCAGGCGCTGCTGGCCTACTTCGATGAAGAATTGCCCAACCCTTGCGGGCACTGCGACAACTGCATCGATGGCGTCGAGACCTGGGATGCCACCGAGCCGGCGCGCCAGGCGTTGTCGGCCGTTTATCGCAGCGGCCAGCGCTATGGCGTCGGCCATCTGGTGGATATTCTGCTTGGCCGAGACAACGAGAAGATTCGTGCCGCCGGTCATCAGCACCTGGCAGTGTTCGGTGTAGGCAAGGGCTTTTCCGAGGTCGAGTGGCGAACCCTGTTCCGCCAGTTGGTCGCCCGCGGTCTGGCTGATGTCGATCTGGATGGCTTCGGCGGTCTGCGTCTGAGCGAGACCTGCAGGCCGCTGCTGCGCGGTGAGGTCAGCCTGCAACTGCGCCGTGAGCCCAAGCCGGCGCAGGCGGCCAAGGCCTCCAGCAGCGCCGCCAGTCAACTGGTGCGTGGCCATGAGCGGGAAATGTGGGAGGCGCTGCGCAGCCTGCGCCGCAAGCTGGCCGAGGAACACAGCGTACCGCCGTACGTGATCTTCCCCGATGCCACGCTGCTGGAAATGTTGCGCAGTCAGCCCAGCTCGTTGAGCGAAATGGCTGAGGTCAGTGGCGTCGGCGCGCGCAAGCTGGAGCGCTATGGCCAGGCCTTCCTGGAAGTGCTCAATGGCAGCGGCGCGGATGACACGCCGGCTCCGGTGGCCGATCTGCGTCACGAGCTGGTCAGCCTGGCCCGCGCCGGCATGACGCCCGCACAGATCGCCGGCCAGCTTAACTGCAGCGAGAAGAATGTTTACAGCCTGCTCGCCGAGGCCATTGCCCAGCAACAACTGACCCTGGAACAGGCGCTGGATCTTCCTGAGGAACTGCTGGGCGAGATTCAGGAAACCTTCCTCGATGGCGAGGGCGAGCTGCCGGCCGTGAGTGAGGTCGCGCCGCTGTTCGCCGGTCGCGTCGACGAGAGCGTGCTCTACTGCGTGCGTGCCGCGCTGCAGGCCGAGTTCGAGATCTAAGCGCCCTCGGTGAAACTCGGTCGCCTGATTCTGGCGGCATTTCCCGCACAGGGCTAACAGGCCGTTGAAAAACGTAGGCGAGGTAGCCAGTGCAATACCGATGGCGGCCCCGCAAAAACAGGCGAAAAACGGTCGGAGTCGCGCTCGACTTTATGAGTTGTAAATGAGCATTTGACCGGGCTGGCGTTCCAGCCTGTTTTTAACGCAGCAATGGCAACGCAGGTAGTTTTTCACCGGTCTGCTAAGGTGTGGGCAGGCCGCCAGATAACGAGGTGAGGGTGCCTAACTATCACGCCTGGCCCGACGAAGTTCGTTCGAGCCCCTATGCCGACCAGTTGAGCCTGGGCTTTCGTCGATTGCGTTTTTCCCGCGCTCTCGAGCGTGAATATCGTGCGCACATGCTCGAGGACGGCTTCGAACTCAAACGTATCGCGCTCTGCGTGGCCATGCTCATCTGGCTGGCCCTGACTGCGCTCGACATCTTGGTGGTGCCTGTATCACACCTGGGCTGGGTGATCGCCGTGCGCCTGGTGGTGCTGGTCATTCTGCTGGTTTGCGCGACCCTGATCCTGCGGCATCGCCACAGCCCTCTTCTGCTACCACTGAGCATGACCTGCATCCTCGTGCTCGGCGTGGGGGCAGCGATGATTGTCGGTATTGCTCATCGCGCCGACCCCGGCTATCCCTACGAAGGCCTGTTGCTGGTGAGCATGGCGGCGTACTTCCTGGTCGGCCTGCGCTTGAGCGAGGCCCTTGCCTGTTCCCTGGTTATTTTGCTCGCCTATGTGCTGGCGGAATTGGCCGCGGGGCTGCCTGCTCCGAGGCTGATCAACAACCTGTTGTTTCTGGTCTTCGGCAATCTTATCGGCGCTGTCGGTTGCTACCTCCTGGAATACAAATCACGCGAGCATTTTCTGATCAGCCACCTGATGCAGCTGCTTGCCTACCACGACAGCCTGACCGGGCTGCACAACCGTCGTAGCTTCAATCGGCAGTTCGAGCGTCTGTGGCGCCAGGCGCAGCGTGACGGCATATCGATTGCGTTGCTGCTCTGCGACATCGACCATTTCAAGGCCTACAACGACTGCTACGGTCACCAGGCGGGCGACGCGGCTCTGCAGCGTGTCGGCTCACTGATCAAGCAGGCGGCGCGGCGACCACTGGATATGGGCGTACGGCTTGGCGGTGAGGAGTTCGCGTTGCTGTTGTTCGACATCAGTGCTGATGAAGCCAGGCAACGCGCCGAGGCCCTGCGCCATTCACTGGAGGAGGCGGGCATTGCCCACCGCGGCTCCGATAGCGCCGATGTACTGACCATGTCCATTGGCGTCGCCTGCCTGAGCCCGGATAGTCAGCCTGAATTGAGCCAGCTCTATGAACAGGCTGACCGAGCGCTATACGAGGCCAAGGCTTTCGGACGTAACAGGGTGGCGGCCTGAGTTGCAGTCGGGGCGCAACGAGCCGGTCGCATTCTGCAACGCTCATGGCGCAATCTGCGCTTGCCCTGCGCATCGGGTTATGGCTAGCTGGCTAATAATTAGTTTTTGACCTTTGTATGAGTCCGCTTGCCCATGTCTTACCCCGATCAACATCGCTTTGCCATGCAGGTTGCCCAGCTATCCCGTGCCTGGCGTTCCGAACTCGATAGACGCCTGGTAGGGCTGGGCCTGTCCCAGGCCCGCTGGCTGGTGCTGCTGCACCTGGCGCGCTTCAGCGAAATGCCGACCCAGCGTGAATTGGCGCAAAGCATCGGCGTAGAAGGGCCGACGCTGGCGCGTCTACTCGACAGTCTCGAAAGCCAGGGGCTGGTTACTCGCGTGGCGGTACCCGAAGACCGCCGTGCCAAGAAGATTGCGCTGCAGCCGGACGCGCAGCCTTTGATCGAGAAGATCGAAGCGATTTCCACCCAACTGCGCCATGAAGTCTTCGCCGGCATCGACGAGGAGGATCTGCGTCGCTGTCAGCAGGTGCACGCTCGAGTGCTCGGCAACCTGATGAAGTGAACCGCCTGCGCTGTCAAAAATCCGATCATTTTTTGATCGGATTTTTTCTGTGCCTAATTTTTGACTGATTCAACTTGATGGCACTGTGCTTTCGTCGGCAAACTGGCCCCCAAGCCGCTACTTTGTGAATTAGTAGCCATAATGCAATTCGAGACGGCCTCGACAAGGACCTTGTCACCCGTTCTCGGAACTATCAAGGGCGCCAGCCTCCCGGCCAAGGGAAGCTCAGACAGGAAGTCGAGGAGGTGGCGTTCGAGCCGGATAACCCTGGAGGTCACATGGCTCGGGTGCGTCAACTAATGCTGGGTCTGGCGTCGGGGTCCGCCCTCTATTCGGGAATGGCTCCGGCGCTTGGTTTGGGTGAGATCACGCTGCATTCGGCGCTGAATCAGCCTTTCGAGGCCGAGATCGAGCTGCTGGAAGTGGGTGATCTGGGCGCGCAGGATCTGCGTGTCGGTCTGGCGCCAGCCGAGGTGTTCAGTCGTTCGGGCGTCGAGCGCTTCTACTTTCTCAACGATCTGCGTTTCACGCCGCTTCTGCAGGGTTCACGTAGCGTGATCCGCGTGGTGTCGAACCGTCCGGTGCGTGAGCCATACCTGAACTTCATCGTCGAAGTGGCGCGTCCCAACGGCCAATTGCTGCGTGAGTACACCGTGCTGCTGGATCCTCCCGGCTCTTCGGCTTACTCCGCCGTGGCTGCGCCAAGCGCTACGGCGCTTTCGCAACCTTCTACTCGCGCCGCAGCACTTGTCTCGCCGGTCGGCACGGTCACGCCGCCGAGTGCATCTGCAGGGCACCGTCATCAGGTCAGCCGTGGCGACAGTCTCTGGTCCATCGCCGCGCGTCTGCGTGAGCAGGGCAGTACGCTGTCTCAGCAGGCGCTTATGGAGGGCATTCTTGCCCTCAACCCGAACGCCTTTGCTGGCGGCGATCCAAGTCGTCTACAGGCTGGCGCCGACCTGCTGCTGCCGGATGCCGCCCGTGCGGAGGCTGCCCAGCCGACTGCTGCTCCGGTCGCTGCCGAGGCCGCACCTGCGCTCGCTGAAAACACTGCCGAAGGGCCCGTGAGCGCGCCTCTGGCCGCCTTGGAGCCAGCATCGCAGCAAAGCGAAAGCCTGGAGCTGCTGGCCGAGAGGCAGCGCCAGGTCGATCTGGAGCTGGCCAACCAGGCGGCGGAAAATCTGCAGCTGCAACAAGGCTTGGCGCAACTGCAATTGCAATTGCAGCAGTTGCAGGAGCAATTGGCGCAGAAGGATGCTCAGTTGGCTGAGCTGGCTGCGCGCACCCCGGTCGAGCCGGTTGCCCAGCCCATTACCGCCGCGCCGGTCAGTGTCGAGGAGCCTGCGGTAGCAGAGCGCGGCTGGTGGTCGACACTGTTGGCCGGTGGTCTTGGGCTTCTGCTGTTGCTCGGTGCACTCTTCTGGGCCGTGCGGCGGCGTGGCGAGAAAACCAAGCCGGTGGTGCAGGTACAACCCAAGACGCAGCCACCTCAGCAACCGCCTCGTCCACAACTCGCGGCAGTTGCCGCTCCGGTTGCCGCAGCTTCGGTGGCCAAGGCAGTACCGGCGCCGGCTACGGTGCGTGCTCAAGGGCCCGTCGACCCGCTCGAGGCTGCCAATGTCTACATCGCCTACGGTCGCATCAGCGAGGCGCGTGGTGAGCTGAGCAAGGCGTTGGCTCAGGACCCGCAGCGCAGCGATCTGCGCTTCCGTCTATTGGAAGTTCTGGCGCTGCTGGGCGATGGGGCCGGCTTCGCGCGTGAGGAGGCCGTGCTGCGCGCCGAGGGGGTCGACGCCGCACGCATCGATGCCTTGAAGGCGCGTCATCCTGATCTGCGGGTGACTGAGCAGGTACCGACCGAGGCTGTCGCGGAGCAGCAGCCTGCGGCAGCGCCTGCGACCGAGCCTGATTTTCAGCTCAACCTCGACGACCTGTCGCTGGATGCCGACTGGGATCTGGTCAGCCCGTTCCCGGCAACTGCCAAGGCCAAACCCAAGACCGCTGCTGAGCCGGAGTTCGATGCGTCGTTCGCCAGCAATCTGCAGGAGCTGCCCGAGGTGTTCGAACTGCATCATGAAGACGAGCAGTTGAGCGCCTTCGGTGAGATGGAAATGGTGCTCAGTGATGAGGTGTCGGCGCTGGATGACAACTTCCTCGACGCTTTCGCCGGTGATGCCGATGCCACCGCCGCGCTGCAGGGCGACATCGATCACCTGGCAGGCAACCCGGAGCACATGGCCCAGCTCAACCAGGCCCTGGCTTATATCAAGCAGGGCGATATCGCCACCGCCTGCGACATCCTCAACGAGGTGATCGACCACGGCGATGACGAGCAGAGGAAGGCCGCGCGCCAGTTGCTGGCGGAAATCGCCTGACCGCCTCAGTTGCTGCATCTGACGAGGCCGCGCATATGCGCGGCCTCGTCGTTTCAGAAGCTCTTGCCCAGGTTCAGGTACAGCGCCTTTTCCCGCTCGTCGTTGAAACCGTAGCTGAAGTTCAGCGGCCCCAGCGGCGTATCCAGACCAAGGAAGATGCTGGCTGCGTTGATGTAGCCGCTGTCGAAGGCGTTGTCGTTGTTCCAGGCGCGGCCGCGCTCCAGCGACAGGCCCAGGTATAACGGGAAGTTCAACGGCAACATCGAAGTTTGCGTCATGCGCCGGTAGTAGATCATCCGCGCCAGTGCCATGTTCTGGCCGCTCAGCGAGTCCTGGCGGAAGCCAGACAGCTCCTGGGCACCACCGAGAATGAAGCCCGAGGTGACCACTTCCGCCTCATCCAGGGTGCGTCCGTAGCTTCCACCGAACAGCCAGGTGTTGGGTCCATGGCTGTAGGCTTTGTCCAATTTCAGCTGCCATTGCCGATACGCCTCGTCCGAGCCCAGTCCGCGGTCATACTTGCGCAGCATCAGGCCGATGTCCTCGCCGGTACGCGGGAAGTCGAGGTTATCGAGGGTGTCGAAGGAGTACAGCAGTTCGTAGTAACCCTCGCTGAAACTGAAGCTGGGCAGATCGCGCTCGCCGACACGAACATCCGCCTCGCCCCAGGCCTGGGCGATACCGAAGCGAATCTCGCCGTTGTTGGCAATCTGTCGGCCGAGATTGAGGCCGTAGCCGTAGCGCTCCAGGCGGTATTCGGCGATGGGATCGTTGTCCAGAATCGCTTCGACGTTCTGCGCCTCGCCGAACAGGTAGGGCGCGACGAAGTAGCGCGAGCCGGCGTCCAGCGGTTGATAGAACTCGCTGTAGAGCTCCTGACGGTCACCCAGCTGCAGGCGTGTCAGCCATTCGGCGCCGAGCTCGTTGATGCCGTTGATGCGGTAACTGGCGCCGATGTTGAAAGCGCTGTCGCCACGCATGTCATCGGACAGGTTCAACCCCAGGCGCAGGTAGTCGGTGCCGGTACGTTTGCCGCGGGCATCGATCACCAGGGCACTACCGCGCTCATCCAGTGGCTCTACCCGGTATTGCACGCGCTCGAAGTAGTCCAGGCCGTAAAGGGTGCCCATGTCTTTCTGCAGGCGATCCATGTCCAGTGGCTCGCCAAGCTGTTGGCGAATATGCCGGCGAATCACCGCATCGCCGACTTTCGAGTCGTTTTCCACCTGGATTTCGCGAATCACCGGCGTGCGCTGTTCGCGCGAGCGCGCCATGGCCAGTGCCGGATTGCCGGCGCTGCTGGTACGCAAACGAGCCAGGCGCTCGGCCTGAATCTGCGTGGCGCGATAACCGGCGTCGATCATCTGTTCGCCACGATTGAAGTCGGCGACGCCGAAGCCGGCCAGAGGGGGCAGGATCAATACGTCGTCCGCCTCCAGGGTTTCGAGTTGGGCCTCGGAGTTCTTGCGCATCATCAGGTTGATCGACTGGTTCATCACGTCGACCACGGTGAGCAGCTCCTTGGCCGGTTTAAGTGGCATACCCAGGTCGACGACGATGACGTGATCGACGCCCATCTGCCGCGCGACGTCGATTGGCACGTTGTTGACCATGCCGCCGTCGACCAGCAGGCGGCCGTCCACTTCCACCGGGGCGAACACCGCCGGGATCGACATACTGGCGCGCATTACCTGCGGCAGGTGGCCGCCGCTCATGATCACCTGTTCACCCGTGACCACATCGGTGGCCACGGCGCGATAGGGGATCGGCAGATGATCGAAATCGCGGGTGGCGCTGCGATGCACCAGCAGGCTTTCCAGCAGCAGCGCCAGGTTCTGGCCCTGGATCACGCCCAGCGGCAGGCCAAGGCTGCCGTCGTCGCGGAAACTGAGTTTCTGCTTGATCAGAAAATCGCGGTCGTCCTGCTTGCGGCGAAAGGGAATGTCCTCGCGTGGCGGTGAGTCGGACAGCGCCTGTTGCCAGTCCAGTTCCAGCGCCAGGCGCTCGAGCTCCGCCACCGAATAGCCGGCGGCATAGAGCCCACCGATGATGGCGCCCATGCTGGTGCCGGCGATGGCGTCGATGCGAATACCCTGTTCCTCCAGCGCCTTGAGCACACCAATGTGCGCCAGGCCACGGGCGGCGCCGCCTGACAGCACCAGGCCGACGCGTTCGGTGGCGACGACGGGCAGGCTGGACAGGGCGAACAGGCAGAGCAGTGACAAGAGCAGACGGCGCATGGTGGATTCCGGCAGGCGCAGAGACAAAGGCCGTTATTATAGGCATCAAGCCCCACAGTAGAGCCGCTGCCATGCCCGATCAGAAGCCCGAAATCGTCATCACCTATTGCACCCAGTGTCAGTGGCTGCTGCGCGCCGCGTGGCTGGCTCAGGAACTGCTGAGTACCTTTGCCGACGAGCTGGGACGGGTCAGCCTGGAGCCGGGCACCGGCGGCGTGTTTCGCATCCTCTGCGATGGCCAGCAGATCTGGGAACGCAAGGCCGATGGTGGTTTCCCCGAGGCCAAGGTGCTCAAGCAGCGGGTGCGCGATCTGATCGACCCGACCCGCGACCTTGGCCACAACGACCGCCCTTGATCGGATACGTAGCAGAAGCTTTACCCCCCCTTTACACAGGGCTTACCCCGCTCCTGCGAGTGCGCGCGAATAATTTGCCTCGAGCCGATAGGGCCATTCCGTGAGAGGTGAAATATGTCGCTGCAACGCTCCGTGATCCTGGCATTGATGAGTCTGGCGCTTTCTGCCCAGGCGCTGGCAGGCCCGCCCGGTCCTGGTGGTGGGCCTGCTCCGGGTGGCCCTGGTTGGGGTAAGTGGGGGCCCGGCCCCGGCGGTCATCGCCATGGTTTGCCGGAGGGCGCTCGTGAGCTGTGGATCGGCAGTGCGCTGTACTTCGTCGCAGCAGGCAACTATTACCTGTGGAACGCCAATGCCCAGCGCTATGAGGTCGTTACACCGCCGCCAGTCATACAGGGCAATAGTGTCGCCAGCTATGAAGTGATCGCCTATCCAGCCAGCGGACAGAGTGTCGAGCAACAGGGGCGTGATCGTTATGAGTGCCACAGCTGGGCCGTGGGACAGAGCGGTTTCGACCCTGCCACCACAACCCGTCCTGCAGGTGCCGATTCCACCGAGCGTTATCGCCGGGCGTTGGGCGCCTGTCTGACGGGGCGTGGTTACAGCGTCAACTGATCAGCAGGGCGCGGTTGGGTATTGTAGGAGCCGGCTTGCTGGCGATGATCACCGCATCGCCGGTAAGCCGGCTCCTATCTCTTTTGCGCTGCAGCAAGGCATTTCGGGCGTCAGCGCGCCATCCGCGCTGAAACGAAGATGGCGCTGACGATCAGCACGCCTCCGGCCAGCATGCGCAGCGTTGGCTGTTCGCTGAACAGCCACCAGGCGAACAGAATCCCGTAGACCGGTTCCAGGGCGAAGATCACTGCCGTGGTGCGCGCCTTGAGCACACGCAGGCTGGCGACGAACAGGCTGTGTGCCAGGCCCGTGCAGAAGATGCCGAGCATGGCCAGCCACAGCCAGTCCACCGGGCGCACGCTGGGCAGCAGTGGCCAGGCCAGCGGCAGGAAGCAGATCAGTACGGTGATGTTCTGGTACAGCGCGGCCTTTACCGGGTCGAGGCCACGGGTGCTGGCGCGATTGAGCAGCGACAGCAGGGCGAACAGAAAGCCTGACAACACTGCCCACAGTAATCCGACTGTGGCGTCACTGTTCAGGCTGAACTCGGGTGTGACCAGGATCAGCCCCACGCATACCACGCCGACCATGGCGAATTCGCCGGGGCGGGTGCGCTCGCGAAACAGCAGGCCCTCCAGCAGTACGGTGAATGCCGGGAAGCTGGCGAAACCCAGGGTAGCGATGGCCACGCCGGAAACCTTCACCGCTTCGAAGAAGGTGACCCAGTGCGTGCCCAGCAGCAGGCCGCCGAGTGCCAGCAGGGCCATCTGCCGTAGGCTCGGACGAACCGTATTGCGGCTGCGCCAGAGCGCCGCAGCCAGGCTCAAGGCGAGCACGGCGAAGAACGCGCGGCCGCCTGCAATCATGTTCGGCGTGGTCGCCGCCAGTTTGCCGAAAATGCCCGACAGGCCGAACAGCAGGGCACCCAGGTGAATCGCCAGCAGGGCGTTACGTTCCGTCATGCCAGGCGCGCACCGTTGGGCAATGGCTGGTCGAACCCGGCGAGGACGACACGGTTGTCGCTGTCATAGACACCGGTGACCAGCACTTCCGAGCGCACCCCGGCGATGCGCTTGGGGGCGAAATTGCACACGCACAGCACCTGGCGACCAATCAGCTCGCCACAGCTGTAGTGCGCGGTGATCTGCGCGCTGGAGGTCTTTATACCCAGTTCGCCGATATCCACTTCCAGCACGTAGGCCGGCTTCACTGCCTTTTCATTGGGACGAGCGCTGCGAATGGTGCCGACGCGCAGCTCCACTTTCTCGAAATCCTGCCATTCGATGGTTTGCATGGGGTACTCCTAGATAATGCGGCGCAGTCTAGGCGGCGCAGGCGATAGCCGTCTGTCGCGGGAGTGATGAGTTTTGTCGCCAGGCTCTCGTTAGCATCTCGGGTGCGTGCGGCGAACCCGCTGTAGCCCGGATGAAACCCGGGGCGATTTCACGGGCGGGGCGCGGATAAGGGTGTTAGCGCGTGCGGCGCAACTGTCGCGGGGTCATGCCGAGATGGCGAGAGAGGGCGGCGGTGAAGGCGCTTTGCGAGTTGTAACCGACCCGTGCGGCGATTTCGCCAACGGCCAGATCGCTGCCACGCAGCAGTTGCTCGGCCAGGCGCAGGCGGCGTTGGCGGATATGCTCCATGGGCGTGCTGCCGGTCTCGGCGAGGAAGCGGGCATGGAAGCGCGCCACCGACAGACCGGCCAGGCGAGCCAGATCTGCCACCTGCAGCGGATGCGCCGCGTGCTGCTCGATATAGCGATCCAGGGCGGCCATCGGCAAGCCGGGCGTCTCGGCATGCTGGCGGCTGCAGGCCAGGCTGCCGAGCAGCAGGGCTGCACCCTGGCCGGCGATGACCGGGTCATTGATCGGGCTGCTGGCCAGCCAGTTGAGCAACTGCCCCTGCGAGGGATCGAGTTGCAGGGCGTTGGGCTTGTCCAGCAAACGCTGGATATCGCCCGCATGGTGGCCGAGCTGGCGTTCCAGCCAGTCGTTGGCCGGCAGATCCAGTACCAGGCACTGGCTGCCCCTTGGGCTGCCGCAGGTATGGCGTGCTTCGGCCGGCACTACGGCCAGGTGATGGCGCAGCACCTGGCTGCCCTGGCCGTCCACTTCGAACTGCAGTTCACCCGCCAGACCGAACACCAGTTGCGCGTGGTCGTGGCTATGGCTGAGCACTTCGTGGCTGTAATGACGCAGGGACAGGATCGGGAGCATGGCAGTTTCCTCGGCAACCGCCGAAGTGTAACGCCTGGGCTGGGGCGATACTGCGTCATCGAACGGTCTTTTTCCTGTCATATGCTTTTCACCGCGACCCCTCAAGCTCGTCTAAACCCAGCCGGAGGTCGCCCATGACCAGCGCCCAGCTCGCCAAGCCCAGCCGCAAGCAACGAGTCCGCACCCTGTGGATTTCCGACGTCCACCTCGGCACGCGCGACTGCCAGGCCGAACACCTGGCGGCCTTTCTCAAGCGTTATCACGCTGATCGCATCTATCTGGTGGGCGACATCATCGACGGCTGGAAACTGCGTGGTGGCATCTACTGGCCGCAGGCGCACACCAACGTCATCCGCCGTCTGCTGACCATGAGCAAGCGCGGCACCGAAGTGATCTACGTCACCGGCAACCATGACGAATTCCTGCGTCGATACTCCAGCCTGCTGTTAGGCAATATCCAGTTGGTCGACGAGGCGGTGCACGTCACGGCCGATGGCCGTCAATTGCTGGTGATCCATGGCGATCAGTTCGATGTGATTACCCGTTATCACCGCTGGCTAGCCTTTCTCGGCGACTCGGCCTACGAATTCACCCTGACCCTCAATCGCTGGCTCAATCACTGGCGCAGCCGCTGGGGCTACGGTTACTGGTCGCTGTCGGCTTACCTCAAGCACAAGGTCAAGACCGCGGTGAACTTCATCAGCGACTTCGAGGAGGCCATCGCTCACGAATGCGTCAAGCGCGGCCTGCAGGGCGTGGTCTGCGGCCATATTCACCATGCCGAGATTCGCCAGGTGAGTGGTGTGGAATACATGAACTGCGGCGACTGGGTAGAATCCTGCACGGCGCTGATCGAGCACTGGGATGGGCAGATCGAGCTCTATCGTCTGGCCGAGGCGCAACTGGCCAGCGAGGAACGGGCCGTCGCCCTCGAGACCAGCGCATGAGGATACTCATCGTCTCCGACGCCTGGGCGCCTCAGGTCAATGGTGTGGTCACCAGCCTGGCCGCGCTGGTCGGCGAACTGCGTGGGTTGGGGCATCAGGTCAAGCTGCTGTCGCCCGCCGATTTTCGTGCCGTGCCGTGCCCCACTTATCCGGAGATTCCGCTGGTGTGGGATCTGTGGCGCGTCGGTGCGGCGATTCGCGACTTTCGTCCTGACTGCGTGCATCTCGCTACCGAAGGGCCCCTGGGGTGGGCAGCGCGGCGTTGGCTGGTCAAGCGCGGGCTGGCGTTTTCCACGGCGATCCATACCCGTTTTCCGGAGTACGTCAGCACGCGCTGGCCGTGGATTGCGCCGCGCTTCGGTTATGCCTTTCTACGCGCCTTCCATCGCCCCAGCCAAGCCGTGCTGGTGACCACCGAGCGGTTGCGTGAGGAGTTCGCCAACTGGGATCTGCGCAGGCTGAAGCTGTGGCGCAAAGGGGTGGATACCCGGCTGTTTTGGTCGGACGAGACGCGCCCTCGGCCAGTGCGACCGGTATTTCTCTATGTCGGACGCATCGCTCCGGAAAAGAACCTGCAGGCCTTTCTCGACCTGGATCTACCGGGTGAGAAGCGCGTGGTCGGCGATGGCCCACAGCGTGAGGCGTTGCAACAGCGGTATCCGTTGGTGCGCTTTCTCGGCTACCGCCATGGCCAGGCGTTGGCCGAGGCCTATCAGGATGCCTCGGTGCTGGTCTTCCCCTCGCGTACCGATACCTATGGCCTGGTGATGCTGGAGGCGCTGGCTTGCGGTACGCCGGTTGCTGCGTTTCCCGTGGCCGGGCCGCTGGATGTGTTGCAGCAGGGGCTCAGTGGGGTGATGGCCGAGGATTTACAGGTTGCCTGCATGGACGCGCTGGAGCTGGATCGTAAGCGTTGCGCAGAATTGGCGGCAGCGCAGTCCTGGCGCGCGTCGGCGCTGGAGTTTCTGGCATTGCAGCCGCTGATCGATGGCGAGCCGGCGCTGGTTGAGGCGCTGGAGGCGTAGGGCGTATTGGCGGTAGGGCGTACCGGGACGCCGGCCGCTCGGAAGCAGTACGCCGTCGGATGAGTGAGATACGTAAACGGCGGACTGTTCGCTTCGCTCCTGAGTCCGCCCTACGAGCTGCGTTGTAGGTCGTTTTATTCGCGGCTGAAGCCGCTCCCACAAGGGCAGGTTCGGCGCCTGCTTCACCGTAGGAGCGGCTTCAGCCGCGAATGGCACTCCAAGCGGTTCGCCTCAGAGAATGACCTTGTCACGTAGCTTTTCGGCGGCCTGGTTGAGCGCCTGGATCACCCGTTCCTTGTCGAAGTTCTGAATGCCATTGGTGTCCAGGTACATGGAGAAGCCCGGCAGTTCGTGCTCGACGTAGCTGGAGGTGGCGCCCAGGTCGCGGCGGAAGTCCACCACCTGGTAGATCTGCACCGGGCGGGTGAAGCCCTTGACGGCGATCTGGCCCTTGTCGCGGCACATGATCACGTCCTTGACCAGCGAATAAGTCTCGTGGGAGATCAGGATTTCGCCGGATTCGGCGGCGCTTTCCAGGCGGCTGGCAAGGTTCACGTCGCGGCCGATGATGGTGTAGTCCATGCGCGTATCGGCGCCGAAGTTGCCCACCGTGCAGTAGCCGGTGTTGAGGCCCATACGAATTTCCAGTGGCTTGGTGATGCCCTGGGCGCGCCACTGCTGGCGCAGCACCTTCATGTGCTTGCGCATGGCGATGGCCATGGAAACCGCCGCGACCGCATCCTTCTTGGCGCCGTTGCTGCTCGGGTCGCCGAAGAACACCATGACGCAGTCACCGATGAACTTGTCGATGGTACCGCCGTATTTCAGGGTGATCTTCGACATTTCGTTGAGGTAGGTGTTGAGCAGGTCGGTCAGCGCTTCTGCTTCCAGCTCTTCCGACAGCTCGGTGAAACCCTTGATGTCGGAGAAGAACACCGTGAGCTTCTTGCGCTGAGTCTCCAGGCGCACGCTCTTCTTGCCGGTGAAGATCGATTCCCAGACCTGTGGTGACAGGTACTTGGCCAGGTTGCGCGCCAGGCGTGCGGCCTTTTCCTGCTCACGCTTGATCTCGCTGCGTACCTGAGCCAGACGCAGGCCCTGCTGGTTGACGAAGTAGGCGGTGATGCAGATGTACAGGGTAGCGAAGAGGATGCTGACCAGCGCCACCAGCGTCGGCGTGTCGGTATTGGGATGAACCCCAACCAGCGCGGCGCACAGCGCCATGCCGCTGGCGGCCACCAGCAGGCCCAGGCCGAGATAGCGCATGCCACCGACCACCAGGGCACTGAAACAGAGAATCAGCAAGAACATCAGGCTGGGCACGGCAGAGAAGCCGAGCAGCACGCAGGCCGCGCCAGCATGCAGGGCATCGAAGAACAGCAGGGCGAGGTCGGTCTGCTGCGGATAGTCGCGCTTGAAACGGCGGCTGAGATTGTGCGCCAGATGAGGGTAGAGCAGGGCATAGGGCACCATCCACAGAATGTCGTAGGCGAAGTGCCCGACATAGGTGCCGGCGGCGATGCTGGCGGCCGTGGCTATATAGGCCAGTACGCGCGAATAGTATTCGCGCAACGGCGGCGTCGGTAGCCCGTTGGCACGGCTGGTGATTGCTGGCTTCATCTGCTGGAACTGTCCCTGCTGGATTTCTGGCGTCTCTGCTGGACGCCTGGCTGGTCTGCAAGACCTGAGCCAGAGGCTCGCTGGGCGGGGATCATAACCAAGGGGGTGGCGGCCAGCCAAGCATGGCCGCCGAACGGTGGCGCAACAGTGGCCAGCGGTCAGGCGCTGGTATTGTCCATTGCCGCCAGATAGATGGAGTTCTTTGGCCGGGCGAACACGCGCTGCAGCATGGGCTCGAAGAAGCTCAATGGCAGGCTTTCATAGTCCGGGTCGAAGGCAGCCGCATCGTACTTGGCGCAGAACTCGATGGTCGCCTGGTATTGCGGGTGATCCTTGAACTGCTCGCGCAGGTGGCGATCCATGCCCAGGTGATGGAAGAAGTAATAGCCCTGGAAAATGCCATGCTTCTCCACCATCCAGTGATTCTCGGCACTGACGAAAGGCTTGAGGATGGCTGCGGCAATGTCCGGGTGGTTGTAACTGCCGAGGGTATCGCCGATGTCATGCAGCAGCGCGCAGATCACGTACTCCTCGTCGCGGCCGTCGTGATAGGCGCGGGTGGCGGTTTGCAGCGAGTGGGTCAGGCGGTCTACCGGAAAGCCACCGAAATCGCCGTCGAGCAGACGCAGGTGGTCGAGGATGCGGGCTGGCAACTGAGTAGCGTAGGCGGCGAAGTCCTGGGCGATGATGGCCCAGTCCTCGGCCTGGCCGTCTTGCATATGGGTGAAGCGGGCGCGGCTATTCATGGTTTTTCTCGTTCTTGTTGTTAGTGTGAGCAGCCAGGTTCTTAGAAACGGATGCGGCCGGTAAAGGCATCCTTGAGCATCACCCAATCGCCCATCAGGCTGTACAGCGGATAGTCGAAGGTGGCCGGTCGGTTCTTCTCGAAGACGAAATGGCCGACCCAGGCGAAGCCATAACCGGCCAGCGGCATGGCCAGCAGCCACAGCCATTGTTGGCTGAGCAGGGCGTAGGCGAGGATCGCCAGCACCAGCAGGCTGCCGGCATAGTGCAGGCGGCGGCATACGGGGTTGCTGTGTTCCTGCAGGTAATAGGGGTAGAACTCGGCGAAGCTCTGGTAGCGTTCGGTGGTCTGGGCGGTCATGGCGCACCTCCTGTTATTGTCATCTACAAGTCTAGACCTGCTGTCTCCGTGGGCCACTGACTTAAGGTGCCAGTCTAGTATCCTTGCGCCGCCAACCATGGCCTTGCTGATTGATCACAAGAACAAGACGATGAGCGAAAGAACCACATCCTCCAACTGGGCCTTGGCCATCGTGCAGGCGCTGGAGCTGGGCGGCGTAGACTGCACCAGCCTGTTCGCCGAACTGGGCATGGATTACGCCGCGCTGAGCGACCCCGATGCGCGCTTCCCGCAGGACGGCATGACGCGTCTGTGGCAGCGCGCCGTGGCGCTGTCGGGCAACCCGGCGATCGGCCTGAACATGGCGCAAGTGGTGCGCCCGGCGTCCTTCCATGTGGTGGGTTATGCACTGATGTCCAGTCGCAACCTGCGTGATGGCTTCACCCGTCTGGTGCGCTACCAGCGCATCATCGGCGAAGGCGCGGACCTGAATTTCTTGCCGCAACCCGACGGCTATGCGCTGACTCTGGCCATTCATGGCGACCGCCTGCCGCCGGCCCGGCAGAGCGCCGAGGCGTCGCTGGCTTACTGCCTGGCCTTTTGCCGCTGGATGACCGGCAAGCCCATTCGCCCGCGCGAGATTCGCCTGCAAGGCCCGCCACCTGCCGACCTGGCGCCTTATCAGCAGGTGTTCCAGGCACCGCTGAAGTTCAATGCCGAGCACTACGGGTTGATCTTCGAGCGTGCCGATCTGGAGACACCATTGCCCAGTGCCAATGAGGCGCTGGCGCAACTGCATGACCGTTTTGCTGGCGAATACCTGGCGCGTTTCTGCAGCAGTCGCGTCACCCATCAGGCACGTCAGGTGCTGTGTCGCCTTTTACCTCAGGGCGAGCCGCGGCGTGAGGTGGTGGCGCAAACGCTGCACCTGTCGCAGCGTACTTTGCAGCGGCGTCTGCAGGAGGAGGGCACCAGCTACCAGCAACTGCTCGATGACACCCGTCGTGAGCTGGCCGAGCAATACCTTGGGCAGGTCGACCTGACCCTGCTGGAGGTCGCCTATCTGCTGGGCTTTGCCGATCCGAGCAACTTCTTCAGGGCGTTTCGCCGCTGGTTCGGTGAAACGCCTGGCGAATACCGCAGTCGTCGCGGGCTTGCATAGCGCGCCTGCTCAGTGACGCCAGAAGGCCGGGAACAGCAGCACCAGCACGGTCAGGATTTCCAGGCGCCCGAGCAGCATGCCGAAGCTCAGCAGCCACTTGGCCAGATCGGGGATGGTGGCGTAGTTGCCAGCCGGACCGACCATCTCGCCCATGCCTGGGCCAACGCCTGAGACCATCGCCGCAGCGCCGGTCAGGGCAGTGATCCAGTCTACCCCGCACATCGCCACCGCCAGCGCCAGGGTGGCGATGGTGATGGTGTAGAAGAAGGCGAAGGCGAGGATCGAACGAACGATGTCTTCATCCAGGCGGTGGCGGTTGTATTGCTGCTTGATCACCGCACGGGGGTGAATGAGCTGCCTGAGGTTGGCCTTGAGCAGGATATAGGCGACCTGGAAGCGGAAGATCTTCAGGCCGCCGGCGGTGGAGCCGGAACAGCCGCCGACGAAACCCAGGTAGAAGAACATCATGCTGGCGAACGGGCCCCACAGGTGGTAGTCGCCCACGGCAAAGCCGGTGGTGGTCATGATCGAGGTGATGTTCACCGCCACCAGACGCAGCGCATCGAGCCAGTACAGATCGGTGGTGAGCCATTTCCAGCCCGCCAGCACCACCCAACTGCCCACCAGCAACAGCAGGAAGCCGCGTACCTGAGCATCACGTAACAGTGCGCGATAGTTGCCGCGCAAGGTGCTGACGTAAAGCACGAAGGGCAGGCTGCCTAGCACCATGACAATGACTGCGACCCAGTGAATCGCCGGTTCCTGCCATTTGCCCAGCGAAGAGTCGGACGTGGAGAAACCACCGGTGGCGATCGCCGACATGGCGTGGTTGATCGCATCGAACAGGCCCATACCAGCCCACCAGAACGCCAGCACTGCGAGTGTGCTCAGGCCGACATAGGCCAGCACCATGTACTTGGCGACCATGTGCGAGCGCGGCATGACCTTTTCCGAGCGGTCCGACGACTCGGTCTGGAACAGGCGCATGCCCCCGATGCGCAGGATCGGCAGGATCGCCACGGCCATGCCGATGAAGCCGATGCCGCCCAGCCAGTGCAGCAGCGAACGCCAGATCAGCGTACCCGGAGACATGTCGTCGAGGCCGCTGAATACCGTGGCGCCGGTAGCGGTGATGCCGGACATGCTCTCGAAGTACGCGTCGGTGATGCTCGCCCGTTCGGCGAAGATGAATGGCAAGGCGGCGAAGATCGACACCATCACCCAGCTCGACACCGTCAGCATGTACATGTCGCGAGGGCGCAGTTGCGTTTGCTGGGGCCTGCCCTGAGCGATCATGGCGATGCCGGTGAGCGCGGTGATCAGGCTCGACCAGAGAAAGGCATTGATGCCCTGCGGCTGCTCGAAGATCAACAGGGTGATCACCGGCACCAGCATGCTCAGCGCCAGGGTGACGAGGAAGATGCCGTTGATGAAGGCGAGGATGCGCAGGCTGGCTAGGGGCATCGGTCAGTGTTTCCAGAAACTACGGGTGACCAGCACCAGTACGGTCAGAATTTCCAGGCGGCCGAGCAGCATGCCAGCACTGAGTAGCCACTTGGCTGAATCCGGCAGGCTGGCGAAGTTGCCGGCCGGGCCGATGATCGGGCCAAGCCCTGGGCCGACGTTGCACACCGCAGTGGCGGCACCGGTCAGCGCGGTGACCCAGTCCAGGCCGACCAGGGTCAGGGCCAGGGCCAGCACACCGATGGTGATGGTGAAGAAGAAGGAGAAGGTGATCAGCGAGCGGACGATCTCTTCATCCAGGTTGTGATTGTTGTACTGCTGTTTGATCACCGCGCGCGGGTGCACCAGCTGCATCAGGTTGGCCTTGAGCAGCACGTAGGCGACCTGGAAACGGAAGATTTTCAAACCGCCCGATGTCGAGCCGGAACAGCCGCCGACGAAGGTCAGATAGAAGAACAGCAGCACGGCGAAACTGCCCCAGGTGGTGTAGTCGCCGAGGGCGAAGCCGGTGGTGGTGACCACCGAAGTGACGTTCACCGCGACGATGCGAAAGGCGTCGAGCCAGGCGTAGTCCGAGTTGATCCACAACCAGGTGCCGAAAACCAGCCAGGTCAGCAGCAGAAAACCGATGAAGCCGCGAACCTGATGGTCTTTGAACAGCGCCTGGCGATTGCCGCGGACAAAGGCGACATAGAGCATGAATGGCATGCCGCCGAGCAGCATCAGCACGACTGCCGTCCAATGCACGGCCGGTTCTGGCCAGTGCGCCAGGGACGCATCGGAGGTGGAGAAACCGCCCGTGGAAATCGATGCCATGGAGTGGTTGATGGCGTCGAAAGGGCTCATGCCCGCAGCCCAGAAGGCCAGAAAACCGAGCAGGGTCAGGGCCAGATAAATCAGCAACAAATACTTGGCGGCCATGTGCGAGCGTGGCATGACCTTTTCGCCCCAGTCCGAGGATTCGGTCTGGAACAGGCGCATGCCACCCACGCGCAGCAGCGGCAAAATGGCGACGGCCATGCCGATGAAGCCGATGCCGCCGAGCCAGTGCAGCATCGAGCGCCAGATCAGAATACCGGGCGACATGTCATCCAGCCCGGTCAGCACGGTGGAGCCCGTAGTGGTAATGCCGGACATGGTTTCGAAGATGGCGTCGGTGTAGCTGATATGGGCGATCAGCATCATCGGCAGCGCGGCAAAGCTGCAAACCACGGTCCAGCTCCCGGTCGTCAGCAGGTACATGTCACGCGGGCGTAACTGAGCGTTCTGCGGCCGGCCGGGAATCACCAGGGCGAGACCCGTGATCAGGGTGGTCAGGCTGGACCAGAGAAAGGCATTGAGATCTTCAGGCTGCTCGAAGATCAGCAGGGTCAGCATCGGGATGGCCATGCTGATCGCCAGGGTAATCAGGAATATGCCGATGATGAAACCGATGATGCGCAGCGTCGGCAAGGCCATGTAGAGGGCTCTGGCGGGTTGGAAAATGCGCCATTCTACCTGCGGACGGGCGGCTGTAAACCGCAACGGTTGGGGGCTTTACAAGCGCATCGCCGAGCATAGAATAGCCGCCAGTTGCCGACGTCCGTCGGTTTCCGAGTTCTCCTCAAATGTCCGAAGCTAATCCCTGCCTCACGTGCGGCGCCTGCTGCGCGTTTTTTCGTGTGTCCTTTTTCTGGGGCGAGTGCCAATCCGCGGGCGGTAGCGTTCCGGACGAGCAGGTCATCCAGATCAGCCCCCATTACGTTGCCATGCGTGGCACGGAGAGCAAACCGGCACGTTGCACGCAGCTGTTGGGCGACGTCGGTTGTGGTGTGCGTTGCACCATGTACGAACAGCGCTCGAGTAGCTGCCGCGAGTTCGAGGCGTCATGGGCGAACGGTGAGCACAACCCGCGTTGCGACGACGCGCGCAAGGCTCACGGTCTACCGCCGCTCACTCCGCCGGTGCAGCCGGTGATATCGCCCGACCGCGTAGCCTGACGGCGGCTGCAGGTTAGCGGGTAGCCCGGATGCAATCCGGGGCCAGCGATCCCCGGATTGCATCCGGGCTGCGGCTCGACGGGCTTCTGACATCCGCTCCGTGCATTGGTCAGCTTGCAGCTTGCAGCTTGCAGCATTGAGAATGCGCCATCTTTGTTTTTGGAGGTGGCCGATGGAGGCTCTCGACGCTCTGCTCAACCGTGTTTCCGTTCCTCGCCTGGTCGAACCAGCCCCGGATGCGGCCCAGCGCGAGGTGCTGTTTCGCGCAGCCCTGCGCGCACCGGATCATGGCCAGCTACGTCCGTGGCGTTTTCTGACGGTCGAGGGGCAGGCGCGTGAGCGCATGGGTGAGCTGTTCGCCGAAGCCCTGCAGGTCGCCGATGCGCAGGCTGCGCCGGAAGCACTGAACAAGGCGCGTGGCATGCCGCTGCGCGCGCCATTGCTGGTGGTGGTGATCGCCCGGGTTCAGGCTCACCCCAAGGTGCCCGCTTCCGAGCAGGTGATAGCAGCCGGCTGTGCCGCGCATGGCATGCTACTGGCCGCCCATGCTCAGGGTATCGGTGCGGTCTGGCGTACCGGCGACATGGCCTATAACGCCCATGTGGCCAAGGGGCTGGGCCTGGCGGCGGATGAGCAGATCATCGCCTACCTCTACCTTGGTACGCCGGAGCGTGAGCTGCGCCGCGCCCCGGAGGTCCGCGTCGAGGATTTCGTCAGCGCCTGGGAGGGCTGAGCGAAACGCGCTTCAGCCTGCCTGCTGCCTGGCCGGCAGGCTGAGCGTGGCGATGAAGCCGCCTTGCGGGTGGTTGTTCAACAGCAGTTCACCGCCATGACGCTGCGCCGCCCGCCGCGCGATGGCCAAGCCGAGGCCGTGGCCGGAGCCGCTCTGGCCTGGTGCGCGGAAGAACGGTTTACCCAATTGCTCCAGGTGTTCGCTGGCGACCCCTGGGCCATGGTCGCGCACGCTCAGCGTTACGTTTTGCCCCTGGCTTTGCACGCTGATGAGGACAGGTTGATCCGCTGGGCTGAAGCGCAAGGCATTGCGTAGCAGATTGTCCAGCGCGCGCTCCAGCATGTCTGGCCAGCCTTCCAGGCGCGCGCGCGGGTAGAGATCGATCTGCAACTGTTGTTGCGGGGCAGTCAGGCGAGCGTCTTCCTGCAGGTTGCCGAGCAGGGCGGCCAGGTCGACGGGCTGTGCGGCGCCCGGATCAGCGTCCAGGCGGGCCAGGGCAAGAATTTCGCTGATCAGCGCTTCCAGTCGATCACATTCCTGACTCAGGCGTGGCCAGAGCCTTTCTCGCTCCGCGGCATCGGCGCGTTCTGCCAATGCCAGTGCAATACGCAGGCGCGCCAGAGGCGAGCGCAGTTCGTGGGAAACATCGCGCAGCAACTGGCGCTGGCTACCGATCAAGCCTTGCAGGCGCTCGCCCATGCGGTTGAAGTCCTTGGCCAGTAGGCCCAGCTCGTCGCGGCGCGTGGCCAGACGAGCCAGGCTGTTCTGTTGGTAGGCGGTCTGGCCGAGGTCATGCACGGCGCCGCGCAGGCGATCCAGCGGGCGGGTAATCGACAGCGTCAGCATCAGGCTGAACAGCGTCAGCACCACCAGGGCAATGGCGATGGCGCTGAGTGGCCAGAACAGGCTGCCACGGTGCCAGGCTGCCAGCTCCGGGTGTGGAATACGGTAGATGAACAGGTAGCTTTCGCCGCTTTCCGGGCTGGTGTATTCGGCGGTCAGACGCCGCCATGGCAAGCGACGGTCGTCGCCGTGACGCGCCTCGAAGGCGGCAGCACGGGACGGAAAGGTGCCTTTGACCAGTTGCTGGCCGCTCTCGCCGAGCACCTGGGTGTCGATACGGTACTTGCGCTTGCGCTGTTCGAGAAAATCCTGGGCGGCTGTTGGCCCTTGCTGTTCATAGCGCTTGACCCACTTGCTATCGAGATCGTCAAGGCCTGGGTGCAGGCTCAGAATCCAGGCGTCCTGATTCAGGGCGCGGCCCAGCAGCAGCGATAGAGCGGCCACCAGGGCGATGCCCAGCCAGAAGGTCGCCAGAATGCGCCAGAACAGTGAACGCACGGTGATTCCTCATGCAAAAGCCGCCGGGCTCAGGGAGCGCGGCGGCGGGTCAGGGGGGGGGACGGATCAGTTGGTCTTGCTGTCCTTCTCGGCTTTCCAGGCCTTGAATTCGGCCATTTCTGCGCGGCGAGCTTCCATTTTCTTCTGGTGCTCGTCGAAGGCTTTCTGCTGCTCGGGGTTGAGCAGGTCACGCAGGGCCTTGTGCTGGTCGGCGCGAGCCTTGTCCAGTTCCTTCTTCATGGCCTGCTTTTCGGCTTCCGGCAGTTTGTCCAGGTAGCGCTTGGTGATGTCGCGATGGGTCTTCATCTGCTCGCCCATCAGTTTGCGAAACTCCTGGCGTTGTTCCTTGCTCAGGTTCAGCTCCTTGAACATGCCGTGGCCGCGATCATGGTGGCGAGGGCCGCCGTCTTGCATGGGCATGGCGAAGGCCAGGGTCGGCAGGGTGGCAGCGAGCAGCAGGGCGGTGAGGGTCTTACGCATGGTGATTCTCCTTGTCTCGAAACCGGTAACGACCGGATGGGCTCAGTATGCGGCGGTCAAGGTCAAGGGCAGTCAGCTGTGGGTAAAGCTTGGGTAAAGGCGATATCGAGGGTTATTTACGCTGCGCCGGGGCGTACTCACTGCGCGTAGTAGTAGCCGCGGCTGCGCAGGGCGAGAATGCGTGGGCGGCCGTCCGGGTGCGGGCCGAGCTTCTTGCGCAGGTTGCTGACGTGCATGTCCAGGCTGCGGTCATACAGGGTCAGTTTGCGGCCCAGGGCGAGTTGTGCCAGCGTCTGTTTGTCCACCGGTTCGCCCGGCTGGCGCAGCAGAGCCTCCAGCAGGCGGCTTTCGGAAAGCGTCAGCGGAACGTCATGCTCGCCGATACTCACCACGCCGCGGTTGGGGCTGAAACTGAGGTCACCCAGCTCCAGCTGGCTACTGGCCGGGGCCGGGGCAGTACGCCGCAGCACGGCACGCAGGCGTGCGGTCAGCTCGCGTGGATCGCACGGCTTGGCCAGGTAGTCATCGGCGCCCAGCTCCAGGCCGAGGATGCGATCCAGCGGCTCGCCGCGGGCCGACAACATCAGCACCGGTAAATCCGGGTGTTCACCACGCAACTGCTTGAGCAGCTCAAGGCCGCTGCCGTCCGGCAGCATCACGTCGAGCACCACGGCGTCAGGCGCCTGTGCTGAAAGGGTCTGACGCGCACCGCCTGCTTCGTGGCAGGCGGTGACCTGGAAACCTTCCTGGGTCAGCCAACTGGCGAGCAGCTCGCAGAGTTCCTGGTCGTCATCGATCAGCAGCAATCGGCTCATGGCTTTAGTTGATCCATTCGCGGCGAGTCTTGCGTGAGCCTCGCAGCAGGGCGCCGAATAGCATCGACACCAGGCTCAGGGCTGCGCCAAGGGCGAACCAGGTCTGTTCCTCGCTGAGCAGTCGGGGTTGAGCCTGCGCCTGGCTTTCCTTGAGCTGCAGGCGCAGGCGCTGATTTTCCTGGCGCAGGCGTTGCAGTTGCACGGCGCTGCTCGCTTCCTGCTCATTGCGCAGTTGCTCACTCTGCGCCAGGCGCTGTTCCAACACCTGGCTGTCGACCGCAGCTGCAGGGACGGACGGCTGAGCGGGTTGTTCTTCTGCCTGTGCCGCAGCACAGGTCAGCATCACGGTGACCAGCAGGGACAGCGGGATCGAGCGCATCGCGATTCCTTGTGTGCGAAAGCAGCGTGGGTGGCACTTCGTCAGGGCAGCACTTTCTTGAAGGGTTTGACCAAAACGTTGGCATACACGCCGGCTGTGCGGTACGGGTCGGCGTCGGCCCACTGCTGGGCAGCTTCAAGGGAGTCGAACTCGGCAACCACCAGGCTGCCGCTGAAGCCTGCCGGGCCTGGATCATTGCTGTCGATGGCCGGGTGCGGGCCGGCCAGCAGCAGGCGACCTTCCTGCTTCAACTGCTCCAGACGAGCGAGGTGAGCAGGGCGGGTGGCCAGGCGTTTTTCCAGGGAGTTTTCGACGTCGGTGGCGATGATGGCGTAGAGCATCTCAGTCCTTATCTAGGGTCGAAGCGGGGAGGGATGAAGTATTTGCGCCACACGGCGACTGCCTAGCAGGCTGTTGAAAAACTACCTACGTTGCCATTGCTGCGTTAAAAACAGGCTCAAAATGCTCATTTACAACTCGTAAACTCCGCTTTTTCGCCTGTTTTTGCCTTGCACTGGCTGCCTCGCCTACGTTTTTCAACGGCCTGCTTGGCGCTAATGTGGGGCATAATAACAAACATCAATCTCAACGAAAGCGCCGCCATGATTGTCGATCTGCACTGCCACAGCACCGCCTCCGATGGCGCCCTGGCCCCCGCCGTACTGGTGGCCCGGGCGCATGAGCGTGGCGTGCGGCTGCTGGCACTGACCGATCACGACACCCTGGAAGGGCTGGATGAAGCACGCCGCGCAGCGACGGCTCTGGATATGCAACTGATCAATGGCATCGAGCTGTCCTGCACCTGGGGTGGAGCGACCATCCACGTGTTGGGCTATGCCTTCGAACGCGAGGCGCCGGCGCTGTGTGCTGCCATCGATGCCTTGCACCATGGGCGCTGGCAGCGTGCGCAAGAGATCGACCGACGCCTCGCCGCCAAAGGTATGCCAGGCGCTCTGGAGGGCGCGCGGGCCGTTCAGCAGGAACTGGGCGATAGTGGCAATGCGCCGGCCCGACCACATTTCGCCGAATTTCTCGTGCGCGCCGGCCATGTGCGCGATCGCGCCGAGGCGTTTCGCAAGTGGCTGGGCTCGGGAAAGTTGGGTGACGTCAAGCAGCACTGGCCTATGCTGGAAGAAACCGTCGCCACCCTGCGTTCGGCCAGAGCCTGGATCAGCCTGGCGCATCCGTGGCAGTACGACTTTACTCGCAGTAAGCGTCGACGCTTGGTGGCTGATTTCGCGGCGGCTGGAGGCCATGCCCTGGAAGTGGTCAATGGCATGCAGCCGGCCGAACAAGTCGGTGGCCTGGCGATTCTGGCGCGTGAGTTCGGCTTGATGGCCAGTGTCGGCAGTGATTTCCATGCGCCTGGCGACTGGTCCGAGTTGGGCATGTATCGCCCGTTGCCTGATGACCTGACTGCGCTCTGGGAGCGCTTCGAACATGCACAGCCATCCGCTGTCACTTCATGAGCCGGGAGCAAGTGTGAGTCAATTTTTCCAGGTTCACCCGGAAAACCCACAGGCGCGCCTGATAAAACAGGCCGTGGAAATCATTCGTGGCGGCGGCGTGGTGGTCTATCCGACCGACTCCTCCTATGCACTGGGCTGCATGATCGGTGACAAGAATGCCGTAGAGCGCATTCGTCGTCTGCGTCAGCTCGACGACAAGCACAATTTCACCCTGGTCTGCCGTGATCTTTCGCAGATTGGCCTGTTCGCCAAGGTCGACACTGCAGCCTTCCGCTTGCTGAAGAATCACACCCCGGGTCCTTACACCTTCATCCTCAACGCCACTCGCGAAGTGCCGCGCATGTTGCTGCACCCCAAGCGCCGTACCATCGGCATTCGCGTACCCAGCCACCCGATCGCCCTGGCGTTGCTGGAGCAATTGGGCGAGCCGCTCATGAGCGTCAGCCTGATCATGCCGGGCGATGACTTGCCCATGTCCGACCCCTACGAAATGCGCCAGGTCCTCGAGCATCACGTCGACCTGATCATCGACGGTGGTTTTGGCGGGCTGGAAGCGTCCACCGTGGTCAACCTTGCGGACGACAGCCCGGAAGTCCTGCGTGTCGGTTGCGGCGATCCGACGCCGTTCAGCGATCTCTGAGGTAAACCGTCTTGCCCGCGCAGGCTAGCATCCAGAGCCTTCGAATGACCTGGCTCCCGCCTTCGCGGGAGTGACGATTCATCGCTTTTTCAGAACATCCCTGACGGCGGCTTTTCCGTTGTGGGCGCAGCTACCCTATACTCCCTGGCCTTGTCTGGATTTTGGGTAGAACGGTTTGAGCCTTAACGACTCCGAGCGTCGGGTGCTGTCAGGGATGCGTCCGAGCGGTCGTCTTCACCTCGGGCATTACCACGGTGTGCTGAAGAACTGGGTGAAGTTGCAGCACGAGTACGACTGCTTCTTCTGCATTGTCGACTGGCACGCCCTGACCACCGAATACGCCGATGCCGGCCAGCTTTCCCAGCACGTCATGGATATGGCGGTAGATTGGCTGGCTGCAGGCGTAAGTCCCAGCTCCGCGACGTTGTTCGTGCAATCGCAGGTGCCGGAACACGCCGAGCTGCACCTGTTGCTGTCGATGATCTGCCCACTCAGTTGGCTCGAGCGCGTGCCGTCCTACAAGGAGCAGCAGGAGCACCAGGGCAGCAAGGATCTCTCCACCTACGGGTTTCTCGGTTACCCGCTGCTGCAGGCTGCGGATATCCTGTTGTACCGCGCCGGACAGGTGCCGGTCGGTGCCGATCAGCTTCCGCACATCGAGTTTGCCCGTGAAGTGGCGCGCCGCTTCAACCACCTGTACGGCAGCGAGCCGGATTTCGAGCTGAAGGCCGAAGCGGCCATCGGCAAGCTGGGCAAGAAGGTGGGCAAGCTCTACAGCAACTTGCGCAAGGCCTATCAGGAGCAGGGTGACGTACAGGCGCTGGAGACGGCGCGGGCGCTGCTCAAGGAACAGACCAGCATCACCCTCGGCGACCAGGAGCGCCTATACGGCTATCTGGAAGGTGGCGGCAAGGTGATTCTGAGCGAGCCGCAGCCGATTCTTGCCGAGTTTTCGCGGGTGCCTGGCCTGGATGGACAGAAGATGGCCAAGTCCAGCGGTAACGCGATATTCCTGCGCGATAGCGATGCCGAGCTCGAGGAAAAACTGCGGCGCATGCCCACCGATCCGGCACGTGTGCACCGTGACGATCCGGGTGAGCCGCAGCGTTGCCCGGTCTGGTCGCTGCATCAGCTGTACTCAGGTGACGAGCAATTGCACTGGGTGATCGAGGGCTGTCGCAGCGCCTCGATTGGTTGCCTCGACTGCAAGAGCGCGCTGTGCTCCTCTTTGCAGGCCGAGCTGATGCCCCTGCAGCAGCGCGCCATCGACTACGAGGAAAGTCCGGATCTGGTGCGCAGCATCCTCGCCGAAGGCGCCGAGCGCGCGCGTGACGAAGCGCGCGAAACCCTGGCCGAAGTACGCATGGCCATGGGCCTGAATTACCGCTGAAGGAGCGCCAGTCGATGAGTGAGCCCGCCACGCCAACCCCGGACAACCAGGCCGGCGCCCAGCAGGAGCTGCCGTTCGCCCTGGTTTATGGTGAGGCGGTCACCGAATTGCCGCTGGACCTGTACATTCCCCCGGATGCCCTGGAAGTTTTCCTCGAAGCCTTCGAGGGTCCGCTGGACCTGCTGCTGTATCTGATCCGCAAGCAGAACATCGACATCCTCGATATCCCGGTGGCCGAGATCACCAAGCAGTACATGGGCTACGTTGAACTCATGCATTCGGTACGTCTGGAGCTGGCTGCCGAATACCTGGTGATGGCCGCCATGCTGGCCGAGATCAAGTCGCGCATGCTGCTGCCGCGCTCCACCGAGGCCGAGGAAGAAGAGGACGACCCGCGCGCCGAGCTGATTCGTCGCCTGCAGGAATACGAGCGCTTCAAGGCCGCTGCCGAGGGGATCGACGAACTGCCGCGCGTTGGCCGCGACGTGACCGTGCCCAGGCTGGATGCACCCGAAGCCCGCGCGCGCAAGCTGCTGCCGGACGTCAGCCTGGAAGAGGTGTTGCTGTCGATGGCCGAGGTGCTGCGCCGCGCCGACATGTTCGAAAGCCACCAGGTTACCCGCGAGGCGCTGTCCACCCGCGAGCGCATGAGTGAAGTGCTGGAGCGCCTCAAGGGCGGAGCCTTCGTACCTTTCGTCGAGCTGTTCACCGCCGAGGAAGGGCGTCTCGGCGTGGTGGTAACCTTCATGGCGGTGCTCGAATTGATCAAGGAATCCCTGGTCGAGCTGGTGCAGAATGAGCCCTTCGCCGTCATCCACGTCCGAGCCCGTGCCGAATGAACCTGAACGACCCCAAAGACCTGGCGCAATTGCTCGAAGCCTTTCTGCTGGCTTCCGGCAAGGCGCAGTCGCTCGATCGCCTCTTCGAACTCTTCGAAGAGGGCGAGCGGCCCGAGCCCGAGCAGTTCAAGGCGGCGCTGGAGATCCTCCGGCAGTCCTGCGAAGGACGAGCGTTCGAGTTGAAAGAAGTGGCTTCGGGTTATCGTCTGCAGGTGCGCGAGCGTTTCGCGCCATGGGTTGGCCGGCTCTGGGAAGAGCGCCCGCAGCGTTACTCCCGTGCGCTGCTGGAAACCCTGGCGCTGATCGCCTATCGCCAGCCCATCACCCGTGGCGAGATCGAGGACGTGCGCGGCGTGGCGGTCAACAGCAACATCACCAAGACCCTGCTTGAGCGTGAGTGGATTCGCGTGGTGGGCTATCGCGACGTGCCGGGGCGCCCGGCGATGTTCGCCACCACCAAGGGCTTTCTCGATCACTTCAACCTGAAAAGCCTCGACGAACTGCCGCCGCTCGCTGCTTTGCGCGAGTTGGAACCGGAGCCCGAGCTGGCGCTGGACGACGATGCCGAGGTGCCGGCAGGGCTGCAGGCACGCGCCGATCTGGCCTTGCAGGAAGACGGCGAAGCCGCCGAGCCTCGCGAGGAAACCAGCTTCCGTAGCTTGCTGGCCGAGCTGGACGACATGGAGCAGGGGCTCAAGACTGATTTCGATGACCTGCGTCTGGTAGAGGACGAAGAGGATGAAGCGGTCGAAGATGATCTGGCCGACCTGGACGGCGATCAGCCGTTGCATTGAGATCGCTTAAGCCCTTTATCGAATACTTCAATCTCGCTGTTTGTCCCTCGGCCTTTATTCTTGCGCCCATTCGATCCTTTCTGGTTTAGGCGATCCAATGAGCAAGAGTCCGTGCATCAAGGTCTGTGAATTCGAAAAGGATATCTGCCTGGGCTGCGGCCGCAGCCGTGAGGAAATCAAAGGCTGGAAACGCCTGGGCAAGGGGGAGCGCCTGGCGCTGCTGGCCGAGGCCGATATGCGCTTGCTGGCGCTGGAGGCCACCGGAAGGCGCAAGTATTGACCACATATCCGGTGTAGGAGCCGCGTCTCGCGGAGAATGGCGGGGCGTCGATAATACGTGGCCTATACGCAAAGGCTTCGCCCCGGGGCGGGGCTCCTGCGCTTCAGTGTCGTGTTCTTGGTTTGATCACCGCAGCATCGTCTACCCTATGGGCTCTACAGCGCGTATGATGCGCGCCCTTCGATCATCAACTACTACACCGGGAGGTGCCCACGATGACTGAGCACGAACAACCGCGTCCTACAGGCGAGAAACTGCAGAAAGTCCTGGCCCGCCTCGGGCTGGCCTCGCGCCGCGAGATCGAGACCTGGATCGCCGAAGGTCGGGTCAAGGTCAATGGCGCTGCTGCGACCCTGGGCCAGCGCGTCGATGCCAACGACGCCATCGCCCTAGATGGCCGTTTGCTCAAGCGTGAAGAAATCACCGGTTCGGTTCGCCGCGTGCTGATCTACAACAAGCCGGATGGTGAGATCTGTACCCGTGATGATCCGGAAGGCCGTCCCACTGTATTCGATCGTCTGCCGCGTCCTAAAGAAGGCCGCTGGATCAATATCGGTCGCCTCGATATCAACACCACTGGCCTGTTGCTGTTCACCACTGACGGTGAGCTGGCCAACCGTCTGATGCACCCGTCCTATCAGATGGACCGCGAATACGCGGTGCGTGTGCGGGGCGAAGTGACCGAGGAAATGCTGGAGAACCTCAAGAACGGCGTAATGCTCGAAGATGGTCCGGCCAAGTTCACCGACATCAAGGAAGCGCCTGGCGGCGAGGGCTTCAACCACTGGTATCACTGCGTGGTGATGGAAGGGCGTAACCGCGAGGTGCGTCGCCTGTGGGAGTCCCAGGGGCTGGTGGTCAGCCGTCTGAAGCGTGTGCGCTTCGGTCCGGTGTTCCTCACTTCGGAGTTGACCATGGGGCGCTGGCGAGAGATGGATCAGCGTGAAGTGGACATTCTCAGCGCCGAAGTGGGCCTGACCCCGCAGGCATTGCCCGCGATGAAGGAAAAGACCCGCGAGAAGCTTGACCGCCTGCAGCGCAAGTCGGCCAAACCGGTGGAGGTGCGTGGCAAGCGTGTGCTGCGTCCGGCGAAGGATCAGGCAGGCGCAGAAAATGCTCGCCCGAGCCGTGCGCCGCGCCGTGAGGATGGCGAGCAGCGCGCGCCACGTGGCCCACGCAAAGACAGCGGTGAGCGTCGTGAAAACGGTCGCGGCACGCCGGTAGCGGAGCGCCCGAGCGACGTGAAGAAGCGTCAGCCGCGTCCGGCTGTCGAGTTGTCCGAGCGTCCGACGCGCAAGCCACGTCCGGCAACACCCGGCAAGCGTCCGCCCGCCGGCGATGGTCAGCGCCCCGGTTTCGGCCGCAAGCGCTGATAAACAAAAAGGGACTCTGCGGAGTCCCTTTTTTCATTCTGCTGCCCCGGATTTCATCCGGCAACGCAGAGCAGCCTCTCAACCGGCCATGAACAGACGATTACGGCCTTCACGTTTGGCCACATAGAGCGCGTTATCGGCACGGCGCAGCAGGCTTTCGGCAGACTCGCCCGGCAGCAGGCTGGAGCAGCCCAGGCTGATGGAAACGTCGATGGCGCGGCCGGCATCCAGGCATTGCAGTTCCATCACCGCAAAGCGCAGGCGCTCGCCTACCAGCGCAGCGCCCTCACGGCTGGTGCCGGAGAGAATCACTAGAAACTCCTCGCCACCGTAGCGAAAGACCATATCGATATTGCGCAACTGGTTCTTCAGAGTCTGCGCGACCGCTTTCAGCACTTCGTCGCCAAGCGTGTGGCCATGGTTGTCGTTGATGCTCTTGAAGTGATCGATATCGAGCATCAGCAGTGACAGCGGTTGCAGGTTGCGGCGGGCCAGATCCACCTCACGCTGCAGCACCTGATCCATGGCAATGCGGTTGCCGGTGTCGGTCAGCGGGTCGCGCAGCGCACTTTGCAGCGCGGTGCGGTAGAGCAGGGCGTTGCGCAGCGGGAACAGCAGGCTGGCCAGCAGCGACTCCAGCTGGGTCAGTTCGTCTTCGGCAAAGCGCTGCTTGCGACGGAAAATCAGCTCACCCAGGTATTCCCCCTCATGGCTCAGGCGATAGCCGGCCGAGTGCGGAGCGCGCTCGCCCAGCTCGAGGCGCAGGTCATGCGACGGATGCTGAAAAGCCAGCGCATCGAACGCCACCAGACGCTGCACTTCACGAACGAACAGTGTGAGGATTCGTTCCACGTCCAGGCTGGTCTGCAGTTGCAGACTGAGTTGGTGGCGCAGCTCTATCAGGTTCGCGGGCTTGAGCGGCAGATTGCGACTGCCGGTAAAGCCGAGACGCTGCAGCTTGGCGGCATCGAAATCGATGGTGTTGGATTGGCTGGGGGGAACCATGGAGCTGAACCTCTGGCGCTGATGGTGCGACGAGAGGGTTAGAGCGAATTTCGTGCCAGGTGGTTCAGACGAGCTTAAAGTCTTGTGAAGTCAGTCACTTAGGTGTTCTTTAAAGCGCTGATCGGCAAGGGGTTGCCGGTTGCCTGACGGCGATGCTGGCAATGTGCTGCCGCTTGGCAAGGGCGGCGGCAGATTTTTGTCGTGCCATGGCTCGCTGACTGGCAGCGGGCCATGGTCGGTAATCACTGGGCGTCGAATGCCTGGCCGTTGATGCCCTTGCTGTCCGGGCCCATCAGGTAGAGGTAGAGCGGCATGATCTCTTCCGGCAGTGGGCGGGTCGCCGGATTTTCCCCTGGATAGGCCTGGGCGCGCATGGCGGTGCGGGTGGCGCCCGGGTTGATGCTGTTGGCACGCACGTTGGCGATGCCGTCCAGCTCGTCAGCCATGACCTGCATCAGGCCCTCGGTGGCGAATTTCGAGACCGCGTAGGCGCCCCAGTAGGCGCGGCCCTTGCGACCGACGCTGCTGGAGGTGAAGGCGACGGAGGCGTCCTGCGACAGTTTCAGCAGCGGCAGCAGGGTACTGCTGAGCATGAACATGGCGTTGACGTTGACATGCATGACACGCATGAAGTTGTCGCCGGACAGTTGTTCCAGCGGCGTGCGCGGGCCGAGGATCGAGGCGTTGTGCAGCAGACCATCGAGGCGGCCGAACTCATTCTCGATCATCACCGCCAGTTCGTCGTACTGGTGCGGCAGGGCGGTTTCCAGATTGAAGGGGATCACCACCGGTTGCGGGTGGCCGGCCGCCTCGATCTCGTCATAAACCTGGCTCAGGTTGGCCTCGGTCTTGCCCAGCAGCAGCACCGTCGCGCCATGGGCGGCGAAGCTCTTGGCGGCGGCCGCGCCGATACCGCGGCCGGCACCGGTGATCAGGATGACGCGATCCTTGAGCAGGTCTGGGCGGGCGGTGTAGTCGAACATGTGAGGATCCTTCGGAGAACTCTTGAGGGTAGGGCGGGTGAAACCCGCCAAATTGGAGAATGGCGGCTTGCGCGATCAGCAACTGCACAGGGCGCGATCGAGCACCGCACGCAGTTCCTGGGGGTGGTCCACGACCACGTCGGCGCCCCAGTTGCGTGGGTTGTCCTCGGGGTGGATATAGCCATAGGTCACCGCTGCCGTGCGGCAGCCGGCGGCGCGGCCGGATTCGATGTCGCGCGCGTCATCGCCGATGAACAGCACTTCCTCGGGTTTGACGCCCATCTGCTGGCAGGCGAGCAGCAGCATGTCCGGCGCGGGTTTGCTTTGCTCGACATGGTCCGGGCAGACCAGCACTGCCGAGCGCTCGGCCAGATTCAAACCCTGCATGATCGGCTCGGCGTAACGCACCGGTTTGTTGGTAGCGACGCCCCACAGCAGGCGGGCCTGTTCGATGTCGTCGAGCAGGGCTTCGATGCCGTCGAACGGGCGGGTGAGGACTGCGCAGTGTTCCTGGTAGCGCTCCAGGAACTCCTGGCGCAGAGCTTCGAACGCGGCCGAGTCGGGGTCTTCATCGAAAGCGCAGGCGACCATGGCGCGAGCGCCGCCGGATACCTGGTCACGTATGGCCTTGTCTGCCAGTGGCGGCAGGCCGCGAGTGGCGCGCATGGCCTGGGTGATGGCGATGAAGTCCGGCGCCGAGTCGAGCAGGGTGCCGTCCATGTCGAACAGTACAGCGCGCAAACGCATCAGTCTTTCCTCAGCGTCTGGATCATGTAATTGACGTCTACGTCCGCCTCCAGCTTGTAGTGCTTGGTCAGCGGGTTGTAGGTCAGGCCGATGATGTCCTTGACCTCCAGCCCGGCCGCGCGGCTCCAGGCGCCGAGTTCGGATGGGCGGATGAATTTCTTGAAGTCGTGGGTGCCACGCGGCAGCAGGCGCAGGATGTATTCGGCGCCGATCACGGCGAACAGGTACGCCTTGGGGTTGCGGTTGATGGTGGAGAAGAACACCTGGCCGCCCGGTTTGACCAGCTTGTGGCAGGCGCGGATGACCGAGGAGGGATCGGGTACGTGCTCGAGCATTTCCAGGCAGGTGACGACGTCGAACTGTTCCGGCATTTCTTCTGCCAGTGCTTCGGCGGTGATCTGTCGGTAGTCGACTTCGACGCCGGACTCCAGCTGGTGCAGCTGGGCGACCGACAGCGGCGCTTCGCCCATATCGATACCCATCACCGTTGCGCCGCGCTGGGCCATGGCTTCACTGAGGATGCCGCCGCCACAACCGACGTCCAGTACGCGCTTGCCGGCCAGGCCGACGCGCTCGTCGATCCAGTTGACCCGCAGCGGGTTGATATCGTGCAGAGGTTTGAACTCGCTTTCGCGGTCCCACCAGCGGTGTGCCAGGGCCTCGAATTTGGCGATTTCGGCGCGGTCGACGTTGCTCATAAGCATCTCTATTCAAAGCATGGAAAGCGTATCGCCGCTATGTTGCCAGTTTAAGAACGGGCGTGGGGCGGCGCGGATTCGTTCAATGTATGTCAGTTTGTCGCAGTGGTTTGGGAATGTTGTCGCGCCCAAGGTTTATCGGCTGCTCATTTATTTCGTTCATGCGCGGTCTGCCCCCCCCTCTCCCATTTATGGGAGAGGGTTGGGGAGAGGGTCAGGCGAGTAGCTCGGTGTTACCTGGCAGCCCTCTCCCCCGGCCCCTCTCCCGCAAGCGGGAGAGGGGAGGATAAGTAGTGTTACTTGCTGGCAATCCTGGCTCCCCATTCCCTGGCCTTGGCGATCAGCTCGCTTTCGTCCATGCGCGTCAGGCGGCCGTCATCCAGCAGTTGCTTGCCGCCAACCCACAAATGCTTCACGCAGTCGCGGCCGCTGGCATAGATGAGCTGCGATACCGGGTCGTAGATCGGTTGCTGGGCCAGACCGGAAAGATCGAAGGCGACCACATCGGCCAGCTTGCCCAGTTCCAGCGAGCCGATCTGTGTTTCCAGCCCCAGTGCGCGGGCGCCATTCAAGGTGGCCATGCGCAAGGCGCTGTGAGCGTTCAGGGCAGTGGCGGAGCCGGCGACGGCCTTGGCCAGCAGGGCGGCGGTGCGGGTTTCGCCAAGCAGGTCGAGGTCGTTGTTGCTGGCGGCGCCGTCGGTGCCGATGGCGACGTTGACGCCGGCCTGCCACAGGCGTTCGACCGGGCAGAAGCCGCTGGCCAGTTTGAGGTTGGACTCGGGACAATGCACGATACTGCAGTTGTGCTCCACCAGCAGCGCCAGGTCCTCGTCATCGATCTGCGTCATGTGCACCGCCTGGAAGCGCGGGCCGAGCAGGCCGAGACGAGCCAGGCGCGCCAGTGGGCGTTCGCCGTGCTTGGCGACGGCTTCGGCCACTTCCTGCGCGGTTTCGTGCACATGCATATGAATGCCGGCATCCAGCTCGTCAGCCAGTACGCGAATCTGTTCCAGCTTGTCGTCGCTGACCGTGTAAGGCGCGTGGGGGCCGAAAGCGATGCGAATACGCGGGTGTTGCTTGAGGTCATCGAACAGCTGCAGGCCCGTACGCAGCGCTTCGGCAGCGTTGAGTGCGCCGGGTACCGGGAAGTCCAGTACAGGGACGGTGATCTGCGCGCGCACGCCGGCATTGTGCACGCGTTCGGCGGCGGTCTGCGGGTAGAAGTACATGTCTGAGAAGCAGCTGATGCCGCCCTTGATCTGTTCGGCAATGGCCAGATCGGTGCCATCGCGGACGAAATCCTCGTCGACCCACTTACCCTCGGCGGGCCAGATATGTTCGTGCAGCCAGGTCATCAGTGGCAGGTCGTCGGCGATACCGCGCAAAAGCGTCATCGCGGCATGGCCGTGGGCGTTGATCAGGCCGGGGGCAAGCAGGCATTGCGGCAGCTCGCGCACCTCGGTTGCCGGGTGGCGCAGGGCTTCACTGCGCGGCGCGATCAGCGCGATACGTCCGTCGCGGATGCCCAGGCCATGGTCGCGTAGCACCACCCCGGCCGGCTCAACGGGCACCAGCCAGGTGGGCAGGAGCAGCAGGTCGAGAGAGGCTTCGGGCATGGGGGATTGTCCGTCTGGCTTGATCGATGCAAGGAAGATCGCCAGTGTATAGATGAACGCACCTGGCTTGAAGTCGTGAGGGCGTGCTGGATTGTTCGGCTGGTCTTGGTCGGTCTGCGTATAATCCGCGATTTTTTGGCGGTGACAGATGGAGTGCGCGATGCGCGAGCAATTGCTGGCGGTGGAGAAGGTTCAGGCAATCGAGTGGCGCGATGGTGCGTTGTACCTGCTCGATCAGCGCCTGCTGCCGCATCGGCAGACCTGGTTGCGCTTCGATTCTGCCGCCGAGGTGGCTGACGCGATTCGCGATATGGTGGTACGCGGCGCGCCGGCTATCGGCATCGCTGCTGCCTATGGCCTGGTGCTGGGCGTCCGAGCTCGGCTGCAGGCAGGGGGTGACTGGCGCGAGGCGCTGGAGGCGGATTTTGCCAGTCTCGAGTGCTCGCGTCCTACCGCGGTAAACCTGTTCTGGGCCCTGCAGCGCATGCGTGAGCGCCTGGCGCGACTCAAGGATGGCGACGACATCCTGGCTCTGCTGGAGGCCGAGGCGGTGGGAATTCATCTCAGCGACCGTGAGGCCAACCTGACCATGGCGCAACTGGGCATGGAGCTGATTCGCAAGCATCAGGGCAACCCGCAGGTGCTGCTGACTCACTGCAATGCCGGTGCGCTGGCGACCGGCGGCTTTGGCACGGCGCTCGGGGTGATTCGCGCGGCGTACCTGGAAGGTCTGGTCGAGCAGGTCTATGTCGATGAAACCCGCCCCTGGCTGCAGGGTGCGCGGCTGACTGCCTGGGAATTGGCTGGTGATGGCGTGCCGGTCAGCCTCAATGCCGATGCGGCTGCCGCTCACCTGATGAAAACCAAGGGCATCACCTGGGTCATAGTCGGGGCTGACCGTATCACCGCCAATGGTGACGTGGCCAACAAGATCGGCACCTATCAGTTGGCGGTCAACGCCATGCATCACGGCGTGCGCCTGATGGTGGTGGCGCCCAGCTCGACCATCGACATGAGTCTGGAAAGCGGCGAAGACATCGTGCTCGAAGAGCGTGATGGTCGTGAGCTGCTGGAGGTGGCGGGGCATCGGGTCGCGGCGGATGTGCATGCCGTCAATCCGGTGTTCGATGTGACGCCGGCTGATTTGGTCGACTACATCGTGACCGAGAAGGGGGTGGTCGAACGCCCTGATAGCGCCAAGCTGGCGCAGTTGATGTGTCGCAAGCGCCTGCACTGAGCTGATTGAGCTCGGCTTACTCCTTGTGGGAGTCCCGCCCTGGGGCGAAGCTTTTGCAGCTTTCTTGCGGTTTGCCACCTTTGCGGCATGGGCCAGATATCGTGGAATGGCCGCCATTCGCCGCGGGGCGCGGCTCCTACACAGATTGCGGTGTTCGATGGTGTGGCGTAGGAGCCCCCGCCCTCGGGGCGAAGCCTTTGCGTTCACTGGTCGTGCGGCAGCTCCTGCAGGTTGGTCGTTTCGCCTCTTTCCGTCTCGTTTGCTCCGCTTCTCCATGAGGGGGCTCGGGGTAGGTGTGTGGCGCGCTTTGTGGTAATCTCCGGCAGTTTTCAAGGGGGCTGACTGCAGCCTCCTTCACTGCATCGAATCGTGACATAACTCGTTGATTTGTCGTGAGTCGCTGATGGCTTCAGGCTATCGCGACGAGCTCCGTAGCGTTCAGGAAGAATGACGCGGAGTTTCACCAGAAAAAGGAACCAGGCTTCTCATGGGCGAACTGGCCAAAGAAATCCTCCCGGTCAATATCGAAGACGAGCTGAAACAGTCCTACCTCGACTACGCGATGAGCGTGATCGTCGGGCGTGCGCTGCCGGATGCGCGCGATGGCTTGAAGCCGGTACACCGTCGTGTGCTTTACGCCATGAGCGAGCTGGGCAACGACTGGAACAAGCCCTACAAGAAATCCGCCCGTGTGGTCGGTGACGTGATCGGTAAATACCACCCGCACGGCGACACCGCGGTGTACGACACCATCGTGCGGATGGCGCAGGACTTCTCCCTGCGCTACCTGCTGGTGGACGGCCAGGGCAACTTCGGTTCGGTTGACGGCGACAACGCCGCGGCCATGCGATACACCGAAGTGCGCATGACCAAGCTGGCGCATGAGCTGCTGGCTGACCTGGACAAGGAAACCGTCGACTGGGTGCCCAACTACGACGGCACCGAGCAGATCCCGGCGGTGATGCCGACCAAGGTGCCGAACCTGCTGGTCAACGGCTCGTCCGGTATCGCCGTGGGCATGGCCACCAACATCCCGCCGCACAACCTCACCGAGGTAATCGACGGCTGCCTGGCGCTGATGGACAACCCCGAGCTGACCGTCGATGACCTGATGCAGTACATCCCCGGTCCGGATTTCCCCACCGCGGGCATCATCAATGGTCGTGCCGGTATCATCGAGGCCTACCGTACTGGCCGTGGGCGTATCTACATCCGCGCCCGCGTCGAGGTCGAGGACATCGACAAGGTCGGCGGTCGCCAGCAGTTGGTGGTCACCGAGCTGCCGTACCAGCTGAACAAGGCGCGTCTGATCGAGAAGATTGCCGAGCTGGTTAAAGAGAAGAAGATCGAAGGCATCACCGAGCTGCGCGACGAGTCCGACAAGGACGGCATGCGCGTAGTGATCGAACTGCGTCGTGGCGAAGTGCCGGACGTGGTGCTGAACAACCTCTACGCCCAGACCCAGATGCAGAGCGTGTTCGGCATCAACGTCGTGGCGCTGGTCGACGGTCAGCCGAAGATCATGAACCTCAAGGACATGCTTGAGGTGTTCATCCGTCACCGCCGCGAAGTGGTGACCCGCCGTACCGTCTACGAGCTGCGCAAGGCACGTGAGCGTGGCCACATCCTCGAAGGCCAGGCGGTAGCCCTGTCCAACATCGATCCGGTGATCGAGTTGATCAAGGCCTCGCCGACGCCGGCTGAGGCCAAGGAACGCCTGATCGCCACCGCCTGGGAATCGTCCGCCGTGGAGGCCATGGTCGAGCGCGCCGGTGCCGACTCCTGCCGTCCTGAAGGTCTGGATGCACAGTTCGGCCTGCGTGACGGCAAGTACTACCTGTCGCCGGAGCAGGCTCAGGCCATCCTCGAATTGCGTCTGCACCGCCTGACCGGTTTGGAGCACGAGAAGCTGCTGGCCGAGTACCAGGAAATCCTCAGTCTGATCGGCGAGCTGATCCGCATCCTGACCAACCCCGAGCGCCTGATGGAAGTCATCCGCGAGGAACTGGAGAAGGTCAAGGCCGAGTTCGGTGACAAGCGCCGTACCGAGATCGTCGCCTCGCGTCAGGATCTGACCATTGCCGACCTGATCACCGAAGAAGAGCGCGTCGTCACCATCTCTCATGGTGGCTATGCCAAGAGTCAGCCGCTGGCCGCCTACGAGGCGCAGCGTCGCGGTGGCAAGGGCAAATCCGCCACCGGGGTGAAGGACGAGGACTACGTCGAGCACCTGCTGGTTGCCAACAGCCATGCCACGCTGCTGCTGTTCTCCAGCAAGGGCAAGGTGTACTGGCTGCGTACTTTCGAGATTCCCGAGGCTTCGCGTGCTGCCCGTGGTCGCCCGCTGGTCAACCTGTTGCCGCTGGACGAGGGCGAGCGCATCACCGCGATGCTGCAGATCGACCTCGAAGCGCTGCAGCAGAGCGCCGGTGCCGACGAAGACCTGGACGACGAAGGCGTGGTGATCGAAGGCGAAGCCACTGAAGTGGTCGAGGCCGAGGAAGTCGAAGAAGTCGAGGGTGAAACCCCCGAACTGGTCGCCGAACCGACCGGCGCCTACATCTTCATGGCCACCGCCTTCGGTACCGTTAAGAAAACCCCGCTGGTGCAGTTCAGTCGTCCGCGCAGCGCCGGTCTGATCGCCCTGAAGCTGGAAGAGGGCGACACCCTGATCGCCGCCGCCATCACTGACGGTGCCAAGGAAGTCATGCTGTTCTCCGATGCCGGCAAGGTGCTGCGCTTCGCCGAAAGCAAGGTGCGCACCATGGGCCGTACCGCCCGCGGTGTACGCGGCATGCGCCTGGGCAAGGATCAGCAACTGATCTCCATGCTGATTCCGGAGTCCGGCGCGCAGATTCTCACTGCCTCCGAACGAGGCTTCGGCAAGCGCACCGCTCTGGGCAAGTTCCCGCGTCGCGGTCGTGGCGGCCAGGGCGTGATCGCCATGGTCACCAGCGAGCGTAACGGCAAGCTGGTCGGTGCCATCCAGGTGCAGGATGGCGAGGAAATCATGCTGATTTCCGACCAGGGCACCCTGGTGCGCACCCGTGTCGACGAAGTGTCCAGCTCCGGCCGTAACACTCAGGGTGTGACCCTGATCAAGCTGGCCAAGGACGAGACCCTGGTTGGCCTGGAACGTGTGCAGGAGCCGACTGCGGTGGAAGAGGACGAACTGGTCGAAGGCGAAGAGGGCGCTGAAGTCGCCGAAAGCGCCGATGCACCGGTCGCCGACGCCGAGGAAGGCAGTGAGGAGTGAGAGCCTGTGGGAGGGGCTTTAGCCGCGACTGTCGCCGCTAAAGCGCCTCCCACAGAGCGTAGGGTGGGTTGAGCGCAGCGATACCCATCGGCAGTGTGGACATGCCATCGCCAGGTGGTGGCGTTCTGTGAATCTGAGAGAGACAGACGTGAGCAAGCGAGCTTTTAACTTCTGCGCCGGCCCCGCCGCGCTGCCGACCGCTGTACTGCAACGCGCCCAGGCCGAGATGCTCGACTGGCAAGGCAAGGGCCTGTCGGTGATGGAGATGAGCCATCGCAGTGACGAGTACGTGGCCATCGCCAGCCAGGCCGAGCAGGACCTGCGCGATCTGCTCGCTGTGCCCAGTGACTACAAGGTGCTGTTCCTGCAGGGCGGTGCCAGCCAGCAGTTCGCCGAGATTCCGTTGAACCTGTTGCCGGAAGATGGCGTGGCCGACTACGTCGACACCGGCATCTGGTCGAAGAAGGCCATCGAAGAGGCGCGTCGCTACGGCGCCATTAACGTGGCTGCCAGTGCCAAGGCGCACGACTACTTCGCCATCCCCGGGCAGAACGACTGGCAACTGTCGAAGAACGCGGCCTACGTACACTACTGCAGCAACGAGACCATCGGCGGTCTGCAGTTCGACTGGGTGCCGCAGGTCGGCGATACCCCGCTGGTGGTGGACATGTCCTCGGACATCCTCTCGCGCCCCATCGATGTGTCGCAGTTCGGCCTGATCTACGCCGGCGCGCAGAAGAACATCGGCCCCAGCGGCCTGGTGGTGGTGATCGTCCGCGAAGACCTGCTCGGTCGCGCCCGTTCCAGCTGCCCAACCATGCTCGACTACAAGATTTCCGCCGATAACGGTTCGATGTACAACACCCCGGCGACCTATTCCTGGTACCTCTCCGGCCTGGTTTTCCAGTGGCTGAAGGAGCAGGGTGGTGTCGAGGCCATGGAGCGCATCAACCGCGCCAAGAAGGATCTGCTGTACAAGGCCATCGACGACAGCGATTTCTACAGCAACCCCATCGCCCACAACGCGCGTTCCTGGATGAACGTGCCGTTCCGTCTGGCTGACGAGAAGCTGGACAAGGCTTTCCTCGCTGGTGCCGATGAGCGCGGCCTGCTCAACCTGAAAGGGCATCGCTCGGTCGGTGGTATGCGTGCCTCGATCTACAACGCCGTTGGTATGGATGCGGTCGAGGCGCTGGTGGCCTATATGGCCGAGTTCGAGAAGGAGCATGCCTAATGACGGATGTAATCTCCGAGCAGGAACTGCAAGCGCTGCGGGTACGCATCGACAACCTCGATGAGCGCATCCTCGAGCTGATCAGCGACCGTGCGCGCTGCGCCGAAGAAGTCGCGCGAGTGAAAATGAAGGAGTTGAAGGAGGGCGAGTCGCCCGTCTTCTACCGCCCCGAGCGCGAAGCTCAGGTGCTCAAACGCGTGATGGAGCGCAACCGGGGCCCGCTAGGCAATGAGGAAATGGCGCGGTTGTTCCGCGAAATCATGTCCTCCTGCCTGGCGCTGGAAAACCCGTTGAAAGTCGCTTATCTCGGCCCTGAAGGCACCTTCAGCCAGGCAGCGGCGATGAAGCACTTCGGTCATGCGGTGATCAGCGTGCCGATGGCGGCCATCGACGAGGTGTTCCGCGAGGTGGCTGCCGGTGCGGTCAACTTCGGCGTGGTGCCCGTGGAGAACTCTACCGAAGGCGCGATCAACCACACCCTCGACAGCTTCCTCGAGCACGACATGGTGATCTGCGGCGAAGTCGAGCTGCGCATTCACCATCACCTGCTGGTCGGTGAAACCACCAAGACCGACAAGATTACCCGCATCTACTCCCATGCCCAGTCGCTGGCGCAGTGCCGCAAGTGGCTCGATGCGCACTACCCGAATGTCGAGCGCGTGGCGGTCTCCAGCAACGCCGATGCGGCCAGGCGCGTGAAGAGCGAGTGGAACAGTGCGGCCATCGCCGGCGACATGGCGGCCAATCTGTATGGCCTGACCAAGCTGGCGGAAAAGATCGAGGATCGCCCGGACAACTCCACGCGCTTCCTTATCATCGGCAGCCAGGAAGTGCCGCCGACCGGCGACGACAAGACCTCGATCATCGTCTCCATGCGCAACAAGCCGGGTGCGCTGCATGAATTGCTGGTGCCGTTCCACAACAACGGCATCGACCTGACTCGCATCGAGACTCGTCCTTCGCGCAGTGGTAAGTGGACCTACGTGTTCTTCATTGATTTTGTCGGCCATCACCGCGATCCGCTGATCAAGGATGTGTTGGAGAAGCTCGCCCAGGAAGCTGTAGCGCTGAAGGTATTGGGCTCTTATCCGAAGGCGGTGCTCTGAGGTAAAGCCCCTCACCCCCGGCCCCTCTCCCGAGGGAGAGGGGAGGTGTACGGTGAACGTTTGATCAATCACGTGCAGTCAGTACGATCGTTAGCCCTGACATAGATTTCAGCCCTGCGCTGTTTTGCTTGTCTCCCCTCTCCCTCCGGGAGAGGGGCCGGGGGTGAGGGTGGGGTTATCACCATTCAAAGAGAGGGCAAGGATGCCACCCAAGCACAGACCGCTTCCCGCATGGCATAAGCAACGTGCGCGGGAATTGCGCACGACGGCAACCGATGCCGAGGTCCGTCTGTGGTATTGCCTGCGCTCGGGGCGGTTGGGCGGTTTGAAGTTTCGTCGGCAGCACCCGTTGCCGCCTTACATCCTCGACTTCTACTGTGAAGCGGCGAAATTGGCGGTGGAGTTGGACGGTTCTCAGCACGGTGGTGAGGACGACGCTGCAAGAACGTTGGATTTAGAGCGTGAAGGCATCATGGTGCTGCGCTTTTGGAATGATCAGGCCTTGAAGGAAACCGAGGCTGTGTTGCAGGAGATTTATCGGGTGGCTAGTGAGCGGATTGCTTCTGATCGCTGAAAGCCCCCTCACCCCCAACCCCTCTCCCGGAGGGCGAGGGGAGCGAATCGCAGGCGTCTCTAAGTTGGGATGTAGCCTGCGGAACGCGGTCTTGCAGCCGCTGCCGAAACGGTTCTAGGGGTGAGGGTAGGGCGTGCCGCGAGCAATTGGATTGAAGAGGTTTGTACATGAGCTGTGATTTCATCGCCCTGGCCCAGCCAGGCGTGCAAAAGCTGTCCCCCTACGTACCAGGCAAGCCAGTCGACGAGTTGGCCCGTGAGCTGGGGCTCGATCCGGCCGGTATCGTCAAGCTGGCCAGCAATGAGAACCCGCTCGGCCCGAGCGACAAGGTGCTGGCAGCGATTCGCGCCGAACTGGACGAACTGACCCGCTACCCGGATGGCAATGGCTTCACCCTCAAGACTGCGTTGGCTGCCCGCTACGGTGTCGACGCCGCGCAGGTGACGTTGGGCAATGGCTCCAACGACATCCTCGAACTGGTTGCCCGTGCCTATCTGGCACCTGGTCTCAACGCCGTGTTCAGCGACTACGCCTTCGCGGTTTACCCCATCGCCACCCAGGCGGTCGGCGCGCAGGGCAAGATCGTGCCGGCCAAGGATTACGCTCACGACCTGCAGGCGATGCTTGCCGCCATCGATGACAACACCCGCGTCGTCTTCATTGCCAACCCCAACAACCCGACCGGTACCTGGTTCGGGCCGGATGCGCTGGAAGTCTTCCTGGCCCAAGTGCCGGAATCGGTGCTGGTGGTGTTGGACGAAGCCTATATCGAGTACGCCGAAGGCGACGAGCTGCCAGACGGTCTCGATTACCTGGCGCGCTATCCGAACCTGCTGGTCTCGCGCACCTTCTCCAAGGCCTACGGCCTTGCTTCGTTGCGTGTCGGCTACGCCATCAGCTCGCCGGCCATCGCCGATGTGCTCAACCGCGTGCGCCAGCCGTTCAACGTCAACAGCCTCGCGTTGGCCGCCGCCTGCGCCGCGCTGGCCGATGCCGATTACCTGGCTGAGGGGCGCCGCCTCAACGACGCCGGCATGCAGCAGTTGCAGGACGGTCTGCGTGAGCTGGGGCTAAGCTGGATTCCCTCCAAAGGCAATTTCATCGCCATCGATTTTGGGCGCGACACCGCCGCGATCAACCAGGCGCTGCTGCGTGAAGGGGTGATCGTGCGGCCAATGGCCGGTTATCGCATGCCGAATTTCCTGCGCGTCTCCATCGGCCTGCCGAGAGAGAACGCACGCTTCCTCGAGGCGCTGGCCAAGGTGCTGTCGGCGTGACTGTCACTGCAGTGCAATCCAATGCTCCTAAGATCGGCCGCCTGGTGGTGGTCGGCCTCGGCCTGATCGGTGGCTCCTTCGCCAAGGGCCTGCGTGAGCGTGGTCTGTGCCGGGAGGTGGTGGGGGTCGATCTGGATGCCGAATCGCGTCGTCTGGCGGTGCAGTTGGGCGTTGTCGATCGTTGCGAGAGCGACCTTGCTGCCGCCTGTCAGGGGGCTGATGTCATCCAGCTGGCAGTGCCTATCCTGGCCATGGAGAAGGTGCTCGCTCAACTGGCCGCGCTGGACCTCGGCAATGCCGTGCTGACCGACGTCGGTAGCGCCAAGGGTAATGTCGTGCGCGCGGCGCGTCTGGCATTTTCCGGCAAGGCTGTGCGTCTGGTTCCTGGTCATCCCATTGCGGGGTCCGAGCAGAGCGGGGTGGAGGCGGCCAACGCCGAGTTGTTCCGGCGCCACAAGGTCATCCTGACGCCCTGCGAGCACAGCGACGAGGCGGCTCTGGCGCTGGTCGAAGGGCTGTGGCGCGAGCTGGGGGCGGATGTCGAGGCGATGGAGGTCGAACATCACGACCAGGTGCTCGCCGCCACCAGCCATCTGCCGCACCTGCTGGCCTTTACCCTGGTCGACTCGCTGGCCAAGCGCAGCGAGAACCTGGAAATTTTCCGCTATGCCGCTGGCGGTTTCCGCGACTTCACGCGGATCGCCGGCAGTGATCCGGTGATGTGGCACGATATCTTCCTCGCCAACCGCGAGGCCGTGCTGCGCACATTGGATGCTTTTCGCGACGACCTCGACGCCTTGCGCGATGCGGTCGACGCCGGGGATGGGCATCAACTGCTGGGCGTGTTCACCCGCGCCCGCGTGGCCCGCGAACATTTCAGCAAAATTCTGGCCCGCAGGGCCTATGTGGACGCTATGCACTCGACCGATCTGATTTTCCTGGCAAAACCTGGTAGCTCGCTGGCTGGACGTATCCGCGTACCCGGTGACAAATCCATTTCGCACCGCTCGATCATGCTGGGTTCGCTGGCCGAAGGCACCACCGAGGTCGAAGGCTTCCTCGAGGGTGAAGACGCCCTGGCCACGCTGCAGGCATTCCGCGATATGGGCGTGGTCATCGAAGGCCCGCACCACGGCCGCGTGACCATTCATGGCGTTGGTCTGCATGGCCTGAAAGCACCGGCCGGCCCGCTGTACATGGGTAACTCCGGCACCTCCATGCGCTTGCTCTCCGGCTTGTTGGCCGCGCAGCCGTTCGACACCACCTTGACCGGTGATGCTTCGCTGTCCAAGCGCCCGATGAATCGCGTGGCCAAGCCGCTGCGTGAAATGGGTGCGGTGATCGAGACTGGCCCGGAAGGCCGTCCGCCGCTCACCATCAAGGGCGGTCAGCGCCTGACCGGCATGGCCTACGAAATGCCCATGGCCAGCGCCCAGGTCAAATCCTGCCTGCTGCTGGCCGGCTTGTACGCCGCTGGCAACACCTCGGTGACCGAGCCGGCGCCGACCCGTGATCACACCGAGCGCATGCTGCGCGGCTTCGGCTACCCGGTCAGCGTCGAGGGCAGCACTGCCAGCGTCGAGTCCGGCCACAAGCTGACCGCCACGCGCATCGAAGTGCCGGCGGATATTTCCTCGGCTGCTTTCTTCCTGGTCGCTGCCAGCATCGCTGAAGGCTCCGAACTGGTGCTGGAGCACGTCGGCATCAACCCGACCCGCACTGGCGTGATCGACATTCTCAAGCTGATGGGCGGCGACATCACCCTGGAAAACCAGCGTGAAGTCGGCGGCGAGCCCGTGGCCGACATTCGCGTGCGTGCGGCCAAGCTGAAAGGCATCGATATCCCGGAAGACCTGGTGCCGCTGGCCATCGATGAATTCCCGGTACTGTTCGTCGCCGCTGCCTGTGCCGAAGGTCGCACCGTGTTGCGCGGCGCCGAAGAGCTGCGCGTGAAAGAGTCCGACCGTATCCAGGTCATGGCCGACGGCCTGATCGCGCTGGGCGTGAAGGCCGAGCCGACCCCGGACGGCATCATCATCGAAGGCGGCGCCATTGGCGGTGGCGAAGTCTGGGCGCATGGCGATCACCGTATCGCCATGTCCTTCAGCGTCGCCTCGCTGCGCGCCAGTGCGCCAATCCGTATTCACGACTGCGCCAACGTCGCCACCTCCTTCCCCAACTTCCTTGCCCTGGCAGCTGAAGTCGGTATCAACGTGGCCGTAGAGGGCAACGCATGAACGCCCCGGTAATCACCGTCGACGGGCCGAGCGGGTCGGGCAAGGGCACGCTTTGCGCTCTGCTGGCCAAGCAACTGGGCTGGAATCTGCTCGACTCCGGTGCGCTCTATCGCCTGCTGGCCTTCGCCGCTGGCAACCACGGCATCGACCTGACCAACGAAGAGTCGCTCAAGCAGCTGGCCGCGCATCTGGATGTGCAGTTCATCGACAAGCGCATCATCCTCGAAGGCGAGGAGGTGACCGACGCCATCCGTAACGAGCAGATAGGGGCGGGCGCTTCCATGGTTGCCTCGCTGCCTGCCGTACGCGAAGCGCTGCTGCAGCGTCAGCGCGCGTTTCAGGAGATGCCAGGCCTGGTGGCAGACGGTCGCGACATGGGCACCGTGGTGTTCGCCGACGCGCCGCTGAAGATTTTCCTCACCGCCAGCGCCGAGGAACGTGCCCGTCGCCGCTACTTGCAGTTGAAGGCCAAGGGCGATGATGTTAATCTCGCGAGTCTTCTCGACGAGATACGGGCGCGCGACGAGCGCGATACCCAGCGCGCGGTGGCTCCGCTCAAGCCGGCAGCCGACGCAATCGTGCTGGATTCCACCGAACTTTCCATCGAGCAGGTGCTTGAACGAATTCTGCGCGAGGTCGCTGATCGCGATCTCGCCGGTTAAGGATTCTCGATTGCCTTAAATCGCTGAATCCGCCAGGAGGCATGCGGGAGACCAGTCCTAGTCCTGCAGGCCTCTTTTCACATGAACGAACCCACATTGTCTGGAGTGTGGTTTGGGCGAATCCCCGCCCTTGATCAACAGGAATCAACATGAGCGAAAGCTTTGCAGAACTATTTGAAGAAAGCCTGAAATCCCTCGACATGCAGCCGGGCGCCATCATCACCGGTATCGTGGTCGACATCGACGGTGACTGGGTTACCGTTCACGCCGGCCTGAAGTCCGAGGGCGTCATCCCGCTCGACCAGTTCTTCAACGAACAAGGCGAGCTGACCATCAAGGTCGGTGACGAAGTCCACGTTGCGCTGGACGCGGTTGAAGATGGCTTCGGTGAAACCAAGCTGTCCCGCGAGAAAGCCAAGCGCGCTGAGTCCTGGCTGGTTCTGGAAGCTGCGTTCAACGCTGAAGAAGTGGTCAAGGGCGTTATCAACGGTAAGGTCAAAGGCGGCTTCACTGTTGACGTCAACGGCATCCGCGCGTTCCTGCCGGGTTCCCTGGTTGACGTCCGTCCGGTGCGTGATACCACTCACCTGGAAGGCAAAGAGCTGGAATTCAAGGTCATCAAGCTGGACCAGAAGCGCAACAACGTTGTCGTTTCCCGTCGCAGCGTCCTGGAAGCCGAGAACAGCGCCGAGCGCGAAGCTCTGCTGGAATCCCTGCAGGAAGGCCAGCAAGTCAAAGGTATCGTCAAGAACCTCACCGACTACGGTGCGTTCGTTGACCTGGGCGGCGTAGATGGTCTGCTGCACATCACCGACATGGCTTGGAAGCGCATCAAGCACCCGTCCGAGATCGTCAACGTTGGCGACGAGATCGACGTCAAGGTTCTGAAGTATGATCGCGAGCGTAACCGCGTATCCCTGGGCCTGAAGCAACTGGGCGAAGACCCATGGGTTGCCATCAAGGCTCGTTACCCGGAAAACACCCGCGTTGTTGCCCGCGTCACCAACCTCACCGACTACGGCTGCTTCGCCGAGCTGGAAGAGGGCGTGGAAGGCCTGGTACACGTTTCCGAAATGGACTGGACCAACAAGAACATCCACCCGTCGAAAGTCGTCAACGTCGGCGACGAAGTGGAAGTCATGGTTCTGGACATCGACGAAGAGCGTCGTCGTATCTCCCTGGGTATCAAGCAGTGCAAGACCAACCCGTGGGAAGACTTCTCCGGTCAGTTCAACAAGGGTGACAAGATCTCCGGCACCATCAAGTCGATCACCGATTTCGGTATCTTCATTGGTCTGGACGGCGGCATCGACGGCCTGGTTCACCTGTCCGACATCTCCTGGAACGAAGCCGGCGAAGAAGCCGTGCGTCGCTTCAAGAAGGGCGACGAGCTGGAAACCGTCATCCTGTCGGTTGACCCGGAGCGCGAGCGCATCTCCCTGGGCATCAAGCAGCTGGAAGACGATCCGTTCAGCAACTACGTCTCGATCAACGACAAGGGCACCATCGTCCGTGGCGTTGTGAAAGAAGTAGACGCCAAGGGCGCCATCATCGACCTGGGCAACGAGATCGAAGCTACTCTGAAAGCCTCCGAAATCAGCCGTGACCGCGTTGAAGACGCGCGCAACGTCCTGAAAGAAGGCGACGAAGTAGAAGCCAAGATCATCAGCGTCGACCGCAAGTCCCGCGTCATCAGCCTGTCCGTCAAGTCGAAAGACGTTGAAGACGAGAAGGACGCGATGAAGGAACTGCGTAACAAGCAAGACGTTGAAAGCACCGGCCCGACCACCATTGGTGATCTGATCCGTGCCCAGATGGAAAACCAGAACTAAGTTCGGGTAATTCATCCAAGAAAAAGGCGGCCCTCGGGTCGCCTTTTTCATTTCTGCATCCTCAGTGACACCGCCCTTGTAGGAGCGGCGCCCCGCCGCGAACATCAGCCCCGCAATCTTCGCCCGGCCCAAAAAAAGCTTCGCCCCGAGGCGGGGCTCCTACGCTAATCCACCAAACGACGCTGCCCTGTAGGAGTCGCGCCTCGCGGCGAATGGTAGCCATCCAGCAATGCCAAGCCTATGCCCAAAAACGTCGCCCAACCGCCCTCATATCCACACCGCATCCCAATGCGGATAATCACCCGCTCGCTCCACAAGTCCAGCTCTTAAAGGATTTGCCACCACATATCTCGCCACACTCCGAACATCCTCCTCCCGGCGCAACGCATGATCATGGAATCCCTTTTGCCATATCGGCCTACCCAGGCGCTTGGCGGAAATGGATTTGACCCTGCCCACCAAGCGGGTCAGGTCCTCACTCTGCAGTTGCAACAGCCAATGCAGATGATCAGGCATCACGACAAAGCAGAGCGTTTGGTGCGATCCAAGCAGCTCATCCTGGCGAATGATTTGTATGAGCGTGCGCGCCGCTGAGAAATCAGCAAAGACAGGGATGCGACCATTGGTTACGGTAGTGACAAGATAGATTTGCCCGCTACTGGACCAGCGTCCATCACGAAGCTTATGCGCGGCGTAGCGTTTCTCAGTCATCGGATTCCCTTCCGTTAGCGTTCGCCAGTTCAGCTTAGCTTACCGAGCCAGGGGCCAGAGAAAGCTTCGCCCCGAGACGGGGCTCCCACACCAAACCGCAAAACAACGCTCCCCCCTGTAGGAGCCGCGCCCCGCGGCGAATGGCGGCGATCCCGCAATATCGAGCCCATACCCAAAAGCTTCACCTCGAGGTAGATCGCCTACGTAAAGCCCTCGTTTTCACAACTAACCGCAAAACTCGCTAACACCTTGTTTTTTGGGCTGTTCAAAAGCTGACCCGCGTGCTACAACCGAACCGTCGAGTCTTCTAGCCGCTTGAAAAAGAAGGGAAAACCATGACCAAGTCGGAGTTGATCGAAAGAATTGTCACTCATCAGGGTCAGCTGTCCTCCAAGGATGTTGAGTTGGCCATCAAGACCATGCTGGAGCAAATGTCCCAGGCATTGGCCACGGGGGATCGCATCGAAATTCGCGGCTTTGGCAGCTTCTCGCTGCACTACCGCGCACCGCGTGTGGGACGTAACCCGAAAACCGGTCAGTCGGTACGTCTGGACGGCAAGTTCGTGCCGCATTTCAAGCCAGGCAAGGAGTTGCGCGACCGGGTCAACGAGGACGAGTGACTGCGCTTTGTCATGCTTGCGAAATCATGGAAAACCGGCAAAATGAGCGGGCTTTCACAGGGCACGCTGTTGCCAAATTTCCAGCTGGTTCAGTTAATTACCATTCTCTGAGCGGTCATCCGCACTACTGGGCCGAGTCCCTTTAAATTTTGCCAGCGTTAAGGGATTGACTCGTGCGGCACCCCTCCATTGTTCATCACGGCGCCGTAACAGGTGTGACTGGCTCATGCCATCAGCTACAGATGGATGATGAGCACGCACTGCTGATTGACTGCGGCCTCTTTCAAGGCGCTGAAACTTCCCCTGAAGGTCGGGCAGGCGCGGGCAGGCTCGCAATCGACTTCTCTCTGGACGGCATCAAGGCTCTGGTCGCGACTCATGTTCATATCGACCACGTGGGCCGCATACCCTATTTGTTAGCGGCTGGCTTCAAAGGACCGATTCTCTGCAGCGAACCGTCGGCCAAGTTGTTACCCATCGTCCTCGAGGATGCCTTCAAGCTCGGTTTCAGCCGCGACCAGAAACAAGTCGAGCGCTACCTCAAACTGATCGAGCAGCGCATCGCCGCCTTGCCCTACAAGCAGTGGTTCAGCTTAATCGACACGCCGCAGCTCAACGCTCGCATTCGTTTGCAGCGTGCTGGCCACATCCTCGGCTCGGCCTACGTCGAGGTTGATCTGCACTACCCCGAGACGGGCGAGAAGAAACGCATCGTGTTCTCTGGCGACCTGGGCGCACCTCATGCGCCAATCCTCCCGGCGCCTAAAGCCCCATACAAAGCCGATATTCTGGTCATCGAAAGCACCTACGGCGACCGCCTGCATGAGGATCGTCGCAGTCGTCGCGCGCGACTGGAAAAAGTGCTCGAACATGCGCTGAGCAACCAGGGCACGGTTCTGATCCCTGCCTTCAGTATTGGTCGCACTCAAGAGCTGCTCTACGAACTTGAGGACATCATCCATCGCAGAGCGCTGAAAGAGTCAGCGAAGGCTCAGTCGAGTGCTTCCGGGCCGAACACCAGTAAAGCGCCAGCCCTCGAGTGGGCAAGTTTGCCCATCATCCTCGACTCTCCGTTGGCCAGCCGCTTCACTTCGGTTTATCGCGAGCTTGATCAGTTTTGGGATGCAGAGGCGAGGGCGCGATTGGCCAAAGGCCGTAACCCACTGGCTTTCCGCAACCTGCTAACGGTCGATAGCCACCAGGCCCACCTGGCGATGGTCAACCGCCTGACGCAAACCGCTCAGCCGGCTATCGTCATCGCAGGCAACGGTATGTGCTCCAGTGGGCGCATCGTCAACTACCTGAAAGCCATGCTCGGAGATGCACGGCATGACGTGCTCTTCGTCGGCTACCAGGCGGATGGCACGCCAGGAAGGCAAATCCAGCGCTTTGGCCCGCGTAGTGGCTATGTGGAATTTGACGGGCAGCGCTATGACATTCGTGCTCAGGTGCATACCATAGGCGGTTATTCAGCTCATGCCGATCAGTTAGGGCTGGTAAGGTTTGTCACCCGCATGAGCGCGTGGCCAAATGAAATTCGTCTGGTGCACGGCGACAAGCCGGCTAGACGTGCTTTGGCTGATGCATTGCGAGAACGCTATGTTGACCAGAGCAGTGATGTGGACATCCTGTTACCGGGCATTGATGAGGAGACAGGGATGGGGTGAGCCGTTGCCATTCCTTTGCGGACACGCCCAGTAAATCTGCGGCTTTGTCGCTCTATCTAGAGTTTGGTTGGGCCGGAAAACCGGCCTGCCATTACCTTGATCAGTACCCACCACACAGGTTCAATGTTTCATGACGTCAACTAACCCTATTCAACCAGTAGTACTGTGCGGCGGATCAGGTACGCGACTGTGGCCGCTATCGCGGTCAGGCTTTCCAAAGCAGTTCCTTTGCCTGGTAGGCAACGACAGTTTGTTCCAGCAGTCCATCAAGCGTCTTCTGGGTGGTAGTGAGTCAAATGATGCGCCTTCTTCGCCCTACATCGTATGCAATGAAGAACACCGCTTTTTGGCACAAGAGCAACTCAGGGAGCTTGGGGTCGACAATGCAACATTCCTGCTAGAGCCGGTAGGGCGTAATACCGCACCAGCGCTGACTCTGGCTGCCCTCGCTGCGCGCGAATCGGGAGCAGATCCAGTCCTTGTAGTTACCCCTGCGGATCAGGCCATCACTGACGACGAGGCTTTCCGCGTTGCGATGTATCGGGCGGTTGAATCTGCGGTTGAAGGCAACATTGTCATCCTCGGCATTACGCCTGACAGGCCTGAAACGGGCTATGGCTATATCAAGGTGACTTCTGACAAAGAGGTAGTTGCTACCGTTGAGCGTTTTGTCGAGAAGCCCGATCGGGACACCGCTCAAGCCTATCTGGATGAGGGCGGCTACTACTGGAATGCGGGCTTATTCGTACTCAAGGCCTCGGTATGGCTAGCGGCTCTGGAGAGCTTTAGACCCGATATTCTTCAGGCTAGCGTTAAGAGCTGGGCGGGCAAGCGAATTGATGGTGTTTTTATTCGACCCGATAAAGAGGGCGGCCGCAAAAACTGAGTGCAACACCCGACCATTTCGGTAAGGTGTTGCCCCATGTCCTATCACGAACTCAGCGCCACAGAGCGCGTCACGATCCAGATCGGCCTGTGCAATGG